>SFDE01000018.1 GCA_004558805.1 Faecalibacterium prausnitzii | reverse complement strand
CTGGAGTGGACCGTCACTGACTGAAAAATTGACGCTGACTGCCCCCAATCTGGATATTTATATCATCCCGGATGCTTCTGCAGAGACCGGCTACGGTTCAGGACGGAAGCTGTTCACCCGTCCGCTTCTGCCATCTGTCCGTGATCTGCTGATCACCGCAGGCATCCTGAGCTGCATCACGCTCATCGGCTTCTTTTTCTTGCAACTGGACTTTGCGCGTTATAACATTATTATGCTCTATATGCTGGGGGTGCTGTTCACCGCATTGTGTACCAGCGGTTACACCTGCGGTGTGCTGGGGTCCGTTGCCAGTGTAGCATTGTATAATTTCTTTCTGACCGAGCCATACCTGACATTCCATGCGTATGACCCCGGTTATCAGGTCACATTTGCTCTGATGCTGACCTCTGCCATTATTACCTGTACGTTGACGACACGGCTGAAAGACCATGCAAAAATGTCTGCGCAGGCGGCATTCCGTACAAAAATACTCTTTGACACAAACCAGCTTTTGCAGAAGGCAAGAAGTGAAGAAGAAATCTTTTCGCTGACAGCTTCCCAGCTGATAAAACTGCTGAACCGGAGCCTGATCGTCTACCCGGAACAAAACGGAGATCTTGGTTCAGAACAGGTTTTTTGGGTTGACGGGGAAACGGCGCAAAACATCTTTTCTGCACCGGAAGAACGTGATGCAGCAAACTGGACGTTTGCTAACAAAAAGCGTTCCGGTGCAGGCACGGATAGCTACCCGGACGCAAAGGGGCTCTATCTTGCGCTTCGGACCGGAGGCGGCGTGTTTGGAGTGATCGGGATCGATCTGTCCGAAAAACCGCTGGATGCCTTTGAAAACAGTGTGCTGCTTTCCATTCTGGGCGAAGGTGCGCTGGCAATCGAAAACCGCAGAAATGCGCTGGAAAAAGAGCAAGCTGCATTGCAGGCAAGGAATGAACTGCTTTCCAACGGAGAAACGCTGGATACAGAGACCCGGAACAAGATCTGCACCGATATTTTTGACGATGCACAATGGCTGATCGGTCTGGTGGAAAATCTGCTTTCTATCACCCGCATTGAAGATGGGCGGATGAATCTGCAGATCTCACCGCAGCTGATGGATGAGATGATTGAAGAAGCTCTGCACCATGTCAACCGGAAAAGCTGCGAACACACCATCACAACAGAGTATGGGGACGAGATCCTCCTGGTCAATGTGGATGCACGGCTGATCATGCAGGTCGTTGTCAATCTGGTGGATAACGCCATCAAATACACCCCCGTGGGCTCGGTCATTCAGATTTCGGCTTACCGGAAAGACCATCAGGTCGTAGTGGAAGTTGCAGATAACGGTCCCGGCATTCCGGATCGCGCAAAAGCACAGGTGTTCGAGATGTTTTATACCGGGCAGAGCCGCATCGCAGACAGCCACCGCAGCCTTGGACTGGGCTTGCCCCTCTGCCGTGCGATCCTGACGGCTCACGGCGGAACATTGACCCTGCGTGACAACATTCCCAATGGCAGTGTCTTTTCCTTTGCATTGCCGCAAAGTGAGGTGAACATTCATGAATAAGCCGACCATTCTGGTCGTAGAGGATGATGTTCCGGTACGGTGTCTGATCACCACGACCCTGAAGACCCACGG
This sequence comes from Faecalibacterium prausnitzii, assembly GCA_004558805.1. Taxonomy (GTDB): domain Bacteria; phylum Bacillota; class Clostridia; order Oscillospirales; family Ruminococcaceae; genus Faecalibacterium; species Faecalibacterium prausnitzii_M. The sequence continues at coordinate 35,520 of SFDE01000018.1, read as the reverse complement.
CTATAAATATCTGACTGCTTCCAATGGGGAAACAGCGATCATGATGACTACCAGCCACAATCCGGACATCATGCTGCTGGATCTTGGGCTGCCCGATATAGACGGCATCGAGGTCATCCGCAGCGTCCGCACATGGTCGAACCTGCCTATCATCGTCCTGAGTGCCCGGAGCGAGGATTCTGATAAGATCGAAGCACTGGACAACGGCGCAGACGATTATCTGACAAAGCCGTTTTCTGTGGATGAGCTGCTGGCAAGACTGCGTGTAACGCAGCGCCGATTGAATCTGCTGGCTTCTGACGGCATAAATAGTCCGGTTTTTGTCAATGGTCCTTTAAAGATCGACTTCTCGGCAGGCTGCGTCTGGCTGAGCGAGAATGAATTGCATCTGACCCATACCTCCCTCACGCAGAAAGTATGGGGCAGTACGCAGGAAAATGACATTGCCTCCTTGCGTGTTTATATGGCGTCCCTGCGCAAAAAACTGGAACGATGCCCGGATGCGCCGCATCTGATCCAGACCCATGTTGGTGTCGGATACCGGATGCTGCGCGTGGAAAATGATGAAGCATAGTAAAAAACAGGGTGCGCCCAACTGCTGGGTATTCGTAAAACAGTTTTCGAGAAATGACACGGCAAATGCCTGTCAGGATTGGTTCCGGGTACCTGGCTAGACCGAGGAAGCATCAAGTCCCATGTCTGCACCGTCAAGGTGTTGGCATGGTTTTTTTGCATATCGGAGGTCTGTACACCTCTGGAAAGGTGTAACACACTAGACTTTGTACCAAAGTCGTGTGCCAAGGGTGCTGCGCCCCTCTGGAACCCCTGTTTACATCGACTGTGGGCGATGTGGATTCGCCGCATAGAAAGCTCTCACAAAGGCGCACCCCGGCTGTTTGCGGCGAGGAAAAGGCACTTCTGCGGAAGTGCAATAACCCACTATAACACTTTCATCCCTGCGGTCTGCAAAGTGTAGTGGGGGCTCTCCGAGGGGGAACGGCTGTATAGAGCGTGTTTCGGACAAATCGCTGCGTACGTGCGTACGGAAGGTTGGTACGCACGTACGCAGTAAAACGGTCAAGTTCTCCTATATAGGGGTGTTCTTTCAGTGACGAATATGGTACACTTGGCTTAGTCCGGTAAATCGGAATTTAATGGAGGGATGTTTCTATGAAATCTTTTGTTTGCAGTTTGTGTCACAATGGAATAGTTGGAGGAGGTCTGTACCTCGATAGTCAGTCGCTTACTTACAAGACAAACAAGCTTACAGTTGGCAAAAAATACAGAAATTTAGTTTTGCCGATGCAGGAAATAAAAGAAATCTCTTGGAAGTGGATAGTCTTTCCAATTGCAACAGTTAATATGAAAAATGGAGAACTATATAAATTCATTATTTTCAATAAATCACGCTTTGCAAAATGGTTTCAAGAGTATTCTCGATAAATACAAAGTGTCAAATTCGCGTTTGTGGAGTAAAGTGGAACAATGAAAGCCTCAGTGGGGCTTTTAAGCGGCAGTGCGGTCTGCGACAGCAGATGGAGGGGCGTTGCCCCGACAAGCTCCATGGGATTTACAAAAAATGCCACTGGCAGAAGCTTCCCCTGTAAAAAATGGTACGCCGGAGCGTCCGCAGATGCTCCGGCGTACCGAAATGATAGTTCATCTTAGCCCAAAACGGCAAGGTCGCCTGCCGCCAAGCGACCTTGCCGTTTTGTGTTATATTTGCTGCAAATGCCGGCATCAGCAATCGGCAAGCCAAAATTGGACGATCTGAGAATGATGGAGGCTTTTATTTGGAAAAAGTCTTGCGTTCAGCTGAAAACGGTGGCACCTGCATTCTGGGCATTTTCTACGCAGTGTCTATGGTTCTGCTCAATCCAACTCCAGATCCTCAAAGCCGGTGACTGTTTCAAACCGACGGGTGCGCACCTCCATCATTTCGCTGATGAGCTCGGCGGGCAGGCAGAGCGCACCCGCCATCCGGAGGATGGAACTGACATCGTCAGCAGTCAGCAATTCACAACGGCAGAGAAAACGGAACAAAGCTGCATACGCCTGCTCTGCCGGGCAGGGCATGAACTGTGGAGCCCGGTCGAAGTACTGCACCAGAACGGTATAATACCACTGGCGGTCGGCAGGGGAAAGCCCTGCAGAGGCTTCCAGACGAGCCAGTGCCATGCGGGCCGAAAAATCCAGCCGGAAGGCGTCCTGGGTCAGTTGGTCGAAGTAGGGCATCGGCTGGGTGAAAAACAGCACGGGTACCCGCAGGATGGCTCCGAATTTGGCATCGCCTGCCAGAATTTTATCCCGAGCCACGGGCAGACCCAGCCGCGCCAGCACATGACCGGAAACATCAGTCTTTTCCAGCCAGAGCAGTGCGGCAGTGTGGTCAAATGCAGACGCTGCCACTGTGACCGTACGGCTCCAACCTTCACACCCGGCATCCCGTGCAGTCAGTGTCTCCAGACCGGAACTGTTGAAGCTGTGAGCACCCAGTGCTTTAAGATGAGGGGGCAGCGTCAGCTGTTTCAGGGCATGGCACCCGGCAAAGGTGCCGACATCCGGCATGAGCTGGTCGGTGGGGCGGGGCAGATAGCCCAGAGTCTGCAGCTGCTCCGGCAGATGAATGCTGGTCAGGCGGCTGCAGTCGCCGAACACACCTGCAGGCAGGGCAGAAATGGCATCCGGCAGGGTGATGGAAGTCAGATTTGTGCAGTGGTAGAACGCATAGGGACCAATGTGGGTGATACTGTCCGGCAGGGTGACGGAAGTCGGTCCACCTTCGTCCAGCGTTTCCGTAGTGACATTGCGACCCATTCGCATACAAAATACGCTGAAACTGATAGGCGATTGCCCGAACTGCGCAAAGCAGTCCTCATCCAGATGGCTGGCGGCAAAGGCGGTGGCGGCAATGGCGGTGACGGTGCAGCCTTCTACAGTGTCGGGCACCATGGCAGGTCGTGCCAGCCGGGGCCAGCGCACCAGCGCCAGAGAGCCGTCCGGCAAAGGGGCAAAATCGGCTGTCAGAGGCAGGGCATCGGTATCGGACACTTCGTTCAGATGACCGAGTCGTGCAAACTCTGTGCTCATGTCGGGAGCGTCACCGCCCCAATCATCCTCGTCTTCATCCTCCTGCAAGAGAGCTGCCAGCGCAGCTCCGGGCAGGGAGAAGGTCTTTTTTGTTTCCGGGGCGGGGGGTGTCCAGCGGTTGCCCAGCGTTCCGGCGTTGGTTACTTCAAATTGCAGCAGTTTCATTTTATACCAGTCCTGTCAGATCGATCTGGTGCAGCAGCTGCTCCGACTGCCGGTGCAGCAGCAGATCCCGGCTGGCTGCAAAGTAATCGGTGCTGAGAAACTGCCCCAGAAATGCGGTGGCAACGGGAGCTACGGTCAGATCGTTTACCGCCATGCTCAGCTCCGTCCCCTTACCAAAGGCTTCCTGCAAAAAACGGAGCAGATTGCCAAGCTTCTTCTGCGTCTCTGCGACCTCGGTCTGCAGGTCAGCGACCGAGTGCTGATAACAGGTCTTGAGGGCGGCAAAGGGGGTGGAGCCAGAAAGCTCTCCGTGCCATTGGGCGGTCAGTGACAGAAGATCGAGATAGACATTCTGCCGGGCGGCGGGGGCTTTGTTGGCTTCGGCACGCCAGTTGTCCTCCAGCCCGGCAAGGGCGGTCAGGGCATCGCCGGGAACATCCAGAGCAGTACGCTGTGTCTTGAAGGCAGTGACCGCAAGCCGCAGCGCATCGTGGCGCAGGGTGCAGCGGTTCATCTGCAGGAACACTGCCTCCAGCAGCAGGCTGACAAGGCTCATCCGCTCGTCCATCTTGGCACTGCGTGCCTGCGTGAGGACATCCTCATCCCATACACCCTGCAGGATGGCGTCAATATTGTAGACCTGGCGATATTTCTGATAGAGTTCGTAGTAGATGGCAAAATCCCGGGCGACCTGTTTATTCTGCAGATACTGGGTGGTCAGCTCCTCGCTGACTGCAAGACCCAGTTCCTCGTGATACTGCAGGATCTCAGAGAGATCCTCCCAGGCACGGGGCGTTACCACGGTCAGACCGTCCACAGTGGTCTCGACCTTGTAAAAATCCTCTGGACGGATATCCAGATAGCTGATGACGCTGCGGCTGACACCGTGTTCCAGTGCATAGGTCTTCCACGCCTCATAGCTTGGCTCAACTTCGATCACCTTCAGGCGGTCACGGGTGGCAGCGTCGAACTCACGGACGCTTTTGTTGAAGCGGGGCGGGTTGCCGGCGGTGACCACCACCCAACCTTCGGGGATCTGGTGCCCACCAAAGACTTTGTATTGCAGAAACAGCAGCATGGCAGGGGAGAGGGTCTCGGAGACGCAGTTGATCTCGTCCAGAAACAGGATGCCCTGCGTTTTGCCGGTGGTACGCATACAGTCGTAGACGCTGGCAATGATCTCGCTCATGGTGTATTCGCTGACCTGATAGTGCTTGCCGCCGTATTCCTTTTCTACGATCACAGGCAGCCCCAGTGCACTCTGACGGGTGTGGTGGGTCATGGAGTAACTCACCAGACCCAGCCCCATCTCATCGGCGACCTGCTGCATAATGGCGGTTTTGCCCAGACCCGGCGCACCCAGCAGGAAGATGGGTCGCTGGTGTACCAATGGAAGCCGGTAGCGACCCAGAGCGTCCTTTTGCAGGTAGATCTGTACGGTGTTTTTGATCTGTTGCTTAGCACTTGCTATATCCATGATTCGGTATCCTCCTCGGTTCGGGTCTTCTGCGGTTCAAGCAGGCGGATGTTGTCGGTGGTAAGTACAGCCCGGATGGCCCAGCTGGGAACGTGGGGGCTGATATGGTCGTCACGGTTAAAGATGAAGGCGGTCTTGTAGGCAGGGGATCTTTCCGGATAGGTGCCCACGCCATCGGTAAAATAGAGCAGACCGTTGAGGTTCGTCAGCTTTTTCTCTTCCAGCAGCCTGTCAACATAGGCGAACACTGGTCGGAAGTCGGTGCCGCCGAAGCCCCGGAGCTTCAGCCGGGGGATCAGCTCATGCAGCTGGTCCAGACTGGTCAGCCGCTCCACGCTCTGTACCTCGGCATCACATTGGATGAGATAGATCTCTACCCGTTCGGTGAAGGAACCACTCTGCCGCAGAACGTCGCAGGTGCGCTGCAAAAAGCTTTGAACGATATCGCCCTGCACACTGCCGGAGGTGTCGATGGCAATAACAAATTCCCGGATGCGCTTGTCGTCCCGGTATTCCAGAGGCTCGACCAGAGGAACGTTGCCGTAGGTGCGCAGACCGTAAGTGTAATAGATAAGGTCAAATTCGTCCTCGGAAAGCTGCAGTACCTCGTTCTGTGCCCCGAACCGACGAAGAAAGTCGGTATAGTCGCACTCTTCAAAGGTCACAGGCTCTAACCCGTCCATCAATGCGCCGGCACGCTTGCCGTGACGGCGGCTGAAGGTCTCCAGATCGGTCTTGGCTTGGCGCGCCAGCTGCTTCCATTGCCTGCGCAGGGCTTCCTTTTGCCGCTGCTGCATCTGCTGCAGTGTTTCGTCCCGGGTGTCGGCTTTGCGCAGCTCGGTCTCGTCGGCAGGATCCTCCTCCCCGGCAGGCAGCAGCTGCCCGCCGGCAGCCGGACGAGAGCCGGACCGGGGTGCAGCATACCAGAGCGCATGGCTGTCCCGGGCAAAAAAACGGGTCAATTCCGCCAGCACATCGGTGGGGTACTGCCGCTCCAGCAGGAAATTATAGATTGTTTCTGCCGTCAGGTGAGGGCAGGCGTCCTGCAGCCGGCTGCGCCAGCTGTCCTGCATAGCATCGTCCGGCAGGGCGCAGGAGGGAATCTCCAGTTCCCGGATGACTTCCTCGGCGGCAATGTCGCAGGCAAGGCTCCACAGGCGGCGATCCATTTCCTGCCGCTGAAAGGGATGCCCCAGCAGAAAGTGCAGGGTGACGTGCAGCAGGGCACGGGTGGGCATAGACTGCTTTGCCCGGAATGTGCGGAGCAGCGTTTCGGGACAATAGTATAAGCGGCGACCATCCCCGGCAAACAGGGCGTCCAGCGCAGGGACGGGGATCGGCTTCAGCTGTTCCAGCGCAGAGGATAAAAAACGCAGGTCGGCAGTCAACCGACTCTGTGCCAGCAGCAGCACCTGTGCAGCCAGCTCGTCCGCTGCAGGAACAGGAGACTGGATGGGATCGGGCATAAGAGAAAACTCCTTTCTGCCCCAAGGGCAGGACGGTATCCTTCAAAAACGGCAAAACCAGCCGACGCCACCCGGAGCACCGGATGGCAGTCTGCTGGTCTGCACGCATTCCGTGGCGTGCTGCGGGTATTCCGCCCGGCAGACGTTTCGGAATCAGAATGAAGAAAGGGATGAAAAAAGGAGGAAGGTGTTTATTTGGTGAGACCTCAGAACAGCAGCCCGCAGGCTACGCAGCCCACAGCGACCATAATGGCAGATGCAAGCCATGCGTAGGGGAGGGTGTGCTTCTGATGGTCGCCCAGATCCTGACCGGAAAGACCCAGCAGCAGGAAGGTGGCACCCGTCAGGGGGCTGAGCGGGAAGCCCAGCGTCATCTGACCCATGATGGAAGCCTTTGCCACAGCCAGTGCGTTGCCACCCATGGCGGAAACAGCGTTGGCGATGACCGGCATAACGCCGTAGTAGTAGGAGTCCGGGTCAAACAGCAGGCTCAGCGGAACGCTGAACAGACCGACGATGGGGGCAATAAAGGTGCCCATGCTGGTGGGGATGATGGAGACCAGAGCGTCGGTCATGGCAGCCAGCATACCGGAATTTTTGACCACACCGGTGAATGCGCCTGCGGCAAAGACGATGGAGACCATCAAGAATGCAGCCTGTGCGTGACTGTTGATGATCTTGTGCTGCAGATCCACACTGGGGTAGTTGACGATGAGCAGAATGCAGTAGCCGATCATAAAGGTGACAGCCGGGCTGAGACGGTTGGTAACGAGGATGTACAGGATGACCAGGATCAGCGCCACATTGAAGTACCAGCGCCAGCCGGAGCGTGTCAGCTCGTTGGAGGTGTTGGCGACCTTTGCTTCGGTCAGACCGGTGACCTCCTGTGCAGGGATGCCTGCGGCAATGCGCTTGGCTTCCTTTTTGCCCAGGAAAGCTGCGACGAGCAGGCAGACCACCAAACCTGCGATCCAGGCAGGCATGATGCCCACCCACAGCTCGCTGCCGGTGACTTCATAGCCCAGACCGGACATGGCAGCGGCTGCACGGACCGTGGGACCGCCCCAGGGCATAACGTTCATAATGCCTGCGGCAAGCGCCACGATGGTAGCCTCTACCCAAAGGTTCATCTTCAGCTTCTGGAACAGGGGCATGCAGGCGGGGATGGCAATAAGGAAGGTGGTAGCACCGGAGCCATCCAGATGGCAGATGCAGCCGATGAGGAAGGTGCCGACACAAACTTTGACGGGATCCTCGCCGGTAAACTTCAGGATGCGGTTGATGATAGGATCAAAGACACCGGCATCCGAGCAGGTGCTGAAAAACAGGATGGCAAAGATGAACATGACACCTGTGGCAACGATGCTGCCCAGACCTTTGCCCATATAATCTGCGCTGAGGATGGAAAGTGCTTTGGTAAAGCGGGTGCCGAACGTGATGACCGGCTCAACATAAGCAGTTCCGGCCTTTTCGGCAGCAGCCTGTGCGGCCTGGAGGATAACATTGGGGGCATTGATAAATGCTGCGATGAAGCCGGTGATGGCAGGAACAAAGATCAGAGCTACAAGGGTAGAGACCTTCTTGCTCATGATCAGTGCCAGCACCAGCAGAATGGTTACGAACCCTAATACTGCCAGCATGTGATTTCTCCTCAATAATATGAATGTGTATAAAGGTGGTCAGAGATCAGAACACCTGCTTATCGTGCAGAGTGTTGAACTGCTCTTCGGTCATACCCAGAATACCTTCAAAGATATCCCGGTTGTCCTGCCCCAGCTGGGGGGCGGGAGTGCGAACAGAGGGCTTGGTGTCCATCAGCTTGATGGCGCAGCCGTTCACGGTGACCTTGCCCAGGGTGGGATGATCCATCTCCACGAACATCTCCCGCTCCTTGACATGGGGATCGTTCAGGATCTCCTTGATGTTCATAATGGGACCTGCGGGGATACCGTGTGCCAGCACCAGCTCGGCGGCCTCGTTGGGGGTCAGATCCTTGATCCGCTCCTCAATGACCTCTGCAATGGCATCCTGGTTAGCCAGGCGACCAGGCATATCCACAAATCGGGGATCTGTGATCATATCGGGACGTTCCAACACCTCGTTGCAGAGCTTCTCGTACAGCTTCTGGTTTCCGGCGGCAATGATGACCTTGCCGCCCTTGCAGCTGAAGCTGTCGTAGGGGGAAACGGCAGCATAACGGTTGCCCATGGGGGCGGGGATATTGCCGGACTCGATGTACTTCAGGGCGGTGTTCTCGGTGGCAGCGATCATGCTGTCCATCAGACTCACATCCACCCGCTGTCCTTTGCCGGTAATGGTGCGGGCGTTGACTGCGGCAAGGATGCCGATGGTCACATGAAGTCCGCCCAGAATATCACCCAGTGCCGAACCGGCACGGGTGGGCTCTCCGCCCTTGGAACCGGTGATGGACATCATACCGCCCATCGCCTGAGCCAGAATATCATAGCCCGGGCGCAGGTGGTAGGGACCGTAGCAGCCAAAGCCGGAGACCGCCGCATAGATGATGCGGGGATTGATCTCCTTCAGGACGTCATAGCCCAGACCCAGCTTGTCCATCACGCCGGGGCGGTAGTTTTCCACCACGATATCCGCTTTTTTGACAAGCTCCTTAAAGATCTCCTTGCCCTCAGGGGTCTTCAGGTTCAGGGTGATCCCCTTTTTGTTGCGGTTGATGTTGGCAAAATAGACGCTTTCCCGCTCACCGTTCAGATTTTTGGCGCGGAAGGGGGGATAGCTGCGAGTATCGTCGCCGCCTTTGGGGACCTCGATCTTGATGACGTTTGCACCCATGTCGGCCAGCATCATGGTACAGAAAGGACCGGCAAGCACACGGGTCAGGTCGAGAACGGTCAGGTTCTCCAGTGCCATATGTTCACTCATGTTACAGCTCTCCATCCTCAACGTGGATCTTCATGCGCATCACGGCACTGCCCATGGATTTGCCCAGGCTGTCCAGACGCAGGCTCATGGTGGCACCGCCGCCCAGAGCGTGTTTCATAACAAAATTGAATCCGTTCAGGCTGGGTACATCGTAACGGGTGATCTCACCCTTGACCATGTCGCCGAAGAAGGCTTTGAGCTTTTCGGGGGTCACCTCGCGCTCAATGATCTTATAGTATTCCGGTTTGCGTGCATACACACAGACATTGCTGGTATCACCCTTGTCGCCGGAGCGACCGTGAGCAATATCGTTCAGATAGATCTCTGCCATCTTACTTCACCTCCAGAATGTGACTTTCGACCTGTACGGCATCGCGGGGCACAGTGGTGGGCCACAGTGCCATAACTTCCTGCACGTGGGCACGACCGCCGAAGAAGGAGGCACCCGGAGGGCCGTTCAGCTGCAGGGGACTGATCTCGGGAATGATCTTGGCACATTCGCTCTTGTCTTCGCTGAACACAGCAATACGCAGGACACACTCGTTCAGGTTCTTCAGTGCTTCTTCGCTCATATCGGCCACGCCCAGATGCAGGCTGTTCAGACCGATGTAGCTGATGTGGATGTCATCAGCCTTCATGCCGCGACGCTGCATCTTCTTCATGATGACCTCGGCGCAGTACTGAGCCTTTTCGTAGGCATCGGGCCATGCAAAGCTCAGCATGGAAACCGTCTTCCAGCCCTTGTGGTAACCCACGCAGAGCTTGAGCGTGTCGGGGCGGGGCTTGCCCTTGACACCGCCGATGCGGACACGGTTGTCACCCACCTGGGTGATGGTAGCATGGCTGATATCCACATTGACATCCGGGGTCAGGTAGTTGGCAGGATCGTGGACCTCGTACAGGAACTGCTCCTTGCAGCTCTGTTCGCAGATGATGCCGCCGCAGTCGGGAGCCTTGGTGATCTCAAAAGTATCATCGGTCAGCTCCGCAATGGGGAAGCCCAGCTCGTCCATGCGGGGTACGTTGCGCCAATCGTACATATAGTTGCCGCCGGCACCCTGACCGCCGCACTCCAGCAGATGACCTGCCATGATGCCCCGGGCCAGGTTGTCCCAATCATCGGCAGCCCAGCCAAACTCGTACTTCAGAGGAGCCAGGAACAGGGCGCTGTCAGCCGCACGACCGGTGATGACCACATCGGCACCTTCTGCCAGGCAGCCTTCGATGCCCTCGTGACCGATGTAGACGTTGCAGTTGTAGATCTTGTCCAGAATATCGTTGAAATTGCCGTCGTAGTCAAAATTGGGGAAGGTCCAGCCATCCTTCAGCAGCTGCGGGATCTTATCCTTGATGTTATCGCCGGTCACATAACCGATCTTGTAGCCGCTCATGCTGTTGCCTTCTGCCCATTGGCGGATGCCATCCACGCAGCCGTTGATGTTCATGCCGCCTGCGTTGGTGCAGATCCTGATGTGCTTGTCCCAGGCCTCCTTGCCGGCCTCCTTCAGGATACGGGTGGTAAAGTCGGGCGCAAAGCCCTTGGCGGGATCCTTGAGCTGCTGCTTTGCCATGATGGAAAGGGTCAGCTCTGCCAGATAATCACAGCCCATATACTGGATATCGGCATTGCGAATCATGTGGATGGCTGCATCCGGGCTGTCGCCCCAGAAGCCCTGACCACCGCCGATTGCAACTTTCTTCATTCGATAGCCTCCTTTATAGATGAAAGAGTGATATCAGCGCCAAACATAAGTATAACGTTTGACTCAATCGTCGTACTGAGTGTAGTACAACGATTTACTAATGTCAAGAAAAAAACGAAGTTTGGAGGAGAAAAAATGCAAACTTTGTTGATACGGCTAAAAAGAAAAAAGAAAAATGTACAAGGTGAACAAAAACGGCTGGCTTGAGATGGGAGAGGCTTTTTTGGCTTGTCAAGATACTGCGAAACGGGTACAATAGATCTGATATCAGAAAAAGGTGGGAAAGAGCATGGTTACGATCAAGCAGATCGCGCAGGAGGTCGGGATCTCGTCCAGTACAGTCAGCATTGTTTTGGGCGGCAAGGCGGCAGAGCGGAAGATCAGCACGGCTACGCAGGAAAAGATCTTTACGGCGGCGGCACGGCTTGGCTACCAACCCAATATGGCTGCTCGGAGTCTGCGGGGCGGCAGCGGTGCCAATGAGCTGGTGGTGGCGATGTTCTGGGCGCAGGATTTCCGTGCCAGCATGATGCTCCGCTTCTGGGACGGTCTGCGAGCCGAAATTGAAAAAACGGCACGTCCGGTGCGGCTGGTCATCTATCCGTATGTCAACGACCACCTGAAGGAAAGTGAGGCACTGACCAGCGGCGCAAACTGCCATGCGGCGATCATCTGTAATGCGTCCTATGCGGATCTGCAGTTTTTGGAGGACACGCAGCTGCCGATCCCGGTGGTGCTGTACAACCGTGTTTGCAATGGGTACTGCAGCGTCAATGTGGATGATCTGAAGATGGGTGCTCTGGCAGCGCGTGCTTTTGCAGATCAGGGATGCAAGACGGCGGCAGTCCTGACGAGCAGCCCGGTCTTTGAAGGGATGGAAAACCGGATGCATGGGTTCCGGCTGGAGGGGGAGCACCACGGGCTGACGATCTTGACCAACCGGTATTGCGAAAATAGTATACGAGGCGGTTACGAGGCGGTTTCGCATCGACTGCGGCATGAGTGGAAGCAGCAGCTGCCGGACGCAGTGTTCTGCGGTTCTTCTGCCATTGCACACGGTGCGATGCGGGCTTTTTATGAGACCGGATATATCGGCGAAAAGCTGCCCCGGCTGATCGCTGTAGGCAACGGTCCGGAGGAATCGGATGCCTTTTCGGTCCCAAGCCTGAGCGTGGTCTATCTGCCCATGGAGAATATGGCACGGGAATGTATCCAGCTGGTGCTGGGGCAGCTGGACGGTCGGATCACTACGCCGGAAAGCCGGCTGCTGCCGATCGAGTATGTTCCCAGGGAGAGCTGCGGACCGCTGACAGAATACGCAGCACAATAAAAAACGCACCGGCATTTTTCCATATTTTCTGGACACAACAAAACCTCCCCGTGTAGTTCTGTTATCCTACACGGGGAGGTTTTGCCATCGTTTGCTTTTTACAGACCTGTTCAGCACGCAGAACATGCGCAGGGCGGGGAAGAAAGAGCAATCAATCCACGGCGCTGATACAGTACATAGAAAAGGTGCTGGAAAATAACAGGGTATCCGTCTCGTCTGTGATCTCCACAGCTACCACACAGATGTGTCGGCGACGGCTGACTGTCCGACCGCGGGCGGTCAGATGACCGGCTTTGACGTTGTGGATGAAATTGACCGAAGCGTTCTGGGTGACATACTGCCGCCCGTCGGAGCGGGCAGTCAGCCCGGCACAGCAGTCTGCCATGGTGAAAAATGCGCCGCCGTGCACATAACCGTAGATGTTGGTGGTATCCCGCCGGATATCCAGCGACATGACGGCGCTGTCCGATGTTACCGATACGATCTCGATGTGATTATATTGCATGAATGGATTTTCAAGCATTTGTGCAATGTTCTGTTCTTGCATAGGGAGCCTCTTCTTTTTGATCGTAGTACAACGTTGTATGAAATAAATTGGACGGTTTCTATTATAATCGTATTTTTCACAGGATGCAAGCAGCGGGAGGCGGGTCAGCAGCTCTTTGTCTAAAAACGAATCATCTGACCCAGCCCCTCGACATGGATGCCGGGACGCTGCTTTTATCGTGGCAGTGCGCCGGAGGCGTGCGCCAGACCGCCTTTGAAATCGAAGCGACCGCCGGTGCCAAAACGCTGTGGACCAGCGGAAAAGCTTTGAGCAGCGTGATGCGCACCGATACGCCCACCCCTGTACCGCCCCGGGGCAAAGCTGCTGGCGCCATTACTGGGTGCATCTGGACGGTGCAGGGGGCGCCGCACGGGAGGCGATGCCTGCTTTTGGGCAGCCACTGGAGCCGTCTGCACAACAAAAAAGCTGCCGCACGGCAATGTGCGGCAGCTTTTGAGAATAGGATGAGAAACGCAGCGGTAAAACGCTTATTTGCCCAGATGCCAGATGTCCCGGTCGTACTCGGCAATGGTGCGGTCGGAGGAGAACATGCCCGCCTTGGCGATGTTCACCAGACACTTGCGCCGCCAGCCCATGGGGTCGCAGGCGTAATCGCTGAGTGCCTGCCCCTTGCGCACCACATAGGCGTTGAAGTCCGGCAGGGTCTGGAACCAGTCCTTGTGGACCAGTTCGTTCTGCAGGCGGGTCAGGTTCTCGGCATGACCGGCGGCAAGCATCTCCGGACCGGTGAGGAAGTCGATGGCACGGCGGATGTTGGCGTCTCCCTCCACCCACTGGGCGGGGTCGTAGTCTCCCACAGCGTAGCGGTGGATGACCTGATCGGAGGTCTGACCAAAGATATAGATGTTCTCCTCGCCCACCTGCTGGCTGATCTCCACGTTGGCGCCGTCCATGGTGCCAAGGGTCAGAGCGCCGTTCAGCATAAATTTCATATTGCCGGTGCCGGAAGCCTCCTTGGAGGCAAGGCTGATCTGCTCCGACAGGTCACAGGCGGGGATCAGCTTTTCGGCGGCGGTGACGTTGTAGTTTTCCACAAACACCACCTGCAGCCAGGGAGAGACCTCCGGGTCGGCGGCGATGACCTTGGACAGGGTCAGCAGGGCGTGGATAATGTCCTTGGCAATGGTGTAGGCGGGAGCTGCCTTGGCACCAAAAATGCTCACCAGCGGAGCGGCAGGCAGGTGCCCTGCCTTGAGCTCGTAATACTGGTGGATGAGGTACAGCAGGTTCAGCTGCTGACGCTTGTACTCGTGCAGCCGCTTGGACTGGATGTCAAACACCGCATCGGGGTTCACGGTCACCTTCTGGGTCCGCAGCAGCCAGTCGGCAAGAGCCTTTTTATTTGCCTTTTTCACGGCGGTCAGCTGGTTCAGCACGGCCTCGTCCTCGGCAAAGGCAAGCAGCTTTTCCAGCTGGGCGGCGTCCTTGCGGAAGCCGGAGCCGATGTGCTGTTCCAGTGCAGCGGTCAGGCGGGGGTCGCACTCCAGCAGCCAGCGGCGGAAGGTGATGCCGTTGGTCTTGTTGTTGAACTTTTCCGGGTACAGCTCATAAAAGCCGTGGAGCTCGGAGTTTTTCAGGATCTCGGTGTGCAGGGCTGCCACACCGTTGGTGGAGTGGGTAAAGTGGATGTCCATGTGCGCCATGTGCACCCGGTCATCCTTGTCGATGATGGCAAGGCTCTCGTCCTCAGTGCGGGTGCGTGCCAGTGCGTCCAGCTTTTCGATAATGGGCATCAGCTGGGGCACCACCGCATCCAGATAGGTGCGGGGCCACTTTTCCAGCGCCTCCGCCAGAATGGTGTGGTTGGTGTAGGCGCAGGTCCTGGTGACGATCTCCACCGCTTCCTCAAATTCGATGCCCCGGTCCCCCAGCAAACGGATCAGTTCCGGGATCACCATGCTGGGGTGGGTGTCGTTGATCTGGATGGCGGCGTAGTCCGCCAGATCGTGGTAATTGCAGCCCCGGGCGGCACACTCTGCCAGAATGAGCTGTGCCCCGGCGGAGACCATCAGATACTGCTGGTACACCCGCAGACGGCGCCCTGCCTCGTCGGAATCGTCGGGGTAGAGGAAGAGGGTCAGGTTCTTGTCGATGGCAGTCTTGTCAAAGGCGATGCCGTCGTGGACGATGCTTTCGTCGATGGTGTCCAGATCAAACAGGTTCAGGGTGTTGGTGCGACCCTCGTAACCGGTGACCGCCAGCTTGTACAGCCGGGCGGTATACTCCTTGCCTGCCAGCTGCACCGGGTAGGTGGTGTCGGTCTTTTCTGCCCAGCTGTGGGCGGTGAGCCAGGGGTCCGGCTTTTCGTTCTGTACGCCGTCCTCAAAGGACTGATGGAACAGACCAAAGTGATACCGCAGCCCCACGCCGTCGCCGGGCAGGTTCAACGTTGCCAGCGAATCCAGAAAACATGCCGCCAGACGACCCAGACCGCCGTTGCCCAGAGAGGGTTCCGGCTCCACCTCTTCAATGTCCGAAAGGCTCTTGCCGGCGGCGGCAAGGGCGTCCCGTGCCTCATCGTACAGACCAAGATTGATAAGGTTGTTGGACAGGAGCTTGCCGATGAGAAATTCGGCGCTGATATAGTACAGCTTGCGCCCGGTGACCGGCTGTACCCGGTCGGCGCTCTTCTGCCGCACCAGCTCCAGCAATGCCAGATACAGCTCCTGGTCGGTGCAGTCCGCCAGCAGCTTTCCGGTGAGACTCTGCAAGGTTTCGGTAAAGCTCATAAAAGCATCCTCCTTTGTTAGGGTGTATCTGAAATGTCGAAAAGTCTATTTCTACAAACACAGCTGGATCTTGCGCTAAACAGCCTTGAGATCCGCAAAGGATCCCTGCGGCTCTTTGCCTTAGATCCCGCCTGTGTTATTTTCATTGTTTTCAGATACACCTTACGGAAAACAGGTTTGACATCTGTGCTTCCAGATATACCACATAAAACGATCGGAATCTTGCCTAAAAAGTGCAAATTATGGTATAATCCTATCATCAGGAGGTGAGAGAATGCAAAATCGGGCATCTTTACGGGAAACCAAGCACCACGGTGCCGTACGGTTCCCCTTCAATCTATATCCCTGTACCATTCCGGGGGACTTCCCTCAGGTGGCGCTCCACTGGCACCAGAGCATGGAGCTGGTCTTTGTCAAACAGGGCACAGGGCTGGTGCAGGTGGGGGCAGTGAGCTATCCGGCTCACGGGGGAGATATCTTTGTTTTTGCTCCGGGGACCCTCCATGGGCTGCGGCAGGCGCAGGGACAGCGTATGGAATACGAAAATATTATCTTTGAGCTGGAGCTTTTGGGAGGTGCCGAGGACCTTTGCGCCGAGAAATATCTGCTGCCCATCCAGAGCGGACGGCTGCCGCTGCCGGTGCGTCTGACCTCCAACGACCTGTGCTATCTGCAAGCCGCCGCCTGCCTGCGGGAGCTGGAGGATGCCAACCGTGCCAAGCTCCCGGGCTACGAACTGCTGGTAAAAGGGGCGCTGCTGCGGTTTCTTGCTCTTCTCCTTGCACAGGGCAAGACTCTCCCGCCTGCCGAGACCGCCGACACCCGGCGGCTGAAAACGGTGCTGCAATGGCTCTCCGCCCATTATGCCGAGCCACTCCGGGTCGCCGATGCCGCCGGGGTCTGCTCCTGCAGTGCCAGCCATTTTATGCGGTGGTTCCGGCAGATGACCGGGCAGAGCTTTGTCGCCTTTCTCAACGAATACCGGCTGAATGCCGCCGCCGAGGCGCTGCAGACCATCGACGAGACGGTGCTGACCATCGCCTCCCGGTGCGGGTTTGAGAACCTGTCCTACTTCAACCGTGCCTTCAAGGCGCACTTTGGCATGACCCCCCGGGAGTACCGGAAAAAATAAATAGGGTCAGCATCCTTGCCCTCTCAGCTTCGCAATGCTCAGCAGCTTATTCCCCTTTTTGGCTTTGCCATTTTCCCCCGACCGGGGGAAATCTGTCAAGGGGAGAGCCCTTGGCAAAACGATAAACTTAGCGTGGACTGCCAAAGCCTCTCACTTTGGGAGAGGTGGCATTGCGTAAGCAATGACGGAGAGGGCGAGCCAGCTAAAAAATAAAATCATCTGCCACAAACTCTCACGGAGCTTAAACCGTTTGGGAGAATTGTGGCAGATGATTTTTTGTTTTAAGTTCAGACCTCCGGCGGCGGACAGCAGCTCTCCCGGGGGATGAGCTTGTGGGGCACGATGATCTTTGTCGCCAGAAGGTTGGGGTTCTCAATGTGGTTGATGGTCTGGCTGGCAGCCTCCATGCCCAGCTGGTAGGGGTTTACGTCCACCGTGGTCAGCTGGGGGCTGGTGATGCGGGAGAACAGGGAGTTGTTGAAGGACACGATGGACAGGTCCTTGGGGATGCGCAGCCCCAGTTTGCCGCAGAACTGTTCCAGCACCACCGCAAGGATGTCGTCACTGACCAGCAGGGAGGTGGGACGGTCCGGGGCGGTGAGCAGTGCCTTCAACGGCTGCTCGTAGGCATCGCTCAGGGAGTTGACCTCCACGCAGTCCTCCTCCCGGGGGGTGATGCCGTGTTTCAAAAGAGACAGCTGGTAGCCCCGCTTGCGCTCTGCGGAGAACAGCATGGCGTTGCTGACCCCAAAATAGCCAATGCGGCGGTGTCCCATTTCGTAGAGGTAGTCGGCGGCTTCCTCCCCGGCAAGGGCGTTGTCGTTGTCGATATAGATGGTCTGGTTGGCAGACTGCGCCGCCTTGCCCACAATGACATGGAGCAGCCCCTCGCTGCGGAGGTACGCCGCCACAGGGCAATCTTTTTTGGAATAGAGCAGGATAAAGCCGTCTGCCTGTGCGTTTGCCACCATGCTCTGGATGGCGTCCAGAACCTCGGCATCGTCCTGCCCGGTGATGACTGTATTCACATACCGCCGCTGGTTGCAGAACTGCCCGATGCCCCGGATGATCTCCAGATGGAAGGCGTTTTCGTAGACGTCCCGCTGGGAGGAAGGCAGAATAATGCCAATGGTCTTGGAAAAAGCCTCCGCCGGCTCGGCTTCAAAATTAGGCTCATAGCCCAGCTGCGCCATGATGCGGCGCACCCGCTCCTTGGTCTCCCGGCTGATGGAAGGGCTGTCCTTGCAGGTGCGGGACACGGTGGAAGGCGAGACCCCTGCCGCCGCCGCTACGTCCTTGATGGTAACTGCCATAGTCTGTTCCTCCCGGATTTAGTACATCTATTGTAAGGCTGTTTGCACCCGATGTCAATGTTTGCACAACGGATTGCGTAGATCGTGCAACGCTGCACCCTGCGTTCCTTCGATAATTTCCACAAAGAATCCTTTAGACAGTTGTATAAAACGTAGAAAGTTTGTTTTTGCATCAAAAAACTCTTGTAAAAATTGCGGAACTGGATTATTCTTGTTGCGTAAAGTTGTGCAAACGTAGCGTAACGCTTGCACTGGAGAACGCAAAAGGAAACAAGGAGGAACACCATGGCAACAACAAAAGCAGCTCCGGGCAAAAAGGGGCTCATCAATTTCGACTTCTTACAAAAGCTGGGCAAAGTACTGATGACGGTCATCGCCGTCATGCCCGCCGCCGGTCTGATGATCAGTCTGGGCAAGCTGGTGCAGATGGGCGGCGGCGACATTGCAGCGGTCATGACCATCGGCACCACTATGGAGAACATCGGCTGGGCAGTCATCAACAATCTGCACATTCTGTTTGCCGTCGCCATCGGCGGCAGCTGGGCAAAAGAGCGTGCCGGCGGTGCCTTTGCGGCGGTGCTGGCGTTTGCCCTCATCAACGTGATCACCGGCAACATCTTTGGCGTCACCAGCGCCATGCTGGCAGACCCCAACGCCGTGACCCACACCCTGTTCGGGCGGGAGATCGCCGTCAACGGCTACTTTACCTCTGTGCTGGGTGCTCCGGCGCTGAACATGGGCGTGTTCGTAGGCATCATCGCCGGTTTTGTGGGCGGCGTGGCATACAATAAATATTACAACTTCCGCAAGCTGCCGGACGCCCTTGCCTTCTTCAACGGCAAGCGTTTTGTGCCCATGGTGGTCATTGCCTACTCGGTGGTCATCTCCATGGTGCTGGCACTGTTCTGGCCTGTGGTCCAGACCGGCATCAACAACTTTGGTATCTGGATCGCCAACTCTTCCGAGACTTCTCCGGTCCTTGCCCCCTTTATCTACGGTACTCTGGAGCGTCTGCTGCTGCCCTTTGGTCTGCACCATATGCTGACCATTCCTATGAACTACACCTCCTTCGGCGGCACCTACACCATTGCCACCGGCGTCAACGCAGGCAGTCAGGTGTTTGGTCAGGACCCGCTGTGGCTGGCATGGGCAAACGACCTGATCAACTTTAAAAAGGCTGGCGACATGGCTGCTTACAACAACCTGCTGGCTACCGTTACCCCCGCCCGCTTCAAGGTAGGTCAGATGATCGGTGCTACCGGTCTGCTGCTGGGCATCGCTCTTGCCATGTTCCGCCGGGTGGACGCCGACAAGCGTGCAAAGTATAAGTCCATGTTCATCTCCACCGCACTGGCGGTGTTCCTCACCGGCGTCACCGAGCCGCTGGAATTCATGTTCATGTTCTGCGCTATGCCCCTGTACATCGTGTACGCTCTGCTGCAGGGCTGCGCCTTTGCCATGGCAGGCATCATCCATCTGCGGCTCCACTCCTTTGGCAATCTGGAGTTCATCACCCGTATCCCCATGTCCCTGCAGGCGGGTCTGGGGGGCGATATCATCAACTTTGTGCTCTGTGTGATCGCATTCTTCGTCATTGGCTACTTTGTGGCATACTTTATGATCGGCAAGCTGCAGCTGGCAACGCCGGGTCGTCTGGGCAACTATACCGATGACAACGCCGACGATGCCGCCGCCGACCCCAAGACCGAGAAGAAAGCGGACAAAAAGGCGGACAACGGACAGGCAGAGCGGATCATTGCCCTGCTGGGCGGCAGAGAGAACATCGTGCTGGTGGATGCCTGCATGACCCGTCTCCGTGTCACCGTAAAGGATCCCGCCAAGGTGGCAGACCTTGCCGCATGGAAGGCGGAAGGCGCTTTGAGCCTGCTGGTAAAGGGAGACGGCATCCAGGCGGTGTACGGCCCCAAGGCAGACGTCCTGAAATCTGATATCAACGATATTCTGTAAAAATTATGAAACTGCTGACTTTGAATACCCACAGCCTTACAGAACCGGACTATGAGGCAAAGCGGGAGATCTTTGTAAACTTTATGGCAGCGGAGCAGCCGGAGGTGTTCGCCCTGCAGGAGGTGAATCAGACCGCCGCTGCCCCCCTGCTGGGGGAGATTCCGGCAGGGTATACCCCCTGCCCCGGCAACGGGGTGCCCCTGAAGACGGATAACCATGCCGCAGCCGTGGCAAAAATGCTGGCAGACCGGGGCGTGCACTACCATTGGAGCTGGCTCCCGGCAAAGATAGGCTACGACAAATACGACGAGGGCATGGCGGTGTTCAGCCGTGCCCCCATCACCGCCGCCGAAAACCTGCTGCTGAGCAAGTCCGACGATTACAGCTACTGGAAGACCCGCCGCACGCTGGGCGTCTGTGCGGGAGACGTCTGGTATTACGCCGTGCACATGGGCTGGTGGAAGGACGAAGAAGAACCCTTTGCCGCTCAATGGGAAAAACTGTCCCGGGCGGCAGGCGCAAAACCCACCGCCTTTCTGCTGGGAGACTTCAACAGCGAAGCGGATGTGCGCAGGGAAGGCTACGACCTGATCCTGGGCAGCGGCTGGCAGGACACCTACCGTCTGGCACAGCAGCGGGACGATGGCTACACCGTGGTGGAGGCGATCGACGGCTGGCGGGATGCCCCGGATGCGGCGGCAAAAAAGCGCATCGACCAGATCTGGTGCTCTAAGGCAGCTGCGGTAAAAAGCAGCCGGGTGGTATTCAATGGACAGCGGGAACCCCGGGTCTCCGACCATGCAGGGATCCTGATCGAGTTATAAAGAAAGGTAAAGGAAGATGCAGAGAAGTGCAGGCATTTTGCTGCCCATCAGCAGTCTGCCGTCCCCCTACGGAATCGGCTGCTTTTCGCAGGAAGCATACGACTTTGTGGACTGGCTCAAGGACGCCGGACAGACCTATTGGCAGATCCTGCCTCTGGGAGTCACCAGCTACGGCGACAGCCCCTATCAGAGCTTTTCTGCCTTTGCGGGCAACCCCTATTTCATCAGTTTGGATGCACTGGTGGAAGAGGGTGTGCTGACCGCTGCCGAGTGCAAAAAGGCAAACTTTGGACGCAGGGCAGACGACATCGACTACAGCCGCCTGTACACAGAACGGGGGCGTCTGCTGCGGCTGGCGTATTCCCGCAGTGATATCGGGCATAACGATGAGTTCCGGGCGTTCTGCGAAAAAAATAAGTGGTGGCTGGAGGACTTTGCCCTGTTCATGGCGGTGAAGGACCGCTTTGAGGGAAAGCCCTGGACCCAGTGGGCAGAGGATATCCGTCTGCGCTGGCAGCCGGCAATGGACTACTACCGCCGGGAGCTGTACTTTGAGGTGGAGTACCACAAGTATCTGCAGTTCAAGTTCGACCAGCAGTGGCGCAGGCTGAAAGAATACGCCAACAGCAAGGGCGTCAAGATCATCGGAGACATCCCCATCTATGTGGCGCTGGATTCCGCAGACGCATGGGCAAACCCCGGGCTGTTCCAGCTGGATCAGGACAACCTGCCCACGGCAGTGGCAGGAGTCCCCCCGGACGGCTTTTCGCCCACCGGGCAGCTGTGGGGCAACCCCCTCTACCGCTGGGAGGCACACCGTGCCACCGGCTATCAGTGGTGGATCACCCGGCTGTGGTACTGCTTTGAGCTGTACGACGTGGTGCGCATCGACCACTTCCGGGGCTTTGACGAGTATTTCTCCATCCCCTACGGCAGCGAGACCGCTGTGGAGGGGCACTGGGAGAAGGGACCCGGCATGGAGCTGTTCCGTGCCGTGGAGCAGGCACTGGGCAAGCGGCAGATCATTGCGGAGGATCTGGGCTACATGAGCGACACCGTGCGGCAGCTGGTGCAGGACAGCGGCTTCCCCGGTATGAAGGTGCTGGAATTTGCCTTTGACTCCCGGGATACCGGCAGTGCCAGCGACTATCTGCCCCACAACTACCCGGTGAACAGCGTGGCGTATACCGGCACCCATGACAACGAGACTCTGGTTTCGTGGTACCAGACCATCACTGATGCCGAGCGTGCCATGGTGCGGGACTATCTGTACGACTACGCCACCCCGGACCAGCAGCTGTACAAAAGCATGATCGCCCTGATCCTGCGCAGCGCAGCAGCTACCTGCATCATCCCCATGCAGGACTGGCTGGGGCTGGACAACTCCGCCCGCATCAACACCCCTTCCACCGTGGGCAAAAACTGGCGCTGGCGGCTGAAAAAGACCCAGCTGACAAAAAAGCTCCAAAAGGAGATCTGTCAGCTGACCACCCGCTACGGGCGGAAGAACTGGGCGTAAGGGCAGCAGGGGACCCGGCAGCAGACCGCTGCTGTGGCAGCTGACAAAAATTAAGACGGAATATTGCGCAACTTTACAAAATGCAAAAAGGATGAACCAAAAAGTTGTTGCACTTTTCGGATTGAAAGTGCTGCCCCAAAACGTTATACTTTAAGCATCGAAAGCAAAGGCGCTTGGTGAGAGATCACCAGGCGCTTTTTTTGGAGCGTCCTGGGCGATGAGCACCGGCGGCAAAACCGGAAACCCGGTTGGATTGGGCAGAGTGTTCAAGAGTGCAGCCGGGGCTTTGTGCACAGTTTCCAAATATCCGGTCAACGCTTGTATTTCCTCCGGGAGGAGTGTAAAATAAGTGGCAGAATAGGATGGCGCAGAGCAGGAGAGCGACAGGCAGGGCAAAATGGCTTTGTTTAGTGCGCTCTTTTTTGTTTTGCGGCAAAAGCAGCTTACAGGCAATTTGGAAAGGAAGCAGAACCTATGGCTATGGATACCATTAAGATCGACAACAAGACCGTCCGGATGGTGGCACATCGGGGTCTCAGCGGGCTGGAAAAGGAAAATACCTGCTCGGCGTTTGTGGCGGCGTGCAACCGTGCCACCTACTTTGGGGTGGAGACCGATGTGCACCGCACGGCGGACGGGCAGTTCGTCATCTTCCACGACGACAACACCGCCCGGGTGGGCATCGACCACATGGTGATCGAGGAGACCACCTTTGACACCCTGCGGAAGCTGCAGCTCGCCGATATAGACGGCAAGCGGGGGCGCATCGACCTGACGATCCCCACCCTGATGGAGTACATTGAGATCTGCAAAAAGTACGGCAAGCACTGCGTGCTGGAGCTGAAAAATCAGTTTAAGGCAGGGGACGTTTACAAGATCGTATCCATGATCGAAAAGGCAGGGTATCTGGATCACGTCATCTTTATTTCCTTTGCCCTGAAGAACCTGATCTATCTCCGCCGCCGCTACCCGGAGCAGCCGGCGCAGTTTTTGGTCAAGGAGTGGGACGACCGGGTGCTGGAGGCTCTGGAAAAATATAACCTTGGACTGGACATCTACTATAAGTCTGCCACGGCGGAAAACATCCGGCAGGTCCACGCTCTGGGGCAGGAGTACAATGTGTGGACCGTCAACGAGGCTGTGGACGGCGAGGCGCTGGTGGAGATGGGGGTGGATTTTATCACCACCAACATTCTGGAAGGCACTGTCAAGGCAGAATAAGGGCTTGCCCCGCAATACAGGAGGGATACGCTGTACATGAGCCGAATCTTTGACCCGGAAAATAAATTCTGGAGCGCCATCAGCAAGGTCGCCGATGTTACCTGCATGAGCTTTCTGTGGACCATCACCAGTCTGCCGCTGGTGACCATGGGGGCTGCCACCACCGCATTCTATTCCTATACCATGCGGCAGGTGCGGGATACCGAGGGCGGCATCCTGTCGGGCTTTTTTGGCGCTTTCCGGAAGCATTTTAAAAAGGCGACCCTCCTGTGGCTGCTGGAGGCGGCAGGCATTGCCTTTTTTGCGGCAGACCTTGTGGGGGTATGGAACTTTTATCTGCTGGTGGGCGGGGTGCCTGCCATCGTTCTGGGGGCACTGGTGCTCTGCCTGACCGCACTGTTTCTGGGCTGCACCTTCTATGTGTGGGCGATCCTGGCGGTGTTTGACTTCCCCTTAAAAAAGATCCTGGGCAACAGCTTTATCATGGCGGTGGGCAACCTGCCTGCCACCCTGACCCTTGCGCTGATCTGGGCACTTGCGGCAGTGGGCTGTTTTTACATGAGCGGCGTATTCTTTGTGTGGGTAGGGCTTGCTATCTTTGTTTCCTCTTACTTTATCAACACGGTGTTTAAAAAGTACACCGGTGAACTGGCAGAGGAACAGGCTGCATGGGAACAGGCAGAGCGGGAGCGAAAGCAACGCAAAAAAATGCGCAGGCATGGCATGCTGTAAGCGGGAGGCGGAATACAATGAACATCCGAGAACGCTTTGTACACTGGAAGGCGGCAGAGGGGGCAAAACTGCGCCCCATGCGTCCCGGGCAGCGTGTCGGTTATATTTTGCACTACTACCGGTTCTGGATCATGGGGCTGGTGGTGCTGCTGGCACTGGGATTCTACATCGGGGATGTGGTGGTCCAGAGTCAGAAAGAGATCCTGCTGCAGGGCTTTTTTACCAACGATGAGTATAACCTTTTCCCGGCGGAACGGATCCAGCAGGACTACGCTGCCACCCAGGATCTGACCCGCCGCCAGCGGATCGTTTTTGACGATGCCCTGTACATTGACATGGGCGGGGATGCCAGCGACTACACCTCTGCCAGCAATGGCAAGCTTATCGCCTACACCCTGACCCACGAACTGGATCTGGTGGTCACCAGCGACGAGGTATTTGCGTACTACAGGGGCAATATGTCCATGAAAGATCTGGGGGAGATCCTGCCGGAGGACCTGCAGCAGCAGCTGGGCAGCGCCCTGTGCACCGAAACGGATGCAGAGGGCAAAACGGTCTGCATCGCTGTGGATATGACCGGCAGCCGCTTTGTGGCGGGCACCGGGGCGGATACTGATCCCCGGGTAGAGCACACCTACTATCTTTTTGTACCAGAAAGTGCTCCTCATACGGAGCAGATCGCAGAGTTCCTGCGGTATGCCTTCCGGCTGGATTAAGCAAAAAGCAAGCGCCCGGCGGCTGCCGGGCGCTTGTTCTCTTCTCTGTCGGTGAGGCGTGTGGGTATGGCTGCAAAACGCCGCCTTACATATCCCACACCGCCTGATTGGTGGTGGAAATGGCAGTGATGCCTGCTTCCAGCGCTGCCAGCACGTCCTCCTTGTCCGCAATAAGACCGCCGGTGAGCACCGGTACCTTGGCGGTGGCGCAGACCCGGCGCAGGATCTTGGGCATGGTCCCAGGCAAAAGGTCCAGACAATCCGGCAGATTTGGGGGGATCTTGTCCAGACTTTCCAGTGCTATGGAATCCAGCAGGAACACCCGCAGGATGGCGGCAAGCCCCAACTCCTTGGCACGGCGGATGAAGGACTGGCGGGTGGAGATGATGCCGTCCGCCTCGGTGGTGCTGCGGATAAAATCCACCGCCACCTCCTTGCCGGCAAGCCCGGCGATCAGGTCCACATGGACCACCGCAAACCGCCCTGCCTCGTGGATCCGCCGCACGATGGTGGCAATGTTGCAGATATCCCCGTATAATACGAACACCACCCGGATGTTTTCGTTGGTCAGGGCACTGCAAAGTCCGGTATCGTCCTTGACTGCCGCAATCACCGGCATTTCCTGGATGGCATCCATCAGTTCCTGTTTCATGGTATTCCTCCTTGTTCCCCGTCCACCGGGGCACTTCCTGCACACGAAAGTCCTATTTTATTAGAGTATTATGATGGTTTTGACAAATAAAATCAATGGTTTTTTGAAAGAATTCCGTAAAAACAGAGACAACTGGGCAAGGTGCCCTGTTTTTGAAGTTTAAAACCAGCGTTTTGCACTAAAAATTTATGATATGTTTACAATTGCTTGACAAATGCGGGCGGTTATGCTATGCTTTGTGCATCAAACCGGCAGCTTTGATAGATTTTGCTGCATGAAAAGAAAAAATACAGGTGTTGACGGCCTTTTAGAGTAAAGAGCAGGGCGGACAGTCGGAGAAAAAGGATAGAAGGACTATCTTTTTTCAAGGGACTGCGTGCCCTGTTTTTTTATTTGCCATACGTTTTGCGGACCGGAACGTCCGGGGAGCGCAGCGGAAGGTCCCACGGGCTTCCCGCCTGCCCCATCTGGGATAGAAAGGAGCTTTGCCTGTCATGCTGACCCCCATTTACGAGACCCTGCACATTACCTCTGATGTGTCGGTGGTCATTGTCTCGGTGGCACTGATGCTGTTTTCCGGCTTTGCCATGACCCGTGTTACCAAACGGCTGAGGCTGCCCAACGTGACCGCCTACATCGTGGCAGGCATCCTTATGGGACCCTACTGCATGAACCTGATCCCCGGCAGGGTGGTCACCGGCATGAGCTTTGTGGCGGACATCGCCCTTGCGTTCATCGCCTTCAGTACCGGCGAATTCTTCAAGTTTTCCACCCTGAAAAAGAGCGGTGCAAAGGTAATGGTCATCACCGTCATGGAGGCGTGCCTTGCCTCGGTGCTGGTGTTCATCGTGGTCTATTTCGTGCTGGGACTGGAACTGAACTTTTCCATCGTCCTCGCCGCCCTTGCCTCCGCCACGGCACCTGCCTCCACCGTCATGACCATCCGGCAGACCCATGCCAAGGGCGACTTTGTGGAGACTCTTTTGCAGGTGGTGGCACTGGACGACATGGTTGGTCTGCTGGCATACAGCATTGCCATTTCGGTGGCGCTTGCCTCCATGACCGGAGATTTCCACGCCGGCAGCATCGTCAAGCCCATTTTGCTGAACATCATCGTCTTTGTGCTGGGCGGGCTTTTTGGACTGTTCCTGAAGCTGCTGCTGCACAAGCGTTCCACCGACAACCGCCTCATCGTGTCGGTGGCGGTGCTGTTTGCCTTCTGCGGCATCTGCGCCATTCTGGATGTTTCTCCGCTGCTGGGCTGTATGTCCATGAGCATGATCTATATCAACCTCACCGATGACGAGCGGCTGTTCAAGCAGCTGAACTACTTCAGCCCGCCTATCCTGCTGCTGTTCTTTGTACGTTCCGGCGTCAACTTTGATCTGGGGGCACTGGTAAACAGCTCCGAGAGCATCGGCTCGGTACCCCTGCTGCGCATCGGCGTCATCTACTTTGTGGTGCGTATCCTTGGCAAGTATGTCGGCGCCTTTTTAGGCTGTGCCATGGTGGGCAAGGACAAGCTGGTCCGCAACTATCTTGGTCTTGCCCTGGTGCCGCAGGCAGGCGTTGCCATCGGTCTGGCGGCTATGGGCGCCCGGACTCTGGGCGGCGAGACCGGCGACGTGCTGGAGACCATCATCCTTGCTTCCAGTGTGCTGTATGAGCTTATCGGTCCCGCTTGCGCAAAGCTTTCCCTCTACCTTTCCAAGTCCTACTCCAATAAACTGGAGGACATCGTGGAACTGCCGGTGGAGGAGGACGCACCGCAAAAGACCGAGGTGGAGCTGCTTATTGAGCGGATCCAGAAGATCCAGCAGGAGCTGCCCAAGCACAACGATCCCTTCTATGAAGAAGAACTGGCATTTTCCGAAGCTGCCGAGGAGCATTACATGAGGACCACAGGTCCTCTGGCAGCTTCCTTTCGAAGAAGGAGCAGAGTATGAACATTGCAGGAAATCTTCCGCTGACCGACCCCCTTGCCGCCCGGATGGGAGAGTGGGCGGTGACCCTCAATCCCTGTTCGGTACTGCTGCGGGTGTTCGTGATCGTGCTTCTTGCATCCATCATTGGCTGCGAGCGCTCCAGTAAGCGGCACTCGGCAGGTCTGCGCACCTTTGTGCTCATCGCCTTTTCTGCCACCACCGCCATGCTGCTGGATCAGTTTCTGATGGCGGGGCATCCCACGGGGCTGCCGCTGCTGTCGGCTGCCACCATCGTTGCCACCGCCATGCTGTCTGGCAACTCCATCCTGTTCAGCTCCCGGGGACAGATCAAGGGACTTACTACCTCGGTGGGTCTGTGGGCGTGTGTGCTGCTGGGCTTTGCTGTGGGTGCAGGTTTGTACACGGTGACCCTGATCGTGTTCGTGTTCTTGCTGTGCATCCTGATGTGCTTCCCCTCCTTTGAGATCTACCTGCTGAACCGCTCCAACCACTTCGAGATTCATCTGGAGCTGAAGAGCAGCTTCTATCTGAGGGATTTTGTTACGGTAAGCCGCCGTCTGGGGCTGCGCATCGACGATATTGAGTCCAACCCCGCCTACTCCGGCTCCGGACTCAGCGTGTACACCATTACCTTTACCATCTGCAGTTCGGAATTAAAAAAGTACAAGACCCATCACCAGATCATCGAGGCGCTGCGGTCTCTGGACTACATCTACCACATCGAAGAAATCCGCTAAAAAGAAAGTGTGGACGCTATGACCGACAAAATGAAACTGCTCCGGGACACCCGGCTGTTTGTGCTGGATATGGACGGTACCTTCTATCTGGGGGACCGGATCCTGCCCGGTGCGGCAGACTTCCTCAAAGCTGTAAAAGCGGCGGGGAAGGACTACCTGTTCTTTACCAACAACTCCTCCCGGTCTCCCCGGGACTATATGGCAAAGCTGGCGGGGATGGGCTGCCCCATCACCCGGGACCAGATCATGACCAGCGGCGATGTGACCATCCGCTACCTGCAGACCCACTACCCGGACAAAACGGTCTATCTGGTGGGCACGCCGCCTCTGGTGGAAAGTTTTGCTCAGGCAGGCATCCCTCTGGTGGAAAAGGACCCGGATATCGTGGTCATCGGCTTTGACACTACCCTGACCTACCAGAAACTCTCCGACGCCTGCACCTTCATCCGGCAGGGGGCGCTTTTCCTTGCTACTCATCTGGACATCAACTGCCCCACCGAGACCGGCTTTATCCCGGATTGCGGCAGTTTCTGCGCCGCCATCAGCCTTTCTACCGGCAAGCAGCCCAAGTATCTGGGCAAACCCTTTGCCGAAACGGTAGAAATGGTGCTGGACAAGACCGGCTATTCCGCCCATGAGGTTGCATTTGTGGGAGACCGGCTGTACACCGATGTCGCCACCGGGGTCAAAAACGGGGCAAAGGGGATCCTGGTGCTTACCGGCGAGACCCACATAGACGATGTGGCAGACTCCGATGTGCAGCCCCACGGTATTTTTGCCTCTCTGGGAGAGATGGGGCAGCTCCTTGGCACATTGTGAGATTTGCCCATAATTTGTGCTTTGTTTCGGTAATATAGACGATTTTTATAAAACAGGCACAAAAATGTTATAAAAAGTTGATTTTCGTTCTTGCAAAACGTCCTGCGGTGTGTTATCATCAAAGCGGAAAATTGCAATACTTTCCATTGCATCTTGCTTGCAGAGATCGAGCGCGCCAAGCGGACAGCCAGAACGAGACCTGAAGATTTTTCGGGGAATTTGGCGTGTTCGCTTTTCTTTTTGCACAGGAATGCAGGAAAAGTGGAAAACCCCTTGTGTTTCGGAATCCTGCGCTCCGGTCGGTCTGTCCGGGCGCTTTGAAAAATCACTAAGGAAAGAAGGACAACAACTATGAAAAAGATCTCTCGCCGCAGCTTTCTGATCGCCACCGGTGCTATCGCAGCCGCAACCGCCATGACCGCCTGTTCCGGTGGATCCACCGGCAAGGCAAACACCACTGCATCCAGTGCAGCATCGGCAGCTCCGGAGACAGTGGACCCCAGCAAGTACGAGGTCACCGAGCCCATCACCATTACCTGGTGGCACGCTTTGGAGTCCCAGTACGATGAGCTGGTGGCAGACGTGGTCAAGAAGTTCAACGCTACCCAGAGCCTCATCACCGTGGAGGCACAGTACATCGGCTCCTACAAGGACATCAACGAGGCACTGGTTGCCGCCCATGCCGCCGGCACCGGTCTGCCTGCCGTGGCAGTGGCAAACACCGACTACGTTGCCTCCTATGGTGACAGCGGTCTGTACGAGAATCTGGATCCCTACATTGCCGGCACCGGCTACGACGTAGACGACTTCTCTGCAGGTCTGCTGCTCAGCAGCCAGTACGAGGGCAAGCAGGTGGCACTGCCCTTCCTGCACTCCACCCAGGTCATCTACTACAACAAGACCATGGCAGACGAAAACGGCTGGACCATCCCGGAAAAGATCGAGGACTTTACCCCCTTCCTTGCCGAGGTCCACAGCAAGAAGGGCATCTACGGCACCGTGGTCCCGGGATGGGATCAGTGGTACTTTGAGACCATGTACCTCAACGAGGGTGTCCAGATCATCACCGGCGACAATGACTGCGACCTGAACAGCGAGACGGCTCTGGGTGTGACCAACATGATCAAGGGCTGGTGCGATGCAGGGGACGCCTACTTTGCAGCCGGCACCGACGCTTCCGCCACCATGCGCCAGAACTTCTACGACCAGAAGACCTTCTCGGTGATGCACACCTCTTCTCTGTACAACAACTACGTCAGCAAGTGCCCCGACTTTGAGGTGGGCATGGCGTGGTACCCCGCTGCCACTACCGGCGACAAGAACTCCGAGGTGGGCGGCTGCGTGCTGGGCATCCCCTCCAAGAACGATCAGGCTACCAAGAACGCTGCATGGCAGTTCCTGCAGTTCCTCTGCGGCAAGGAAGTCAATATGGAATGGGCAGAGGGCACCGGCTACCTGCCCACCCGTAACTCGGTGCTGAACACCGAGGAGGGCAAGGAGTTCCTGGAGAAGAAGCCTGCTTTCCAGTGCATCTTTGACAACCTGAACCTCATCAACCCCCGTATCCAGAACGCTGCATGGAGCGAGCTTGCCACCACCTGGAAGAACTACATGGAGGTCATGATGAACCAGGACGGCGACGTTACCTCCGGCTCCAACGACATGGTCACCGAGATCAATGAGATCCTGGAGGATCACGCCTGATTTCAGAGGCGGTCTTTTGACACGATACCCAATCTTTGAAAGGACGTGGAATCATGAAACAAGCTGCTGCTGGCTCTACGCCTGTGGTCAAGGCGGACAAGAAGCCGTTCTTTTCCCAGCGCACGCTTTCCAAGATCGTTGATTTTCTCTTTGTAGTGCCTGCGCTGGTACTGCTGGCTGTCTTTACCTATTATCCCATCGTCAAGCTGGTGCAGATCAGTTTTACCGACTGGAACCTGCTGAACGACACATGGAAGTATGTAGGACTTAAAAACTGGAACTGGCTGTTTGCAGGCAGCGGCGCAAAGTACCTGTGGAACTCCCTCAAGGTCACCTTCCTGTACTCTATGGGCGAGATCCTGGTGACCATGGTGGGCGGCATGCTGCTGGCACTGCTGTTCAACCGCCTGACCAGTTCCTTTAGTCTCATGCGTGCCTTCGTCTTTGTTCCCAAATACGTGGCAATGTCCTCGGCGGCTGTGGTCTTTTTGTGGATCCTGAACACCGACGCCGGTGTTCTGAACTACATGCTGCAGTGCATCGGTCTGCCGGCGGTGGACTGGCTGAACCAGCAGTCCACGGCGCTGCCCTCGGTGCTGATGCTTACCGGCTGGCGTGTCATCGGCTACGGCATGATGATCTACCTGTCCGCTATGATCGGCATCTCGCCGGAATATTACGAGGCAGCTTCGCTGGATGGTGCCAACGGCTTCCAGAAGTTCTTCCGCATCACCCTGCCGCTGCTGTCCCCCACCACCCTGTTCCTGCTGGTGACCACCTTCCTGTCTTCCATGAAGGTGTTCCAGTCGGTGGATATCCTGACCTCCGGCGGTCCCGCCCGTTCCACCGAAGTGTTCGTCTACCTGATCTACCGGTACGCCATGGTGGACTTCCGCATGGACCGTGCGTCTACCGCAGCGGTGATGTTCTTCCTGATCCTGCTGACCATCACGATCCTGACCATGAAGATCTCGGACCGCTCCGTGACCTACGATTCCTGACCGCTTGAAAGGAGAAACGCAAAATGGCTGATACCTATACGCCCGTGGATAATGCGGCTCTGCTCAAGGAGGTCAACGAGCTCCACAAGCACAAAAAACGTCCCGTGAGATACCACATCCAGACGGTGGTGGCGGTGATCGTGACCATCATCATGCTGTTCCCCCTGTACTGGATGATCGCCACCTCCTTTAAGTCTGCAGAAGAAGTGCAGCTGGTGATCCCCACTCTGTTCCCCCATGAGTTCCATCCGGAGAACTACCTCAACGTCCTCCACAAGGCAAACTTCGTGAAGTACTACTGGAACACCATCGTCATGACCGCAGGCATCCTGTTCTTCCAGGTGAGCACCGGCATCCTTGCCGCCTACGGTTTCGCCGTGGGTCGGTTCAAGGGTCGCGCCGCCCTGTTCTATGTGGTGCTGGGCGCTCTGATGATCCCTCATCAGGTCACCTTTATCCCCATCTACATCATGTGCGCTAACTGGAACCTCTGCGATACCTTCCTGGGTCTGATCCTGCCGGAAGCCGTGTCCGCCTACTACATCTTCATGCTGCGGAACACCTTCCTGTCCATCGACCAGAGCTACATCGATGCAGGCCGCATCGATGGTCTGAGCCGGCTGGGTACCATCTGGTATGTGCTGATGCCCATGAGCAAGGCGACCATCTTCACCGTTACCCTGGTGACCTTTACCAACGGCTGGAACGCCTACTTTTGGCCCAAGATCATCGCCAAGAACGAGGTACGCCGGGTGCTGACCGTTGGTCTGGCACAGCTGAAGAACACCTTTGCCGGACAGGCAGTTTCCAACTACCACGAGATCATGGCAGGCGCCGTGCTGGCGATCATCCCCGTGGTCATCCTCTTCCTCATTTTCCAGAAATATATGATGACGGGTTACTCCAAGGCGGCAATGAAGTGATCCTGTAAAGCAAACAGCAAAAGGGCAGCCCTCTCCGGCTGCCCTTTTGTACTTGGGAAAGGAAAAAAACATGTTCTCTTACATCACTCCCCATGCAAAGCAGTACCGTGCAAACCTGCACAGTCACTCCAATCTTTCGGACGGCAGTCTCACACCGGAACAGCTGGTGGAGGCATACCGGGACGCAGGCTACTCCATTCTGGCGATCACCGAC
Source organism: Faecalibacterium prausnitzii (assembly GCA_004558805.1). GTDB lineage: Bacteria > Bacillota > Clostridia > Oscillospirales > Ruminococcaceae > Faecalibacterium > Faecalibacterium prausnitzii_M. The sequence continues at coordinate 2,670 of SFDE01000018.1, read as the reverse complement.
CACGAGGCACCCTACGACCACACAGAGCTTTCCACCCCGGATTTTCTCCTGCTGACGGGATATGAGGCGTATATCCGCCCCTCTCACAGCTGCGCCTTTGACCCTTTCAAGCCGGAGATCCACCTGAACCTGCTGGCAAAGGACCCCCACAACACCGCCATTGTAGGCTTTGACCCTTATTTCTGCAAGTATATGCCTCTGGAAGAGGCGCAGCAGCGGCGGCATCTGGGCAATCTGGGTCCCCGGCGGTATTACCGTGCCTTTGTGCAGGAGTTTATCGACGAGGCACGGAAGGGAGGCTACCTTGTTACCTACAACCACCCCTGCTGGTCCATGGAGGCAGAGGAAGATATCCTGAGCTACGAAGGCTGCTTCAGTTTGGAGATCTTCAACACCGGTTCCCAGCTCATCAACGGCTGCGAGAGCAATATCCCTCTCTTTGATAAGCTGCTGCGCCGGGGCAAGTTCCTCTTTGTCCACGGGGCAGACGACAACCACAACAAAAAGCCCTTCGGGGACCTGCTCTGTGACTCCTTTGGAGCGTGGACCCAGGTGCTGGCAAAGTCTCTGGACTACGCTTCGGTGGTAGAAGCGCTGGAAAAGGGGGATTTCTACGCCACCACCGGTCCCACAATCACCAACCTGACCTTTGATAAGAGCCATGTGACGCTGGACTGCACCCCGGCGCAGCGGATCATTGTCCATGGCAGCCCCAAGGCGGCGTTCAGCTTCTATAACCCCGACGGAACCCCGGTGACCCATGCGGAATTTGATATCCCCCCGCAGGCACCCTACGTTTATTTCTCGGTGCACACCGCCGACGGCAAAGCTGCCCACACCCGTGCATTCCGCCCGGAGGAATACCGACGGTGACACCTGCTCAGAAAGGAGAGTATGTCATGGACTGTTCTCGTAAAGCAAAAGCACTTTGCGCCATGGGACTGGCGGTCCTGCTGCTGGCAGGCTGCGGCAGGACCGCCGCCCCGGCTGAGCCGGAAGCGTCCGATGTGCCGGACACTGCCAGTACCATGATCTATTCCCAAACCGCTACCGTGTCCGCCGAGACCTACCGGGACAGGGAGGAGTTTGGGGAGTATCTGGATAGGGCGGAACCGCAGTTCTTGATCCCGGGACTGGCAGAAAATCTGATCCCGCAGGGCATGGACCTTTGCGACGCCACCGGTATCCTGTACATCTCCGGATACTACTCCACCAAAGGCAAGAGCTCTGCCATTGTGGCGGTGGATACGGCGACCGGGAAACTGGTGGCAGAGTACCGGCTGAAAAAGCCGGGGGACCTGCCCTTTGATGGGCACGTAGGCGGCGTTGCCGTCAGCGATACCACCCTGTACCTTTCGGGTACTAAGGACGGGCAGGGATGCGCTGCCATCCTCGCCATCTCCCTCAGCAGTCTGCCGGCGGAAGGCAGCCATGAGATCGTAGCGGACCACAGCATCCCGGTGCCGGTGTCGCCCTCTTTTCTGAGCTTTTCCGACGGATACCTGTGGGTGGGCAATTTCTACCACCCCGGCGCAGACTATGGGCTTTCCGAGGGGATGGACTACACCACCCCCAATGCAGAGGGAGAAGAACTGGGCTGCTACATCATGGGCTACCACATGACCGGCGGCGACCGGGGACTTGCGGTGGCACAGGGAGACAGCTATGCCCAGCCGGATGTGGTGCTGGTGGCACCCAACAAGATACAGGGCGTGGTGGTACAAGACGGTACCGTGACCCTGAGCCAGTCCTACGGGCGCAAGAACAACGCCTGCCTGCTGCGGTACGCTCTGAACAGCAGCGAGACGCCGGATACCACGGTGACCGTCAACGGCAGGGAAGTAAAGGCGTATCTGCTGGACAGCGCCCGCCAGACCGATGCCGTCACCGTCATGCCCATGACCGAGGCGCTTGCCGATGCCCCGGAGGGCGGCATCTATGTGCTGTTTGAGTCCGGTGCCACCCATTATGCCAACGGCACCTACCGCACCGACCATGTGTGGAAGGTCCGGTTTTAAGGCGATCTGTATTTTTGGGATAGAATGTTAAAGTTTAGGAGGATCGGAATGATCTGGATCGGTTTTATTCTTTTGCTCTGTGCCGGTTTTGCCGCCTATATAGGGGCAAACCAGCTGGACCGCTCAAAACAGCGGGAAAAATGCTCTATAGAGGCGTTTACGGAACGGCGGAACGCCGTCAGCTGCCTCTGTCTGGCGGTCCTGTTTGTGATCCTTGGAGTAGGGATAAATCTGTAAAAACAGGCAAAGAAAAAAGCAAAGGTCCTTCTCCGGCAGGGGAGGGACCTTTGCTTTTTTAAAAAATGTCCCAGACAGGAGTCGAACCTGCGGTCTTCCCCTTAGGAGTAGCCCCGATACGACATCGGGAAGTGACATCTAATGCTAAAAAATGCTTGGAAATACAGGATTTTTCAGCATTTCAAATCCCATCTGATACTACACTGTGATAGCTAATTCAGAGGGATTTTACACCGTCCGATTGGCTCGAAATTAGCAAGGCTTTCGATTTTTGGCGGACGTTGCAAGTGCAAGTAAATGTCACTATGTAACTGCTCGTTATGCGGAATGACAGGAAATCCAATTCATTCTCGTGTGGAGCCGCTGGTGTCACACGACACCAATTTAAGTCTGTTTAATATATCATTTCAAACCG
>SFDE01000005.1 GCA_004558805.1 Faecalibacterium prausnitzii | reverse complement strand
CAAAAAGAAACGCCGTATCGTGTTAAACGATACGGCGTTTTATGGACTCGAAGGGAGTCGAACCCTCGACCTTTCGGATGCGAACCGAACGCTCTCCCAACTGAGCTACGAGCCCACAAAAAAGCACCCAATTTCGAATGGGGGCAAATGAACTATGACACCAGATCGGGAATGCAACGCTTGCACTCCCAACTGAACTATAGACCCCTATCGGATGACCCTGTAAGTCTACCGCATTTTGGAAAATTTGTCAAGCGTTTTAAAGGGGAACTTTTGCAGAAAAAGGGGAGAGCGTTTCTGTTGGCAGATCCCTTCAGCGGTTGCCAAGCTGCCAGAAGGCGACGGCACTTGCGGCGGCAACGTTGAGGGAATCCACGCCATGGGACATGGGGATCTTGACGGTGTAATCGCAGGCGGCAATGGTGCTGTGTGCCAGACCGTCGCCTTCGGTGCCCAGAACGATGGCAAGGCGGGGCTCTGCCGCAAGGGCGGCGTCATCGATGCTCACCGAGCGGTCGCTCAATGCCATTGCGGCGGTCTTGAAGCCGAGGGCGTGGAGCTGCCGGATGCCGTTGTCGGTCCAGTCTGCAGGAGAGGCGCTGATCTGCGCCCAGGGCACCTGAAAAACGGTACCCATGCTCACCCGCACGGCACGGCGGCACAGGGGGTCGCAGCAGGAGGGAGTCAGGAGCACAGCGTCCATGTTCAGGGCGGCGGCGCTGCGGAAGATGGCACCGATGTTGGTGGAATCCACGATGTTCTCCAGCACGGCGACCCGCCGTGCGTTCTGGCAGATCTGGGCGGCGCTGAGGGGAGCAGGACGGTGGAAGGCGCACAGGACCCCCCGGGTCAGCTGGTAGCCGGTGAGGGTGGCAAGGGTCTCCCGGTCCGCCGTGTACACCGGCGCATCCCCGCAGCGGGTCAGGATGTCCGCAGCGGGTCCGGTGATCTGCCGGCGCTCCATCAGCAGGGAAAGGGGCTGATACCCGGCGTCCAGTGCCCGGGCGATGACCTTGGGGCTTTCGGCGATAAAAACGCCCTTTTCCGGCTCCAGACGGTTGCGCAGCTGCGCCTGGGTCAGCCGGGCGTAAACGTCCAGTTCCGGGCTGGACAGATCCGAGATCTCGATAATGTTGGGCATGGTGGAGTCTCCTTTGCAAACAGATTGTCTTTATTTTAGCACAATGTGCCCGGCAATGCAAAACCGTGTATTGCAGCAATGTCAAAATGATATGACTGCAGTCCAAAAGCTGCACTATAATAGGTAGGTGATCAGAAAGAAGGGGTTTGATATGGAACGGAAGCACAGACACCACGGACAGATGTCGGAGTCGTTTCTCACAGCGGTTTTTCTTTCGGTATCCGGCGGGCTGCAGGATGCCTATACCTATCTTTTCCGCGGCAAGGTGTTTGCCAACGCACAGACCGGCAACATCGTGCTGCTGAGCGCTAACCTGATGGAGGGCAACTGGGACCGGGTGCTGCACTATATGGTGCCGCTGGCTGCTTTTGCTCTGGGGGTAATGGCAGCGGAGAAGATGCGGGAGAGGCTCTACGGGATGCAGACCTTCCACTGGCGGCAGCTGGTGGTGCTGGGGGAGGTGCTGCTGCTGTTTGTGGTGGGGCTTTTGCCGGAGAGTGCAAACCTTGCGGCAAACGCCATGGTCTCCTTTGCCTGCGCCATGCAGGTGCAGGCGTTCCGCAAGGTGGAGGGCTATGCCTTTGCCAGCACCATGTGCATCGGGGACCTGCGCAGCGGCGTGGAAGCTCTGTGCATCTGGAGCAAGACCAGGGACCCCAAGGCTAAGGAACGTTTTGAGCGATATTTTGGCATCATCTTCCTCTTTGCGCTGGGCGCAGGGGTGGGCAGTGCCGCCATCGGAAGGGTGGGGGCATATACCATCTGGTTTTCCTGCGTGCTGCTGAGCGTCAGCTTTGGGCTGATGTTCATTCGGGAGGAGCTGGAAGAGAACCCGGTGATCGAAAAGGACCTGAACAGCATCCGGCAGGAGGCAAAGGAGATCGACCACACCCTGCGCCGGGAGCTGCAGGAAGAGGGAAAAGAACTGCGGCAGGGCATGGACCCTCACCGCAAGGCATAAGCAAAAACAGAAACTGCCGTGCTCCGCAAAACAGAACACGGCAGTTTTATTTTATGGCAGTATCACTCCGAGCGCAGCGCCTTGACGGGGTCGCACTTGGAGGCGCTCTTGGCGGGGATCAGTCCGCCCAGAATAGTCAGCAGGGTGGCAAGTGCGATGAGCACCAGCGCTGCCAACGGCGGCAGTTTTGCCACCACCTTGCTGCCCTGGGAGATCTTCTGGATCAGCATATTGCCGGGGATCAGCAGGATCAGGCTCAGTACCACCCCCATGCAGCCGGAGCACAGACCGATCATGAAGGTCTCGGCGTTGAACACGTCCGAAACATTGTGTTTGGAGGCACCGATGGCACGGAGGATGCCGATCTCCTTCCGGCGCTCCAAAACACTGATATAGGTGATGACGCCGATCATGATGGAGGAGACCACCAGAGAGATGGACACAAAGGCGACCAGCATGTTGCTGATCATATTGATGATCTCGGTAACAGAGGTCATCAGGGTGCCCACCATGTCGGTGTAGCGGATCACCTTGTCGTCTTTGCCCTGTGCGGTCATGGAGGCGTTGTAGGCGTCCAGCTCTTCCACCACCAATGCCTTGCTGTCAAAGTCCGTGGGGTAGATGGAGATGGTACTGGGTTCGTCAAAGCTGGCGTAGCCCAGAGACTGCAGATTGCTGTCGTAGGTGGAGGTGGAAGAAAGCATGGTGGACTTCATCAGCTCCGCCAGGTCACTTTCGGTCATATTGATCCGGATCGCCTTCTGGAAGGCGGAGGCATCGATCTTCACGGCGTTTTCCATCTGACTGCCCAGCTGGGAAAGACTCTGCTGCATCCCGGACTGCAAAGCGGCGGTAAGCTGTCCGCTGAACTGCTCCATGGCGGTATCCAGCTGGCTTTGCAGGGCAGTGGTGATCTGTTCCGAGTAGCTTTCCATCACCGTTTCCATGGTCTTCCGGAAGGCAGCGGTAAACTGCTGCTGCAGGGCGGCGGTGTCCACCAGCTCCCCGATGGACTCGCTGAGCAGCTGCTGGAACTGTTCGGTCTGCATATAGGCAGAAAAACTGATCTTGTCCAGATGCAGGATGCCGTTGCCGATGACGTAATTTTTGTAGCCGTTGAGGATCTTCTGCACCAGTGCCTGCAGGGCGTCGGAGGAGATGGAAAGGTCCATTCCCTCAAAGACAGTCTCCATGTCCATTTCCGGCAGCTGCCCCAGATCCAGAGTAAAGTTGTCCGGGTCCAGCAGGGTGGACAGGTCAAAGGCTCCATCGCTGAGGTCAAAGGCGCCGCTGAGGTCCATGTTGAGGGCGCTGGAATCGAACTGGAAGGCGTTCTTCAGTAGGTCGGTGTCCACGGTAAAGAGGGATTCCATGGTGATGGCGTTGGGATTGTCGGCACCAAACTCCTCCCCGGTAAACACATTTACCTGCGGATTTTTCAGCTGCTGGCGGACGATGGGGCTCTTTTCTGCGTGGTCGATGACCCGCCGGGTCAGCTGGTGGGTGTAGCCGATGCCGGGGGTGAGCATGGAGGCGGAGGTGTCCTCCCCGGGCTGCACAATGCCCACGATGGTCAGGGTGTCGCCCTCTGCCACCACCTGTTTCATATAGTCCGCATCGTCGGACTTGTCCCGCCAGACTGAGTAGGTCTCGTCGTAGACGTAGCGGTCGGCGCTGTCAATGAGCTGGAAGGTCCTGCCCAGAAAATCCGAGTAGGAATAGGTCTTGAAATCCTCCGGCAGGGTGACGTTCTGGTTCTGGGCAAACTGCTGGACCATCTTATCCAGTTCGGTGTTGTCCCGCAGCCCCATAGCATACAGGGCGTAGTCGGTGACTCTGCCGGCGGAATCCAGCACCAGCACACACTCGTTGTACGCCTCCGGCCAGCGCCCTGCCTTTACGTCGTACTGGGACTGATACAGGTCCGGGGTCTGGGGCATCTCATAAAAGACGCTGGTGTTCATCATAGAGGACATGAGCTCGTTGGTGGAGGAGCTGGAGCTTATGCCCAGAGCGGAAAGGGTGGAGTCCGGGTTCACCTGCCGGATGCTGCCGTCCGGGTCCTCCCGGTAGATCTGGGGGGACACATTATAGGAATACTCCACAGCGGTGGAGTTGTCCCGGATGGTGGACTGGTCGCTTTCCAGATAGGTCTTGAGGGCACCCAGGTCGTTGGAAGTGATGCCGGACACCATCTGGGTGACCAGCTGCCGCACCGGTACCATGCCCTCCTGGGTGGTTTCTCCGGCGTCGGTGGCGGCGGTGTGACCGGAGGACAGCAGGGAGGTAATGTCTATGCCGCTGCTGAGGATCTGCAGGGGGTATTCCGACAGGGTGGAGCGCTCCATGTCATCGATATAGTCGTTGACGCCGGTGGAAAGGGAGATGATCAGCGCAATACCGATGATGCCAATGGACCCGGCAAAGGCGGTGAGCAGAGTTCGCGTTTTTTTAGTGCGCAGGTTGTTGAAACTCAGCACCAGAGAGGTGACAAGAGACATGGAGGACCGCCCCATATTCTGGTGCACCGGCGGGGCAACGGCACTCAGGTCCGGCTGGTAGGGCATGGTGTCCGAAAGGATCACCCCGTCCTTCAGGTTGACGATACGGGTGGCGTACTTCTGCGCCAGCTCCGGGTTGTGGGTCACCATAACCACCAGACGGTCCTTTGCCACCTCTTTCAGCAGCTCCATGACCTGAATGCTGGTCTCGCTGTCCAGTGCGCCGGTGGGCTCGTCCGCCAGCAGGATGTCGGGGTTGTTCACCAGCGCCCGGGCGATCGCCACCCGCTGCATCTGCCCGCCGGACATCTCTCCGGGGTGCTTGTGGAGCTGGTTTCCCAGACCCACCTTTTCCAGCGCCTCTGCAGCCCGGCGTTTGCGCTCTGCACCGGAAATGCCGGAGATGGTCAGCGCCAGCTCCACATTGGAAAGAACGGTCTGGTGGGGGATCAGGTTATAGCTCTGGAATACAAAGCCGATGGTGTGGTTCCGGTAGGAATCCCAGTCCCGGTCGGTGTATTTTTTGGTGGAAATGCCGTTGATGATCAGATCGCCGCTGTCGTAGCGGTCCAAGCCGCCGATGATGTTCAGCAGGGTGGTCTTGCCGGAGCCACTGGGACCTAAGATCGCCACAAATTCGCTTTCCCGCAGATTCAGACTGACGTCCTTCAGTGCATTTTGCACCAGGTCGCCGGTCTTGTACTGTTTGTTGATGTTTTTGAGCTGAAGCATAAAAAGCCTTTCCGGTCCCCCTTTGCAAGGAGGGGGACCCTGTTCTCTGGCAGGCAGAAAAATAGAAATAGATACTGATAAGACGGGTTGATTTTATCAAAATAATGTGAATAATCTGTGTATCTGTTGCAAAAGAAAAACGAGGCTGTGTCCTATCCCATCAAAGTTCCCGGAATGTAAAGCAAAAGTGGGTTTGGGAGTTGAATTTTTGCCGCAACCATGCTATTTTAAGGATGTAAGGCAAACTGCAGCCCCGGATTCCGGGATGCAGAAGAGAAATGCTTTGCCGCTCTGCAAAAAAATCCTGCGATGTATAAAGAAATATTCTCGGGATGCGGCGCTGGGATGCGACAAATGTTCCCTCTTTTGCAACACTGGGATAACGACACTTTTTGAGGGTTGAAAGTGCCCTCCCTGCTTTTTACAATTAACGAAGAAAAACAAGGAAATAGTCCTGATACAGTGACGCCCTTGTGGCAAGGAGGAGCTAATATGGAACGTACATTTTCGCCTATGATTCGGCAATTTTCGACAATTGATGGGCTGCAGCAGGCATACACGCTGGTGTATTCTCTGGACCCGGAAGGGGACAGGGGCTGCCGGTTGACCCTGTGCCGCACCGGCGCCGGGCAGTGCATGGACAGCCGGCATCTTGCCGCCGCCCCGGAGACCGGGTATCGCATCCTGCGCTATCTGTGCGAGAATGGCGTTCAGCCGGAGATCTGGCAGGATGTGGTGGCAGAACTTGCCGAAACAGAACAGACAGAGCAGAAAGGCGGCGTGTCGGGTGGACAATGAGGGAGCAGCAGGCAGAGCGAGGATCGCCCTTGCAAGCTACGACCGCAAAGAACTCCGGGTACAGAAAAACTATCTGCAGGAGGGTGAGCCTGCGCTGGACTGCGTGTGCCACCCCAGCGGGCAGGTGCTGCTGGAACAGCTGCAGCAGGGGACCCGGTATGACCTCATCGTGCTTTGCAGCCAGATGGTGGATATGTCCGGAGAGGAGTTCGCCCGGCGGCTGCGCAGACTCAGCAACCGCCCGCCCCTGATCCTGATCCGTGAAAGCGGCGGCAACAGTCTGGCACTGCAGCTGGGAGCGGACGACAAGTGCCGCTGCATGGAGCGGCTGGAACTGAAAAGCCTGCTGGGAGAGATCTGCCGGATGCCCGGGCAGAAGGGGCAGCAGCTGGAACAGCGCTGCCGACAGCTATACGAGAGCTGGGGCGCAGAACCGGAGGACATCAACTGCGCCTACCTGACCGATGCGGTGGCGGTGGTGCTGGGCACCTCCCAGAAGTTGGCGATCCGTAAGGAGATCCTGCAAGCGGTGGGGGAGAAGCACAATGCCTCGGTTTCGGCGGTGTACAGCGGCATCCGGCGCATGATCGACCAGCTGGAGGCAGCCCCCACCGGGGCGTGGAATGCCTTTAGGGCAGAGAACGGCTTTGCAGGGCAGAAACCCACCATCGGTAAGCTGATCTATGCGGTAAAAAATACCCTGCTCCGTCCCCAGAAGGACCGGTAAGAGCAGGTCAGGGAGGCATGAAGAATGCAGCAGAAAGAAGCGGAAAAGCTGACCATCCACTCGGTGCCCCAGAAGGAGCTGGCAGACGCCTGCTACCACAGTCTGGGACTCATCGGACGCAACTGCGAGTACCTGGCACAGCACTTTGCGCAGGTAGAGGTGGACGACCAGACCCGGCAGGCGGTGGAGGACATCAGCGGGGCAGCGGCAAAGCTGGAGCGCACCATAGGAGAAGTGCTGGCGACGCTGGAATATCTGGGTGCAGAAGAAAAGCCCTCCCTACACCTGCTGGACCTGTGCCGGCTGCTGGACCAGATCGCAACACAGGCGGATATGGTCCGGGCACAGCTGGGGGTGACCCTGGAGCTGGATTACGGCGGCTGGGACAAATGCCGTGTGATGGCAGACCGCCGGGACACGGAATTGCTGCTGCTGCACCTGCTGTCCAACGCCCTGCGTGCCTGTCAGGAAGGAGGCAGGGTGCAGATGTCCCTGCGTCGCACCGGGGACTGCTGGCAGCTGACGGTAAGGGACGATGGCTGCGGGCTCCCCGGGGACAACCGGGACACATGGCTGGAGAACCGCCGCTGTTTTCTGGGCGGGGCGCAGCTGGGTCTGCTGCTCTGCCGGGAAAGCTGCCGCCGCATGGGCTGGCAGCTGCAGATGGAACAGGCAGCCTCCAAGGGGACGCAGGCGGTGCTGACCATTCCGGTCTATACCGGCGGCGGCTCCGGAGATGCCGCCATGGAGCTTCACAGCGACAGCGATGCCGAAAAGACCCAGCAGCAGTACCGGCTCCGTGCCATGCTGGTGCGGGAGATGCGCACCATGCCGGAGCGGTGGGACCCGGAGGATCTGGAATAGAGCTGAAATAGAAGGATGCCGCAGGACAGCAGCCGCTGCCCTGCGGCATCTTTGCATCTACGGCAAAGAACCTTTGTTTTGCGGGTCGAGAAGTGGCAAAAAGCCGGTTAAGTTTACAAAATATTTAACTTTTGGCTTGGAAATAACTGTTTTTTTCGTGTAAAATAGGTCCTGTCGATTGAATGTTTGGTCCGATGGGGTTATAATTATACTGTATGCGGACCGACAAAATGATTCGCTACCAAACTTTTTGCGGGAAAAAATACCCCTGCATTTCTTTGTCCTTAGGAGGAAAGTAACGTGAGAGTAGGTCTTGACATCGGCAGCACCACCATCAAATGCGTTGTGCTGGATGAGCAGGATTCCCTGCTGTATTCTACATACGAACGCCATTATAGTCATATTCTGGAAAAGGCGCAGGAGCTGCTGCGCCGTATTGACGACCAGCAGCTCCATGGGCAGAAGGCGCTGCTGAGCATCTCCGGCTCCGCCGGCATGGGTCTGGCAGACAGCTGCGGGGTGCCCTTTGTGCAGGAAGTTTTTTCTACCCGTGTGGCGGTAAAACGCTTTATGCCTGCCACCGATTGTGTCATCGAGCTGGGAGGCGAGGATGCCAAGATCCTGTTCCTCACCAACGGCACCGAGGTGCGGATGAACGGCAGCTGCGCCGGCGGCACCGGCGCCTTCATCGACCAGATGGCGACCCTGCTGAAGATGGGTGCCGACGAGATGAATGCAGCGGCAGAGAAGGCACAGCGGACCTACACCATCGCTTCCCGCTGCGGCGTCTTTGCCAAGAGTGATGTGCAGCCCCTGATCAATCAGGGTGCCCGCACCGAGGACATTGCCGCCAGCATCTACAAGGCGGTGGTGAACCAGACCATTGCCGGTCTGGCACAGGGTCGCCCCATTCGGGGCAACATCCTGTATCTGGGCGGTCCTCTTACCTTCAGCTCGGTGCTGCGCAAGAGCTTTGACGAGGCACTGGGTGTCACCGGCACCTGCCCGGAAAACAGCCTGCTGTATGTGGCACTGGGTGCTGCGCTGTATGCAGACAAGGAATTTGTACTCACCGACGTGGCGCAGGCATTGGACCAGTACGCCGCCACCGCCACCTACGCCAGCGAGCCTCCTCTTTTTGCCAATAAGGAAGAGTACGAGGCATTCCACGCCCGGCATATGTCCCATAGCGTGCCCCGGGTGCCTTTTGGTGCCCAGTGCGGTCCGGTGCACATCGGCATCGACTCTGGCTCCACCACCGTCAAGCTGGTGGTGGTGGACGAGAAGAGCCAGATCCTCTACACCAACTATCAGCCCAATCTGGGCAACCCGCTGCCCCTGATCCGGGAGCAGCTGCTCAAGATCTGCCGGGAGCATCCCGGGCTGCAGGTGGCAAGCGTCACCACTACCGGCTACGGCGAGGAGTTGGTAAAGAACGCCTTCCGCTGTGATTACGGTCTGGTGGAAACGGTGGCGCACTTTACCGCCGCCAAGTACTTTATGCCGGACGTGGATTTCATCATCGACATTGGCGGGCAGGACATGAAGTGCTTCAAGATCGAGGATGGCGCCATCAGTAACATCTTCCTCAACGAGGCGTGCTCTTCCGGCTGCGGCAGCTTTTTGCAGACATTTGCCCAGGCGCTGGGCTATGACGTAAAGAAATTTGCGGCACTGGGTCTGTTTGCAGACCGTCCGGTGGATCTGGGCAGCCGCTGCACGGTGTTTATGAACAGCTCGGTGAAGCAGGCGCAGAAGGACGGTGCTACCATCGAGAACATCTCTGCCGGACTGTCCATCAGCGTGGTGAAGAACGCCCTGTACAAGGTGATCCGTGCCTCCAGCCCGGAAGAGCTGGGACGAAAGATCGTGGTGCAGGGAGGTACCTTCTATAATGAAGCGGTCCTCCGTGCTTTTGAAAAGGAGATGGGGGTGGAGGTGATCCGCCCGGACATCGCCGGTTTGATGGGTGCCTACGGCGCAGCACTGTACGGACAGCGCCAGAGCCGCAAGAACCACCGGGAGACCTCCGGCATGATGACCCTGCCGGAGCTGGAAGCCTTTGACCAGAAGGTGGTCAGCGTCAAGTGCGGCGGCTGCGGCAACCACTGCCAGCTCACCGTCAACACCTTTGCCGACGGGCGCAAGTTCATCTCCGGCAACCGCTGCGACAAGCCCGTCACCGGCAAGAGCGAGGACAACAGTCTGAACCTTTACGCCTACAAACAGCAGCTGCTGGCAGGCTATAAGCCGGTGCCCGGCAAACGGGGATCCATCGGCATCCCCCTGTGCCTTGGCTTCTATGAGCTGCTGCCTTTCTGGCACGCTTTCTGGACCGACCTTGGCTTTGCGGTGCACACCAGCCCCGTATCCAGCCGGGGACTGTATCTGGCAGGGCAGGCGACCATTCCCAGCGACACCGCCTGCTTCCCCGCAAAGCTGAGCCACGGTCACATCAAGGCACTGAGTCAGATGGAACTGGACGCCATCTTCTACCCCTGTCTGACCTACAACATCGACGAGGGATTGGGAGATAACCACTACAACTGCCCGGTGGTCGCCTACTACCCGGAGGTTCTGGCAGGCAACTGCCCGGAACTGGAAGGCAAAAAGTTCATTTACGACTATGTGGGCATCCACCGTCCCAAGGACTTTGTCCACAAGATGGCAAAAGAGGTGCTGCCCAAGTACTTTGGCGGCATCTCGGAAAAGGAAGTGCAGCACGCCGCAGACGCTGCCTATGCAGAGTACGAGGCACATATGGCAAAGATCCGGGTAAAGGGCAGCGAGATCATGGATGAGGCGCGCCGGAAGGGCAAGCGGATCATCGTGCTGGCAGGACGTCCCTACCATGTGGACCCGGAGGTGAACCACGGCATCGATCGGCTCATCACCCGCCACGGTGCAGCGGTGATCACCGAGGACAGCATCTCCAACCGGGTGCAGAAGTTCCCCACCAGCGTGCTGAACCAGTGGACCTACCACAGCCGTCTGTATGCTGCCGCCAAGTACTGCACCACCCAGAAGGATATGGATCTGGTGCAGCTGGTCTCCTTTGGCTGCGGCGTGGACGCCATTACCACCGACGAGACCCGGGAGATCCTGCAGGAGGGCGGCAAGCTCTACACCCAGCTGAAGATCGATGAGATCACCAATCTGGGTGCCGTGAACATCCGCCTGCGCAGCCTCTTTGCCGCCTTGGACGAGCGGGACGAAGTAGCAGCGGAAAAGGCAGAATAAAAGAAACTTTGAGATAGGCAGAAGGCCTTGCCCCGGACGGGACAGACTCTCCCCGCACCGGGGAGATCCGTCCCCAAGGGGTGAAGGCTTTTGCAGGAGCTATCTTGTTCAGAGAAACATAGGAGGAACCTATGGAATACAATTATCCCAAATTTACCCCGGAGATGAAAAAGACCCACACCATCCTGATCCCCAACATGGCGATCACTCAGTTCCGGCTGATGGAATATGCCCTGCGGTACGATGGTTACAAGTGCGAGGTCCTTGGCAACTGCGGCAGCGCTGTGGCACAGCTGGGACTGAAATACGTCCACAACGACACCTGCTACCCGGCGCTGCTGGTCATCGGGCAGTTTTTGGATGCACTGAACAGCGGCAAGTATGATCTGGACCACACCGCTCTGCTGATCACCCAGACCGGCGGCGGCTGCCGTGCCTCCAACTACATCCACCTGCTGCGCAAGGCACTGGTGAAGGCGGGCTATCCCCAGATCCCGGTGGCAAGCCTGAATTTCTCCGGGCTGGAAAAGGACAGCGGCTTCCAGATGACCCTGCCGCTGGTACGGCGCTTTGTGGCGTGTATTTTCTACGGAGATATGCTCTGCGCCCTGCGCAATCAGGTGGCACCCTACGAAAACGAAAAGGGCGCTGCAGACCGGATGGTGGACCTGTGGGTCAGCCGTCTGGGACGGGTGCTGCTGGCAGGCAAGGGCTTTACCGCCAAGGAGATGAAGCACACCTTCCCCCTCATCGCCAGGGACTTTGCCTCCATCCCGGTGACCCGGGTGCCCAAGGTCAAGGTGGGCGTTGTGGGCGAGATCTACGTCAAATACAGCCCGCTGGGCAACAATGAGCTGCAAAAGTTTTTGGAAAGTCAGGACTGCGAGGTAAACTTCCCCGGTCTTATGGGCTTTGTCCAGTACTGCATCTTTAATATGGGAGAGGACCATGTCCTCTACGGCGGTGCACTGGGCATCAAGCTGGGCACCGACCAGCTGCTGAACTGGCTGGACGGGGTAGAGCGTGCCATGCTCAAGGCAGAGACCGAAGCGGGCTTCTATGCGCCGGGTCCCTTCCGGGAGCTGGTGGAAAAACCCAAGGGCATCATCTCGCTGGGTGCAAAGATGGGCGAGGGCTGGCTGCTTACCGCCGAAATGGTAGAGCTGGTGCAGGGGGGCTACGGCAACATCGTCTGCGCCCAGCCCTTCGGCTGCCTGCCCAACCACATTGTGGGCAAGGGCATGGTAAACCGTATCCGTGCCCTGTACCCCAGCGCCAACATCACCCCCATCGATTACGACCCCAGCGCCACCCGGGTCAATCAGGAAAACCGCATCAAGCTGATGCTGGCAGTCGCCAAGGAGCGGCTCAACGCCCCTGCAGAGGCAACCCCCCTCACCGCAGAGGAGATCGCCGGCGGCGCGCCCAGAGTGGAAGCCACCATCTGAGCGGCATTTCCCGGTAAATAAACAAAGCCCGTCCGGGCGTTAACTCGGACGGGCTTTTACTATGCCTCAGAAAACGCAAAAAGGAGAGATCACTCCTGATCCTTCATGTAGATGTGGTGGGGCAGACCGGCAATATACAGCGGGGTCAGCTCTGCCTGGATCAGCGGGCGGGCGTAGGCAAGGAAATCCTCGGTCATCTGGGTGTGATTCTCGTTCATCCAGCTCAGGGGTACCTTCTTTTCCAGATTTGCCACTTCGCTGATGGGATGCAGCTCGGTGGTGCACTGGTAGGGGCTGTTGGAGATGCGCTTCAGCGCCACCATCTGCCCGGTGACCCCCTCAAAGGCTGCCTTTGCTGCGGCACCGCCCACCTGATACGCCTCGGTGATGTCGGTGCGGCTGGTCAGATGACCGGCGCAGCGCTGCAGGGTGGAAAGCTCGATGCAGCGGGTCTTGGTGTCCAGATTCCGCGCCACCACGTTGGCAAGGAACCGGGCGGTGCCGGTCAGTGCCTTGTGACCAAAGGCGTCCACGGCGTGGACATCATCTGCCAGCTCACAGACATAGCGACCGTCCTCCAGCTTGACGCCTTCGGAGACTGCAATAACGATGCTGGGCTTCTTTTCCTGCATGACCCGGACCTTCTCGATGAAGTGATCCACGTTGAAGGGGACCTCGGGCAGGCAGATCATATCCACGCCCTCGCAGTCGTCGCTCTTGGCAAGAGCGGCGGCAGCGGTCAGCCAGCCGGCGTTGCGTCCCATGATCTCCACCACGGTGACGTACTTGGTGCCGTAGACCGTAGCATCCCGGATGATCTCCTTCATCACCACGCCGATGTACTTAGCCGCAGAGCCGTAACCGGGGGTGTGGTCGGTGACCATCAGGTCGTTGTCAATGGTCTTGGGCACGCCCATAAAGCGGATGTCGCTGTTGATGCGGGCGCCGTAGTCTGCCAGCTTGCCGATGGTGTCCATGGAGTCGTTGCCGCCGATGTAAAAGAAGTAGCCGATGTCCAACTTTTCAAGGATGGCAAACAGCTTCTTGTACACTGCCTCGTCCTCATGCCAGTCCGGCAGCTTGTAGCGGCAGCTGCCCAGGAAACTGGAGGGGGTGCGCTTCAGCAGCTCGATGTCCAGATCATCGGTCAGCACGGTGGAAAGGTCCACCACCCGCTCCTCCAGCAGCCCGGCAACGCCGTTGCGCATACCGTAGACGATCTCTGCGCCCCGGCTCTTGCAGCTCTCAAAGACGCCTGCAAGGCTTGCATTGATGACGGAAGTAGGACCGCCAGACTGACCAACGATTGCATTTTTACCCATGATGATTTCTCCTTTTTTGTTTTTTCTGTTTCGGCTTATTATTAACGTGCAGGTGCACGAAAACAGACGGGGGAAAGGAAATACAGGTTACAGGTGGATGTGACGGGGGGTGCCGTTGACATAGACGGGAGTCACCTCGTCCAGGATCAGAGGACGTGCGTACTCTTCAAATGCTGCAGTGACCTGCATACCGTCCTCGGAGATCCACTCCAGCGGCACCTTCTTTTCCAGATTTGCTACCTGCTGCACATCCACAGACCGGGTGATGCACTGGTAGGGGTAGCTGGAGATCCGCTCCAGAGCGATCATACGCCCGGTCTCACCGGCAAAGGCGGCGGCAGCGGCAGCACCGCCTGCGGCATATGCCTCGTTCACATCGGTGCGGCTTGCCAGATGGCTGGCGCAGCGCTGCAGGGTGGAAAACTCAATGGCGCGGCTCTTGCAGTGGAGGTTGTCGTGAATCAGGTCCGACAGATACCGGCTGGTGCCGCTGAGGATCGCCTTGTGTCCAAAGGCGTCCAGCTGCCCGGCGGTGGACACCAGATCGCACAGGTAGGTGCCGTCGGCGGTCTTGACGCCCTCGCTGGCGGCGATGATCACATTGGATTTTACCCGCTGCAGCTGGTCCACCTTGGTAAGGAACCGGTCCGGGTCAAAGGGCACTTCCGGCAGCAGGATCAGGTCCGGACCCTCGCAGTCATCGCCCCCGGCAAGGCAGGCGGCACCGGCAAGCCAGCCGGCGTGACGACCCATGATCTCCGCCACCGTCACGCTGCGGATGTCGTACACCGAAGAATCCCGGATGACTTCCTTGAGGATGGTGGCAATGTACTTTGCCGCCGAGCCGTAACCGGGGGTGTGGTCGGTGAGGCAAAGGTCGTTGTCGATGGTCTTGGGCACACCGATGAACCGCACCGGACTTCCTACCCGCTCGCCATAGCGGGAAAGTTTGGCGATGGTGTCCATAGAGTCGTTGCCGCCGATGTAGAACACCGCAAAGATCTCGTATTTGTCAAACAGGCTGAACAGCTTGACAAAGGGAGCGGGGTCGGTGTCCGGATCCGGCAGCTTGTACCGGCAGCTGCCCAGATAGCTGGAGGGGGTGCGCTTGAGCAGTTCAATGCTCAGGCGATCTCCCAGCAGCGCATTCAGATCCAGCAGCTCCTCCTTGAGCAGTCCCTCGATGCCGTATTTCATGCCGTAGACTTTTTCGGCACCCAGACTGCAGGCGGCTTTGTAGACACCGGCAAGGCTGGAGTTGATGACGGCGGTGGGACCGCCGCTCTGACCAATAATGACGTTTTTGGCTTTGGTCATGAGAACCTCCTTCTTATTTGTTCCAAATTTTACCTTCTGCACCACCAGCTGCCGACTTTTCCCACTGTCCTTTTCCAAGGGACCGGATGCCCTGCACTGCGCCCGGACCGGGACGAAAAACAAAGCCTGGGTTGCAAGTGATACAAAAATGGAGCAGCATGTGCATTTGCTTTTTGTAAAATGCGCAAAATCTGCTACGTCCCTATTGTAACTGTTTTGCCTGTTGTATGCAAGACCCAATTGGTTGCACAGGCAAAAAAATTATGCTAAAATGGTGTGGCACAAAGAAACTGGACCGGAAAACCTGTCCTTTGCCATAAAAATCAGAAAGCTGGAACACAGACCATGGGTATTTCACACGAATATCATTCCTCCTCCCGTCCCCGACGCCGCAGGGGGGCAGGCGACAAACTGCGTCTTTTGGGGGTAGTGATCGCCATTTTGATCCTTGCCTACGCCATCACTGCCATTCTGGAAAGCGGCGCCGCAGGCAGCATCGACACCCCCCAGACCAACGCCAGCGGCATTGCCCAGAACATCCTTGCCCCGCTGCCCATGGAAGGCAACAGCACCCCGGGCAGCGAGAGCACCGGGGAAGCCGACAGTACCGGCAGCTCCGGCACGGCACAGGCGGTGCAGCTGGAAAGCTTTGGTCCGGCACGGCAGAGCGCCGGAGCGTATACCGTTAAAGCATACGATGCCAGCGTGATCCGCCAGCCCGCCTGCGGACAGGTGGACCTGAGCTATTTTGCGGACGCCGCATTTCTGGGAGACAGCCTGACCGTGGGCTTCTCGGACTACAAGATCAATCTGGGCGGTGCGCTGATCTGCGGCTACACCGGTGTGGGTCCCGATGCCATCGTCAACCGGGCGTCGGTCAAAAGCTCCACCCGGGGCAAAGAGGTGGCACTGGACGTCCTTGCCGCCGCCCAGCCCAAAAAGCTGTATATCCTGCTGGGCACCAACACCCTTACCACGCTGGGTGCAGCAGATCGGTTCCTTGCCTACTACGGGCAGATGCTGGACACCCTGCGCCAGACGCTGGGGCAGGACTGCGTGATCTATGTGCAGTCGGTGCCCCCGGTGCGTCCCGCCGCCGCTGCCGAAAAGCCCGGTCTTGCCTCGGACGTGCTCCAGAACGTCAACCAGCAGCTGGCACAGCTTGCTGTCAGCAAGGGCTGTGTGTATCTGGACCTGTGGGAGACTTTTGCAGACGGCGAGGGCAACCTGAAAGAGATGATTGCCGCCCCGGACGGGGTGCACCTTACCGCCGGCAACGGCTACGGTGCGTGGGTCACCTACCTGCGCAACCATGCAAAGTATTCCGCCGACAATGCCTGGATCATGGGCAGTGCCTACAGCCCGGAATAAGACCGGTTTCCATTGGACGATGCGCCCCGCAGCATCTTACCGATGCCGGGACCGGATCACCGACGGCGGATCCTCCGCCGCCGCAAAATAGGGAGGATACAGATATGAAAGACATGAACACCTGCTTTGAAGCTCTGGGTCTGGACCTGCCGGACGACATCCGCCGCCTGAAGGAGGCGGGATATTACGAGGAAGCGATCCAGCGGATCGACGACTGCCTTGCGGAGGACTGGACCAGGAGCCAGAACCAGCCCGGCACCCCGGCAGGGGCATTGCCGGAAAATCCCACCCCCCGGGGTGTGGACCGGATGCGGGACGCTCTGCTGGCACAGCGGGAGATCCTGCGCCGCCTGCCCCAGGAATACTGCTGGACCGGGCAGCAGGCATTGCAGCAGCTGCAGGCTCTGCTGCGGGACTTTACCGAAGAGGAGTTCCGGGCGCTGGACCGTGCCGGTCAGATGGACTGGCGGTTCGTCCGGGGCGAAAAACGGTACATCAGCCGCTTTGCCGAGACCCTCATTGCCACCCACCCGGATCTGGCGGCACGTCAGCTGGACCCGCCTGCGCCGGAGCGCAGCTGGGACCGGTACACGGAACAGCGT
This sequence comes from Faecalibacterium prausnitzii, assembly GCA_004558805.1. GTDB lineage: Bacteria > Bacillota > Clostridia > Oscillospirales > Ruminococcaceae > Faecalibacterium > Faecalibacterium prausnitzii_M. Next base: position 90,605 of record SFDE01000005.1, on the reverse strand, counting down.
CACAAAATGATGACTACCGGCAAGGCAAGCGCCCGCATCACCCTGCAGACCAGCATCGGTATGTCGGAGGAGACCTTTGCCTCCGCTCTGGCACAGGCAAAGGCACAGGGACGCAGCGCCGTCCATGTAAAGGTCTGGCTGCCTCTGCCGGCAGCCTGCCCGGCACAGAGTGACATCCGGCTGGACAGCTTTACCCGGACCCCCGCCCACATCGCCCCGGAGGACGCCTTGCAGCGCACCGCCTACTGGGAGGCAGACCTTGCGGAGAACTGCCGGTTTGGGGCGACCTACAGCTACTGCAGCACCGCCTACTATGCGGACCCGCTGGCAGTGACGGCAGACCCGGTGCAGCCGGACTTTGACACGCAGGAGCAGCTGCCCCACCTTGCCTTTACCCCCTACCTCCGTGCCCTTGCGGCTCAGCTCACTGCAGGGGTCACCGACCCGGTAGAAAAGGCAAAGCGGATCTACGATTATGTCACCCTCAACGTGCACTACCACTTCCAGCCCATGTACTTTGTCCATGAGAACATCACGGACCACTGCGCCCGGAACCGCCGGGGAGACTGCGGTGTCATGGCAGCGACCTTTATCGTGCTGTGCCGCCTTGCAGGCATCCCGGCACAGTGGCAGAGCGGACTGGTGGCACGTCCGGAGCTGGCAGGCTGCCACGACTGGGCGATGTTCTACATTGCCCCCAAGGGCTGGATGTACGCCGACTGTTCCGCCGGTGCCTCCATGGCACGTGCCGGCAACGAGGAGATGCGTCTGCACTACTTTGGCAATCTGGACACCGGACGCATGGTGGCAAACCGTGCCCTCTGCGCCCCCTTTGACCCGCCCATGTGCTCCTTCCGTGCCGACCCCTGTGACAATCAGGTAGGCGAGATGGAGGTGGACGGCGTCGGTCTCTACGGCGCACAGGTGGTCACCCAGCAGCAGACTCTGGAGTATCAGGAACTTTAAAGACCTTCCGCATCCTGCAGCGTTCGGGATGCGGATTTTGTGATTTTAATACGAATGGGGAGATAAAAATGGGATTTTTTGCCGGATTGTACACGGTGCTTCTGGTGGTGATCTGCCTTTTGCAGGCGTTGCTGCTGTACCGCTCTGCAAGACCCGGACAGCAGCGGGACGATGAGGAGCTGAAAGCGTGGCTGCAGCAGCAGCTGGAGGCGCAGCAGAAGGCACTGGAACAGAAGCAGGCAGAGCTGGCACAGCAGAACTACACGGCGATGCGGGGCATCAGCGAGACCCTGCAGACCGCCGTGCAGGGCATGAGTGCCACCCTTTCCAGCGGGCAGGCAAACCAGCAGCAGACCATGGAGCAGCGGCTGCAGGGACTGGAGGCGTCCAATGCCCGGAAGCTGGAGGAGATGCGCAAGACATTGGCAGAAAGCATTGCCGCCATGCAGACCCAGAACGCCGAGAAACTGGATGAGATCCGCCGCACGGTGGACGAGCAGCTGCAGGACGCTTTGCAAAAGCGGGTCACCGAGAGCTTTAAGGCGGTGAACCAGCAGCTGGAGCAGGTGTATAAGGGTCTGGGCGAGATGCAGAGCCTTGCCGCAGATGTGGGCGGGCTGAAGCAGGTGCTTTCCGGTGTCAAGACCCGGGGCATTCTGGGAGAGATCCAGCTGGGGGCGATCCTGGAAGAAATCCTTGCGCCGGAGCAGTACGATACCAACGTGGCGACCATCCCCGGCAGCACCCAGCGGGTGGAGTACGCCATCAAAATGCCCGGCACCGATGGCGGCACAGTCTGGCTGCCCATCGACTCCAAGTTCCCCGGGGACACCTACGCCCATTTGCAGGATGCTCAGGCGTCCGGGGATGCTCAGGCGGTGGAAAACGCCCGCCACGCTCTGGAGCTGGTGCTCCGCAGCGAGGCAAAAGACATCCGGCAAAAGTACGTGGAACCGCCCTATACCACCGCCTTTGGCATCCTGTTTCTGCCCTTTGAGGGACTGTACGCCGAGGTGGTAAACGCCGGTCTGCTGGAAGTGCTGCAGCGGGACTATCAGGTAAACGTGGCAGGTCCCAGCACCATGGCGGCATTGCTGAACAGCCTGCAGATGGGCTTCAAGACCCTTGCCATCCAGAAGCGTTCCGGAGAGGTGTGGCAGCTTCTGGGAGCCGTCAAGACCGAGTTTGACAAGTTTGGACAGGGGCTTGCCAAGATGCAGCAGCGGCTGCGCCAGACAGACGAGGAACTGGATAATCTCATCGGGGTCCGCAGCCGTGCCATCAGCCGCAAGCTCCGTGCGGTGCAGACGCTGGACGAGGCAACCGCCGCCACCTTGCTGGAACTGGACAACGAGCCGGGCAAGCCGGTGACGGCACGGCTGCCGGAGTCCGCAGAGGAATAAAACCGGCGCAGCAGAGTCGGCAGAAGCTTCTTATCAGGGGACAGTTTTTGATGAGCAGCCCCTCTTGCGAATTTTCTGTCAATGTGCTATACTAGAAGTTATTCTCAGGTAATAAAAGATATTTTTTGGTAGATCATACAATAAAAAGGAGATTGACCTGTTATGAGCGTAAACAAGATCAGCAGCGGGATCCTTGGGGTAGGGGTGGACGATACCACCATCGACCTGTTTGAGAGTCAGTATCCGGTGCCCACCGGGGTCAGCTATAATTCCTATGTCATTCTGGACGAAAAGACCGCCATTCTGGACACGGTGGACGCCCGTGCTACCCAGCCGTGGCTGGCAAACCTCACCGAGGCGCTTGGGGACCGGAAGCCGGATTATCTGGTGGTGTCCCACATGGAGCCGGACCACGGTGCAAACATCGCCCGGCTTGCTGCCCTCTACCCGGAGATGCAGGTGGTGGGCAACGCCAAGACCTTTCTGTTCATGGACCAGTTCTTTGGGGCAGACGCTGTTGCCAAGGAGCGCCGGGTGGTGGTAAAGGAAGGGGACAGCCTGTCTCTGGGCAGCCACACCCTTACCTTTGTGTTTGCCCCCATGGTCCACTGGCCGGAGGTCATGGTGAGCTATGAGAGCAGCGAGAAGGTGCTGTTTTCTGCCGACGGCTTTGGTCGCTTTGGCGCTGTGGCAAAGTATGACGAAAAGGCAGACTGGGCAAGCGAGGCACGCCGGTACTACCTGAACATCGTGGGCAAATACGGCGTGCAGGTGCAGGCACTGCTGAAAAAGGCGGCGGCACTGGACATCCGCACCATCTGCCCCCTTCACGGTCCGGTGCTCACCGGGGACCTGTCCAAGTACCTGAACTACTACGACCTCTGGTCCAGCTATAAGCCGGAAGAGCCGGAAAAGATCCTGGTGGCAAGTGCTTCCATCCACGGACACACCCGTGCAGCAGCACACACCATGGCAGAAAAGCTCCGTGCCCGGGGCGCAAAGGTAGTGGAGATGGACCTGACCCGCACCGATGTGTCCTACGCCGTGACCGAGGCATTCCGCTGTGGCAAGATCCTGTTGGCGTGCGCCACCTATGACGGCTGCCTCTTCCCGCCCATGGAAAACCTGCTGGCACACCTCAAGACCAAAAACTTCCAGAGCCGCACCATCGGTCTGATGGAAAACGGCACCTGGGCACCCATGGCAGCAAAGCTTATGCGTGCTGAGCTGGAGGGCATGAAGAATATGATCCTGTGCGACAATGTGGTCACCATCCGCAGTGCGGCAAATGCAGCCGCCGAGGCGCAGATGGATGCCCTTGCCGATGAGATCCTGGCAAAATAAGGATATTGTGTAAAGACCCTGCCGTGACCCGGCAGGGTCTTTTGTGTGTGCTGCAGGCAGGAGGGCTGGGTGGGGGAGATCACAAAAAACTGCAAAAATCCCTCTTCGGCTTGCAAACCGCTGCAAAATATGGTAACATAACTATTGGTTATGAACCTGAATACTCCAAACGCAGCGACGGAGAGAGTAGGTTTGTGCTGTGCGGCAAAGAGAGAAGCTTCACCGGCTGAAAGGGCTTCCGTGCACAGACATCCCGAAGTTCGCTCCCGAGCGGTCTGTGGGAACGATGCACCAGCATCCATTAGCACAGGACGGTTGCGCCCCGTTACGGCGTTTGAGTGCCGTCTGCCTTGCAGCAGACGGAAACCGGGTGGTACCGCGGAGCAGAATCTACAGAGCTTCGTCCCTTTTGCCTGAGAGATCGGGCAGGGGACGGGGCTTTTTTTGCGCCGCCCTGATTTGTACACGAAACGATAAAGGAGAGAATATCCATGCAAGCAATGATCGATGAGCTGGCAAAGCGTGCAGAGGAAAGTCTTGGTCAGGTATCCAGCAAGGAAACGCTGGCTTCCTTCTGGCAGGAATACCTCAGCAAAAACGGCAAGATCCCTGCCCTGATGAAGAACCTGCGCACCGTTGCGCCGGAAGAACGCCCCGCCATGGGCAAGATCATCAACGAGCTGAAGCAGAAGGTGCAGGCGGAGTATGACGCCGCTGCCAAAAAGGTAAAGGAGGCGGAGCTTGCTGCCCGCAACGCAGCAGAGACCGTGGACATCACCCTGCCCGCCAAGACCCGCCCCGTAGGCGGTCTGCACCCCCTGACTCTGGTGACGAACCAGATCATCGATGTGTTCTCCGGCATGGGCTTTGCGGTGGCAGAGTCCCCGGAGATCGAGGATGACGACCACAACTTTACCCGTCTGAACGTGCCCAAGGATCATCCCGCCCGGGATATGCAGGACACCTTCTACCTGTCCGACGAGTTCCTGCTGCGGACCCAGACCTCCGGCGGTCAGATCCGCACTATGGACAGCCAGAAGCCTCCCATCAAGGTGCTGATCCCCGGTCGTGTGTTCCGCTCCGACTCCGACGCCACCCACAGCCCCATGTTCCATCAGATGGAAGGTCTGGTGGTGGACAAGGGCATCACCCTGGGAGACCTGCAGGGCGCACTGAACACCTTTGTGCAGAAGCTCTTTGGCGCCGACACCCGCACCCGTCTGCGCCCCTCCTACTTCCCCTTTACCGAACCCAGCGTGGAGGTGGATGTGAGCTGCTTTGAGTGCCACGGCAAGGGCTGCCCCCTGTGCAAGCACACCGGCTGGATCGAGGTGCTGGGCGGCGGCGTTGTAAACCGCAAGGTGCTGGAAAACTGCAACATCGACCCGGACGAGTACTCCGGCTTTGCCTTTGGCATCGGCATCGAGCGTATCGCCATGCTGAAGTACGGCATCAACAACATCGGTCTGATGTTCGAGAACAACCTGCAGTTCCTCAAGCAGTTCCACGAATAAGAGGGGAGAGAACAGACAATGAAAGTACCTTTCAGTTGGTTAAAAGAGTTTGTAGATATCGACGTTACCGCTCAGGAACTGGAGGAAAAACTTTTTTCCTGCGGTTTTGAGGTGGAAGAACTGATCCCGCTGGATGCCGGCATCAGCAAGGTGGTGGTCGGCAAGATCGTGGAGATGGAAAAGCAGGAGGGCACCCACCTGACCAAGTGTGTGGTGGACTGCGGCGACTACGGTCACGACATCCACATCAGCACCGGCGCTGCCAACATGAAGCTGGGGGACTGCGTCCCGGCAGCTCTGGATGGCTCCACTCTGCCCGGCGGCATCACCATCAAGGCTCGCAAGATGCAGGGCGTGGAGTCCAACGGTATGCTCTGCTCCGGTGAGGAGCTGGGTCTCAACGAGGATCTGTTCCCTGGTTCCGAGGTCTACGGTCTGCTGATCCTGCCGGAGGATTCCGTTCCCGGCACCGACATTGCTCCGGTGGTGGGTCTGGACGACTACATCTTTGACATCTCCATCACCGCCAACCGCCCGGACTGCCAGTCCGTGCTGGGCATCGCCCGTGAGGTGGCGGCAATTCTGGGCAAGCCCCTGCACATGCCCGCCATGGACTACAAGGCTGTCTGCGAGCCGGACGCTCCCATCACCGTAAAGGTGGAGGCACCGGACCTGTGCCCCCGCTACATGGCACACTACGTCCGCAACATCCGCATGGGCGAGTCTCCCCGCTGGATGAAGCGGCATCTGGCACTGTGCGGTCTGCGCTCCATCAGCAACGTGGTGGATATCACCAATCACACCCTGCTGGAGATGGGTCAGCCCATGCACGCCTTTGACCTGAACAAGGTGGCAGGACGTACCATCGAGGTGCGCCGTGCACAGGAGGGCGAAAAGATCGTCACTCTGGACGAGAAGGAGTTCACCCTGAACCCCAACAATCTGGTGATCTGCGATGCCGAAAAGCCGGTGGCACTTGCCGGCATCATGGGCGGTGCCAACTCCGGCATGGACGAGAACACCACCAGCCTGCTGTTTGAGTGCGCCACCTTTGCCCGGGACTGCGTCCGTAAGACCAGCCGTGCCCTGGGTCAGAACAGCGACTCCTCCGCCCGGTACGAGAAGGGCGTGGACCGCTATTCTCCCCAGCTGGGTCTGGCACGTGCCCTGCACCTGATCCAGCAGCTGGACTGCGGTGATATCACTACGCTGGAATATGACCTGACCGACGGTCGTCCTCTGGAGCGCCGCCACATCGTCACCACCCCCGCCAAGATCTGCGGGGTGCTGGGCATCACTGTGCCGGACCAGACCATGATCGACATTCTCCAGCGTCTGGAGTTTACCGTGGATGTGCAGGCAGACGGCAGCTGGGACGTGTCCGCACCCCTGTACCGTGACGACGTGGAGAGCTTCCCGGATCTTGCCGAGGAAGTTATCCGGGAGTATGGCTACGACCACATCGTGCCCACCTTCCTGAACACTGCCTCCGTCACCAACGGCGGCTTGAACTATGCGCAGAAGCAGCAGCTCAAGACCAAGCGCCTGCTGGCAGCACAGGGTTTCTACGAGGCGTCCACCCTTGCCTTTTACTCCAACGCAGAGCTGGATATGCTCCACGTCCCTGCAGAGGATGAGGCACGCAAGGCGATTCGCATCCTGAACCCCATCAGCGAGAACCTGTCCATTATGCGGACCCTGCTGAGCCCCTCCATGCTCAACGTCATCGTGGACAACCTGAAGAAGGGCAACGCCGAGGGTCGTCTCTTTGAGCTGGCCCCGGTCTATCTGGCAAAGGAGCTTCCCATCTGCGAGCATCCCCACGAGCGCCAGACTCTGTGCATGGGCGCATTTGGTCCCGAGGAGGATTTCTTCACCGTCAAGGGTGCGATGGAAGCACTTGCTGCCGGTTTTGGTCTCAGCTTTGATTACAAGCGGGAGACTGCCAGCTGGCTGCACCCCGGTATCAGCGCCGCTGTGTACTGCAAGGGCAAGCGCTTGGGTGTCTTTGGCAAGCTCTCCAACGAGATCAACGGTGAGCTGGAGATCGCCAAGGACCAGAAGGACAGCCAGAACATCTATCTGGGCGAGCTGGACTACGAGGCACTGATGTCCTGCGTGGAAAGTGAGCTGCGCTACCAGCCCCTCAGCCCCTACGCTGCGGTCAAGCGCGACCTTGCGCTGGTCTGTGACGAAAAGACTACCTGCGGCGAGATCGAGGAGACCATCCGGACCGCAAGTCCTCTGGTAAATGAGATCAAACTCTTTGACATCTACCGGGGCGCAAATCTGGGAGAGGGCAAAAAGAGCATGGCATTTACCCTGTCTCTCTCCGATGCAAAGAAGGAACTCTCCACGGAGGAAGTGGAGCGGGCGGTCAAGAAGATCCTTGGCAACCTGAAGTTCAAGCTGGGCATTGAGATCCGCTGAGAAAAGCGTAACTCCTCCGGCAGAGGAAATAAAATAACCCCGTAAAAGTTAAACCGGGACTGACGAAAGCTGTCAGTCCCGGTTTTTGTGTCAGCGGGGTCCCGGTTTTGAACCGGGCATGGATACCGGCAGCCGCCGGTGGAGGGTCACTGGTAATTCCGCAGCAGTTTCTTGTAGAAATCCACCGCCAGATGGATCTTGTCCACAGAGATGTTCTCGTTTTCGCCGTGGACAGAGCCGTACTGCTGTTTGTCGATGTCAATGGGCGCAAAGCGGATGACCGCATCGGAAAGGTCGGCAAACCGCCGGGCGTCCGTGCCTGCCGGGAGGATAAAGGGTGCCGCCGCTGTCCGCAGAAGAGGTACACGTCGCTCTTGTTATGGCATAATGTTCAAAAATAACCTATACAAAACCCGCAAAAACTGGGCAAATTGTTAGACTTTTACAGATGAAAAACTCGCCCAAGACCTCTCGTATCCTCAAGAGGTCCCGGGCGAGGAAAGCTGTTTTTCAGAGAAGGCAGAAAAGACCGGTCCGACCGGGACAGCGCTTTGCACCGGCTTTTGCTGTTCGCAGAATACAAGATCAGCGGAGATCGGTAGTGTCCACGATCTGCACGACGTCATCGCATTCATCACAGGGCAGTGCACCCCGGTTGATCATCCTGCGGTAAAAACTGTTGACCATGTCAACAAGAAAAAGGTCGTATCCCTGCTGTTTTGCCAGCCGGAACAGGATGCCGATCATCTGCCTGCCGATCGCCTTATGACGCATAAACTCCGGCAGAAAGATGTTGGTGATATGGATCTGCCGACAGTCGTGCAGGATGGAAAGCCGCAATAAACAAAAGGGGGTGGCTTCATCCGGATGATACTTGTCTTTAAAAAAGCCGGTCACCCCAACATCGGTAACGGCGCTCTCGATTTGAACGGCGCTCTCGATTTGGAAGCTAAACCCCTCGTCTTTGTAAGTCTCCTTAAACGGCTGCAGGTAATCGGCTAAACTCTCTTCCACCTGTTGATGAATCATTTTTTCCATGCCAAACTCCTTTCCTGTGGCAGACGTACGCATTATACCACTTTTATCGTACATCATATGAAGCCGCTCGTCAAGGTCGGATCTGCAGGTGATATAGCGGCAGGATCCACGGCAGCATAGGACACGGTCTTTCCATCAATTTTGACCTGGACCAGATAGACGCCGTTTCCCAGCTCTTGGTAGTATTCCGGGGAGACGCTGTGATTTTTCCAAAGGCTTTTTTCAAAATCGACTTTCCGGCTTTCGGCAGAAGAAGCACTTTTTGGCAAATTCATCCGTTTCGGCAGGAGATGCCTGCTCTCGCACTTCATAAAAAGAGCCATGGACGGTCCCGGGGAGGGAGACCGTCCATGGCTCTTGCTGTGTATGACGTCGAAAAAAGGAATTGGCGTAGGGGGTCAGCCCTCGTTCCGGCTGACGATGTCCAGCATCTGGTCAAAGCAGTCTTCCATCTGGCGCACCAGAGTGAACTGGGTGCGGGCACGGTCCAGATTGTGGTCCGGGCGGGCAGTGTGGAAGTAGTGGTCACCTTCCAGATAATCGGTGAGGAAGCGGGTGCCGCACTCCAGCGTCATGAGGCGTGCACCCCATGCAAGGCTCTTTTTCTCTGCAAGGCTCATGGAAGCGCCGGCGGTGGACAGATAGCCCTGAGCGAATACCCGGTACAGGTGCAGGTCAAAGTGGACCTTGTTCTGGTCCGGTTCGTCCTCGGCACAGTCGTTTGCGCCGGTGCGGATGGAGTCGCCAAAATCGTAGGCGGACAGACCCGGCATCACGGTGTCCAGATCGATGACGCACAGACCCTTGCCGGTAGCCTCGTCAATGAGGACGTTGTTGATCTTGGTGTCGTTGTGGGTGACCCGCAGAGGGATCTCTCCGGCGGCAAGCTGATCCAGCAGCACATGGCAGTCTGCTTCCCGAGCACGGACAAAGCCGATCTCGTCGGCAATCTTTGCAGCACGACCCATGGCATCGGCGGCAAGTGCTTTTTCAAAGTTGGCATACCGATTGGCGGTGTCGTGGAACCGGGCAATGGTCTCGTGAAGGGTGGAGGCAGGGTAGTCAGAAAGCTGGTTCTGGAACTTGCCCAGGGTCTCCGCCACGGTGCGGAAATCTGCTTCGCTGCCCACCTGCTGCAGGCAGACGGTGCCCTCCACAAAGTCGTAGGCGCGCCATGCACCGCCGTCGGCATCCATGTAGCAGGTGTCGCCGGACAGGGTGGGGATGACATTCAGGGTCTCCCGCATGGGGTCGCCTCCCTCCGCAAGGATCTTGGTGCGCAGGTGGCGGGTGACGCCGCAGATGTTCTCCATGAGCCCTGCGGGGTCCGTAAAGGTGTCGGTGTTGATGCGCTGCAGGATGAACCGTCTGGAATGATCGTCACGCCAGACCAGGAAGGTGTCGTTGATATGCCCCTCGCCGTAGTGGTGGGGATCGCAGACCACCGGTCCGCCAAAATCAAAGGCATTTGCGGCGGTCTGAAGGATGGATTCGGTTACAGGTTTCATGATATGGTCCTCATTTCTTATCATTCATGCCGCTTTGCCGGGGCAGGGCGTTTTCCCTGCCGCGCCTGACGGCGGTATTCGTTGGGGGGCAGCCCTTCCGCTTTGCGGAAGCACTGAGAAAAATAACTGGGGGAAGAAAAACCCATCAGCTCGCTGATCTGCGCCAGACTGTAGCCGGTGTTGCCCAGCATATACTTACTTTCCTCGATGCGGCGGCGGTTCAGATAGGTGATGGGGGAGATACCATACTCCTTCTGAAAGGTGTGCGCCAGATAATATTTGTTGATGTGGGCAATCTCTGCCAGACGGTCCAGAGAGATGTCCTCCCTGTAGTTGGTGTCCAGATACCGCTTGATCTCGGCGCACTCCCGGTTTTCCTGCTGGGCTGCCTCCTCCACCTGCAAAGAGAGGGTAGTGCACCGCACCAGCCAGATCAGCATTACCTCCAGCAGGTCCTGACAGACGGTCTCGCAGCCGTCCAGACTGCGGTCTGCCTCTGCCAGCAGCATGTGCAGCAGGGTCACCATCCGGTCCCGATTTTCCCGGCAGTTGAAGATGGCATAGGAGGAGGCTCCGTTGTTGAACAGAAACTCCATGTTCGCCACTCCCAGCACGATGTACTCCAGAGGAGAGGCGTTGAGGCTCAGTTCCGTGTGCTCTACCTGAGGGTTCACGATGACCATGTCGTCGGGCTTTACGGGAAACAGCTGTCCGGCAAGGTAGAATTGCCCCTCGCCGCTGAGGCAGTAAAACAGTTCCGTACAGGAGTGGGTGTGGGTGGTGCTGTTCCAGTCGCCGCCGAACCGGCTCTTGCTGATGTACAGCAGCCGGAAAGATTCCCGTGGGGCGGGAGCGTGCCGGATAACAAAGCGCTGGGTGCTCATAAGACGATACTCCCTTCGGAATCGCAAAAATCATAAAAACGAAAGCAAGATACTAAAAATTGCACAGAAAACAGTGAAAAAATCGTGGACTTTAACCCATTATAGAGGGAAATGCCAAAAAAAGCAAGCCCTGTTTTTTGAACAGATTTTCTATTTTTATTCCTGAAAAGAAATTGAAATATGTCAAAAAAGTTACAGAAAGGGTAAAACCACCAAAATGCTGCGCTGTAATTTAGCAAATTTGCTAGATAAAAAGACTGAAAGGCAAGAATTCTAAAAAATGAAACAACAAACACCTTGCGGCAGGGGTAAAAAAATCTTATAGTTGTGGCAGAAAAGAACACAGCCCTTCCGGACAGAGCCTGCTTGTCCCGGCTGTGCATAAACGGAACACTATGATGGAGGACACACATATGAAACGCATTTCTCGTCGCAATTTTCTGAAGGCAGCCGGCGTGAGCGCTGCTGCACTGGGTCTTGCCGCCTGCGGCGGTTCTTCCAGCTCCACTGCTTCCAGCACCGCTTCTTCTGCTGCTGCCTCCGCTCCTGCGGCGGACGTGACCATCAAGGTCGCCGCCATTGAGACCGGTTACGGCGCACATATGTGGAAGAAGGTCACCGAGGCTTTCACCGCACAGACCGGCATCAAGGTGGAACTGACCACCGATAAGAAGCTGGAGGACGTTATCGGACCTTCCATGCAGGGCGGTGACTATCCCGACGTGGTCCACCTTGCCACCGGTCGTGAGGCTGCCCTCACCGAGCAGTTCATCAAGGGCAACCTGATCGCAGACATCACCGATGTGCTGAGCATGACCGTCCCCGGCGAGAGCAAAAAGGTCAGCGAAAAGATCGCCGGCGGCTTTACCGACACCTCTCTGACCAACCCCTACGGCGACGGCAAGACCTACCTTGCCCCCATGTTCTACAGCCCCTGCGGTCTGTTCTACAACGCCGGCTTCCTGAAGGAAAAGGGTTGGGATGTGCCCAAGACCTGGGACGAGATGTGGGAACTGGGCGAAAAGGCTGCCGCTGAGGGCACCTACCTGTTCACCTACCCCACCACCGGCTACTTTGACGCCTTCTTCTACGCTCTGATGTACGCAGCAGGCGGTCCCGAGTTCTTCGACAAGGCTACCCACTACACCGAGGGCATCTGGGATACCCCCGAGGCAAAGACCTGCTTTGACATCGTGGCAAAGCTTGCCTCCTACACCAACCCCATCACTCCTGCGCAGGCAAACGATCAGGACTTTACCCAGAACCAGCAGCTGGTGCTGGACAACAAGGCTCTGTTCATGCCCAACGGCACCTGGATCGTGGGCGAGATGGCAGAGGCTCCCCGTGCCGACGGCTTCGAGTGGGGCATGACCGCTCTGCCCGCTGTCAAGGCTGGCGGCGACGGCTACAGCTACACCTGGTTTGAGCAGGCATGGATCCCGGCAGGTGCCGAGCATCTGGATGCTGCCAAGCAGTTCGTGGCTTACCTGTACAGCGACGAGGCATGCAAGCTGTTTGCCGAGAGCGGCGCCATCCAGCCTGTGCTGGGCATTGCCGATGAGCTGGAAGGCGACAACAAGATGTTCTACTCCATCTACGACAACGGCGCAAAGGCAGCTATGGGCAACTTTGCAGCCTTCTCCGCTATCCCCGGCGTGGAAGTCCGCACTGTGTTCTTTGATCCCGTCAACTCTCTGGTGTCCGGCAGCATGACCGAGCAGCAGTGGATCGATGGCATCAAGTCCGCCAGTGACCAGATGCGTGCCAACATCATCGAGTAATTGCAGCGATTCCTGCAGCAAACCCTGCCCAGCGGGGGCGGTTTTTACCGCCTCCGCTTTTTTGGAGCTGTACATTATAAAGAAAGGAGCGGTTTGACCCTATGAGATCCGACAGAAGCCGCAAATGGTTCGTTTTTCTCTGCGTGGCACCGGCGACCATCCTGTTTTTCATCTTCATGATCCTGCCCACTCTCAATGTGTTCCGCATGAGTTTGTATGAGAGGGGAGCATACTCCCCCAATGAGACCTTCGTGGGGCTGAAGAATTTTCAGCACCTGCTGAAGGACGCCCAGTTCATTCGTTCCATGCAGAATATGATCCTGCTGGTGGTGGCGGTGACCATCGTCACCTTTGCTTTTGCACTGGTGTTTGCCGCCATCCTGACCCGGGAAAAGATCAAAGGACAGAACTTTTTCCGTGTCATCTTTTACATCCCCAACATCCTGTCGGTGGTGGTCATCTCCGGCATCTTCTCTGCCATCTATAAACCGGAAAACGGTATGCTGAACAGCATCATCGGGATGTTCCGGAACATGAGCGACCCCATCCTGTGGAAGGGTGAAAAACTGGTGATCCCCTCCATCATCCTTGCCATGGTGTGGCAGGCGATCGGCTATTACATGGTCATGTATATGGCATCCATGTCCTCGGTGCCGGTAAGCCTGTACGAAAGTGCCAATCTGGATGGTGCCGGGCGGCTGACCCAGTTTTTCCAGATCACCATTCCGCTGATCTGGACCAACATCCGCACCACCCTGACCTTCTTTATCATTTCCACCATCAACATGGCGTTCCTCTTCGTCAAGGCAATGACCAGCGGCGGACCCAACGGCGCTTCGGACGTGGCACTGAACTATATGTACAGCCAGAAAGACGCCGGTTTGTACGGCTACAGCATGGCGATCGGCGTGGTGATCTTCCTGTTCTCCTTTGCTCTGTCCGCTTGCGTCAACAAGGCAACCAGCCGGGATACGCTGGAATTTTAAGGAGGGAAGAAGATGCAGAATAATCCGGAAAAATCTTCCCGTTCGGCGGAAGGTCTCTACAAGTTTTTCATCTATTTTGTGCTGGTACTGCTGGCAGTCACCATCATCGTGCCGGTGGCGTGGGTGTTTATGGCATCCATCAAGCAGAATGCAGAGTTTTACGGCAACCCCTGGGCACTGCCGGCGGGCTTTTACTGGCAGAACTTTGTCAACGCATGGAACGGGGCAAAAATGGGCGAGTATATGCTCAACTCGGTGATCGTCACCGCTCTGGCGCTGGTGCTGCTGCTGGTCATTGCCCTGCCTGCAGCCTACTGCCTGTCCCGCTTTAAGTTCCGGGGACGCAAGCTGCTGAACACCCTGTTCATGGCGGGTCTGTTCATCAATGTCAACTACATCGTAGTGCCCATTTTCCTGATGCTGCGGGACGGCGATGTGTGGCTGAAGAGCCACTTTGGCAGCGGCTTTTTGCTGAACAATCTGGTGATGCTGGCGGTGGTGTACGCCGCTACGGCGCTGCCCTTTACCATCTATCTGCTGTCGGGCTATTTTGCCACCCTGCCCCACGACTTTGAGGAGGCGGCATACATTGACGGAGCAAGCTATTTCTCTGCCATGACCCGCATCATCTTCCCCATGGCAAAGCCCTCCATCATAACCATCATCCTGTTCAACTTCCTGTCCTTCTGGAACGAGTATATCATCTCCATGACCCTCATGAGCTCCACCAGCGCTCCCCGCACCCTGCCGGTGGGTCTTTTGAACCTGATGCAGGCGCAGCAGAGTGCCGCCCAGTACGGCACCATGTATGCCGGACTGGTGCTGGTGATGCTGCCCACCCTGATCCTGTACATCTGTGTGCAGCGGCAGCTGACCCAGGGCATGACCGTGGGCGGTCTGAAAGGTTAAGGTGACAGACGATGAAAACATTCTGGAAAAATCATCCCACCCTGCGCATGGTGCTGATGCTGGTACTGTTTGTGCTGGCGGTGGTGCTGGTGGTGTCCGGCTGGAAAATGACCGGGCAGCTGGCAGGTCTGGGCATCATGCTGGTGGGCGTGGCGCTGCTGCTGGCGGTGCTGGCGATCTACAACGCCACCTATCAGGACTAAATAGACACAAAGGAGAATTTTCCCATGGACGAAATGAGAAAGACCGGTCGCGTGACCATTCCTACAAATCTGGACGTGGTGCCCGAGACCCTGGAGATCCTGAAAAAGTGGGGAGCGGACGCCATCCGTGACTGCGATGGCACCGACTTCCCCCAGCAGCTGAAGGACGTTGACGCAAAGATCTATTCTACCTACTACACCACCCGCAAGGACAATGTGTGGGCAAAGGCAAACCCCGACGAGGTGCAGCAGTGCTACATCATGACCGGCTTCTACACCGCACCCGGGGATACGGTCACCATCCCTCTGATGAAGGGTATCAGCCCGGAGCTGATGCAGGTGAACACCAATGACGACATCACCCGCTGGTGGGAGGTCATGGACCGCACCACCGGGCAGCCGGTGCCCCCGGAGCAGTGGAGTTACGCCGACGGATGCGTTACGGTGCAGGCGGTGCCTTTCCATGAGTACACCGTCAGTTTTTTGGCATATCTGATCTGGGACCCGGTGCACATGTACAACGCTACCACCAACGGCTGGACCAACTTTGAGCACCAGATCACCTTTGACGTCCGGCAGCCCAAGACCCACAAGTACTCCATGGAGCGGCTGCGGAAGTTCATTGCCGAGCATCCCTACGTCAACGTCATCCGCTACACCACCTTCTTCCATCAGTTCACCCTGATCTTTGACGAGCTGAAGCGGGAGAAGTTCGTGGACTGGTACGGCTACTCCGCCTCCGTCAGTCCCTACATCCTGAACCAGTTTGAGCAGGAAGTGGGCTATAAGTTCCGACCGGAGTATATCATCGATCAGGGCTACTACAACAACCAGTACCGTGTGCCCAGTAAGGAATTCCGGGATTTTCAGGCGTTCCAGCGCCGGGAAGTGGCAAAGCTCGCCAAGGAGATGGTGGACATCACCCACGAGTGCGGCTGCGAGGCGATGATGTTCCTGGGTGACCACTGGATCGGCACCGAACCCTTTATGCCGGAGTTCAAGACCATCGGGCTGGACGCCGTGGTGGGCAGCGTGGGCAACGGCTCCACCCTGCGGCTCATTTCCGACATCGAGGGGGTCAAGTACACCGAGGGGCGTTTCCTGCCCTACTTCTTCCCGGATACCTTCCACGAAGGGGGAGACCCGGTGCGGGAGGCAAAAGAGAACTGGGTCACCGCTCGCCGTGCCATCCTCCGCAAGCCCATTGACCGCATCGGCTACGGCGGCTACCTGAAGCTGGCGCTGGACTTCCCGGAGTTTGTGGACTACGTGGAAAGCGTCTGCAACGAGTTCCGGCAGCTGTACGAGAACATCAAGGGCACCACCCCCTACTGCGTCAAGCGGGTGGCAGTGCTGAATTGCTGGGGCAAGATGCGTGCCTGGGGCTGCCATATGGTCCACCACGCCCTGTATTACAAGCAGAACTACAGCTACGCCGGAGTCATCGAGATGCTGTCCGGCGCACCCTTTGACGTCAGGTTCATCAGCTTTGAGGACATTAAGAACAACCCCGCTCTGCTGGATGAGCTGGATGTTATCATCAATGTAGGCGATGCCGACACCGCCCACACCGGCGGCATCTGGTGGGAGGACCCGGAGATCACCTCCGCCATCCGGAAATTCGTCTGGAACGGCGGCGGCTTCATCGGCGTAGGAGAGCCTTCCGGTCACGCCTATCAGGGTCACCTGCTGCAGCTTGCCACTGTGCTGGGCGTGGAGGAAGAAAACGGCTTTACCCTCAACTACGACAAGTACAACTGGACCGAGCACCCGGATCACTTCATCCTGCAGGATGCCGACCAGCCGGTGGATTTTGGCGAAGGCAAGAAGAATATCTATGCTCTGGAAGGCACTCAGGTGCTGGTGCAGCGGAACAAAGAGGTGCAGATGGCGGCACACGACTTTGGCAAGGGGCGTGCGGTGTACATCAGCGGCGTGCCCTACAGCTTTGCCAACAGCCGCACCCTGTACCGTGCCATCCTGTGGAGCGCCCACAGCGAGGAGGAGCTTCATACCTGGTTCAGCTCCAACTACAACGTGGAAGTCCACGCCTATGTGAAGAATGGCAAGTACTGCGTGGTGAACAACACCTATCAGCCGCAGGATACCACCGTCTACACCACCCATGGCAACCACTTTGACCTGCATCTGGATGCAAACGAGATCAAGTGGTATGAGATCGGCTAAAGCATAACGTCATTTTTAACCGCAAAATCTGCAAAAAACCACCCCCGGCGCTCCTTCCTGTAAAACAGGGGAGTGCCGGGGGTGGTGATTTTATTGCCTTGGTGGCAGGGTCAGCCCATGAAACCCAGCCGGTACTTGAAGTCCCGGTAGCCGAAATGGGCAAGGCAGGCGGTGGTGCCGTCGTCGTGCAGGACATGGATGTCCGGCAGAGGCATCCCGTTGAAGGTGTTGTTCTTGCAGGTGGAATAAATCGCCATATCGCCAAAGATCAGCCGGTCGCCCTCGGTGAGAGGACGGGAGAAGCTGTAATCTCCTACCACGTCTCCTGCAAGGCAGGTGGGACCGCCCAGCCGCACCGTGCAGGGTCTTTCGCCGGGCTCTCCCGCATCCAGCAGGGGAGGGCGGTAGGGCATCTCAATGACGTCCGGGGTGTGGCAGGCGGCGGACATGTCCAGAATGGCAAGACTGGTGTCGCCATTCTGCAGGGTGTCCAGCACCGTGGTGACAAGGTACCCTGCGTTCAGCGCCCATGCCTCTCCCGGCTCCAGATACACCTGCACCCCGTATTTCTGCTGCATTGCGGTGATGCAGCCTTCCAGAGTGGCAAGGTCATAGCCGGGGCGGGTGATATGGTGCCCGCCGCCAAAGTTCAGCCACTTCATCCGGGGCAGCAGGTCTCCGAATTTTGCTTCCACCGCAGGCAGGGTCTGTGCCAGTGCGTCTGCATCCTGCTCACAGAGGGTGTGGAAGTGGAGCCCGTCCAGCAGTCCGGGCAGGGAAGGGTCCTGCGCCACGGCAGCGTCCCACTGAGCACGGGTGGTGCCCAGCCGGCTGCCCGGGGCACAGGGGTCGTAGATCTCGTGCCCCTCCTGTGTGGACTGCTCCGGGTTGATCCGCAGACCCACGCTTTTGCCTGCTGCTTTGGCACGGGCACCAAACCGGGCAAGCTGCCGGGGAGAGTTGAACACGATGTGGTCCGCATACTGCAAAAGCTGGGCAAACTCATCCTCCCGGTAGGCGGCGCAGAACACATGGTTCTCTTTTTCCGGCAGCTCCTCCCTGCCAAGGCGGCTTTCGTACAGACCGCTTGCCTCGGTGCCTGCCAGATAAGGGGCAAGCACCGGATACAGGTCAAAGTTGGAAAATGCCTTCTGTGCCAGCAGGATGCGGCAGCCGGTGCGCTTTTGCACCCCCAGCAGGATCTCGCCGTTGCGGCGCAGCTGCGCCTCGTCCAGCAGATAGCAGGGGGTAGGCAGGGCGCTCAGTGCTTCCTCAGAGAGGTTTGCCAGCCCTGCAAAGGGCGGGCGAGGATCTGCCACCCGCATCAGTCCACCAGAGCCGGGTCGTGGCTCTCGGAGCGGGGCAGACCGTACTTGTCCAGTGCCTCCAGATAGGGATCCGGATCAAATTCTTCCACAGTATGGACGCCCTTGGTGGTCCACTTGCCGGTCAGCAGCATCAGAGCGCCGCACATGGCAGGCACGCCAGTGGTGTAGCTGATCGCCTGACTGCCCACTTCCTTATAGCACTCCTGATGGTCGCAGACGTTGTAGATGTAGTAGGTTTTATCCTTGCCGTCCTTCTTGCCGGTAAAGATGCAGCCGATGTTGGTCTTGCCCTTGGTGCGGGGACCAAGGCTGGCAGGGTCCGGCAGCAGAGCCTTCAGGAACTGGATGGGCACGATCTCCTGCCCGTTGAAGTTTACAGGGGTGGTGGACAGCATGCCCACGTCCTCCAGGCACCGCATATGGTCCAGATAGCTCTGACCAAAGGTCATGAAGAAGCGGATGCGCTTTGTCTCCGGGATGTTCTTTGCCAGCGACTCGATCTCCTCGTGGTGCAGCAGGTACATATCCTTTTCGCCCACCTGATCAAAGTTGTACTCCCGCTTGATGCTCATGGCAGGGATCTCCACCCAGTGACCGTCCTCCCAGTAGCTGCCGGGGGCGGACACCTCCCGCAGGTTGATCTCCGGGTTGAAGTTGGTGGCAAAGGCGTAGCCGTGGTCGCCGCCGTTGCAGTCCAGAATGTCGATGGTGTCAATGGTGTCAAACTCGTGCTTCTTAGCGTAGGCGCAGTAAGCCTGGGTGACGCCCGGGTCAAAGCCGCTGCCCAGCAGAGCGGTGAGACCAGCCTCCTCAAACTTCTTGGCGTATGCCCACTGCCAGCTGTAGTCAAAGTAGGCAGAGAAGCCGGCTTCCTTGCAGCGCTTTTCGTAGATGGCACGCCACTGGGGGTCATCGGTGTTCTCCGGCTCGTAGTTGGCGGTGTCCATGTAGTTGACGCCGCATGCCAGGCAGGCGTCCATGATGGTCAGATCCTGATAGGGCAGGGCGATGTTCATCACCAGATCCGGCTGGTATGCCTTGATGAGAGCAATGACTTCCTCGGTCTTGTCCGCATCCACCTGTGCGGTGGTGATCTTGGTGGCAGTCTTGGGGGCGAGCTCGGCGGCAAGCTTGTCGCACTTTGCCTTGGTGCGGCTGGCAATGCAGATCTCGGTAAACACCTCAGGGACCTGGCAGCACTTGTGGATCGCCACGGAGGCAACGCCGCCGCAGCCGATGATCAGAACTTTGCTCATGGTGGATTCTCCTTTATTGTATCTCTATATCTCGTCGGTCAGGTCTGGAAACCGGGCCAACCCTTGTCCAGTGCGATCAGCAGCTCCCGCAGCACCTTGCAGGCGGTGGCGGTGGATACGCCGGTGGTGTCCAGCGTGGGGGCAAGCTCGTTGAGGTCCGCACCGATGATGTTTGCCTTGGTGGCGGTGCGGATGGCGTCCAGCAGCTGCAAAAAGCTGACGCCGCCTGCCTCCGGAGTACCGGTGCCGGGGAAGCAGGAAGGATCCAGACAGTCCAGATCAATGGTCAGATACACCGGCACCTTGCTTTCGCACAGCTGCGCCGTCAGCTCCGCCAGACCGGTAAAGTCGAACTTGTGCATCTCGGTGTGCTGGGCAGCAAACTCAAACTCTGCCCGGTCGCCGCTGCGGATGCAGAACTGGTGGATGTGCCCATCGCCCACCAGCTCATGGCAGCGGCGCAGCACGCAGGCGTGGCTCAAGGCTGCGCCCAGATAGTCGTCCCGCAGGTCTGCATGGGCGTCAAAGTGGATGATGTGGAGGTCCGGGTATTTCTTTACCGCCGCACGCACCGCACCCAGAGTAACCAGATGCTCGCCTCCCAGCAGCAGGGGAAACTTGCCGTCCCTCAGGATCTCTTCTGCCCGTGCCTGAATGTCCCCAAGGGCGGATTCGCTGGAGCCAAAGCACAGTTCCAGATCTCCGCTGTCAAAGATGTCAAAGTCGGTCAGGTCGGCGTTCTGGTAGGGGCTGTAGGTCTCCAGACCGTAGCTCTCGTGGCGGATGGCAGCCGGACCAAACCGTGCCCCGGGACGGTAGCTGGTGGTGGAATCGTAGGGGGCGCCGTACAGCACGATGCTGGCAGGGCGGTAGCTGCTGTCGCAGCCGATAAAAGTTTCAATGTTGGGTTGCATCAGTGTTCCTCCACTTCTCGCAGCATTTCCTCCAGAAATGCCGGCAGATAGAATGCTCCTACATGGAGCTTGGTGGTATAGTACCGGGTGCGCATATTCAGGGTCTTCCATGCCGCCGCATCCAGATCATCGATGGGATGATATTTTTTGCTGGCAAAGCCAAAGAGCCAGTAGCCCGCCGCAAAGGTGGGGATGTGTGCCTGATACACTCGGCTGATGGGGAAGGTAGAGGCGATGCGCTTGTGGCTGCGCTGCATGGCGCTGGCGTCCTCGGCGTAGAAGGGGCTGCCCTGCTGGTTGACCATGATGCCGTCCTCTTTCAGGGCGTTGAAGCAGCTGCCGTAGAACTCCCGGGTAAACAGACCCTCCGAGGGACCAAAGGGGTCGGAGGAATCCACGATGATCAGGTCGTATTCCGCCTCGCACCGGCGGATGAACTTCAGGGCGTTCTCAAAGTAAATGTGGACCCGGCGGTCGTCCATGCGGCAGGCGTTGCCGGGCAGGTAGGCGCGGCACGCTTCCACCACCTGAGGATCCATCTCCACCAGGTCGATGCGCTCTACCCGGTCGTACCGGGTCAGCTCCCGCACCACGCCGCCGTCGCCGGCACCGATGACCAGAATGTCCTTTGCCTCCTGGTGCACTGCCATGGGCACGTGGGTGATCATCTCGTCGTAGATGAATTCGTCCCGCTCGGTGAGCATTACGTTGCCGTCCAAGGTCAGCACCCGCCCGAACTCCGGGGTCTCAAAGATGTCGATGCGCTGATAATCGCTCTGCTTGGAGTAAAGCTGCTTATTCACCCGGATGCTGTGTTTCACGTCCGGGGTGTGAAATTCCGAAAACCAAAATTCCATCTGGAACTCCTCCTTATGCCAGAACGTTCAGGTGCAGGATGTCCGGGTCTTCGGGACCGGTCATGCTGCAGCCCTTTGCCTTGGCGTACTCGATGTAGTTCAGGATCTCCTTGGTGATCCGCTCGCCGGGGGCAAGGATGGGAATGCCCGGGGGATAGCACATGACAAACTCGCTGCAGACCATGCCCTCGGTCTCCCGCAGCGGCAGGCTCTTCTTGGGAGCGTAAAATGCCTCCTGAGGGCTTGTCGCCACCACCGGGTCGATGTATTCCTGACTCAGCAGTCCGGAACCGTCGGTGCGGTACCGACGCTTGATCTCGGCAAGAGCACTGACCAGACGCTCCACTTCCTGAGGACGGTCGCCGATGGACAGATAGGCAAGGATGTTGCCGATGTCACCAAACTCGATCTGAATATCGTACTCGTCCCGCAGGATATCGTAGACCTCAATGCCGGCAAGACCGATATCCAGGGTGTGGACGCTGAGCTTGGTGGTGTCAAAGTCAAATACCGAGTTGCCGTTGCACAGCTCCTTGCCAAAGGCGTAGTAGCCGCCCACAGCGTTGATCTCCTCCCGGGCGTACTCGGCGATGTCCGCCACCTGATGGAACACCTGCCGACCCCGCAAGGCAAGATTCCGGCGGGAGATGTCCAGACTGGACATAAGCAGGTAGCTGCCGGAGGTGGTCTGGGTCAGGTTGATGATCTGCCGTACATAGCCCGGGTGTACATTGGGTCCGATGAGCAGCAGACTGGACTGGGTAAGGCTGCCGCCGCTTTTGTGCATGGAGACCGATGCCATATCCGCTCCTGCCGCCATGGCAGACACCGGCAGCCCGCCGCCGAAATAGAAGTGGGTGCCGTGTGCCTCATCGGCAAGGCAGAGCATCCCGGCGTCATGTGCCATTTTGACGATGGCACGCAGGTCGGAGCAGATGCCGTAGTAGGTGGGATTGTTCACCAGAACCGCTACGGCGTTGGGATGCTCTTTGATCGCCTTTTCTACCTGCTCTCGCTTCATGCCGAGAGAGATCCCCAGACGCTTGTCCACCTCCGGGTTCACATACACCGGCACAGCGCCGCAGAGCACCAGAGCGTTCAGCACGCTGCGGTGCACATTGCGGGGCAGGATGATCTCATCGCCCCGCTTGCAGACGGTAAGCACCATGCTCTGGACACTGCTGGTGGTGCCGCCTACCATCAAAAAGGCGTGGGCGGCGCCAAAGGCGTCGGCAGCAAGCTCCTCCGCCTCCCGGATCACCGATACCGGATGGCACAGGTTGTCCAAGGGCTTCATGCTGTTTACGTCCACTCCCACGCACTGCTGTCCCAGAAAGGCAGTCAGCTCCGGGTTGCCCCGTCCCCGCTTGTGTCCGGGCACGTCAAAGGGCACCACCCGCATCTGTCGGAACCGTTCCAGCGCTTCGTAAATGGGAGCACGGCGCTGATCCAGTCGGAACCGGGTATGGCTCTCGTTCATCTTTTCTCCTCCGTCCCTCGGTTCCCCCAGACAAAACAAAAAAGCGCAGGCAAAAACACCACAAGGGTGCAGACCTGCACTTTAAAAGCAACCGGAACGCACAGACAAAGCCCCGGTATCTGCATACCGGAAAAGCTGTTCTGCGGGATCCCAGAAAGACGGGGTGATGAGAGTCTATATAGCAATTACACTTTTACTACTCTTTATTGACCGTTTCACAAGTCTGCGCATCGTGGGCGCAATTTCATGGTTGTAAAGGAACCAACTTATAAAATTTGAGCTTCTAACTCAATCAATAATGGCAGCTTGCGCCACCGGTCGGCAGTGGACCCGGCTGTCCGTATGGCCTTAGCCCCGCTGGGCGGTCCATGGTAAAAGCTTTGAAAAGACTCCGACACGCTTTGTCTCTCAAAATTGACAGTATTCTACCATGATAAGGGGCATCTGTCAATGTGATTCCGGAAAATTCCCTGTAAAATTCCGGAAAAGTAGTACTTTAATTGTGCCCGGATGCGGTCCCGGAGCTTTTGGGAAAAGGAGCGGGGAGCATTTCCGTGAAAAAGCAGCAGAGGGATTGATTCTGTCCGGTATCCGTGGTAAAGTAAGGAGACAGAGACTATAAAACAGCAAAAAATGACGGAGGCTTACAAAAATGATGACGATCCGGACTGCGACTATGCAGGACCTAGACAGTATAGCGGCAGTGGAAAAGGTGTGTTTCCGGTCGGCGGAAGCAGCGAGCCGGGAGGAGCTGGAAAAGCGGCTGCAGAATTACCCGGATCACTTCTGGCTGCAGATGGACGGTGACCGGGTGATCGCCTTTGTGGACGGTATGGTGACCGATGAGCCGGACCTGACCGATGACATGTATACCAACGCCGCCATGCACCGGGAGGACGGAGCATGGCAGATGATCTTTGGGGTCAACACCATCCCGGAGTACCGCCGCAGAGGCTACGCCCGGAGGCTGATGCGCAGGGTAATGACAGATGCAAAGGTGCAGGGCAGAAAAGGTCTGGTGCTGACCTGTAAGGATAGGCTGGTGCCCTTTTATGCTTCGCTGGGCTTTGTGGACGAAGGCGTTTCCGCTTCGGTCCACGGCGGCGTGGTGTGGCACCAGATGCGGATGACCTTCTGAAGAAGGGCTGCCCCACAAACAGAAGAACCCTCCGGGGGCTTTCCTGATGGGAAGCTTCCCGGAGGGTTTCTTTTTTGTCAGAAGGACCGGTTACATATGGAGACTGCGCTCGGCATGAACACGGAACTTCAGCGCTGCAGCGATGAATGCCTTGAACAGGGGATGGGCACGGTTGGGGCGGCTCTTGAATTCCGGATGGAACTGTGCACCCAGATGGAAGTCCCGCCCGGGCAGTTCCACCGTTTCCACCAGATGCCCGTCGGGGCTGGTGCCGGAGATCACCAGTCCGGCATCCTGCATCTCCTGACGGAAGGCGTTGTTGAATTCGTAACGGTGGCGGTGACGCTCCCAGATCTGGCTTTCGCCGTAGCACTCCGCCATTTTGGTGTCGGGCATTACCTTGCAGGGGTACTTGCCCAGACGCATGGTGCCGCCCTTGGGGATGTTGCCCTGCTGGTCTGCCATCAGCGCAATGACGTTGTGGGCACCGTCGGGAGTAAACTCGCTGGAGTTGGCATCGGCGTAGCCCAGCACCCCCCGGGCAAACTCCATGACCATGATCTGCATACCAAGGCAGATGCCAAAGTAGGGCACCCGGTTTTCCCGGGCGTACTGTGCCGCCTGGATCATGCCCTCAATGCCCCGGTCGCCAAAGCCGCCGGGGACGATGATGCCGTCCACATCGGAGAACGCCTCTTTGCAGGCTGTCTGGTCGGTCAGGTCCTCGCTTTCCACCCACTTGATCTCCACCTGACTGTCGTTTTCAAACCCGGCGTGGTACAGGCTCTCCATCACCGACAGGTAGGCATCGTGGAGCTTTACATACTTGCCCACCAGCGCAATGGTGCAGGTCTTGCTGCGGGTGGCAATACGGGACACCACCTGTTTCCACTCGGTCAGGTCCGCTTCCGGCACATCCAGCTTCAGCTTCTGCACCACCACCTCATCCAGACCGCCGGTGTGCAGCATCAGGGGGCACTGGTACAGGCTGGGCATGGTCAGGTTCTCAATGACGCACTCCGGCTTGACATTACAGAAGGTGCTGATCTTCCGGCGGATGTCGCTGCCTACGCTGCCGTCGGCACGGAGGATGATGATGTCGGGGTTGACGCCCATGCCCTGCAGTTCTTTTACCGAGTGCTGGGCAGGCTTGGATTTATACTCGTCGGAGCCGGAGATGTAGGGCACCAGCACCACATGGATAAAGCAGCAGTTGTCCCGTCCCTGCTCCAGACCTACCTGACGGATCGCCTCCAGAAAAGGCTGGCTCTCAATGTCGCCGGTGGTGCCGCCGATCTCGGTAATGACCACATCCGCCTCAGTGGAGGAGGCAAGATTATAAATGTAGCTCTTGATCTCGTTGGTGATGTGGGGGATGATCTGCACGGTCTGTCCCAGATAGGCACCCTGCCGCTCCTTGTTCAGCACGTTCCAGTACACCTTGCCGGTGGTCAGGTTGGAGTACTTGTTCAGGTTTTCGTCGATAAAACGCTCGTAATGTCCCAGATCCAGATCGGTCTCGGTGCCATCGTCGGTGACAAACACCTCGCCGTGCTGCAGGGGGCTCATGGTGCCCGGGTCCACATTGACGTAGGGGTCAAGCTTCTGGCTTGCCACCTTCAGTCCCCGGCATTTCAGCAGCCGTCCCAGAGATGCAGCGGTGATGCCCTTGCCCAGACCGGAGACCACGCCGCCGGTCACAAAAATAAACTTTGCCATAAAAATACACTCCTCGATTTGTTTCTATTATACCCTTTCCAAGATAATTTCCTGTTTCCAAACGGAGATCCCCAGAGATCTCCCGTTGCTTTCCTGTTGCCGGGGCAGAGCGGGGAAATGCCGCCTGTTCCGGTTTCTTTCATACACCCGCATCCTCGTACTCTTCCAGGATCTCTTCCGCTATGTCGGTGCGGTCCCGGCGGGTATCCATGGCGCATTTTTCGATATAACGGTGCGCCTCGGTCTCGGTCATCCCCTCATGCTCTACCAGACAGCACTTGGCACGACTCACCAGACGCACCTGCGCCAGTTTTTTCTGCAGGTGCGCATTTTCCTGCCGCAGCCGCTGCAGGCGGTGGTTGCTTGCCGCTGCCATGTGCATGGACTGCATGAACAGGGTGTTGGTAAAGGGCTTGCTCAAAAGCAGCACACCCTGCTCGTTCAAAGGCGCAAGCAGCTGCTCCGCCTGCGCTGCCTTGACCAGAAACACCACACCGGCGTCGGTTTTTTCCATGGCGTTGATACATACTTCATGCCCGAACTCATCGGGCAGGGGAGAGTTGACCACGATCAACTCATAATCCGATTCGGTCATTCGCCGCCGTGCCTCGGCACCGCTGGGGATGATCACCGGACGGGAATAACCCATTTCCACGAGCCGTGCCGAGATATACTCGTTGGAGCTGGCACCGGCACTTACGATCAGAGCACGTCCCATTTCTTACGCTCCTTTCTCCTACACACCCTTCGGCAGGGATCAGATGGCGTTGAAATAGTGGAGCCGCTCATACTCGGCGGGGTCCGCAGCGCTCTTCAGTGCAGTGCAGCGCTTCAGCTCCTCGGTAAGATACCGGGAGGCAAGCCCCTCCGGCAGCACACGGTGCAAAAACTCGCTTTCCTGCGCCACCTGCACTGCCTCTTCCAGAGTAGCAGGCAGCCGATCCAGGGCAAGCCCCGCAGCCTCGGCAGGGTCAAACAGGTTCCGGTTCACCGGGGGCTGCAGCACCATGCGATTTTCGATGCCGTCCAGACCGGCAGCAAGCACCAGTCCGATCGCCAGATAGGGGTTGCAGGCAGGATCCGGGCTCCGCAGCTCCATGCGGCAGTTGTCGCCCTTTACCTGAGGGATCCGCACCAGCTGGCTGCGGTTCTGGCGGCTCCAGCTCACATAGCGGGGCGCCTCATCGCAGCCGAACCGCCGGTAGCTGTTGGGCAAAGGATCGGTGAACACCGTAAGTTCCCGGCTGTGCGCCAGAATGCCTGCCATAAAGCTGCCGGCAATGCTATCCGGGGCGATATCCCCTTCAAAGAGGTTCTTGCCGTCCATGCACAGGGAAAGATTGATGTGCAGCCCGCTGCCTGCCTGATCCGGCAGGGGCTTGGGCAGAAAGCTGGCATGGAGTCCGTTGCGCATGGCAACGGCACGGACGATCTGCTTGAACATCATCACATGGTCGGCGGTCTTCAGAGGACCGGCGTAGTGACAGTCGATCTCGTTCTGTCCGTTGCCGCTTTCGTGGTGGCTGTGCTGAGGGCTCATGCCCATCTGCTCCATGGTCAGGCAGATCTCCCGGCGGATGTTCTCTCCGGCATCCAGCGGAGCCACGTCAAAATATCCGCCAAAGTCAATGGGGATCCGGGTGGGGCGACCCCGGTCGTCGTTTTCAAAAAGGTAGAACTCGCACTCGGTGCCCACATTGCAGCTGAGCCCCAGCTTCCGGAACCGGCGGTTTACGCTGCGCAGAAAGCCCCGGCAGTTGCCGCCAAAGGCGTTGCCATCCGGCTTTTCTACATCGCAGAAGAATTGCATCACCCGTCCCTCCGTGGGACGCCAGGGCAGGATGGTGACAGTGGACAGGTCCGGGCGCAGCACAAGATCGCTTTCCTCCACATGCATAAAGCCTGCAATGGAGCTGCCGTCAAAGCAGACTCCTTCTTCCAGCGCCTTGGGCAGGTCTCCCGCCAGCACGGCGATGTTTTTCTGGGTGCCAAAGATATCGCAGAAGGCAAACCGCACAAATTTGACGTTGTTGTCCTCCACAAAATCCAGAATGTCCTGTTGGGTGGAATAACTCATAAAGTACCCCCTGAATCTCGAATACGCTTGCAGATCTTCCCATCCCCGGAAGGCTCCTGCAGGAACCGGCACGGCGGACACCGTGGGGGAGGGCGGTTTTCCTTTCAAAATAAAACGCCTAAAGGCCTGCCCTCAATACGGGAGCAGGTCTTCAGGCTGGTGTAAGAAATAGGAAAAGGAGAATGGCGATTTTTGCTCCGCAGCCTACGGATGCTGTTCGGTTACGCTGTTATGAGGATATCAGACGTAGTAGAGCATCTTGCTGTAGCTGGGCAGAGGCCAGTAATCCTCACCGCACAAGGTCTCGGCATCGTCCGCAGCGGCGCGCAGGGCGTTCATTGCGGGGATGACGTTGTCGTGGAAGGCGGTTGCCTTTGCTGCCTCGGTGGGCAGTGCCTTGGCGGCATTCACGGTATCCTGCAGGGTGTCGATGGCATCACTCATGGCGTCTGCATCGGCGGAGAGCTGTTCCAGCGTCTTGGTCTCGCTGCGCACGCTCAGTTTTTCGCTGACGGCGAGCTTGGAAGCAGCAGTGTTGGCGACCTCGCTCATGTAGGAGTTGACCGCAGGCAGCAGCTGCTTGCGTGCCATCTCCAGCATGGTCAGAGCCTCGATGTTGATGATCTTGGAGTAGTGCTCCAGCTCCACCTCGTAGCGGCTGTGCATCTCCACCCTGGTCAGCACACCGAACTCTTCCATCAGAGCGATGTTCTTGGGGTCGATGAGAGCAGGAAGGGCGGCGGGTGTGTTTTTCTTGTTGGGCAGACCCCGCTTTGCAGCCTCAGCTTCCCACTCGGCGGTGTAGCCGTTGCCGTTGAAGATGACCCGGCGATGATCCCGGATGGTGCGCTTGACCAGAGCAATGGCGGCGCTGGTAAAGTCCTCAGCACCCTCCAGCTCATCGGCGTAGCCCTTCAGCTCCTTGGCGACAGCAGTGTTCAGGATGGTGTCGCAGTCGCTGAGGTTCTGAGAGGAACCGGGCATACGGAACTCGAACTTGTTGCCGGTAAAGGCAAAGGGGGAGGTACGGTTGCGGTCGGTGGTGTCCTTGCTGAACTTGGGCAGTACGTCCACGCCCAGGTCCATCTTCATCTTGACGGGACCGGCATAGGGAGAGTCGGAAGCGATGGCGTCAATGACTGCCTCCAGTTCTTCGCCCACAAAGATGGAGATGATAGCCGGGGGTGCCTCGTTGGCGCCCAGACGGTGATCGTTACCAGGGGTGGCGACCGAGGTCCGCAGCAGGTCGGCGTACTCGTCCACTGCCTTGATGACCGCAGCAAGGAAGACCAGGAACTGCAGGTTTTCCATGGGAGTGTCACCGGGATCCAGCAGGTTCTCTTCGGAGGTGGACAGGGACCAGTTGTTGTGCTTGCCGCTGCCGTTGACGCCCTCAAAGGGCTTCTCGTGCTGCAGGCAGACCAGACCATACTTGGGAGCGATCTTCTTCATCATCTCCATGGTCAGCAGGTTGTGGTCGATGGCGACATTGGTGGTGTCAAAGATGGGAGCAAGCTCATGCTGGCAGGGGGCAACCTCGTTGTGCTTGGTCTTGGCAGGCACGCCCAGCTTCCACAGCTCCTCGTCCAGTTCCTTCATGAACTCGGACACCTCGGGACGGATGACGCCGAAGTAGTGCTCTTCCAGCTCCTGACCCTTGGCAGAGGGAGCGCCAAAAAGAGTGCGACCGGTGAGGATCAGATCCTGCCGTGCCTCGTAGTCCTCCTTCTTGATCAGAAAGTATTCCTGCTCAGGACCCACGGTGGTGGAAACGTAATCCACATCCTTGCCAAAGAGCTTTAGGATCCGCACTGCCTGACCGGACAGGGCGTTCATGGAGCGCAGCAGAGGAGTCTTTTTATCCAGAGCCTCGCCGGTGTAGCTGACGAAGGCGGTGGGAATGCACAGCACGTCATCCTTCACAAAGGCGTAGCTGGTGGGGTCCCATGCGGTGTAGCCGCGAGCCTCGCAGGTAGCGCGCAGACCGCCGGAGGGGAAGGAAGAGGCATCGGGCTCGCCCCGGACCAGCTCCTTGCCGGAGAACTCCATGATGGCGGTGCCGTCGCCCACAGGGCTGACAAAGCCATCGTGCTTTTCACTGGTAATGCCGGTGAGGGGCTGGAACCAGTGGGTGTAGTGGGTGGCACCCTGTTCCATTGCCCAGCGCTTCATGACGCTTGCCACCACGTTGGCGACCTCGATATCCAGAGGAGCGCCCTTGTGCAGGGTGTTCTTCAGGCTCTTGAAGGTAGCGCTCGGCAGGCGCTCCTTCATCACATGCTCGTTAAAGACCTTGCTGCCGTAGATTTCCATAACATTTGCTGCCATAAATCCTACTCCTTACTTGATCTTATAGGTTGCTTTCCCTTCCGTCTACCATTTTGAGCCGCCGCAAAGCCGCATCAAAAGCACGAAAGCGTCCTAACAAAAACGGCGCTGCGAGTCAGGAGGTGACCCACAGCGCCGTTGCTGTCTATGGTTTGATTATAGCCGTTGCGGCGCAAAAAGGCAATTGACAAAACTGACGATTCTGCACAAACCAGTTCCGGAAATTTTGGAACAACCGCACTTGGTATGACTTATATCACCTGAAACAGGAAAAACTTGAGGTAGTTGGTCTCCGGTACGCCCCACAGGATGGGGTGGTCCGGTGCCTGCTGCTTCACTTCGATCTGCCGCAGCTGACGATGGGCGTCTTTGGCGGCGGACCGCAGCATCTTGATGAACAATTCCTCGGTGGCAAAGTGGGAGCAGCTGGCGGTGGCAAGGTAGCCGCCCCGGGGCAGCAGCTTCATGGCACGGTAGTTGATCTCCTTGTACCCCCGCATGGCGTTCTCCACTGTCCGGCGTGCCTTGGTAAAGGCAGGCGGGTCCAGAATGATAAAGTCGTAGGGATTGCCCTCCTTTTCCAGCCGGGGCAGCAGGGCAAAGGTATCCTCACAGAGGAAGTCCATGTTGGTCAGCCCATTGCGCTGGGCGTTGCGCTGTGCCATGGCAATGGCTTCGGCGCTGATGTCGGCGGCGGTGACCCGGGCGGCACCGCCCATGGCGGCGTTCAGGGCAAAGCTGCCGGTGTGGGTAAAGCAGTCCAGCACGGTATGTCCGGCGGCAAGACGTGCCACGGCACGGCGGTTGTACTTTTGGTCCAGGAAAAAGCCTGTCTTCTGTCCATTTTCAAAATCCACATGGTAGAACACGCCGTTTTCGCAGATCTCGGTCTGGGTGCTGTCCGGGTGGGTCTCGCCGGGCAGGGGGAACCAGCCCTTGTTCTGGTCCAGACCTTCCTTGGCACGCAGCGCCTCGTCGTTGCGCTCGTAGATGCCCTCAATGGTCTGCCCGTCGGCTCGCAGAACCTCTGCCAGTAGAGGGAAGAGCACCGGCTTCAGCTTTTCCATGCCCACGCTGAGGGTCTGGGTCACCAGAACGTTGTTGAACCGATCCACCGTCAGCCCCGGGAACTGGTCCGCCTCCCCAAAGATCACCCGGCAGGCGGTAAGGTCTGCCGGCTCCAGCACGGTCTTGCGGTAGCTCCATGCGTACTCCACCCGGCGGCGCCAGAAGGCGATATCAAAGGTGTCGTTGGCGTTGCGGGAGATCAGCCGCACCCGGATCTTGCTTTTGTGGGAGATAAAGCCGGTGCCCAGATATGCTCCCTTGGTGCTGACCACATCCGCAAGGGTGCCGTTTTCCGGTTCATTCTCCGGGAAATGCAGGATGTCGTTTTCGTACACCCAGGGATGCCCTGCCACAAGGTTTGCTTCGGCGTGTTTGTTGACGGTATAAACAGGGTAGCTGCGTTCTTTCATGAAACTCCTTCCGGCACGGTCTGCGCCGCACCCACTCCCTCCGGGAGGGAGACTTTCCAAGTGTTGCCCTCGCCGCACCTTCAGCGCAGGGCGGGGCGAGCATTTCAATACTTTCTCAAATCTACCCTTTATCATATCATAAAATCATGGTATGATAAATACGAATTGCAAAAAAATGAATGGAAAGAAGGAACCGTTATGGAGATCGAACGCAAATGGATGGTGAAGGGCTGGGCAGAAGGTCTGCCTCTTACCGAAGAGTTTGCCATGCGGCAGGGCTATATCAGTGTACACCCCACGGTGCGGATCCGGGAGGAGGCACGGACCGGCGGAAGCACCGACTATATCCTCTGCTTCAAATCCGCCGGGAAGCTTGCTCGGGAGGAGATCGAGCGCAGCATCGACAAAGAGCTTTTTGAGGAGCTGGAGCAGAAGATCATCGCTAAACCCCTGATCCGGAAACTCCGCCGCGGCTACCGGCTGCCGGACGGGCTGGTGCTGGAGGTGAACCACGTGGATCAGGGTCTGCCCACAGAGTTCTGGTATGCAGAGGTGGAGTACCCCACCGTGGAGGCGGCGAAGAGCTGGCAGCCGGAGAGCTGCGGACTGGCGGTGTATCTGCAGGACGAGGTGACCGACCAACCCGGGCAGAGCATGGGCGAGTACTGGCTCCAGACCCGGGGCTGAGAGGCGGACGGGGGCTGTGCCGGGTGGAAAACCTGCGCAGTCTATGGTACAATCACATTATCTGATCATAAAGGAGAGAACTGCTTACGAAACGCACCAAATTTAAGATGGAGCTGCAGTACAATTCGCCGGTGATCCTTACCTTCTTTCTGCTGTCGCTGCTGGTGCTGCTGCTGGACCAGTGGACCGGGGGCTGGACCACCATGCACCTGTTCTGCGTCTACCGCTCTTCTTTCCGGGACCCGCTGGGCTATGTGCGGTTGCTGGGGCATGTGCTGGGACACGCAGACTGGAACCACTTCCTCAACAATATGCTGCTGCTTCTGGTGGTGGGTCCCCCTATGGAAGAAAAGTACGGCAGCAAGCCGCTTTTGTGCGGCATGGTATTTACAGCACTGGTGACAGGACTGCTGCAGTGCATCCTGTTCCCCCGCACGGGACTGCTGGGCGCCTCCGGCATCGTGTTCATGCTCATTATGCTGTCCTCTCTGGCTGGCTTTTCCGGTGGCATCCCGGTCACCATGCTGCTGGTGGCGGCGCTGTACTTTGGACAGCAGATGTACGATATCGTTTTTGTACATGACAACGTGGCAAACTTTATGCACATCGTAGGCGGCATGTGCGGCACCGCCTTTGGCTATTATTACGCCATCCACTACAAAAGCCGGAAATCCAGCCGGAACCGGGGTTCAAAGCCCAAAAGTCTGGAATTTGCCGTGGCAAAAGGCAAAAAACGCAGCTGAAACAGTCTGACCCGCCCCTGACGGAAGAGAAAACTCTTCTGCCGGGGGCTTTTTTCGCTTCTTCCGGGACCATTTTTTGCAGAAAAGATCAAAAACAGCTTGCAAGTCCTTTTTATGGTACATGAAATATGGATAATAGAGTCAGCCGGAGGGAACAAGGCTCCCCGGAGAGTACATGACCCGGGACAGGTTTTGTGGAGGAGATCCAGATGAAAGACTTTGATTTTGGCTATTTTGGCACCGGCGATGAGGGCTATGCCCAGTATATGACCGCCTTTGAACGCAGCTTTGGCAGCCAGGACCATTCCGACGCTGCCGAGGACTACGATGCCGATGACAGCGAAGATTTCTGAAAGGAGAGGCGCAGAGATGAAGTATTATGTGACCATCACAGGCTTGAGCCATCGTTACGGTGCAGAGCCTTTTCAGGCAGGGCAGAAGGTCCGGCTGATCAAGGAGCCGGAAAACCAGTACGACCACGAGGCGATCCGGGCAGAGCTGCCGGGTCTGGGCAAGGTGGGCTATGTGGCAAACAGCGTCCACACCGTGGTGGGCGAGTGCTGCAGCGCCGGCAGGATCTACGATAAGATGGCTGACCAAGCCACCGCAAAGGTCCGCTATGTGCTGGGAAACGCCGTGGTGTGCAGCGTCAAGCTGTCCCCGGTGGACTGCTCGGAACTGCCTGCGGACCCGGAGGAGCCGGATGACCCCGAAGAGGATGCAGTGGAATTTTAATTTCCCAGCTGGTACAATAAGCTCCCTCTTTTACAATTGACATTATCTACCTCTTTTCTTGTTGTTTTGTGTGCACTGGAGGACCTGCGGTAACCCGCGGGTCCTCTGGTGTTTTTGCACCTTTTTTCCGGCGATGACATACAACGGGAAAAGGGGGAATGGACCTTGGAACAGATCTTTTTTGCTGCCGGGATCCTGCTGCTGCCTACTCTGTGCACTGCTCTGGGGGCGGCGGGTGTGTTTCTGCTGCGGCGGGAGACGGATCCCCGGACCCAGCGGATGCTCAGCGGCATGGCGGCGGGCATCATGCTGGCGGCAAGTGTGTGGAGTTTGCTGCTTCCGGCGATACAGCGCGCAAAAGAGCTGGGGGTTGCTCCCTGGGTGCCGCCCTCTGCAGGGTTGGTGCTGGGGGCGATGGGGCTGCTGTGGCTGGAAAAGGCAGCGGAACATCTTGCGGCAGAAAAGCCCCGGTATGGGGGACACATGATTTTGGCGGTCACCCTCCACAACCTGCCGGAGGGCATGGTGGTGGGGCTGGCGGCAGCGCTGGCGGTGGCAGGAGCAGAAGACGCAGTCAGCGGGGCGCTGGCGGTGAGTCTGGGCATCGGTTTGCAGAACATCCCGGAGGGGGCAGCGGTCAGCCTGCCGCTGCTCCGCAATGGACGCACCCGGCGGCAGGCATTCTGCGCCGGGGCGGCGTCCGGTCTGGTGGAGCCTCTGGGAGCGCTGTTTGCTTTTGCACTGGCAGGGTGGGCAAGTGCCGCACTGCCGTGGCTCATGAGTGCGGCAGCGGGCTGCATGGTGTGTGTCACCGCACAGGAGATGATCCCGGAAGCGGTGGAAGAAAACGAAATCGCCGGGGTCATCAGCATCGTGGCAGGTTTTGCCCTGATGATGGCGCTGGATGTAGCGCTGTAACGCAAAAAACGCATCCCGGACCCAAAAAGTCCGGGATGCGTTTGCTTTATTCAGCTCTGGGGATGGTCCGCAGAAAAAACGGCAGGCGGATCCTCGCAGGGCGATTCAGAGGAGTCCGCAGACGGCTCTTCGGGCAGCGGGGCAGCGTCATCCGGCTGCTCTGTCTCCGGGTCCTCCCTGGAGTTCAGGATGGAGATGAACTGCTATATCCAATTGAGCGGAAGTTGGACCCCAACATTTTCCCCACAGTTTTCGGTGCGTTAGGCAAACGTTGGGGTGATTTTGTGGGGAAAAGTTTTAAAAATAAATTTTGAATTTACCTATCAAAAACGGCATTTACCGCAGATCCCGCAGCTGGCGGGGGGAAAGGTGGATGCCCAGGTACTTCCATACCGGGTCCAGATCGGCGTTAAAGAGGTACGCCTGTGTCGGCTGGACGTAGAGGTAGATGGCGTCCGGGGTGCGGTAAGCAAGATGGATGCCCTGCCACGAATACTGGTGGCTGGGTTCCGGCTTGTCCTGCTCGCCTGCCATCCACACCGACACACCGGCATCCTCCAGTTGCAGCCGGTAGAAGGGGCGGGGCAGACCCAGTTTTTTGGTATTGGTGCGCAGGTTGTGGAAGAAGGTGCCAAAGTAGACCGCCGGCAGACCCAGTGCCACCACTGTCAGCACCGCCGCCAGCAGGGCGGCGCCGTCTCGTCTGCCTACCTGCGTAAGGCAGATCAGGGCAGGCACCAGCAGGATGCCGGTGAACAGCAGGGGGCGCTTCCAGCGCTTCTGGTGGCGGAACAGGTCAAACTGGGCAAACTTGTGGAAGGACTCGGCGTCCATGGTAATCGAAACGTTGATAGGCTGCGACATAGTTACATCTCCTTTTTTAGGCATAGTACCATATTTTTCCCCGGCAGGCAAGGGAGGTGTTGCACAAAGGTGATAAAACGTGGTAGAATAGGACGATTCGTGGACGAAAAAATTGCCGGGAGGGAACGCTTTGCATCGACAGATCACGCTGAAACAGCGAATGGGCATCTGCCTTGTGGCTTTTTTTGCGGCACTTGCCGCACAGATTTTTCTGAGCTTTTACCAGTCCGGCACCGTTCTGCGGGAGCTGGACGACCAGATGGGAAATTTTAATGCCATCAGTCGGTTTCAGGGTGGGGTGGAGCGGAGCCTTACGGCGCTGGACAATTACCGCTGGGAATACGGCGATACCGGGGTGCTGCTGACGGAACTGGAGGGGGCGTTCTCTACCACCAATGCCTGGCTGTGGCGGATCAACGGCAGGCTGGATACTGCCAGCGAGGAGCAGTATCTGCTGTACAGCGCCGTCTGTACTACCTACAAGACCTATGCAGGTCTTGTGGAGGAGCTGAAGAGTCAGATCGCCGCCGGGCAGAATGCAGAGGCGGCACAGCTCTATTACAATAAAGTCGCTCCCTGCGGAAGTTATCTGCGGCAGTATGCCCAGCAATTGCTGAACCGTGCCATTGCCGATGCCCAGAGCCGGTACACCACCGTTTCGGAGCTCAGTGACCGGGTCAAGTGGGGGCAGACCGTGGTGGTGGGGCTTTGCCTTGCGTTGGGACTGGTGACAGCGTGGTCCATGATGCGGCTGCTGACCCCGGTGCAGCAGATGATCGGAGCATCTCAGGCAGTGGTCCGGGGTGAGCTGGACACGCCGGATGTCCCAGTGCCTCAGCAGGATGAGATGGGGCGGCTGGCAGAGGCGTTCAACCGGATGAAGCGCTCCATGGCAGAGCAGGTGACCACCCTGCAGGAGAAAAACGAGATGGAACAGGCACTCCATCAGCAAAAGACTCAGGCGCTGGAATTGCAGAACCGCATGGAGCGCAGTCGGCTGCAGCAGCTGCGCAGCCAGATCGACCCCCATTTCCTGTTCAACACCCTGAATGTCATTTTGCAGACCGCCGGACAGGAGACTGCCTACCGGACCCAGGCACTGATCACCGCATTGAGCCATCTGCTGCGGTACAGCCTTATGAGCAACGATGAGCAGGTGCCCCTGTCCAGAGAGGTGCGGATCGTGGATGAGTACTATTCCATCTACCATGTGCGGTTTGGCGATCGGGTGAAGATGGAGTGGCGCATTTCGGATTCGCTGGATCTTACCGAGACCATGGTACCATCCTTTATTTTGCAGCCCATTGTGGAAAATGCCTTCAAGCACGGCATTGCTCCCAAGGAAGAGGGCGGCAGGGTGCGGATCCGGATCAACCCCCTGCGGGAAAAGGGTCTTTTGTACATCAGTGTCTGTGACAACGGTGTGGGCATTGCCCCGGAGGAGCTGGAGCGGATCACCACCGCTCTGGAAGAGTCCGGGGAACGGTGGGAGCACATCGGCGTTTATAATGTTGCAGCACGGCTGCGGCTGCGGGATAAGCGCAGCAGGTTGATCATTCATTCCCATCTGGGCTGGGGTACGGCGGTAAGCCTGTACCTTCCCCTTGTGGAACTGACGGAAGAGGAGGAGTTGGAAGATGATTCGTCTGTTGATTGCGGATGATGAGCAGCTGGAACGGGAAGCGCTGGTGGATATGGTGAACCGGCGGTTCATGGAGCAGGAAGTAGTACTCCATGTGGCGGAAAATGGTCGCAAGGCGGCGGACACTGCCATCCTGTGGGAGGCGGATCTGATCCTGATGGACATCGAGATGCCGGGCATGAACGGTCTGGATGCAGCACGGGCGGTGATGAGTCAGCGCCCGGACTGCCGGGTGATCTTTGTCACCGCCTACAGCCTGTTTCAGTACGCCCACGAGGCGGTGCATCTGGGTGCCTGCGACTACCTGCTGAAGCCGGTGGACCCCGACGAGCTGGAAGCCTCCATCCGCCGTGCTATCCGGCAGATCGAGACCGAGCGGAAGCTCCATGCGCTGGCACCCATGCCTCAGGAACCGGAGACACCCGCCCCGGGAGCCGACGCCGCCCCCCGGGAAGAGCCGGGAAACAACCAGGCGGCGCTGGTCATGGCGCATGTGCGGCGGTATCTGGAGGATAACTATATGTTCGACATCTCTCTGGACAGCGTGGGGGAGATCCTCCACATCAGCCCGGCGTACCTGTCGGCACAATTCAAAAAATACCAGAAGATGAACTTTCTGGACTGCCTTACCGAGCTGCGGATCAACGCTGCAAAGGAGCTTTTGAGCGACCCCTTCCGCTCTTCCGCAGAGGTCGCCTCCATGGTGGGTTATGAGGACGCCAGCTATTTTGCCCGTGCCTTTAAAAAACGCACCGGCGTCACCCCTACCCAGTATCGGAAGCAGGCGGTAAAAGCTGCCCGGGAGGGCAGGGAGGAGGTCCTGCTGTGAAGGTCTGTGTGACCCGGCGGCAGCTGCTGGCAGCTGCCGGTGTGGCGGCGCTGGGGCTGTGTGGTTGTCTTCGGAAGGAGGAGACCGGAGCGCAGCTGCCGGAGCTGATCCTGCGCTATGCCGAGAACCAGCCGGAAGACTACCCCACCACCCAGGCGGCGCTGGCGTTTGCCCAGCTGGTGGAGCAGCAGACCGGGGGCAGGGTAAAGGTGGTAGTGTACAGCGGCGGGGAGCTGGGAGCGGAACAGAGTGTCATCCAGCAGATGCAGTTTGGCGGCATCGACTTTGCCCGGGTGTCTCTGAGCCCGCTGGCAGGGTATATTCCGGAACTCAGCATATTGCAGCTGCCCTATCTATACAAGGATGCAGATCAGATGTGGCGGGTACTGGACGGCAGCATCGGGGATGAGTTTCTGGGGATGCTGGACCAGATGGACCTTGTGGGTCTGTCCTGGTTCGATGCCGGTGTCCGCAGCTTCTACACCCGGGAAAAGGTGACCACGCTGGAACAACTGCAGAAGCTGACCATACGGGTACAGGAATCCGATGTGATGAGCGGGATGATCAAGGATCTGGGAGCAAAGCCGGTGCAGCTGGCGTATAGTCAGGTGTACGCAGCCCTTCACAACGGGCAGATCGATGGTGCCGAAAACAACTGGCCCAGCTACCAGACCATGGGACACTATGAGGTCGCTCCCTACTTCCTGCAGGACGAGCACACTCGAGTGCCGGAGATACAGCTGGCAAGCATCGCCGCCATGGAAAAGTTGGAGAAGCTGGACCCTGCCTTTCCGGAGATCCTCCGTGATTGTGCCCGGCAGTCCGCCCGCACCGAGCGGAAGCTCTGGGCAAAGCGGGAGACCGACAGCGAGCAGGAGCTGCGCCGGTGGGGAGTGGAGGTGACAGTGCCGTCGAAAGAGGAAAAGAAAAAATTCCGTGCCGCTGTCCAGCCCTTGTACGACAGATTTGAGCAGCAAGCGGAAATACTGGAACGGATCCGGAATACTTGAAATTCAATGTTGTATCCTAGTTTTAGTGAAAACTACAAAAAGAAATCAAAGTCAATTGTGCAAATCTGCTAAAAGAAATCTTCACATTTTTTCAAAAAACAGGACATTTTTTGAAACCTCTTGTGAAATGGTTAAGATTTTGCTAAAGTGTGAACAGTGAATGACGGACGGCATGGACCCTGTGCAGAACCGACCGCCCGGAAAAAATTTTTAGGAGGACAATATCCATGAAAAAGATCACTCGTCGTAGTTTCCTCGCTGCAGCTGGCGTTTCCGCCGCTGCTCTCGCTCTGACCGCCTGCGGTGGTGACAAGGTCGCCAGCACCCCTGCCAGCTCTGCTGCTGCTTCCAGCGCTTCCACCGCTGCCGGTGATGCCGCTGCTGCTGCCAACGATCCCAAGGTGACCCTGGTCTACGCCGAGGTCAACCCTCTGGATACCATCGTTGGTCAGACTGGCACCCACTTCAAGGAGAAGGTGGAAGAGCTGACCGGTGGCTCCGTGGTCATCGATGTGCAGGCTTCCGGTGTTCTGGGTTCTGAGAACGACGTTCTGGACGCTATCCTGGGCGGCTCCACCACCATCGACATCAGCCGTATCTCTGCTTTCGCTCTGACCAGCTACGGCTGCAACAAGTCCAAGCTGCTGTCCATCCCCTTCACCTTCGAGAACCGTGCACACTTCTGGAACTTTGCCAACAGCGATCTGGCACCTGAGTTCCTGAGCGAGCCCCAGGAGCTGGGTCTGCCCGTTCGCGGTCTGTTCTACGGCGAGGAGGGCTTCCGTCACTTCTTCACCGTCAAGCCCGTTGCTACCATCACTGACCTGAAGGGCATGAAGCTGCGTGTGTCCAACGACCCCGTTATGAACGGCATGGTCGAGGGCCTGGGCGCAAACCCCACCGTGGTTGCTTTCGGCGAGCTGTACAGCGCACTGCAGACCGGCGTTGTGGATGGTGCTGAGCAGCCCATCGCAAACTACAAGTCCAACGCCTTCCCCGAGGTTGCTAACAACCTGATCCTGGACGGTCACACTCTGGGTGCTGTTCAGGCTGTCATCACCGACAACGCATGGGGCAAGCTGACCGCTAACCAGCAGGCTGCCATCATGGAAGCTGCTGCCGACACCCAGAAGTTCAACGCTGAGCTGTCTGAGACCGCTGAGAACAAGGTCCTGGACGAGCTGCGTTCTTCCGGCTGCAACGTTGTGGACGTGGACGACAAGACTCCCTGGCAGGAAGCTTGCGCTAAGGTCATCAGCGAGAACACCTCTGACCAGGCCGAGCTGTACCAGAAGCTGCTGGACATGAAGGCATAATCCAGCCCTTCCATTTCAATAAGTAGTACATTGCCCGGCGGGGGCCCACGGGAATACGCCCGCAGGTCTCGCCGGGTTTTTATTATGGAGGAATTTCTATGCCGAAAATCTTTACCACTCTGGATAAGATCAAGCCGGCGTACGACATTACCTACAAGGTGGTCCTGTTTATCTGCAAGATCCTGTTGATCGCAGATATCCTCATCACCACCATGTCGGTCATTGGCCGTTACGTCCCCTTTATCCCGGACCCCTCCTGGTCTGAGGAGGTCGTCCTGACCTGCATGAGCTACATGGCAGTTCTGAGCGCCGCTCTGGCGATCCGCCGTGGTGCTCATATCCGCATGACTGCCTTTGATATGTACCTGCCCAAGAAAGTGGTCAAGGCGCTGGACATTCTGTCCGACGTTGCCGTGATGATCCTGGGCGTCGTGATGCTGGTGGTGGGCTGGCACTATGCTACCACTCTGGGCGGTCGTGGCTTCTATGTTTCCATGCCCTGGCTGAGCCGCTTCTGGATGTACTTCCCGGTGCCGCTGGCGGGTGTTGCCATGATCATCTTTGAGATCGAGTCTCTGTACAACCACATCAAGAGCTTTTTTGTAAAGGAGGAAATGTAATATGACAGTTCAGACACTGGCAATCATTGTCCTTCTTGTCAGCTTCTTTGTTATGATCTTCCTGCGCTTCCCCATCGCCTACGCCGTTGGTCTGTCCAGCGTGCTGTGCATGCTGGTGCAGGGTCAGGCACTGAACGACGTCTGCCGTCTGATGGTCAAGGGTATCTCTTCCTTCAGCCTGATGGCAGTTCCCTTCTTCATCACCATGGGCGTGCTCATGGGCTCCGGCGGCATCTCTGAAAAGCTCATCGCACTGGCTGACGCCTGCGTGGGCTGGATGCGCGGCGGCATGGCAATGGTCAATATCGTGGCTTCCTACTTCTTTGGCGGCATCTCCGGTTCCGCCTCTGCCGATACCGCTTCCATCGGTTCCATCATGATCCCCATGATGGTGGACCAGGGCTACGGTGCCGACTTCTCCACCGCTGTTACCATCACCTCCTCCTGCGAGGGCCTGCTGGTTCCTCCCAGCCACAACATGGTCATCTATGCCACCACTGCAGGCGGCATCTCCGTGGGCAGCCTGTTCCTTGCCGGCTACCTGCCCGGTGCTCTGCTGGCGATCGTGCTGATGATCGGCTCCTACATCATCTCTGTCAAGCGCAACTACCCCAAGGGTGATCCCTTCAGCATCAAGGCTTTCGTCAAGCAGTTGGGCACCTCCATCTGGGCACTGGCGGCGGTCATCATCGTGGTGTTCGGCGTTGTCGGCGGCGTGTTTACCGCTACCGAGTCCGCTGCTATCGCCGTCGTCTACTCCCTGTTCGTGTCCGTGTTCATCTACAAGGGTCTGGACTGGAAGGGCGTGTGGCACGCCCTGGACGAGTGCGTCAACACCCTGTCCATCGTGCTGATCCTGATTGCCACCTCTGCAGTGTTCGGCAACTGCCTGACCATGCTGCATGTGCCCGATCTGGCTGCTAACGCCATCACCGACCTGACGGATAACCCCTACATCATCGCACTGCTCGTCGATCTGATCCTGCTGGTGCTGGGCATGATCATGGATATGGCTCCCATCATCCTGATCGCCACCCCCATCCTGCTGCCCATCGCCACCTCCATCGGCATCGACCCCATCCAGTTTGGTATCATCGTGGTGCTGAACTGCGGCATCGGTCTGCTGACTCCTCCCGTTGGCTCCGTTCTGTTCATCGGCTCTGCCGTGGCAAAGCGTCCCATGGAAAAGGTGGTCAAGGCTACCCTGCCGTTCTACCTGTGCATGTTCATTGCACTGCTGCTGCTG
Source organism: Faecalibacterium prausnitzii (assembly GCA_004558805.1). Lineage (GTDB taxonomy): Bacteria > Bacillota > Clostridia > Oscillospirales > Ruminococcaceae > Faecalibacterium > Faecalibacterium prausnitzii_M. The sequence continues at coordinate 48,267 of SFDE01000005.1, read as the reverse complement.
ACCTACGTCCCCGACATCAGCCTTGCGATCCCCAAGCTGCTGGGCGGCTACGTCAGCCCCATCACCAATCCTCTGGGACCGGTGTTCATCCACTAAACTTGACATTCTCATCGTTGTCTCCACAAACGAATTGAGTGCAGAACAGGACCTCCGGCGTCATGCCGGGGGTCCTGTTCGTTGTGGGGCAGGGGAGGACCGCTGCAAAACAGCTCGGCAGCTGCCGGAACTTCTCAATAAATCTGACTTTCTTAAAAAAGCACAGAAAAATTTTGGATTTCCTCTTGTATTTCTTTTGTTCTGTGCTATAATATTAAGGCAATCGTTTCCAAGGCCGCTCGACGGGGTAGCCGATATTGAAGGTTGTGATGGGCACATACATTGAATATGGCCCCAGTACGTCAGAACCAGAATTGAGGTGAAAAGAATGAAACAGGGTATCCATCCGAACTACGTTGACTGCACCATCACCTGCGCATGCGGTAATGTCATCAACACTCGTTCCACCAAGCCTGAGATCCACGTCGAAGTTTGCTCCAAGTGCCATCCTTTCTACACTGGCAAGCAGAAGCTGGTTGACACCGGCGGACGTGTTGAGCGCTTCAATAAGCGCTTCGGCCGTAAGTAATTATAGGCTTTCAAAGTGCCGCTTCCTTCGGGGGGCGGCGCTTTTTGTTTGCGGGGCAAAGATCCTGTCTGGAATTATTTGGTTTTCGCACACAGGATTGTCTTAATTTAAACACATTTTCCGTCTAAACTATAGCAGTTCCGTAAAACGGAAGATCAGGATCCGGACAGCGCTGCTGCAAGATGCGTGCGGGGCGCTGTACTTTACAGATAAAGGAGTGTTTGCTGTGATTCAAGTGTCACATCTGAGCAAAAGCTACGGTGGTCGTCCGGCGATCCGGGATCTGTCCTTCACAGTGGAGGACGGACAGATCTACGGTCTGCTGGGACCCAACGGCGCAGGTAAGTCCACCATCATGAATATCCTCACCGGCTACCTTGCCCCCTCTGCAGGAGAGGTAAGGGTGGCAGGCTATCTGCTGCCGGAACAGGCGCAGCTTGCCAAGGGCTGCGTGGGCTACCTGCCGGAGCAGCCGCCGCTGTACCCGGAGATGACGGTGCAGGAGTATCTGGACTTTGTGGCGGAGCTGAAAGGGGTAAAGAAGTCTCAGCGCCGGGAGCAGGTGCTCCGGGCGGCACGCCGTACCGGGCTGGAGCAGGTGCTGCCCCGGCTGATCCGCAGCCTGTCCAAGGGGTATCGCCAGCGAGTGGGCATTGCGCAGGCACTGCTGGGTGACCCCAAACTCATCATTCTGGATGAGCCTACGGTAGGTCTGGATCCGGCGCAGGTCATTGAGATCCGCAACCTGATCCGGGAGCTGGGCAAGGCGCACACGGTGATCCTGTCCAGCCACATCCTCAGCGAGGTGCAGGCGGTGTGCAGTCAGGTGCTGATCCTTTCCAAGGGCAGACTGGTGGCAGTGGGCGCACCGGAAGAGCTGGGCGAAAAACTGAATCCCGGCAGCCGCCTCCGTGCCACTGTGCTGGGAGATGGTAAAACGGTACTTGCCGCCGTGAATGCCGTACCGGGTATCTGCAAGGTGGAGCTGGAGAAGGAGGAGCAGGGAGAGGTGACCTTCACCGCCGAAAGTCAGGACGCTGCGGACCGCCGGGGACAGGTGTCCCGTGCTCTTTCCGGGGCGGGCTGCACGGTGCTTGCTCTTGCGGCGGAAAATAAGAGTCTGGAAGAGATCTTCCTTGCCCTTACCGAAGAAACCGGGGGTGCACCGGAAACACAGGAGCACCCAGAAGAGGAGGATGACCAATGAATGCGATCTTTAAACGGGAGCTTCGCAGCTGTTTTCACGGCATGATCGGCTATGTGCTCACGGCGTTCATGCTGGTGTCCACATCGATCTATTTTGTGGCGCTGAATCTGGGCTACGGGCTGACGGATTTTGGCTACTACACCCTGTACCGCACTATTTTTATGCTGCTTTTGTATATCCCGGTGCTGACCATGCGGTCTTTTGCCGAGGAGCGGCACAGCCGCACCGACCAGCTGCTTCTCACCAGCCCTGTGCCGACGTGGGGTATCGTGCTGGGCAAGTACTTTGCCCTCTGTGTGATCTTTGCGGTGCCCTGCGTGGTGGATGTGGCAATGATCCTGGTGCTGAAGGTGCTGGGGGCAACTGCCGTCTCCACGGCGGCAAACTTTGCCTCCCTGCTGTGCTACTATCTCATGGGCTGCGCCGCCATTGCGGTGGGGGTCTTTTTGTCCAGCCTTACCGAAAACCAGATCATTGCAGCTATCTCCGGGGTGGCGGCGCTGCTGCTGGCATATATGATGCCCAGTCTCCGCACCATGTTCACCGCCGGCAGTGCGGTGGCACTGGCAGTGTTCACCGCCATCGGGGCAGTGCTCAGCGTGGTAGCTGGGCTGCGCAGCCGCAGCTTTACCCTTGGCTGCCTGACCTTTGCAGGCTGCTGCGCGGCGCTTACCGCCCTGTTCCTTTTGCAAAGCAGCTGGCTCACCGAGGCGTTCAGCGCAGTGCTCAGTGCCCTGTGCCTGTTCACCCCCTTTGAAGATTTTGTCAACAGCAGCTTTTCTATCCCCACCCTGGTGTATTACCTGACGGTGGCGGTGCTGTTCCTGTTCTTTACGGTACAGGGACTGGAAAAGCGCCGCTGGAACTAAAGGAGGCGGAACATGAAAAAATTCAAGACAGACTCCTCCATCAAGGGGCGCATTTTCCGCAACGGACTGTACTCCACTGCCATCCTCGGGGTGGTGGTGGTTCTGGCGGTGCTGGTGAACCTGCTGGTGAACGCCATCCCCGCCAAATACACCCAGTTCGACCTTTCTGAGGCAGGGCTTTACACCCTCAGCGACCAGTCGGTGCAACTGGCACAGGGGCTGGAACAGGATGTGAAGATCTACTACCTCTGCGAGACCGGCAATGAGGACGCCATCATCACCCGGCTGTTGGACCACTATGCTGCAGAAAGCAGCCACATCACATGGGAGCTGAAAGACCCGGCAGTCTATCCCACTTTTGCCGCCCAGTACGGGGCACAGGATGCCTCCTCCGGCAGCCTGATCCTTACCTGTGGAGACAACAGCACGGTGCTGGATGCAGCGGATCTCTACGACTATGACTATTCCAATTACTACACCACCGGCAGCTACAGCGTGACCTTTGGAGGCGAGAGCCAGATCAGCGGTGCGATCTACCGCCTTACCAGCGGGGAGGCAAGCCACGCCTACTACACCACCAACCACGGGGAGCAGGAGCCTACCAGCTCCCTGCTGAAGGCGCTGAATGCCCAGAATCTGGAAGTGGAAGGGCTGGACCTGCTGACCAGCGAGATCCCGGAGGACTGCGACCTGCTGATCATCCAGAACCCCGCCACGGATTTTGCCACCGGAGACAGTCTGGTGGACGAGATCTCCATGCTCCGCAACTACCTGAACAACGGCGGCAGTCTCCTGCTGACCACAGACGCCTACTACAACACTCCGGAACTGGATGAACTTATGGCAGAGTTCGGCTTGTCCCGCACCGGGGGACTGGTGGTGGAAGGGGATACGGACCATGCCCTGTACAACTACGCCTACTACCTGCTGCCGGACTACACCGCCACCACCGAAAGCGATGCGCTGGAAGGGGTGGACCGCTCCAGCCATGTGCTGCTGCAGATGGCGCAGGGCATTACCATCACCGAGACCCCGGGCGTGACCGCCGAGGCGCTGCTGACCACCTCCGACAAGGCGTACAGCAAGGCGGCAGGCTACGACATGACCACAGTAGAAAAGGAAGAAGGGGACGCCGAAGGTCCCTTTGCCCTTGCTGCATGGGCACAGAACGAGGACACCGGCGCACAGGTGATCTGGATCGGCTGCAGCAACATGGACAATGAGCAGCTGTACCAGTCCATTCCCGGTAACCTGACCTTCCTGCAGGGCTGCGCCGTCTCCCTTGCGGGGAAGTCCAGCAGCATCCTCATCGACACCAAGGCGCTGGAGGCGACCCCTGTTACAGTACCCGCTTCTGCCGCTATGACGCTGGCACTGATCTTTGTCTTTGTGCTGCCGGCGGCGGTGCTGGTGGCAGGCGTGGCGGTGGTCCTGCTGCGCCGCCGCAGATAAGGAGGCAAATATGAAGGCAAAACAGCGGACCTTGCTGGTGCTGCTGGTGCTGGCGGCGCTGCTGGGAGCGGCGCTCTATGCCGTGGAACGCAGCAACACTGCCGCCCAGCAGGCGGAAAGCGCCGCCGCCGAGGGCACCATCTCCCTTTCCTCCTTTGGGGCAGGGGAGGTGGAGCAGATCCAGTACACCTATCAGGGAGAGACCTATACCCTGCAATACGGGCAGGAGGGCTGGACGCTGGCGGAGGACCCGGCGTATCATCTGGATGCCTCCGTCTGTCAGACCATGGTGACGGCGCTGTCATCGCTGAATGCAAAACGGCAGATCACCCCGCAGCAGGGAGAGGATTACGGTTTTTCGGAGCCGCTGGCGACGGTGACCGTTACCGCCGCCGGACAGACCACCACCCTGACCTTTGGCGGCGAGAACCCGGTGACCGGGGACCTGTACCTGCAAAAGGCAGGGGAGGAAGCGGTGTACACCGTCGCAGCCAACAAGGCATCCTGCTTTGAGCTGGATAAGGCGGGACTTTTTGGCAGCTTCAACCCGGCGGACATCACCGCCTCGGCGCTGGAACAGATCCGGTACACCCTTGCAGACGGCACCGCCGTTTCTCTTACCACCTTCTCGGAACAGGCGGCAAACAGCGCCGATGCTTCTTCGGAAGAAGAGGACAGCAGCTCCACGAAATACAGCACCGTCTGGCGGCTCACCGACGAGCCGGACACTCCGCTGGACGACACAAAGATCAATGCCATCCTGTCGGCGCTGGAAGGGTATGTTACCGGGCAGATCACCCATGCGGCGCCGGAGGAATACGGCTTTGATCATCCGCTGGTGACGGTGGAGACCACCACCGCCGAGGGCACCAACCGGCTGTACTTTGCCAGCGGTACAGACAGCTGCTATCTCATGGTGGAGGGGGACAGCTCCATCTACCCGGTGGCACTGGATACGGTGCAGGCAATGCTGTACACGGCGGACCAGTTGAAAGCTCAATGATCTTTTATCCTGCGCTGCAGCAAAACTCCGCTGCGGCGCAGGATTTTTTTGCATCCTCTGTAAAGTTGGCGTAAACATCCCCAGAGTGATTGACATTTGCCTTTTTATTGTTTATGATAAACGGTGACAGGGCAGAAGAACTGCACAATAAAGGACCCTTTTTGTGGTCAGCACAGGGCTTCCGGAGGGAGTTTCCCGGCAGGCGGAAGCGGTGGACGAAAAGGACGGACCCTTGTCGTGGATGTTGTGCGGGGATGTGTCACCCTGGTACGAGTGGGAGATGGGGCGTGGACCCTGTCTTTTTTCGTATCTGAGTACAAGGAGGAAAAAAGAAATATGGATAACTCGGTAGTCGTTTCGCTGCGGGATATCGTGGTGGAATTTGATGGTCAGCGCATTCTGGACGGGCTGAACCTGGACATCCATGACAAAGAATTTGTTACTCTGCTGGGCTCTTCCGGCTGCGGCAAGACCACGACCCTGCGGCTCATCGCAGGCTTTCTGGAACCCAATTCCGGCAAGGTATTGTTGAAGGGTGAGGACATTACCGGTGTGCCCCCCTACAAGCGCCCGGTGAACACGGTGTTTCAGAAATACGCACTGTTTCCCCACCTGAATGTGTTCGAAAACGTGGCATTCGGTCTGCGGCTGAAAAAACTGGACGAGGCGACCATCCGCCGCAAGGTGCGGGATATGCTGGAAGTGGTGGGTCTGAAGGGCTTTGAGCGCCGCAGCATCAGCCAGATGTCCGGCGGTCAGCAGCAGCGTGTGGCGATCGCCCGCAGTCTGGTAAACGAGCCGGAGATCCTGCTGCTGGACGAGCCTCTGGGCGCACTGGACCTGAAACTGCGCAAGGAGATGCAGCTGGAGCTGAAGCGCCTGCAGCGGGAAATGAACATCACCTTCGTCTACGTCACCCACGATCAGGAAGAGGCGCTGACCATGTCCGATACCGTGGTGGTCATGAACGGCGGTAAGGTGCAGCAGATCGGCACCCCGGAGGACATCTACAACGAGCCCACCAACGCCTTTGTGGCAGACTTTATCGGTGATTCCAACATCGTGGACGGCGTGATGCACAAGGACTTTCTGGTGTCCTTCTCCGGGGTGGACTTTCCCTGCGTGGACCGGGGCTTTGCCCGGGAACAGAGCGTGCAGGTGGTGGTGCGTCCGGAGGACATCGAGGTGGTCTCCCCGGTGGAGGGGCAGCTTACCGGTGTGGTCAACGATGTGATCTTCAAGGGCGTCCATTTTGAGATGCACGTGGAGTGCGAGGGACGGGAGTGGCTGATCCATTCCACCCGTGCCTGCACCCCCGGCGAGACCATCGGTATGCGCATCGGACCCAACGAGATCCACATCATGGCACGGAGCGAGGGGTGAGCCGTCATGAAGATCTACGATAAAAAGCTGGCATACCCCTACTTTGTATGGATGGTCCTGTTTACGGTGGTGCCCCTGTTCATCGTGGTATACTATGCCTTTACCGATGCAGCCGGCAACTTTACCATGGACAATCTGCTGTCGGTCAGCGGCTACGGCTCGGTGTTTGCCCGCAGCCTGCTGTTGGCACTTATCGCCACAGTGATCTGTCTGGTGATCGCCTTCCCCGTAGGCTATTTTCTGTCCCGGCTGCGGGTGAACAAGCAGCACATCATGCTGATGCTGGTGATGCTGCCCATGTGGATGAACTTTCTGCTGCGGACCTACGCCTGGATGGGTCTGCTCAGTGTCAATGGTCCGGTGAACACGGTGCTGGGCTTTCTGGGTCTGGGACCCTACACCATGCTGAACACCTCCGGTGCGGTGGTGCTGGGCATGGTGTACAACTATGTGCCCTATATGATCCTGCCCCTGTATACCAGCATGACCAAGATCGACCAGAGCCTTGTGGAGGCTGCTCAGGATCTGGGCGCTTCCACCACCAAGACCTTGCTGCGGGTGCTGATCCCCATGAGCGTGCCCGGTATCAGCACCGGCATCACCATGGTGTTTGTGCCGGCGGTGTCCACCTTTGTCATCAGCCGGATGCTGGGCGGCGGTTCCAACCTGCTGATCGGTGACCTGATCGAGATGCAGTTCCTTGGCAACAGCTACAACCTGAACGTAGGCTCCGCCATGAGCCTTGTGCTGATGATCATCGTGCTGCTGTGCATGAGCTTTACGTCCAGCTTTGACGAGGACGAGATGGAGGGTGTGTCCTGATGAAAACAAAACATCTCCGGCTGATGCAGCGTGCTTACATCATCCTGTTTTTCGGCTTTATGTACCTGCCCATTGCCTACATGATCGTGTTCAGCTTCAACCAGAGCAAGGGCTACTCTCTGTTTACCGGTTTTACCCTCAAGTGGTACAGCAGCCTGCTCCACAACTCTTCCATCCTCAATGCTTTGTGGGTGTCCATTGAGGTGGCGCTGCTCAGTGCTGTTATCGCCACGGTGCTGGGTACGGCGGCAAGCCTGGGCATTGCGTCCATGAGGCGCAGGAGCCGGCTGCTGGTGACCAACATCACCTATATCCCGGTGGTGAACCCGGAGATCATTACCGGTATCTCCCTGATGCTGCTGTTTGTGGCATACCAGCGATTTACCGGGGGCATCTCCTGGCTGCCGGATACCATCATGGGCTTTCCCACATTGCTCATTGCCCATATCGCTTTTAATGTGCCCTATGTGATCTTCAACGTGACCCCCAAGCTCAAGCAGCTGGATATCAAGCTGTACGAGGCGGCGCTGGATCTGGGTTGTGATCCCCGGCAGGCGTTCTTCAAGGTGATCCTGCCGGAGATCAGCCCCGCCATTCTGTCGGCGTTCCTGATCTGCCTGACCTACTCCATTGACGACTTCATGATCTCCTACTTCAACTGCGGCACGGTGGAGACCCTGCCCATTGCCATCTACTCCATGACCCGCAAAAAGGTCAGCCCGGAGATCTACGCCCTGTCCACTATTATGTTCGTGGTGATCCTTGCCATCATTCTGGTCTCCAACGCCATGGAGAGCCGGAATTATCGCCGGGACCAGCGGGCGCTGCGAGAGGAGGGCGTATGATGAAACGTTTGGTTGTACTGCTGCTCACCGCAGCCCTGATGCTCTGCTGCGGGCTGCCCTCTTTTGCGGCGGGAAGCATCGAGGTCACCGAGGATGTTTCGGTGTCCGATGATTACGATTGGACCCGCTTCAAGGGGCAGAACATGACCCTGAACGTCTACAACTGGGGCGAGTATATCTCCAACGGTTCGGACGACAGCGTGGATGTGGTGGACGCCTTTGAAAAGCTCACCGGCATCAATGTGAACTATACCACCTTTGACTCCAACGAGTCCCTTTATGCCAAGCTGAAGTCCGGTGCGGCAAACTACGATGTGATCATCCCCTCGGATTACATGGTGGCAAAGATGATCAACGAGGGTATGCTGAAAAAGCTCAACTACGACAATATCCCCAACTTCCAGAAGGTGGATGAGGAATACCGGGACCCGGATTACGATCCCAAAAACGAGTACACGGTGCCCTACATGCTCTGTACCACCGGCATCATCTACAACACCACCATGGTGGACAAGGCGCCCACCTGCTGGGCAGATCTGTGGGATCCCCAGTATGCAGGCAATATCCTGATGTTCAACAACAGCCGGGATGCCTACGCCATTGCCGCCTTCAAGAGCGGCAACAGCATCAACCCCCAGAGCACAGAGGAAGTGGATCAGGTGGTGGAAGAGCTGAAGGCGCAGAAACCGCTGGTGCAGGCGTACGTCATGGACGAGATCTTTGATAAGATGATCGGCGGCGAGGCGGCGATCGGCGTGTACTACTCCGGCGATGCCATTACCATGATCGACGACAACCCGGACCTTGTATGGGTGTTCCCGGAGGAAGGCAGTGTGCTTTCGGTGGACTGCATGGCGATCCCTGCTGCCAGTGAGCATCAGGAAGCCGCCGAGATGTTCATCAACTTCATGTGTGAGACCGACATCGGCAAGGCAAACTGCGAGTTCATCGGCTACACCACCCCCATGGAAGAGGTGTGGGAAGAGCTGGACGAAGAACTGAAGTACAGCGACATTGCCTATCCCTCTGAGGAGGAAGCTGCAAAGGAAAAGGTGTTCACCTCCCTCAGCGATGAGGTGAACAGCGAGCTGGATCTGAAGTGGAGCGAGATGAAGAGCTACGACGAGGGCGGCAGCGGGCTGTTGTTCCTGTCCCTGCTTACCGCCATGGTGGCGCTGGCGTGCTTCAACATCTGGCGGAAGGTCCGCAGAAGAAACCGTAATATGTACTAAGAAAGCTGCTTTTTGCATACAACCCAGGCAGAGCAGGCTGCGCAAGCTTCTGTGCAGCCTGTTTTGTCATTGACCGGAAAGGAAATGCCCTATGGAACCCAACTTTTTTGTTCAGGAAGCCGTTGTTCAGAACGCAGATGCGGATTTCCGCAGCCTGCTGAAACCCAGCGCCCTGCTGCGGTATGTGGAACAGGTGTCCGCAGACCATGCCCGTGCCTTTGGTATGTCCGATGGCTTTTTTAAGGACCGGGGGGTGGCATTTCTGGTGGGCAAGCAGGCACTGCGGTTCTACCGGGCACCGGTCCGTGCCGAAAAGCTGATCCTCACCACCCGTGCCGAGGCAAGCAGGCGGGGCTCCATCAAGCGGATCACCACCGTGACGGATCAGGCGGGGCAGCAGTTGGCTATGGTGGACTGCCGCTGGATCGTGGTGGACCTTGCCAGCGCCCACATCATGCGCCAGCCGAACTGGTCAGTGGATGGCTTCTGGAACGAAACGGTGGAGGAAGAGCTGCCTCTGCTGCTGCATAAGAGCAGGGAGTTGACCCGGGCAGGGGAGTGGGTGGCACGGTATTCTCAGTGCGACCTCAACGGGCACATCAACAACGCCTTCTATCTGGACATCGCCTGCGATGCTCTGCCTATGGAGGTGGTGAAGGCTGCACCGGTGACCTTTGCCTCCATAAACTACCACCGGGAGGTGCCCATGGGAAAGACCATGGAGGTGTTCTATGCACCTTCGGCACAGGGATGGTATCTCATTGGCAAAATGGAGGAGCTTACTACCTTTGAATGCTACCTGGAATTTGGCGCAAAAGAGCCGGTCACAGAAAATTAACAAAATTGATTACAAAAAAGTGACAAAAACCTATTGCAAAATGATTTCAAAAGAGTTACAATATGGTTACAGCAAGGGAACAGAAACCTGCTGAATGTGAAATCTTTTTCTTCTTGTTTTAAGGGATATCGGGCACGTGTCCTCCTCCTCCGGCTGTTCTCCTTCACAGTCGTGTTCTACGTGCCGCACAGGCGATATCTCGCTTCGTGTGCAAAAGAGCCCGTCCGGATCCGGACGGGCTTTTTTGCATGGTTTGCAGTTGTGTCGAGACGCAGCAAACCGCCGGAGCAGCCGGTTATTATGGTTTTGGGGGAGAAAGTATGACCCATACGAATTTTGGTGGTCATTTTGACTGTTTTTCGAGAGCGGACATTTGCAAAGTTTGGCGCAGCAGGGGTTTGTATTCTTGCGGGCTTTGTGGTAAAGTATATACAATCAATTTTAGTGGTTCAAACATGAATGATTTTGTTGCAGAACGGCTTAACCGCATAAAGAGAAAAGGAGTTTGACTATGGCTTATTTCTATGAAGAACCTTCCCGCACCTTTGGCGAATATCTGCTGGTCCCCGGGTATTCCTCTGCAGAGAATGTTCCCACTGCCGTCAGCCTCAAGACCCCCCTGGTCAAGTACCGCAAGGGTCAGGAGGAGTGCCCCCTGGCAATGAACATTCCCATGATCAGCGCCATCATGCAGTCCGTTTCCGGCGATAAGCTCGCCATTGCGCTGGCACGGCAGGGCGGCATTTCCTTCATCTACGGCTCCCAGAGCATCGAGAACGAGGCAGCCATGGTGCGCCGGGTCAAGAGCTTCAAGGCAGGCTATGTGGTGTCTGACTCCAACCTTGCTCCTACTGCCACCCTCCACGATGTGCTGGAGCTGAAGGCACGTACCGGTCACTCCACCATCGCCATCACCGCCGACGGCACTCCCAATGGCAAGCTGCTGGGCATCGTGGCATCCCGTGACTACCGTGTCAACCACACTCCCGACGATGCACCGGTCACCACCTTTATGACCCCGCTGGAAAAGCTGGTCACCGCTCCGGAGAACACTTCTCTCCACGACTGCAACAATATCATCTGGGACAACAAGATCAACACCCTGCCGCTGGTGGATGCTCAGGGCAACCTGAAGTATATGGTGTTCCGCAAGGACTACGATTCCCACAAGCAGAACGCCAACGAGCTGCTGGACAAGAACAAGAGCTACGTGGTGGGCGCCGGCATCAACACCCGTGACTATGCTCAGCGTGTGCCTGCACTGGTGGAAGCCGGTGTTGATGTGCTGTGCATCGACTCCTCCGAGGGCTACTCTGAGTGGCAGAGCCGCACCATCGGCTGGATCCGTGAGCACTACGGCGACACCGTCAAGGTGGGCGCCGGCAACGTGGTGGACGCCGAGGGCTTCCGTTTCCTGGCTGAGGCAGGTGCAGACTTTGTAAAGATCGGCATCGGCGGCGGCTCCATCTGCATCACCCGTGAGACCAAGGGCATCGGTCGCGGTCAGGCTACCGCTGTCATCGAGGTCGCCAAGGCTCGTGACGAGTACTTCAAGGAGACCGGCATTTACGTGCCCATCTGCTCTGATGGCGGCATCGTCCACGACTACCACATCACTCTCGCTCTCGCCATGGGCGCAGACTTTGTCATGCTGGGTCGCTACTTTGCCCGCTTTGACGAAAGCCCCACCAACAAGGTGCGCATCAACGGTCAGTATATGAAGGAGTACTGGGGCGAAGGCTCCAACCGTGCCCGCAACTGGCAGCGTTACGATCTGGGCGGCTCCTCCAAGCTGAGCTTTGAGGAAGGCGTGGACAGTTATGTGCCCTACGCAGGTCCTCTCGCCGACGGCGTCCAGACCACCCTGTACAAGGTCAAGAGCACCATGTGTAACTGCGGCGCTCTGTCCATCCCCGAGCTGCAGCAGAAGGCAAAGCTCACCGTGGTCTCCTCCACCTCCATCGTGGAGGGCGGCAGCCACGACGTTGTGCTGAAGAACGCTACCCCCAGCATCATGAACGGCTGATCTGCCCGGAAGTTCTGAGGTCCCTTTGCGGGACCCAGAAAGCGGCAGGTTTGTAATAAGACAAACGGAACGGTCCGGACCCTGTATCCCACGGGGTCCGGACCGTTTTTGCTGCATACAAAAGCACCCCCTTTGCCGGAGGCGTTCCTGTGCCAGGCAAAGGGGGCGCAGCGTTTTGGAAACTTACTGGATGCTGAGGACCGGGTAATCCTGATCCTCTACCGCCTTTTTCAGCACCTCATCTGCCACATCGGCGTTCAGAGTGACGATGGCGGTGCCCGCCTCGTGACTGACCATCGCCTCGCTGACCTGCGGCAGTGCCTCCAGAGCCTTCTTTACCCGTGCCTCACAGTGTCCGCACATCATGCCTTCGATCTTCATGGTCTTTTTCATAGAGAAGTCCTCCTTAACAGTGGGTTTGTTGTTATTTTCATCCTCTGCAGGCTGCATCAGAACAGCAGGCAGGGAAGAAGTCCCGGTTTTATGGTCGTGTTTTGTGCTGCGCAGGTCAAAGAGATTCAGCCGCAGGGCGTTGCTTACCACGCAGAAGCTGGACAGACTCATTGCCGCCGCCCCAAACATGGGGTTTAAAGTCAATCCCAGAGGGATGAACACTCCTGCTGCCAAAGGAATACCGATAATGTTATAGATAAACGCCCAGAACAGGTTTTCGTGGATGTTTCGCAGAGTAGCACGGCTCAGCCGGATCGCTGCAGGCACATCCGAAAGCCGGGAGTTCATCAGCACCACGTCTGCAGCATCCAGTGCCACGTCGGTGCCTGCACCAATGGCAATGCCGGTGTCGGCACGGGTCAGGGCGGGAGCGTCGTTGATGCCGTCGCCAACCATCGACACTTTGCCGTACTGCTGCAACTGACGGATCACTGCTTCCTTGCCCTCTGGCAGCACCCCGGCAATGACCTCGTCCACCCCGGCTTTTTTGCCAATGGCTTCGGCGGTGCGGCGGTTGTCGCCGGTGAGCATCACCACCCGGATGCCCATATCCTGCAGTTCCCGGATAGCACGGGGACTGTCTTCCTTGATGGTGTCCGCCACCCCGATGACGCCCAGCAGCCGCCCGGCGCCCCCAAAGAACAGGGGCGTTTTGCCCCGTGCCGCAAGGTCTGCCGCCGCAGCCTGCAGGGCGGCGGGCACGGCAGTGCGGGTGCGGATAAAGTCGCCGCTTCCGCCAAAGATCTCTCTGCCCTCCAGCTTTGCGGTGAGACCGTTGCCGGGCAGGGCGGTGAAGTCCGTTACCTCCGGGGCGTCCAGACCCTGCTGCTGCCCGTAGGTTAGGACTGCCTTGGCAAGGGGATGCTCGCTTTTGCGTTCCAGTGCGGCGGCAAGGGTCAGCAGTTCCGTCTCGGTGACACCCGGCGCAGGCAGCAGGTCGGTGACCTCCGGCTCACCTCGGGTGATGGTTCCAGTCTTGTCCAGCGCTACGATGCCAGTGCGTCCCGTTGCCTCCAGAGAGGCTGCAGTCTTGAACAGGATTCCGTTCTTTGCTCCCATGCCGTTGCCCACCATGATCGCCACCGGGGTGGCAAGTCCCAGGGCACAGGGGCAGCTGATCACCAGCACCGAGATGCCTCGTGCCAAAGCGTAGCCCGGGTCACGCCCCAGCAGCAGCCAGACTACCGTGGTAATCACTGCAATGGAGATGACCGCCGGCACAAAAACGCCGGATACCCGGTCTGCAACCTTGGCAATGGGTGCCTTGGTGGCGGCGGCATCGCTTACCATCCGGATGATCTGCGCAAGGGTGGTATCTTCGCCCACCCGGGTCGCCTCACACCGCAGAAAACCAGACTGGTTGGTGGTGGCAGCAGAAACGCCATCTCCTGCTGCCTTGTCTACTGGAATACTCTCGCCGGTAAGGGAGCTTTCGTTCACGGCGCTGCTGCCTTCCAGCACAACGCCGTCCACCGGGATGTTCTCACCCGGACGTACTACGAACACATCTCCCTTGCGCACCTGCTGGATGGGCACCGTGACCTCCGCTCCCTCCTGCAGCAGGGTGGCGGTCTTGGGGGCAAGTTTCATCAGACTCTTGAGGGCGTCGGTGGTCTTGCCCTTGGACCGTGCCTCCAGCATTTTGCCTACGGTAATAAGGGTCAGGATCATTGCCGCAGACTCAAAGTAGAACTCCATCATATAGTGCATCACCATTTCTTCGTTGCCGTGGAGCTGGGCATCGGTCATGGCAAAGAGGGCATAGGTGCTCCAAACAAAACTTGCCATGGAGCCCAATGCCACCAGCGTATCCATGTTGGGAGAGCCGTGGACCAGTCCCTTGAAGCCGTTGATGAAGAATTTCTGGTTGATGATCATGACGATGCCGGCAAGTAGCAGCTGCACCAGCCCCATGGCGATGTGGTTGCCCTCAAACCACCGGGGCAGGGGAAAGCCCCACATCATGTGCCCCATGGAAAAGTACATCAGTACCAGCAAAAAGCCCAGAGAGGCAAAAAGCCGCCGCCGGAGCCTGGGGGTCTCCCGGTCCTCCAGCCCATCCAGACCGGCATTGGCGGTGGTTTCAGCGTTCCCGGCAGCCTTGGGACTTGCCCCGTAGCCGGCATCCTGCACCGCCTTGATGATGGCGGCATCGCTGGCACTGCCCTCTACTCCCATGGAGTTGGTCAACAGGCTCACAGAGCAGCTGGTGACGCCGGGCACCCGGCTCACAGCTTTTTCCACCCGTGCCGAGCAGGCAGCGCAACTCATGCCGGTGACATTGAATTGTTCCATACTATCCCTCCTGAAAATCGGCGTATTTGCCGGGTCACTTCATAAGTCTGGGCAACAGCCGCAGCAGCTCGTCCAGCTTTTCCTCGCTGCCGTTGCGCAGGTCCTGTGCCACGCAGGTGCTGAGATGCTGTGCCAGCAGCTCTTTGGAAAAGCTGTTCAGTGCGGAGTTTGCCGCTGCCACCTGTATCAGAATGTCCACACAATAGGCGTCCTTTTCCAGCATCCCCCGGATGCCCCGCACCTGCCCTTCGATGCGGTTCAGCCGGTGGAGCAGCGCCTTGTATTCCTCCGGTGTTCGGTCCTTGTGACGGCAGCAGCAGTCCGCCGGTTCCGCTGCCGGAGGGGCAGGGGACGCAGAGCAGCAGACATATTTTTTGTCGTTTTCCATGGAAATACTCCTTTCTTACACCCCCTGGGGGTATGCGTCGCTTGTGAACTGAGTATAGCACAGAATATCCGACAGTTCAAGTAGGAATTTGCACAAAAAAGAGCTGCCGCACAAAACCATGTGCAGCAGCTCCGTTCACAGGCAATATGTTCTTATTTGACCTCAAGGATGCGGGGCGCAAACAGGTTCCACATTTTGCCCCACCAGTACCAGTCGTGGGACACATCGCCGCCCCAGATCTCCAGATGGGTGGGCAGAGCCTGATCCTGCAGGGCATCGCTGATGCTCTGGGTATCCTCCAGAGCATCCCCTTCGTAGGCACCCTGACCGGCGCACAGCAGGAGGGTGTTTTCCTCTGCCTTGGCAAGGGCGAGCTTGTTGGCAATGCCGCTCCGGCGCAGGTAAAGCAGGGGACTGCTGCGCAGGACCAGATCGTCGCCTTCCTCATTGCCCCAGAAGCGGCTCAGGTCGTAGATGCCGGACATGCCCACGGCACCGGCAAAGAGCTGGGGACGGCGCAGACGGCAGTTCACGGCGTGGTATGCACCCAGATCCACACCGGCGCACCAGATCTTGGTGTCCTTTGCGGCACCGTTCAGCGCAAGGATCCGCCCGGCAAGCTCCGCGGTGAGGTAGACAAAGTACTTTTCCTGCGCAGCGGCACGGTCCCGCACCGGGGCGTTGCCGTTCAGGATGCTCTCGCCATCGATGCTGTCGGCGCAGAACAGCTGGATCTTGCCCTCATTCAGCAGCTGGGCGACGGCATCCGGCATACCGTTGTTCTCCCAGTCGTAAAAACGTCCGCCCCGAGCAGGAAGGGCAAGCACCGGCACACCAGCGGTGCCATAGACCTTGAACTCCATGTCCCGTCCCAGAACATTGCTCCACTCTTTGTAATAAGAACCCTGGATCATTGTAATCTACTCCTTATTCTTTCAGACTTCAGATGAACTGATTGCGCTGTCCGTCGTAGTCGTACCCTACGGCGTGCAGTTTTGCACAGAGATCCGCCTTGTCGATATCCAGATCGTCACACAAGGCATCCAGACTGCTGTAAAAATCCCGCAGCTTGAGGTTGACCATACTCAGCAGCATGATGGGATCGGTGGGCATCCCCATGAACTCATCTCCTTCACAAATAAAAAAGCCGGTCACTCGACAAAGTGACCGGCAACACACACCAAATCAGACAGCGCGGGTGACTTTGCCAGCGCGCAGGCAACGGGAGCATGCGTAGACATACTTGGGAGAACCCTCCACGACCGCCTTGACACGACGGACATTGGGCTTCCAGGTACGGTTGGAACGGCGATGAGAGTGGGAAACCTTGATACCAAAGGTAACACCCTTGCCGCAGCATTCACATTTAGCCATGGTACTTGCACCTCCTACAGTGAAGTAAGGGAATCAAAATAATCAGCTTGACTATTTTACCAGAGAACCAGAAAAAAAGCAAGTCTTTTTTAAAAAATTGTCGCAGCTTTTTCCATTCCCGGTGTGCGGCACTTGTGCAGGAGGCAAAAAAATAGTATTATAATAGGGAAACCTCCGCCCGGCGGAGCAAAAACACGACACAGGAGAACAAAATGTCACAGGCAACCTACTATATTATCCGTGCGCTGGTGGCGCTGGTGGCGATCCCTTTCCACGAGGCGGGGCATGCCCTTGCAGCGTGGCTGCTGGGCGATGACACCGCAAAGCGGCAGGGGCGGCTTTCACTGAACCCCTTTGCCCACTTTGACCTGCTGGGCACGCTGTGCATGATCTTTGCAGGGGTGGGCTGGGCAAAGCCCGTGTCCACCGATCCCCGGAACTTTAAAAACCCCAAGATGGGCATGGCGCTGACGGCGCTGGCAGGTCCCGTGGCGAATATGATCCTTGCCTACCTTGCCATGGTTCTCTGGAAGGTAATGTACTACTGGGCACCGGTGAGCCAGGGCACCGTCTACATCGCCTATTTTCTGAAGTACATGGCACTGATGAACGTCAGCCTTGCGGTGTTCAACTTCATCCCGGTGCCGCCGCTGGACGGCAGCCGGATCCTGCTGGTGCTGCTGCCCCAGCGGCTCTACTTCGGGCTGATGCGGTACGAGCGGTACATCATGATCGCCCTTCTTGTTGCCGTGTGGTCCGGTGCACTGGATACCCCCCTGTACTATCTGAACAACGCAGTGTGGGGTCTGCTCGGCGCCGGCACCGGCTACATCGACCGGATCGCCTATGCAGCGTACTATGCCGGTATGGGGGCGGTGGTGTAAGCCGTGGCAGAAGAACTGACCTTCCATCTGGAAGATTTTGACGGACCGCTGGAATTATTGCTTGCCCTTGTGTCCAAACATAAGATGGACCTGCACAACATCCCCATCCTGACCCTCATTGACCAGTATACCCATACTGTGGAGCAGGCGCAGGCGGCGGACCCGGAGATTGCCAGTGCCTTCATTAAGATGGCGGCACATCTGGTGGAGATGAAAAGTTACCTGCTGCTGCCCCGCAGCGAAGAGGGCGAGCGGATGAAGCAGGAGTTCACCGGGCAGCTCATCGAGTACGACCAGTGCCGCCGCCTTGCCGCCCTGCTGCGGGCAAAGGGCGAGGAGGCACCGGTGTTCGTCCGTGCCCCGCTGGAGATGGAGTGGGACAACACCTACGCTTTGCACCATTCCCCCCAGATCCTGGCGGACTGCTGGCAGGCGCTTACCGGGCGCACAAAGCTGCGGCGGGAACCCACCCGGCAGCAGTTTGAACCGCTGGTGTCTGCGCCTCAGGTGTCGGTGAACAGCCGGGTGGTGTACATCCTGCGCCGGATGCTGGAGGGTACCGTGGCAAAGATGAGCCAGCTGTTTTCCCGCAGCAACAGCCGGGGCACCAACGTGGCGACCTTTCTTGCCCTGCTGGAGCTGATCCGGGGCGGGCGGGTCTGTCTGGATACCCGGGGAGAAATGACCATGCAGCGCCGGCGTGCCCAGCGCAGTAAGGAGACAAAATGAACCAGAAACAGATCCGCGCCGCCGTGGAGGCGATGCTGTTTGCCTGCGGGGACCCCATTGGGGCAGATAAGCTGGCACAGGCGGTGCAGCTGCCTCAGGGCACGGTGGAAAGCGCTTTGGAGGACCTGCGCCTCCGCTACACCCGGGAAGACAGCGGGCTTTGCCTGCTGCACCTGAACACCCACTGGCAGCTTGCCACCAAAACCCAGTGGGCAGACTGCGTGCGCCGGGTGCTGGACAGCCGCCGGGCGGTGCCGCTGGGTCCCGCTGCCATGGAGACCCTGACGGTGATCGCCTACAACCAGCCGGTGTCCCGGGCGTTCATCGAACAGGTGCGAGGAGTGGATTCCTCTTCCAGTGTGTCCGGTCTGCTGGAAAAAGGGCTTATCGAAGAGGCGGGACGGTTGGACCTGCCGGGACGCCCGGTGAGCTTCCGCACCACCGATACCTTTCTGAGAGTGTTCGGCTTGTCCAGTCTGGAGGACCTGCCGCCGGTACATCCGACGGAGCCCCAGACCGGACCCCGGCAGGAAAGCGAGGGATAAACCATGGGAGCGTTTCTTGCAGCAGCGGCGGCAGTGCTGCTGTTTCTGCTGAAGGCGGTGGGCATCCTGCTGCTGGTGCTTCTGGCACTGGTGCTGCTGGTGCTGCTTTGTCCCTTCTGCGCCGATGTGGAATGGCAGGGAGGCGTCCTTACCGTAAAGGCGGGGGTGCTGGGCATTACCTTTCCGGTGTATGTGTACCCCAAGCCGGAACCGCCGACAGAGCCAGCAGAGCCTAAGGGCTTTTTTGGCAGGCTGAAGGTAAAGCGCCGTGCCCGCCGTGCCGCCAAAAAGGCGGAAAAACAGAAAAAGACCGGGGCAGAAACTGCCGCCCTGCCCCGCAAAAAGGCAAAGCTGACCCTGAACATCCTGTGCACCATCCTGCGGGGAGCAGGTCGGTTGATGCGGGCGGTATTCGGGGCACTGCGGGTCACAAAAATCCGGGTCTGCATGGGAGTCCGGGGTGAGGACCCCGCCGCTGCGGCACGGAGCTACGGCAAGCTGCAGGCGTGGCTGTACCCGGTGCTGGGATGTCTGGACCACTTTATTTACCTGCAGTTCGATGAGCTGCGCATCCTGCCGGATTTTGGGCAGGCGGAGCCTACCGTGGAGGACCGGGTGTCCTTCCGGCTGTCGGCACAGGCACTGTTCATCGTAGTGGCGGCGGTGCGGGTACTGTACGAATTCTGGCGTGAAAAGGTACTGGACCTTTTTCTGTAAGTTTGGTACACTATAGGTGTACCTGTTTTGAGAGCCTTTCTCCCTGTCCCTGCGTGGGCGGGGGAGTCTGACAAATGATCGTATATAAAGGAGACTTGTATTATGGCTGAGCATCCGATTCAGGGATTGATGAATGTTACCATGGAAAAGATCCGCCAGATGGTGGATTCCAACACCATCATCGGCAAGCCCATCACCACCGAGGATGGCATCACGATCCTGCCGGTGTCCAAGGTGTCCTTCGGTTTTGCCTCCGGCGGCACCGACTTTGACGGCAAGAATCCCGCCAACAAGGACCTGTTCGGCGGCGGCTCCGGTGCCGGCGTCAACATCCAGCCGGTGGCGTTTCTGGTGATCAAGGATGGTTGCGTCCGTACCATCCAGCTGTCGGACACCTCCAATACGGTGGACCGTGCCCTGACCATGCTGCCGGAGCTGGTGGATAAGATCGCTTCCATGGTCAAAAAAGAGGACAAGGCACCGGAAGGGTCCAAGGCAGAGTAAACCACAGCCGTTGCCGCAGGGCGTTTTGCCGGCGGTTTAGTTTGCACGCATATGCGTGGTTTTGAGCGCCGGGAGGCGCACAAGGAGTATTATTATGGCAGAAGAACGTATTCAGAAGATCATGGCAGAGCAGGGACTTTGCTCCCGCCGTGCCGCCGAGCAGATCATCGCCGAGGGGCGGGTCAAGGTAAACGGTCACCCCGTAAAGGTGGGCGACAAGATGGACCCCCACCGGGATGTGCTCCACGTGGATGACCAGCGCATCTATATCCAGAAAGATCAGCAGCTGTATTATCTGGCGCTGTACAAGCCCCGGGGCTATGTGACCACCGCCAGCGACGAGCTGGGTCGTAAGACCGTCATGGACCTGGTCTCGGACATCCCCGCCCGGCTGTATCCGGTGGGACGTCTGGACAAGGACAGCGAGGGTCTGCTGCTCATGACCAATGACGGCGCCTTTGCACAGGCAGTCACCCATCCCTCCGGCGGCATCTCCAAGCTGTACCGGGTCACGGTGCAGCCCCGTGCCGATGAGGCGACCATCCTCAAGCTCAGCAGCGGTGTGGTGCTGGACGATGGTACCAAGACCATGCCCTGTGCCATCAATGTGGTCACCGATGAGCCCGGTCGCACCGTAATGGAAATGACCCTGAAAGAGGGCAAGAACCGGGAGATCCGCCGCATGTGCGAAAGCGTGGGTCTGCAGGTGGTGCGTCTGAAGCGCAACGCAGAGGGCGTGGTAAAGCTGGGTATGCTGAAGCCCGGCACCTACCGGGAACTGACCAAGGCAGAAGTGGCAGGTCTGCGTGCCGCTGCCGCCAAGGGTCGTGCCCAGACCCGCAGCTCCGCCCAGCAGTCCCGGGCGGCGCAGCGCCGTCCCCGTGGTCCTGTGAACAGCAAAAAGCAGGGCTGACCTGTAATTTTACGTCTAAAAACAATTGCAGTACCCGGCTTTCCGCCCCTTGCCGTCTCCGGCACCGGGCGGAAAGCCGGGTGTTTTTGTGTTTTGTCAGAAGGATGGTGAAAGATGAAGAAATATCATTTTTGAAGAAAAAATCTGAAGAAAATTGCACAAAACGATCCCGGAATAGAAAACCGGCGATATTCCATTAAAAATGCCAAGCCTCTTTTCTGTCCCGAAGCAGGGAAAGCGGAAAGGGACAAAAAAGAACTTTTGAAGCCAAAAGTTCATTCCAATAAAGCAGCACTGGTCATCACCAAGATTTGTGTTATAATACAAAAGCAACGCTTTGCCGTAGTCCGGCAGGGCAATTCAAGACAAGGAGTACCATCAAACATGGAAAGAGAGACCCTTAGATCCCGTCTGGGCTTTATCCTGCTTTCCGCCGGCTGCGCCATCGGCATTGGCAACGTGTGGAAGTTCCCCTATATCGCCGGACAGGGCGGGGGCGGCGCATTTGTGCTGTTCTATCTGATTTTTCTGGTCATTCTGGGGCTGCCCATCATGACCATGGAGTTTGCGGTGGGGCGTGCCAGCCGCAAAAGCCCGGTGCGTGCCTATCAGGCGCTGGAAAAACCGGGGCAGAAGTGGCATATCCACGGCTACCTGACCTTGATCGGCTGCTACCTGCTGATGATGTTCTACACCACCGTGGCAGGCTGGATGCTCCATTATTTCTATATGACCGCCGCAGGGCAGCTGTCCGGGCTGGACGCCGGCGCAGTGGCAGACAAGTTTACCGAGATGCTGGCAAGCCCCGCTACCATGACCTTCTGGATGGTCTTTGTGGTGGTGCTGGGCATTCTGGTATGCGCAAGAGGCTTGCAGAACGGTCTGGAGCGGGTGACCAAGAGCATGATGATCGCTCTGCTGGTGATCATGGTGATCCTTGCAGTCAACAGCCTGTTCATGGACGGCGCCGAGGCAGGGCTTTCCTTCTTCCTTGTGCCGGACTTTGTCCGGATGAAAGAGGTAGGCGTGGTGAACACGCTGGTGTCCGCCATGAATCAGGCGTTCTTTACCCTGAGCCTTGGCATCGGTGCCATGTCTATCTTTGGCAGCTACATCGGCAAGGAACACACTCTGCTGGGTGAGTCGGTGCGCATCGTAGTGCTGGACACCTTTGTGGCGATCACCGCCGGACTCATCATTTTCCCTGCCTGCTTTACCTACGGCGTGGACCAGACCAGTGGTCCCAGCCTCATCTTCATCACCCTGCCCAATATCTTTGCCAACATGGCACTGGGGCGGCTGTGGGGCAGCCTGTTCTTTTTGTTTATGGCGTTTGCGGCGCTGTCCACCGTTCTGGCGGTGTTTGAAAACATCATCTGCTGCGGCATGGAGCTTACCGGCTTTTCCCGCAAAAAGTCCGCTCTGATCAATCTGGTGCTGATCATTCTTCTGTCCCTGCCTTGTGTGCTGGGCTACAACTTGTGGGCATGGGATGGCTTTGCAATCTTTGGCGGCGCCGTGCTGGATTTGGAGGATTTTCTGGTCAGCAACCTTTTCCTGCCTCTGGGCTCCCTTGTGTACCTGCTGTTCTGCGTGACCCGTTACGGCTGGGGCTGGCAGAACTACAAAAAAGAGGTCAACACCGGCAAGGGTCTGAAGATGCAGGACTGGATGCGGGGGTATCTCACCTATGTGCTGCCCCTGATCGTGCTGTTCATCTTTGGTTTCGGGCTGTATGATAAGTTCTTTGCATGATGATTTCGGAAGAGTTTTGAGGGCTTCTCTTTGGGGGAGAGGTCTTTTGGCGACAGGAGGAGAAGCACCATGCACATTCTGATCTGCGACGATGATATTGCCTTTGCCCGCCGGGTGGCGGACTATGTGGAGGTCTACTTTGAGTCCCGGGAGATCCAGGTGCAATGCACCCTCTGTTCCAGCGGCAAAGAGGCGCTTGCCCTGCCGGATCTGGAGCTGTACCGGTTGGCATTTCTGGACGTGGATATGCCGGGGATCAACGGCATTGATCTGGGCAGGCAACTGAAGCAGCGGTACCCGGAAATGATGCTGGTTTATGTGTCGGCATATCTGGAATTTGCCCTGCAGGGCTATACCGTCAACGCCTACCGTTACGTCCTCAAGCGGGACATTGCAAAGCAGCTGCCGGGCTGTCTGGACGACATTTATTCCGGCATGACCGACAGCCGCCTTACCCTGACGGTGCACTGCAACCGGGAGACGGTGGAGATCCCGCTGGACCAGATCTATTATCTGGAAAGTTCCCTGCGGCAGATCGACGTCTACGGGGACCTTGCCCACAAGCCCATCTGCAGCTTTTATTCCAAGATCGCCGAGCTGCCGCCCATGCTGTTCCAGAACGGCTTTTTGCAGGTGGGGCGCAGCGATGTGGTGAATATGCGCTACATCCGCAGCATCCGCAACTACAAGGTGGAGATGCGCAACGGGGTGGAGCTCAGCGTCAGCCGGGGTAAATATCAGGAGATCCGCAGTGCATTTCTGGAGTGGAAGGGGCAGTTCGGAAATGAAGTCTAACGAGATAAGCTACCTTATAGGACATGCGGTCTGCGTCTCTCAGTGTATCGCATTCATTATGGTATACCGGGTCTATCTGGGCAAAAACCGGTGGTGCCGCTTTCCCTGCCTCTGGTCGGCATTGCTGGCAGTTGGAATGCTGGTAATGAGTGTCGTGTGGAATTTTGGCTTTTTCTCGGCAGCATCGGTCTTTTCCAATATGATCTACCTGTTTGTGACGCTGATCTTTTTTGGCGGCACTGCCGGGCAGAGATGTGTTGCCTCGTTGATCAACGGTATTATGTGCCTGCTGGAAGAAAACACTGTCAATTACACTGCATCCTGGCTTACCGGTATTCCTACCCATGAGGTGTGGAAAAATCCTTTCTGCCTTGTTGCCATGGTGGTGACCAATCTGGTGGTAGGCGGGCTGGTGTCGGCAGCGCTTTACCGCTGGAGGGGCAGAAGTGCCATGGAGCCCATGCAGCGGGTGGCAGTGTCCTTTTTTCCCTGTGTGGCGGTGGCACTGAACATCGTGCTGATGCTGTCCCGGGAGGAAAACACTGCCACCCTCATCAATCTGCTGCTGACACTGGGGCTTACGGTGGCGGTGCTGGTCCATGTGCTCATTGTGGGGATGCTCAACGATCAGGTGACAAAGCGGCAGGATTCCCGGTTCCGGGCGGAGCTGGAGCGGCAGCGTGCCGAGGCATTGCTGGAGTCCTACACCGCCCAGCGCCGCCTGACCCACGAATTTACCAACCACATCAACGCACTGGCGGACTTGCTGGAGCAGGGAGATGTAAAGAGCGCCCGGGAGTACATTGCCAGCGTCAGCGACCGGGTGATGTCGGGCACCACCATCATGGACACCCACAACCCTTTGCTGGATTCCATCCTGAGCCGCAAATACGAGGAGGCAGGGCGGCAGGGGGTAGCACTGTACTTTGACCTGTGCGATTTAAAACAGCTGCCCCTTGGGGGAACGGATCTGGTCATCGTCTTTTCCAACCTGCTGGACAACGCCATCCGGGGCGCAGCAGCGGCGGACCTGCCGGAGATCTATCTGCGGATCCGCAAGAACAGGGAAGAGTACCTGGTCTCGGTGCGGAACCGGGTAGAAAGGGACGTGGAGATCCCCGGCGGGCAGCTGCCTCTTTCCACCAAAAAGGAGCCGGGACACGGCATGGGACTGGCAAATGTCTGGGACGTGCTGAAAAAATATGGCGGCGAATACACCATCAGTTGCCGGGGACGGTGGTTCCGGTTTACCTTTTCCATCCCTGCCTGCAGTCCATGACATTTCCACCGCAGAATATGACAGTTTGCAAACAGTTTCCCGTCGGTTCTGCTATACTTGTGCCAGTAAAGGGAAGCTGAACTGTAAGCGCCGATGTTGCGGCCGGGGAGACCCGGAATTCGTCCTTGCAGAGGAGGCTGAGCTGCGGTGCGTGTAAGCAGCTCTTTCGCCTTTGCTGCCGACTGCTCCGGACGTTACTGGTGCAGCGTGCCCCTGACGGGACTTTTCTACGGCTGCCTATGGGGATTTTGCTGTTTATAGAGTCTTTTTTCATGCGTCGCATCTTGGGTGCGGCAGGTGGTGCGAAAACCGCCTGCTGTGCCGGAAGTTTATTGCGCTGAGAGAAGCCCCGTCAGTTTCTTGCTTCAGACAGGTACGACCTGTTCCCCCATACAACAAAAAACAGGCAGAGCGCCTTTGGGTGCTTTGCCTGTTTTTTGTTTGTGTGCAGGGACAAACTGTGGTATCATAGAAAAACAGAGACCGTGCAGGTCTTTGGACAGGAGGGCAGGCTATGAAAAAACAGGAATTGAAGATCGCCGGGGTCCCGGCGGTGCTGTACGGAGAGCGCAGCCGCCGGGCGTATCTCTATGTTCATGGTATAAACGGCTGTAAGGAGGAGGCAGAGTCCTTTGCGACCCGTGCCTGCAAAGCAGGCTGGCAGGTACTTTCGGTGGACCTGCCGGAACACGGCAGCCGCCGGACAGAGCCGGAAAAACTGCTGCCCTGGGTGGTGGTGCCGGAGCTGCAGCAGGTGTATGCCCGGATGAAGCAGGTGTGGGCAAGGGTCGCTCTGTATGGCGTCAGCATAGGGGCGTGGTTTGCCCTCCATGCCACCCGGAACGACCCGCCCTGCAGGGTGCTGCTGGTGTCCCCGGTGGTAGATATGGAAGCACTCATCCTCCGCCGGATGCAGCAAGCCGGGGTGACGGAGGTGCAGCTGCAGGCGGCAGGGGAGATCGCCGTACCCGACGGGCAGGACCTTTCGTGGCGGTATCTGTGCTGGGTCCGGGAAAACCCCCTGTGCTGGAAGACCCCGGTACAGCTGCTCTATGGCAGCGCAGACCCCATCACCACCCCCGGGGAGCTGGAACGGTTCCGGCAGCAGAGCGGGGCACGGCTGACGATCTTTGAGGGCGGGGAACACTGGTTTCACACCGACCTGCAACTGGCGGTGCTGCATAGCTGGGAGGACGCACAGCTGTAACACATGGGAAAATACAAAAAAGGCTGCCCCACGAAGATCTGTGGGGCAGCCTTTGGCATTTAGGAGGGTACAGGGGACGATACGGGATCAGACCTTAGCTTCGCTGTTGTGCTCAGCGTTCTTATAAGCCTTAAAAGAATGGAACACGATGTTCAGACCCAGAACGATCAGCAGGACCGCAAGGATCAGCTGCAGACCGTTGGCAATGAATACGGCACCCCAGGTGGTCTCACCGGCAGGGATGGACACGGAAGCAGCGGTGCTGATTGCCTTTACCATAGCAATGAGGCGCTGTACCAGAGCAGTGAAGGTGACGCACAGCATGATCACCAGCGGGGGGAAGAGCATCTTGTTGCTGCGACCGGTGACCTTCAGGAAGACACACAGGGTAGCAAGCACCAGAGCGCTCAGCAGCTGGTTGGCGGAACCAAACAGAGGCCAGATGTTGGCGTAACCGATCTTGGTCAGCAGGAAGCCGAAAGCAAGGGTGACGAAGGTGGAGAAGTAGACGTTGCACAGCAGCTTCCGCCAGCCCTCGGCGTGGTCCATATCATCCACGCTGAACAGCTCCTGGAAGCTCATGCGTCCGATACGTGCCACGGCGTCCAGACTGGTCAGTGCCAGAGCAGAAACGCACATGGTCATAAAGACGGTAGCAGCGTAGGCGGGGACACCGAACATCTCAAAGAAGCCTGCCACGCCACGGCTGAAGATCTGGAAGGGAGTGCCAGCGGCAGGGGTGCCGTCGGCGGCAGCAGCTGCGCCAGCCACGCACAGGGCGATGACTGCCAGCAGGCTCTCCAGGATCATGGCACCGTAGCCCACCTTCAGCATATCCTTCTCGTTAGAGACGGTCTTGGAGGAGGTGCCGGAGGAAACCAGGCTGTGGAAGCCGGAAACGGCACCGCAAGCCACGGTAACAAAGAGGATGGGGAACATGGTGCCCAGCTTTGCATTGGTAAAACCGGTGTACACAGGCAGATTCATGGTGGGGTGTGCCACCACCAGACCCAGCACAGCGCCGATGATCATAGCCACGAACATAAAGGTGGTCATATGGTCACGGGGCTGCTTCAGCAGCCACATGGGCAGCACGGCAGCAAAGAAGATGTACACGAAGGTGATGTAGCTCCAGCCAGCCTTGCCCAGAGTAATGGGGAAGTTGGCACCGATGACGAAGGACAGCACGATGAACAGGATGCTCAGCACATTTTCCTTCCAGCCGGTGAGATGTGCCTTGTTCTGGATCAGACCGAAGACAACGGCAAACACCATGAACATGATGGAGACCATGCCGGCAGCGCCGTTGGTCTTTGCAGCCTCGGACAGCTGGGTCACGCCGTCCACCACAGCGTAGGCGTTGAAGGTGCCAGCGACCATATCCGCAAAGGCAGCAATAACGATGCCGCAGAACAGCCAGCAGAACAGCAGGAACAGCTTGCGTCCGGTCTTGCCGATGTACTTTTCAATGAGCATACCCATGCTCTTGCCGTCGTTTTTCACGGAAGCGTACAGGGCACCAAAGTCGGTAACGGCACCAAAGAAGATGCCGCCCAGCAGCACCCACAGCAGCACCGGCAGCCAGCCAAAGGCGGCAGCCTGGATGGCACCGGTAACAGGACCGGCACCGGCGATGGAGCTGAACTGGTGGGCAAACACCGTCCAGCCGTTGGTGGGAACGTAATCCCGACCGTCCTCATGGGTGACGGCAGGGGTCTTAGCAAAGGGGTCGATGCCCCACTTGTTTGCCAGCCAGCGCCCATAAAGCGCATAAGCGCCAAACAGGCACACCGCAGCGATCAATACGATGACCAGCGTATTCATAATTCTTACCTCTTTCCTTTCTTTCACACAGCAAAAGGGGCAGCGACATGGGCTGCACTCTGCCAACCGCAGCAGAAGCGTAAAAAGCCTCCGTCTTCCGGGGACCATCCGTTTGGGGTGATCCATCGAAGACGAAGGCTTTCAGCGTACACGGCACATCGTGTACGGAAAAACTCCGCGGTACCACTTCGGTTGCTGTTGCAGAAAACAGCCGCTCTCAAACGCACCGGCGTGACCCGCCG
Source organism: Faecalibacterium prausnitzii (assembly GCA_004558805.1). Classification (GTDB taxonomy): domain Bacteria; phylum Bacillota; class Clostridia; order Oscillospirales; family Ruminococcaceae; genus Faecalibacterium; species Faecalibacterium prausnitzii_M. Next base: position 20,061 of record SFDE01000005.1, on the reverse strand, counting down.
GTACTCAGCCCGGTAACGTGGGCTGGACGACCTAGAACTACTAAAAGAGGCAAAGACCTCTTCGTTCATACAGGCTGCTCGCAGGTGAGGGTCCCTTGTTCCTTGCTGCCGTCTTTCATCGGACCAACGGCTTTCTGGGAGCAGGTGCTGCAAAGGATCATGTCCTGTTCGTTGCATTTGCTGAATGATTGAGCTTAATTTAGTGCAGCTTTCATAAATTGTCAAGATTTCCGGAGCAAGTTCGGAGGATACGCCAAAGGGAAGAAAAAACTGGGAAAAATTTTTAGATGATTTTCATTCATGCTTGAAACGAATAAAATTGAATACCAATCAAGATGAAAAGAACTCACGCTAACCTCTTGACTTTCACACTTTGATGTGCTAAAGTGATGATGCCAGCCGGGGAGGTCCCGGCATCTTACAGTATAAAGCAGAGAATAAGCTGTGCCGGCAGCAAGGAGAAGGTTATGTCGGAGAAGAATCCCAGAAGAAACGAAACCACCGATGAGCTGTTTGATGCCATCCTGAGTCTGGAGACCCGGGAAGAGTGCTATGATTTTTTTGAGGATCTGTGCACCGTAAAGGAGATCTCGGACATGGCGCAGCGTCTGGAAGCGGCAAAGCTGCTGCTGGACGGCAGTACCTACGAGCAGATCGTCAAGACGGTGGAGATCAGCACGGCGACCATCAGCCGCATCAACCGCTGCATCCAGTACGGCTCCGGCGGTTACCGCCATACCATCGAGAAGGTCCGCAGCGAGAAGTGACACAGCGGCACAAGGCAGCATAGGATGGAGTGTGCAACAAACCCCTCTTGGACCAGAAAGGAAGGTTCTGCCATGTCTGCTGATACCAACTGCACCCCCACCCCCTGTCCCTGCCCCTGCCTGCCTAAAGTGAACCAGGAACAGGCAGTGGTGGACCTGCTGGAGAGCATTGCCCTGCAGGAAAACGCCCTGAGCCACATCCTCTGTGCCGAAGGCAAAAAGATGACCACCGCCATGGAGCTGGATGGTCTGGACCTGTGCAAGCTGCTGGAGGTAAACGACTCTGCCACCAACATGGTCCATGCGGTGGCAAATCTGGAACTGGTGCTGAAGGATAAGCTGGAGTTTATTTCCAACAACCTCTATTATCCCCCGGCACCCTCCCCTTCGGCGGCAGTCCGCTGAGTTCTGCCCTCCCTGCCTGCCCGGCTGCCGGGCAGGCTTTTTTTTGCCGGTGGCATCCACCGGGTTGTATAAAATTCAGAAAAACCTTTTGTTGGAATTGCTGATGAATGAATTCTGTGCTATACTATATCCTGTATCATTGTGAAAGCGAGGAAACGGCACCGTGCTGAAGTATGACGCGATTCTGTTTGACGTGGACGGGACCCTGATCGATTCCGCCCCCGGCATTATAAATACCCTGCAGGAAGTTTTTGATACTATGGGAGTGGACACCACCGGGCTGGACCTGCGCCGGTATCTGGGTCCGCCGCTGCGCCGCAGCTTTGGCGAGCATTTTACAGAAAACGAAAAGATCGAAAAGGCTACGGAGCTGTACCGTGCCAGCTACGCCGTCAAGGGCAGCCATGAATGTCAGGCATACCCCGGAGCGGCGGAGATGCTGGGGCGGCTGAAGGCGGCAGGGCTCACCCTGTGCACCGCTACCTCCAAGCCCACCCGGGTGGTGACCCCCATTCTGGAAGAAAAGGGGCTTGCCTCCTACTTTGACTTCATCGGCGGTGCTTCCATGGACGAGAGCCGGGACACCAAGACCGAAGTGGTGCGTTACGTGCTGCAGCAGCCGGTGATGCAGGGCAAGCGGGTACTCATGGTAGGGGACCGCAACGACGATATGCGGGGCGCTGCAGACTGCGGTCTGGACGCTGCCGGGGCACTGTACGGCTACGGCAGCAGGGAAGAGCTGGAGCCCTTCCACCCGGTGCTGTATGCCAGCAGCTGCCAGGATCTGGCAGACCAGCTGCTGGGGTAAAGAAGAGGAGCAACATATCCCCATAAAAGGATAAGGTGAAAAAAATGAAACAAAATACACAGCCGGAAAAGCAGTCGCTGACGCCCATGCAGAAGCAGGCAGTGCTGGTATGCTTTGTGTGTGCCCTTGCGCTGCTGCTGACCATCGGCATTACTATGACCTTTATCAGCCGGGGCAAGAGCATCTCCCGTCCGGTGGAGATCCCGGACAGCGCCCCCAAGGTAGAGGGAGAGGACGATATCTCGGATCATTATCAGATCAACGAGACCTCTGCCGCTTTGCTGACAGCCACGGCAGACGCCGGAGAAAAGTACCAGACCGAGACCCTGTTCATCGGCGACTCCAACACGGTGCGTCTCTACGCCAACGGTCTTATCTCTCTGCAGCAGTTTTGCGCCAAGGAGGGCATCGGCACCCATGCTGCCCTCAACGAGGGTATCGTGACCTTCAAGAGGGACGACAACCGCTACACCATCGCTCAGGCAGTGGCAAAAATGAAGCCCCGCCGGGTGGTGATCATGCTGGGCACCAACGATACCGGCATGGAGGTGGCAGATTTTATCGCCAACTATTCTGCCCTTGTGCAGGCGATCCAGACCAGCTATCCCTACACGGATATCATCGTCAACACGGTGCCCCCGGTGCCTGCGGAGCACTCCAACTACCCCAACATGGACCAGACCAAGATCGACGACTTCAACATGGCGCTGCTTTCCATGTGTGAGCAGATGGGGCTGAAGTTCCTGAACACCGCCGAGGCGCTGAAGGACGGCAACGGCTACGGCAATGCCGACTATTATCAGAGCGGGGACATCCACCTGAAGCCTGCCGGACTCAAGATCCTGCTGAGCTATCTGCGGACCCACGCCTACGACACCGAGGACCGTCGTCCCGACACTGCCAACATCCCCACCCGTGCGGAGTACACCGCTAACCCCAGCTCCGCCGTGGCAGCACCCAGCAGCTCGGAGGTCACCTCTTCCTCTGCCTCTTCGGAGGAAGCGGCGGTGCTGTACAAGGCAGGCTACCGGGTGGACAAGAACGGCGGCGGCACCCTGAGCACCGATTCTGTCAGCGGCAAGACCTCCCTGAGCTACGAGATCACCAATCCCGCCCAGTCGGTGACGGTGACCGCTGTGCCGGAAAGCGGCTATGTCTTTGTAAAGTGGAGCGACGGCGTCACCAAAAAGACCCGCACCGACACCGGCTTTAAGCAGAATCTGGACGTGACGGCAGTGTTTGCCGCAGCATCGGTAAAGATCAGCGGCAGCGGCAAGGCTGTGGTGGGCGGCTCCTATACCTTTAAGGCAAAGATCAGCGGCAAGAATCTGGACGCCTCCGCCATCCGCTGGTATTCCAACGGCACCGAGGTGACGGCAGCGGCAGGAGAGACCACCGTGACCGTGCCCATTACGGCAGAGATGCAGGGAGGTACTTTTAAGATCCATGCCACGGTGAGCTACAACGACAGCACTGTCACCAGCAATACGCTGGAACTGACCATCGCCGGAGCTGCAAGCTCCTCCAGCTCTTCTTCCGGCAGTTCCGGTTCTTCCCACAGCAGCTCTTCTACGGGCAGTTCTTCTTCCGGCAGCTCTGCCGGCAGTACATCTTCCTCCGGTGCTTCCTCTTCGGAGACCAGTTCTTCCAATGGCACCGCAAGTTTTTCCCACAGCACCGGCAGCAGCTCTCACAGCAGTTCCTCCGAGGCAGGCAGCTCTTCCCACAGCAGCTCTGCCGAGGCGGGCAGTTCCTCTCACAGCAGTTCTTCCGGTCCGACGACTGGCAGCAGTTCTGCCTCCCAGAGCAGCTCTGCAGAGAACGACGCCTCGGACAGCAACCTGGCGGATAAGCCGGCGGCAGAGGAGGGCGCAAGCCGCACCAATACCGAGACTGCCCTCTCCTGACAGGAACCTTTCGTCTCTTTGCCGCATAGGCTGGCAGGGAGGGAGGCGGTACCATGTATTATGACAAGCCCCGTGTCCCGGCGCTGCCGGGGCAGAATGACGTGACCGATGGCAGCGTGGACTACTACGGCACGGACTGGGAAAACGTGGACAACGGTGTGCCGGAAGCAGAAATGCTCCGATGCCTGGCACAGCCCTGCGTGCTCCTAAGGACCTGTTCGGACAATCAGCCGGAACAAACGGACGTACAACCGTACGAAATTGTCTTAGAGTGAACAGAAGCCAGCTCTGCGCATAACAGGGCTGGCTTCTCCCTGTTGTAACGGTCTGCGAGAAAGACCGGAACCTGTATATAGAAATGAGGGATTATCATGGCAAAATACTATTGCATCCTCTTTGATGCGGACAACACCCTGCTGAACTTTGATGCAGCAGAGAGCAAGGCACTGGCAGAAACGCTGGTAAACTACGGCATTGAGCCGGACGCCGAAACGGTGCAGACCTACCGCACCATCAACGAAGGGCTGTGGCGACAGCTGGAAAAAGGGCAGCTCCGCCGGGAAAAGCTGATGAGCGAGCGGTTTACCCGGTTTCTCAAGGCAATCGATGCGGCGGGAGACGGCGCAGAGATGAACCGGTACTATCTGGAGCAGCTGTCCCTTCATCCGGACCTTGCCAGCCCTGAAGTGCTGGATGTTCTGCGGGAGCTTTCCGAGGTGGCGACTCTGGCAGTGGTTACCAACGGCTTCCAGAAGGTCCAGAGCCGCCGTCTGGCAGAAAGCGGTGTGGAGAATTTCCTGGAGGACGTGTTCGTGTCCGAGAAGATGGACGCCGAAAAGCCCAACCGCAAGATCTTTGACGCCGCCCTCCGGGCACTGGGCGTGGAGAACCGGGAACATGTGCTGATGGTAGGCGACAGCCTTACCGGCGATGTGCAGGGAGGCATCAATGCCGGTTTGGATACCTGCTGGTTCAACCCCCATCATCAGGAAAACCCCGGCAAGATCCTGCCTACCTACGAGATCTCCGGTCTGGAAGAGCTTTATCCTCTGGTGATGGAGGAAGAGGAGATCGCCAACATCGGGCAGAAAAACCGCCGCCACCAGTGCTGATACGGAAAAGAACGGATTGAGATTATGCTGATTCATTTGGAAAAACTGGGCAAGAGCTTTGGCGAAAAGGTGGTCCTGCGGGACGTGACCGCCAGCGTAGAGCGGGAGGACCGCATCGGCATCGTGGGACAAAACGGCGCCGGCAAGACCACCCTGCTGAAGATCCTTACCGGAGAATATCAGGATTACGAGGGAGAGTTCAGCGTCACCCACGGGGTAACGCTGGGTTATCTGGAACAGAACGCAAAGCTGGATGTCACGCTGGACATCTACGGCGAGATGCGCTCCACCTTTGCCCCGGTGCTGGACGCCATGGCACAGATGCAGGTGCTGGAACGGAAAATGGCAGCCCACCCGGAGGATGGGTCCCTGCTGGCACAGCACGACGCCCTGCAGAGCATCGTGGATGCCGCCGATGGCTACAACATGGATGTGAACATCAAAAAGGTGCTGTCCGGCATGGGTTTTGCGCAGAATACATGGGAAAAGAACATTGCGGTGCTCTCCGGCGGTGAACTGACCCGGCTGAGGCTGGCAAAGCTGCTGCTGGAAAAGCCGGATGTGCTGATCCTGGACGAGCCTACCAACCATCTGGACTTTGCCACCATGGAATGGCTGGAAAATTACCTCGAGAGCTATTCCGGTGCGGTGCTGGTGGTGAGCCATGACCGCTATTTCCTGGACAATGTATGCACAAAGATCTGGGAGGTGTCCTTCCAGACTATGACCACCTATAAGGGAAACTTCTCAGCATACCTGCCTCAGAAGGAGGCTGCGGATGCTCTGCGGCAGAAGCAGCACGATGCCGATGTGGCGCTGGCGGAAAAGCTGCAGGACTATGTGGACCGGAATCTGGTCCGTGCTTCCACTACAAAAATGGCGCAGAGCCGCCGTAAACAGTTGGAAAAACTGGAGATCACGGAGGCACCGAAGGACGAGACCAACCAGTTGAAGTTCCGCTTTGAGTATGATGTGGAGCCTTGGAATGAACTGGTGTTGTTGAAAAACCTGTCCATCAAGATCGGGGAGCGGACCCTGCTGGAACCCTTTACCTACACGGTCTGCCGGGGACAGCGGCTCATTATCGCAGGACCCAACGGTGCCGGCAAATCCACCCTGATGCAGGTGCTGGACGGCAAGCGCCGCCCCTCCGGCGGTATGGTGCGGCTGGGTACCGGGGCACGTCCCAGCATCTTTGCCCAGCAGCAGAATCGTCTGGGACAGGGCAGGGTCATTGATGTGATCTGGAACAAATACCCCCGCATGACCGAGCTGGAGGTCCGCAGCCATCTGGCAAAGCTGGGCTTCCGGGGGGAGACGGTGTTTAAGCCCTGCGAGGCGCTGTCCGGCGGCGAGCTGGCACGTCTGCGCTTTGCCGAGATCGTGCTGGAGCGTCCCAACCTGCTGTTTCTGGACGAGCCCACCAACCATCTGGATATCTATACCCGGGAAAATCTTACCGAGGCATTGATGGCATACACCGGCACCCTGCTGCTGGTGACCCACGACCGTCACCTGATGAACAGCCTCGCCTGTCCCATCCTCTATCTGGAAGATGGCAAGGCAGTGATCTATCCCAGCTACGATGCCCTGATGGGACGTACTGCACCGACGGCAGAGACCCAGAAGGCGGCAGAACCGGCAAAGACCGGCTATGGCAAGGAGCAGCGCCGCCGCCGTGCCGAGCTCCGTGCCAAGATCAAGGCGTGTGAGGACGAGATGGAGGCGTGCGGTGCCCGGGAAGTGGAGCTGGACAACGAGATCAATTCCCCGGAAGTGTACAACGACCCAGACCTGCTGCGGCAGAAGAGCGATGAGCTCAGCGACCTGCGGTTCCATCAGGAGGAGCTGTTTGCCCAGTGGGAGGCAGCAATGGAAGAGCAGGAGGCATACGAACAGACCCAGCAGGCAGAAGAGTAAAGGAGCGTCCCTATGCCTAAAAATCGCCGCAACTACCAAAAAACACGGCACATCGCCCTGTCCGGGCTGCTGTTTGCTCTGGCAATGGCGCTTTCCTTCATCGAGGGCACACTGGTGATCCCGGGGCTGCTGCCCGGCATGAAGCTGGGACTGGCAAACATCGTGGTCATGTACGCACTGTTCTTTATGGGACCTGGGCAGGCGCTGGTGCTGGATCTGCTGAAGGCGTTTTTCGTCTTTCTGGTCTCCGGCTTTACGGCAGGCTTTTTGTCCCTGTGCGGCGGTCTGCTATCCCTTGCGGTGATGTGGGTGCTGTATTACCACGTTCCGGTGCGCCCCACCTGGTTCATCCTGTCGGTGTGCGGTGCTCTGGCGCACAATGCAGGGCAGCTGTTGGGGGCGGGGGTCATCATCTCCTCCTCTCTTTCCCTGTATTATGCACCGGTTATGCTGATGATGGGGCTGGTCATGGGGGCATTGACCTCCGTGACCCTCCGGGCACTGCTGCCTGCGCTGGGCAAAATGGGCTTCAATACCCGGGAAAAACGGGGAGAATAACCGACCCCGTGGAACCGATGGTTGCATTTTGCCGGGAAATCTGTATAATAAGAAAACAAAACATACCTTTTTATAGGACTGAAGAACTTTACAGGGCTGCCGCCGTTGCAGCAGCCGGGAGGTGTTTGCATAATGTCTGAACGAGTAACCATCAAAACAGAGCGCCGTGAGCTGCATCTGCCTACCATCGCCCTGCGGGGACTGGTGGTTTTTCCTAATAATCTGGTCCACTTTGAGGTGGGCAGAGAGAAGAGCATTGCCGCCGTGGAGTGGGCAATGGCAAAAAATTCCAACGTGTTTCTGGTAGCACAGAAGGAGATGGAGACCGCCGACCCCACCGAGCAGGATCTGCATACCTACGGTGTGGTGGCAGAGGTCAAGCAGGTGCTACGGGTGTCAGATGATCTGGTCAAGGTGCTGGTGGAAGGCAAGTACCGTGCAAAGATGACCGGGCTGGACACCGACGGCGATTTCCTGCTTGCCTCCGTGCGTCCGGCACCGGTGCGCACCGCCAAGGAAGAGGATAAGGTGGAGACCGAGGCGCTGCTGCGTGCCATCAAGAGCGGCTTTGACGAATATCTGGGCATGAATCCCCGTCTGGGCAAGGACGTGGTGTTTGCCATCGTGTCCAGCGACGACCCCATGTTCCTCAGCGAGTACATGCCGGCAAACCTGATGTTCCGCTACGAGGACAAGCAGGCAGTCATGAACGAGAATACCCTGAACGGACGGCTCCAGCGGCTGGTAGAGATGCTGCGCCGGGAATGTCAGGTGATGAAGATCGAAAAGGAGATCGCTGACAAGGTCAACGAGTCCATGGACAAAAACCAGCGGGACTACTATCTCCATGAGCAGCTCCACATCATCAGCGATGAGCTGGGCGAAGGGGACGATACTCACGCCGAGGCAGACGATTACCGTCGCCGGATCACTGCCCTGCACCTTGCAGAGGACAGTGAGAAAAAGCTGCTGAAAGAGGTGGACCGGCTTTCCAAAATGCAGGGCTCCAATCAGGAGGCTACGGTGATCCGCACCTATCTGGATACCTGTCTGGACCTGCCCTGGAACAGCTTTACTGTGGACGATCTGGACGTTGTCCACGCTCAGCAGATCCTGGACCGGGACCACTATGGTCTGAAAAAGGTAAAAGACCGCATTCTGGAGATCCTTGCCGTGCGGCAGCTCTCCCCGGACATCAAGGCACAGATCATCTGCCTTGTGGGTCCTCCGGGCGTGGGCAAGACCAGTATTGCACGCTCCATCGCTGAAAGTCTGGGACGCAAGTATGTGCGGATCAGCCTGGGCGGCGTGCGGGATGAGGCAGAGATCCGGGGTCATCGCCGCACTTATATCGGCGCAATGCCCGGCAAGATCATCAGCGCCATGATCAGCGCAAAGAGCTCTAACCCCCTGATGCTGCTGGACGAGATCGACAAGCTGGCAGGAGATTTCCGGGGCGACCCGGCGGCAGCGCTGCTGGAGGCACTGGACCCGGAGCAGAACAGCACCTTCAACGATCATTTCCTGGACATCCCCTTTGATCTGAGCCACGTGCTCTTTATCACCACCGCCAACGATCTGGGCAGCATCCCCGGACCCCTGCGGGACCGCATGGATGTCATTGAGCTGCCCAGCTATACCCGGGTGGAAAAGTACTACATCGCCCGCAAGCATCTGCTGCCTAAGCAGTTGAAGATCTGCGGTCTTACCGGCAAGGTCACCCTGAGCCAGAGCGCTCTGTACGGCATCATTGACGGCTACACCAAGGAGGCAGGCGTCCGCAATCTGGAGCGTACAATCACCAGTGTGCTGCGCAAGTGCGCCCGGAAGATCGCCTCCGGGGAGACAGAGAATATCTCGGTCACCGGCTCCATGCTGGAAGAGCTGCTGGGACCCCGGTTCGTGAAGCCGGATTTCCTGAACCGCACCAATGCCGTGGGCATCGCCAACGGTCTGGCATGGACCAGCGTAGGCGGCGAGACCCTGCCCATCGAGGTGCAGGTCATGGACGGCGGCACCGGAAAGATCACCGTTACCGGTTCTCTGGGAGACGTGATGAAGGAAAGTGCCCAGCTGGCAGTTACATGGGTCCGGGTCCATGCGCAGGAATACGGCATCGACCCGGAGCGGCTGAAGAAGTGTGACCTTCACATCCACGCTCCGGAGGGTGCCGTACCCAAGGACGGTCCCTCTGCCGGCGTCACCCTCACCACGGCGCTGGTGTCCTGCCTGTCCGGTATGCCGGTGCGGGGAGACGTGGCAATGACTGGCGAGATCACCCTCCACGGCAACGTGCTGCCCATTGGAGGACTGCGGGAGAAGAGCATGGCGGCATACCGGGAAGGTATGAAGACGGTGCTGATCCCCAAGGACAACGAGCCGGACCTGTACGAGGTGGACGAGGAGGTTAAGAAGAACCTGACCTTCCTGCCCATGCAGAACCTGTCGCAGGTACTGGATGCTGCCCTCATGAAGCCCCGGGACACCAAAAAGTCCTCCGCTGCAGGACGTTCCCGCACCAAAAAGGCAAAGACCGCCGAGGCAATGGTGCCTCCTGCCGCCGACAAGCAGCAGCCGGGTGCCGTCTGCTGAAAAAAAGAAAGGAAAAGCTCGATGATCTTTAATAAAGCCGATTTTATCGCCAGCTACGGCATTTCCAGCCAGCTGCCCGAGAGCGACCGCCCGGAACTGAGCTTTTCGGGGCGGTCCAATGTAGGCAAGTCCAGCCTCATCAACAAGCTGTGCAGCCGCAAGAATCTGGCGCGGGTGTCCAGCACCCCCGGTAAGACTGCCACCATCAACTTTTACTCGGTGGACGACTGCTATTTTGTGGATCTGCCGGGCTACGGCTACGCCAAGGTCAGCAATGCAGACCGGGAGCGTTGGGATGATCTGATCAACAGCTACTTTGAGGCGCCCCGCCATCACACCCTGCTGGTGCAGCTGCTGGACTGCCGCCACGCCCCCAGCGCCGATGATCTGCAGATGCTGCGGTACCTGCACTATCACCGGATCCCCTATGTGGTGGCGCTGACCAAGGCGGACAAGCTGAAAAAGAGCCAGCTGGCATCCACTCAGGAGGAGTTTGAGAACATCTGCCGTCCCTACGGCTGCCAGAAGGTGGTGCTCACCAGCGGTGAGAACGGCTACGGCATCCCGGAACTGCAGGCAGTGCTGAACGCAGCGGTGGCGGCAGAAGACGAAGAGGCAGAGTAAGCCCATGGCATACAACGAATTTGCGTACTTTTATGACGAGTTCAACGGGGAAGCAGATTACGATGCCCTGTATGAGCAGATCCACTCAAAGCTGGAGGCGCACGGCATCCGGGATGGTATTCTGGCGGACCTTGGCTGCGGCACCGGGGAACTGACCCTGATGCTGACCCAGGCAGGCTACGACATGATCGGCATCGACCAGTCGGAAGAGATGCTCTGCGTGGTGCGGGACAAGGCGGAACAGCTGGGTCTTTCCGGCAAACTGCTGCTGCTGCGGCAGGACCTGCTGAAGCTGGACCTCTACGGTACCGTCCGGGGGGCTGTGTCCACCTTTGACACCTTTAACCACCTCCCAGATCTGGATACCGCCATTGCCAACGCCGGTTTCTTTATGGAAAAGGGGGGAGTGTTCCTCTTTGACATGAACACCCCCTACAAGCACCGGCAGGTGCTGGGGGAGAACGTCTTTACCTTTGAGGAAGAGGACGCCTCCTGTGTCTGGCATAACCACTACGACTTGGAGAACCGTCGGGTGGAGATCTCCATCGACATCGACTACCGAGAGACCGGGGAGCACTTCCACGAGCAGTTCTTTGAGTACACCTACGATCTGGACACCATCCGCACCACGCTGGAAAAGCATGGTTTTGCGCTGGAAAGTGTCTGCGACGGGGAGACCTTTGGAGAGCTTACCGATACCAGTCAGCGCTATTTCTTCTGTGCGGTCAAACAGTATACACAATTGGAGGGATAATCTATGGCAAATCTGATCCGCGGTCTGTCGAAAAACGGCGGCGTGGTTTTCTGCGGTGTGGATTCCACCGATATCGTGCGCCGCGCCGAGCAGCTGCACACCACCAGTGCCACCTGCAGTGCGGCACTGGGACGGCTGCTTACCGGTGCGTCCCTGATGGGCGCAATGCTCAAGGATGACCGAGACCAGATCACCCTGCGGGTCTCCGGCGGCGGTCCTGCCGGTGTGGTCATTGCCTGCACCGACGGCACCGGCAATGTAAAGGGCTGCATCGACAACCCGCTGGTGGAGCTGCCGACAAAGGCAAACGGGCATCTGGACGTAGGCGGCGCTGTGGGCACCGATGGTGTGCTCACCGTCATCCGGGACAACAAGCTGCAAAAAGAGCCTACCATCGGGCAGGTGCCGCTGGTGTCCGGCGAGATCGCAGAGGACATCACCAGCTACTATGCCGTCAGCGAGCAGATCCCCACCGTTTGCGCACTGGGCGTTCTGGTGGATAAGGACCTGACCATCCTCTGCGCAGGAGGCTATCTGCTGCAGCTGCTGCCGGGAGCCACCGATGAGGAGATCACCCGTCTGGAGCAGAACATTGCCGCAATGCCCTCGGTCACCGAGATGCTCCGGGCAGGCAAGACCCCCAAGGATATGATGAAGCTGGCAATGGCAGGTTTTGACCCGGAGGTGCTGGACCAGCGTCAGGTGGAATACCGGTGCGATTGCAGCACCCAGCGCACTAGGGAGATGCTGCTGAGCCTTGGACGCAAAGAGCTGGAAAAGATGCGGGACGAAGATCCCCACTGCGAGGTTGTGTGCCATTTCTGCCACACGAAATACGAGTTCGACCTGAACCAGCTGCTGACGGAGCCGGACGCAGACGCCGCCCGGCAGGACTCTGCAGAATAAGATAAAAAGCAAAGCTCCCCGGCAGGGAATACGGTCCCTGTCGGGGAGCTTTTTCAATCGCAGATATCCGCCGTTACAGTATAGACCACCGTGTACTGCAGGGTAGTACCCTCTGTGTGGCAGTCCTCCCGGCGGGCAAGGATCCGGGCATCCGGAAAGGCGGCGTACAGCGCCTTTCGACTCTGCATCCGTGCCAGTGCAAGCCCCTGTGTCTCGGTGCGGGTGATGAGACCGGGCTGTAATTCATAGAGCGTCCGTTCCTCTATTGAAAAGGGGAGCGCCAGCCCCAAAAACTCCGGCTGGAGCCAGAAAATACGCTGTAAAGTACTGTCACTTTGCAGATAAAACAGACGAAAACACGGAGAAAAATCGTTTTTAAAGAAAAGGCGAAAAGAAAGCCCACGCTTTCTTCCCGGCAGGGAAAGGGTCTCTTCCAGTGGGATCCGCTGGCGGTTTTCCCATTCAAACCGTGCCGTGACCCTGCCTGCGGCGGGCTGAAAGATCAAGCTGCCGTCCCTCCGGCTCCGTGCTGTGCCAATGAGACCCTGCCCTTTTTCTACCTGCTGCCCGGGGGTTACCAGCAGTGTGCCGCTGGTAAGCTCCACCGCCGTCACCACCCCGGCGCACCGGGCACGGAGCCCCTGCATTCTGGCGGCGGCAATGTCCGGTTCCGGGTCTGGGGCGGCTGCCTCCACCCGAAGTCTGCCCTTGGCAAAGTTCAGACTTGCCCAGACAAATCCGCCGCTTTGCAGCAGGGCGTATTGCCCTTGGGCGAGGGCTGCTTGGGTCACCTGTGCGCCGGGCAGCAGCTGGCACTGTTGCAGGATACCGGCGACTTGCAGCTGCTGCTGCCGGTTCAAAGGACCGTAATCTACCGCCCATATAAGGTTCTGGCTCCAGAGCAGCAGAGGGAGAAAAAGTATGGTCCCCACCCACAACCCCCTGCGCCGCAGCAGGGGGCGGAGCCAAAAGAACAGCCCCCGCCTTTTGCCCAGACGCAGCCGCACGTGGAGCCGGTGTGCCAGTGCGGCAAAGCGCCGGTACCGCCACGCTGCACAACGCCCCCGGAAGCCTCCGGGTGCCGGGGTCACTGCATAGGGATGAAGCCCCTCCCGTGCGGCATGGGACAGCAGTGCCTCGGTGCTGCCGTTTTGTGCCGTGAACTCCACCGCTGCCCAAAGGTCTGCCGCTTCCATACCGGTTCCTCCTTCAGTCATCCTCAAGCTCGGTGCGGGTAAATTTCCCCTGCAGGGTAAGCCGGTGGGTGGTGACGGCGCAGATCCGCAGCTGGTCTCCCCATACGGTGAACCGCCCCCGAGGCAGCTGGACGCAGAGCCGGGTCTCGTCGTAGAGAAGGATCTTCCGGAAATGCTGGATCTCCATCCGATCCCCGCTCTGGTACACCGCCGGTGTCCGGTACAGCCCCCGTGGCGGCTGACGGAACAGGGCGGCAAGCCAGCTGCAAAGGGCACAGGGACCTTTTTGCCTGTGGGACATTTCCGCTCCCTCCCGTCCTGTAGTGTCAGCCGCAGCCTCTACATATATATGGAGGGGGAGGGCATGGCTATGTATAAGACTTTCCGGCTCCGGCGGGCTGTATTTCTGTTTCTGGCGGCATTCACTACCTTTTTGCTGTTTGCGGTACCGGAGCAGTGCGCCCGGACCTTGCAGGAGGGGCTTTCCCTCTGCGGAGGCAGCCTGCTGCTGTCGCTGTTTCCGTTTCTCATCGTTTCCTCCTTGTTCGTCCGCAGCGGTGCCGGCAGGATGCTGGGGGTGCTGCTGCAGCCGGTGGCAGGGTGGATCGGTGTACGCAGCTCTGGGGCGGGGGGCGTGCTGCTGGTGGGGCTGTTGGGCGGCTTTGCCCCTGCAGCGTCTGCGGCAGCAGAAAGCGTCCGCACCGGGGAACTGAGCCCGGAACAGGCAGCGGCGCTTCTGCCGGCATGCGTCTTGTCCGGACCTTCCTTTGTGATCCTTACGGTGGGGCAGCAGATGCTCCGCAGCCGGGCGCTGGGGCTTCGGCTGTTTGCGGCACAGCTGGGAGCAGGGTATCTTACTGCAGCGCTGCTGAATCGTCTGGGGCGCAGGGCACACCCTGTGCCGGTTTCGGGGACCCCTGCGGCAGCGGCAGACCCTCCGGGTCTGGACCGTATCGTGGCGGAGGCAGCAGTGACCTACCTGAAACTATGTGGTTTCGTGCTGTATTTCCGGCTCCTTGCCGCAGGCTGTGGGATGCTGCTGCCCGGGGCGTGGCAGGTAGTGCCCGCCATGCTGCTGGAGGTGTGTACCGGCTGCGACTATGCTTCCCGCACCGGGCTTGCCGCCAGCAGCCTGTGCTGCGCAGCACTCAGCGTGCAGGGGATGTCTGTGCTGCTGCAGGTACGCACCATCTGCCCCCGGGAGATCTCTCTAAAACCCCTTCTGGTGGGACGGCTGCTGCACCTGCCCCTCTCGCTGGGGCTGTTCTATCTGGGACTTCCGGAACAGGCGGTGGAGACCTTCAGCACCATGAGCGGGCAGGTAGTGCCCCTACACAGGGTGCCTCCGGATTGCGCAGTGCTGGTGTTTCTGGTCATCTGCGCACTGGCGTGCCGCCTTTGCCCCGGCAACGGGGAAATTTTACCCCGGAAGCAACCACCGGAAAAAACTTGACAGCCGCAGAGAAATATGGTAAAATACCAAACGTTGCAGGACTGAAAATGCTACTGTGGCTCAGCTGGTAGAGCAGCTCACTCGTAATGAGCAGGTCGCCTGTTCGAATCAGGTCAGTAGCTCCAAAAAACCGCAAATCTGCGCTGGAAAGCGTTTGAGTTTGCGGTTTTTTCTTTTTGCGGCGGCAGGAGCTTTCCTGCAGACGAAAAGCATGGTATACTGGATGCAACAAACTTTGGAGGAACAGAGATGGTAACCAAAAAGCTGAATTACAAAGGACTTGTCAAAGAGACCCTGATCCTGACCGGGGCGGTGGCAATCATTGCAGCAGCGGTCTATTTTTTTCTGGTGCCCAGCCACACATCCGTCAGCAGCATTTCCGGTTTGGGCATCGTGCTTTCTAACTTTGTGCCGCTGCCCCTGTCTGCCATCACCATGGTGCTGAACGTGGTGCTCTTGATCATCGGTTTCTTCACCTGCGGGAAAGAATTTGGTTTCAAGACCGTTTACACCAGCGTGATGCTGCCGGTATTTCTGGGACTCTTTGAAAAGCTGTTCCCGGACGCCGGCTCCATGACCGACAGTCAGGAACTGGATGTGCTCTGCTATATTCTGGTGGTGAGCATCGGTCTGAGCATCCTGTTCAACCGGAACGCATCCTCCGGCGGGCTGGACATCGTGGCAAAGATCATGAACAAGTACCTGCACATGGAACTGGGAAAGGCAATGTCCCTGTCCGGAATGTGCGTGGCACTTTCCGCAGCCCTGGTCTACGACAAAAAGACAGTGATCCTGAGTATTCTGGGCACCTATTTCAATGGAATGGTCCTGGACCATTTCATTTTTGACAACAGCATCAAGCGCCGGGTCTGCATCATCACCGAAAAGGAGGAGGCAGTCCGGAAGTTCATCATCGAGGACCTTCACAGCGGAGCCACCATGTATGAGGCGATCGGTGCCTACAATTTTGAAAAGCACAACGAGATCATCACCATCGTGGACAAAAGCGAGTACCAGAAACTGATGACCTTCATCAATCGGGAGGACCCCAAGGCGTTCGTCACCATCTACAATGTTTCCAGTATGCAGTACCAGCCCAAAAACCGGATATAAGAGCAAAAGGGTGCTTTATAGGACGATTCTTTTTGTAGAATAAGGCGGCAGGAAAGGGAAGAGCCACGGAATGCAGCAGCCCCCGGCGGGTGCAGTGCATGCAGCGGCTCTTTGCCCCTGTTTTGCTGCAACGTATTGTCAACACCGGGTCAGGAGGAAATCATGACAGAGAAAAGATTGTTTGAGGCACTCAGCGGGATCCTGGAAAAGCTCCCGGAGAAGGAATACCCGGAGACGGGCAGGATCATCCGGAACTTTATCAATCTGGAAACCGGGGCGGTATTCGGCTGTGAATGCGAGATCGCAGATCTTCTGTGCGAGGCAGACGGAGCAAAGCAGCTTTTTCCCTCCGTGGCAGCCTTCCTGATGGAGACCTATGAAGAACAGGTAAAAGAAGGCAACCCGGATGCAGCGTGCAACATGGGTGCTATGTACTATACCGGACGCGTCGGGGAGCAGAGCTACCGGAAGGCGGTGCACTATTATACGATCGCTGCAGAGGGCGGATGCAGGCAGGCACAGGAAAATCTGGGCTACTGTTACTACTACGGCAGGGATACGCCGGTAGACTACGAAAAGGCATTCCATTACTTTGCTCTGGGTGCTTTTGATGGTCATATCCGGTCCCTGTACAAGATCGGCGATATGTACCGCAACGGCTATTACATCCCCCAAAACGAGGCGGAGGCGTTCTGTATCTACCGGCGATGCGAAGAGACCATGACCGAAGCCGCCCTGCCCCTTGTAGGTGCGGATGTGATGATGCGGCTGGGAGACTGTTATTTTTCGGGCATCGGCACCCAGGTGGACGATAAGAAAGCACTGGAATATTATCAGAAGGCGGAACGACTGTTCTTTACCCGTCTGGAACAGGGGGATTTCCTGATCCGGAACTGCTACGACCGGGTCATCAAAAGACAGGCAGAGACCCGCAAACGGCTGCAGGCAACCCTGCCCACCTATGAATGGGTCGAGATGTGAGGGGAAGGAAGAGACGGTTTCTGCGCAGGCTCTGTAAAAGAATAATTGTATAACACAAATAGCCAGCAGTTGGATCTTATTCTGACCGCTGGCTATTATTTTTTAGAAAAGTCCTACGATTTGATTTGCACTTACGCCCGTGTTCGCTCTGCTCATGGTGGAAAACTCCTTTCTGTGAGTAGACCTGCGGTTTGGTAACGCAGTTCTCCGTCTGCATCCGGTCGTGGGCAGGGTACGCACTGCCCTCTGCGATGGCACCGTTTGCAGGACTCGGACCTGCGGCATCCGGTTTTGGAGACCGGCGCTCTGCCAACTGAGCTAAAACGGTATAAAAAAACCACGGTGCGTGTGCATCGTGGTTGATAGTAACGGAAACAGGGCATTTCCGTTAATGAGAATTGTTTTTGTAGGCAAACAAAAACCACCGTCCGGGTGGAGGGTGGTTTAATCCTTATTGGCAAGGGCTTTGAGGTATTCACCGTACAGACGCTTCTGTTCGGCTCGTTCGGCATCAATTTCAGGCGTGGAAATAATTCCTCTGCTGGGAACAGAGTGGGTGCGTTTATACTCAGCAACAAGGGAACGTTCTCGCCGAACGCTTTTCTTAGTAAGCTGATCTATCTGTTCCAGTGTGTAACTCATTTCCGCTTCTCCCTGTGGTAGCATTTCAAACCAAGCCGACGGCAGGTTTCGTCAATAATGACGTGCTGGATGTTTTCTTCGTAGTCATCGAATCCATAGCCACGGCTTGCCATCACGGCGTTCTGTTCCTCACGAACTTCCTCATACACGGTTTCCCACTGCTCAAAGGTGATTTCTCGCAGAACAGCAAATTGATACCTGTATTTGCAGTCCACAGCTTCCATGATCCGGGTTCCGTCGGCAAATGCTGCCGGGATATCTGTATCGGTGCTGAAGGAATACTGCGTTGTTTCAGGCGGGTGCGTGTGGATGTTGTAGCTTCCTTTCAGTTTACCACCCAGATACGAACAGTCAACCCCTCTGGGATTGTTGTCGGTCATATAATGGACTTCGCCATCTTTTGTGATGACCATCATATTCTCAACTTTGGAACTGGCGTACTTGCTGCAGAAAGAATCCTTGAGGGCTTCCACTTGCTGGGTGTCTTTCAAATCGACTTTTCCCAGAAACTTGCGAACAGTCTCGCCGTTTTGCCCGGAGGGACCGCCGCTGCCACGCTGCATGGCTGGGACGTGCCCCGCCGTGGGAGGTGGTCTCCACGAACCGGCAGCCCATTTCGTCCATCTAGGCGATCTGCAATTTACCGGCGGTCTGGTTGACCCCGGTAAGGCTGTTGGCAAGAGTCTCGCTGTCCGCAAAGGGGGGCAACATGGAATCGCAGAGAAACCAAATCACCACGACAGATTTCTATCCACGCCCTCCGTGAGGAGGGCGACGACCAAAGACAAAGACGGAAAAGAGAACCTGCAGATTTCTATCCACGCCCTCCGTGAGGAGGGCGACCTGCACGTCAATTGCCTTGGCAATTGCGTATAACTATTTCTATCCACGCCCTCCGTGAGGAGGGCGACAGAAGGCAACGAAACCATGTATCGCCGCCACATAATTTCTATCCACGCCCTCCGTGAGGAAGGCGACGTTGCCTGTGGTTCCGGTAGTTTTACACTGTACTGATTTCTATCCACGCCCTCCGTGAGGAGGGCGACCCGGGCGGGCTGCATGAGAGCGAGGACCGGCGGGAATTTCTATCCACGCCCTCCGTGAGGAGGGCGACGTGATTAAGGAGGGCGGCAGGCATGGACATCGTGATTTCTATCCACGCCCTCCGTGAGGAGGGCGACTGACCCGTCTTCGGGAGGGTAAATGACCGAAAAAATTTCTATCCACGCCCTCCGTGAGGAGGGCGACAGCGCTTGCAATCGGTGAAAATTGGAGGGAATACATTTCTATCCACGCCCTCCGTGAGGAGGGCGACGCACAAGCGTTTACAGCGGCTTTTATCCTGTCCATATTTCTATCCACGCCCTCCGTGAGGAGGGCGACTGACCCTACAGGAGGCGATAGACTACCGGGGGGAATTTCTATCCACGCCCTCCGTGAGGAGGGCGACGCATCGTCTCCCGCTGCTTCTGGTCCACCTGCCCATTTCTATCCACGCCCTCCGTGAGGAGGGCGACGTGCTTCTTCATGCAGAAAAACTGCTCAAAAGCAATTTCTATCCACGCCCTCCGTGAGGAGGGCGACGGCAAAATGCTACGCCTGGATCGGCGAAAGCAAATTTCTATCCACGCCCTCCGTGAGGAGGGCGACAATCGTGTTGGTGGCTTAATCAATGCTGATACCCAATTTCTATCCACGCCCTCCGTGAGGAGGGCGACAGTAATGATCCTTACCATCAATCTTGACCCCGTGATTTCTATCCACGCCCTCCGTGAGGAGGGCGACGCTGCTGCTCTACCAGTTGAGCTACCGGAGCATAATTTCTATCCACGCCCTCCGTGAGGAGGGCGACTTACCGGTCACAATGTACGGAGAACAAGAAATAATATTTCTATCCACGCCCTCCGTGAGGAGGGCGACCATGGGACAGATACAGATAGCACAAGCGGTACCAATTTCTATCCACGCCCTCCGTGAGGAGGGCGACGTGCAGCAAAATGGAACGCTGTACCAGCAGCTGCAATTTCTATCCACGCCCTCCGTGAGGAGGGCGACTGAGGTAGCCCCGCCAGAACTGGGTATTATTCCGATTTCTATCCACGCCCTCCGTGAGGAGGGCGACATATGCGTTGGTGGTTTGGTTTAAAAACCGAACCATTTCTATCCACGCCCTCCGTGAGGAGGGCGACTGACGGATTTTGGAAAATCTTCTAAGTCGGCAGGGATTTCTATCCACGCCCTCCGTGAGGAGGGCGACCCTTTAATCGATTCTGCGCCAAAGATTCGTAAAAATTTCTATCCACGCCCTCCGTGAGGAGGGCGA
>SFDE01000017.1 GCA_004558805.1 Faecalibacterium prausnitzii | reverse complement strand
TTTCATTTAATGCAGCATTTCTATCTATATTTTCCTCAACCACCTGAATTCCGCCAATTGCCATTGAAACACCATATTCGTTTACCATTCCATAAAGTGTCTCTAATGCTTTGTTATCAATCCAGTCATCACTATCAGAAAAAAACACCCATTTCCCTTTTGCGATTGCAAGACCGGCATTTCTTGCAGAACTCGCACCACCATTTTTTTTATGGGTCACATGAATGCGGCAATCTCTTTCTGTCCATTCATCGCATATTTTGGGCGAACCATCAGAAGATCCATCATCGACCAAAATCAATTCGAAATCTGTATACGTCTGGTCTACGATTGATTTCACGCATCGCATCAAGTGCTTTTCAGTATTATACACTGGAACGATTACACTTATTTCAGGCATTATATTCTCCCTTGCACCTTCTTGTTTACTATTAAATTGACAGGAACCAATCATCTACATCCATATCCACTTTTCTCATAACTAGATATTTACTTTCTTTTGCTCTCTGCAAATCATCTGCCGTTAAAACATCCGGACTGTTTGCTCCCTTTTGAAAATGCTGATAGAGTAAATTATCCGTTGTCTTATCGCCAAACGGTGATAGCATCACTAATGTATGGAAGAAGGATTCATCCGGTGTCGAACTGCTTCTATAAAAATCATAGAAGTCAGGATTTTCGGCCAAGTAATTATTTATCCAATTTACTGTTTCTTTGCTCAAACACCACCACTGACTCCCAAAATAAAAATCCACCTCCAGCTGTTTTCTTTGGAAAATTTTCCATGTTCGGTTATATCCGCCTGAGATTTCAACCCATCCACGTTTTAAAACTTTCTGCCAAAACTTTCTGCCAATTATCCCCTCAGGAAAGTATATTTGATTTCTTTTATCAAAGTTATTCTGAATATGCTTTCCGAAATTCTTGCTACTCCAATATTGAATAAAGTTCTCTCCGTTATGTTGCATAAAAAATTCTACAATTTTATCTGCTGAACGAAGCGGCCAATCCTGCCCGCTGATCAACCAATAGTAGTCATAAGCCCCCTCTATACTAGCGGTAGCTGTATTTAAAAGGTTTAGCGTTGCCGTAACCTGTGAAATCTGTGCCCACTCTACCGAAATGCGCTGTTCATCCGGCAACACAAACACGTTTTCTCTATGAACAATCTCATTCGAAAAATCAGCTTTTTTATCGATATGTACATAACAATCAATTTGCGGATGATTTAATCTTTCCAGAAGAAGATTAATTTGTTTCGGATTTTTATGGCATTGAATCAAAATTGCAATTTTCATGTTCGCTTTACTTCCTCAATACTTTCTCAAACATAAACTTCCGCAGCCAATTCGGAGCCAGCGCCGATCCACTACGAATCACACAACTTTTGATGTACTGACCATTCCCAATGAATCCACTGCCCCTCATAAAACGGAACAACCTCATCTGCATTTCGGCATACTTCCAGCCTGCCCGACGCTTGTACATATCCGAGCCGGCCCTCATATGGAGCAGCGGCTCTTGAATGTTGTAGCCCCGATACCCCGCCATCAGCATCCGAAGCCAAAGATAGTAATCTTCCAGCAGATAAAAATCCTGATAAGAGCCTACCGCCTCGACTGCAGATTTCTTATACATCACGCAGGGATGATTAAACGGATTGCGTTTCTTTGCAAATTCCACGATCTCCGTATTTGTCTCCGGTGGTACACGCTTCGCATCGACAGTATTCGGGTCAGTAGTAAACTCTTCCACGATGCCAGAGCAGATACTTACTTCTGGATGTGCGGTGAATACCGCCATCTGTTTTTCACAGCGATCCGGATAAGCAATATCATCACTGTCCATTCTGGCAACCAGTTCATTTTTGCAATGTTTGATGCCCTCATTCAGTGCATTGCCAAGTCCACCGTTCTTAGCAAGGCGAACGACATTTAAAGTTATCCCCATCTCTCGCTGCTTTTTGGCAATCACCTTGTCCAGCGCATCATTCAGTGGTCCGTCACATACCAGTATGAAATCATCAGTTGGGAACGTCTGTGATTGAACACTTTCAATTGCTTGCTCGAGGTATTCTGGCTTTTCCTTATAATAAACGGACATCAAGACACTGTAATTCTGCATCATTCCTCCGTCTCCTGCCCCATCGCCGTAGTAGCACCCTCTGCCACACCTTCCGTGCTTTCCGGCATAAACAGGATCTTCACGGTCGCCAGCATGATTTTCAAATCCTCGATCAGGCTGGGATGTGCGATGTACATCAGATCCATCTGCAGCTTATCGTAAGGAGTAGTGTTGTACTTGCCGTACACCTGTGCATAGCCGGTCAGACCCGCCTTGGCCTGCAGCCGCAGAGCAAACTCCGGCATTTCCTCACAATACTGGGCAGCGATTTCCGGTCGCTCCGGACGAGGACCAACAATAGATAAATCACCCCGGAGGATATTCCACAACTGCGGAAGCTCGTCTAGTCGGCAAGCACGGATGATATGACCGACCTTAGTAATTCGGTCATCCTTGTCGCCGGTGGAAAGACGCGCCACACCGTCTTTTTCGGCATCCACCCGCATGGAGCGGAACTTCAGAATCTCAAACTGTCTGCCATCCTTGGTCAGACGCACCTGCTTATAGAACGCCGGGCCTCCATCCGACTTGACTGCAATAGCCGTAATCAGAAACACCGGACTCAGGATAACCAGTGCTGCCAGTGAGATCACAATGTCCATTGCTCGTTTCACAAACAGAAATTCCGGGCTTGCCATATAGCGACCCACACGCAGCATGGGCAGATGGAACATATGCATCGGCTGGGCACCGCTCATAATCACATCGCCCACACGAGGGATCACAAACACATTGATGCCCTGTCCTACGCAGTATTTCAGGATGATATTGCGCTCATGGCTGTGGACACCGCTGATGAACACGCTCTGCATTCCATCCAGTAGGCTCAGGTCGTTCAGGCATTCCTCAACGTTCAAGGTCATCTTGACATCGTATTTTTTTGAAAGACCGTACTCATTGATGAGCTTTTCCAAGCCATGACGAACATCGTAGACCACTGCGGTGGGCTGAGGCGGATAGGTCCGGAAATACCAGCTATTGGCGCATCTTGCCCACAGAGTTGCCATCACGACCTGCCCGGCAATCGCCGCAATGCCCGGCAGGATATTGCAGAGCCGCCGAGACATTAGGCAGATGACAATGTACAGAATGCCGTCTGTTGCCATCGCTGCTAAGATTTGACCGTAAAGCAGTTCAGAAATGCGTTGCAGCGACATCCAGAACGCATCGTAAACTTTGCCCAGCAGGAAAAACAGCACCGTAAACAGACCGATCATGGCCCAGTTGCCTCTCCAGCCAAACTTTGCATAGACCTGATACGAGTAGTACAGCTCCCAACAAAGTGCAAACGGAATCGTAATCATCACCAAATCAATGACCTTTACGATCTTCAACATCACATCATGCTGAAATTTTGACATAATACCCCAATAACTCCTTTAGCTTTTTCTTTTGCTCTTCGCTCAACTTTTCCGATCCGCTTTGCAGCAGCCGTTTCTGGTTGTACACCCATCGGCTCAGCCAAATGCCATCCGCAGTCTTGTATTTTACCGGAATATCCAGATTTCCATGCTCTTTTTTATATTCCTGCGCCAGCTCGTACCGGTGCTGCCACGGATCAGGTTTCTCCCACTGCATTCCGATGGCATCCAACAACGCAACACGCTCCGGTGACAGAACTGCATTGCTTTTTTCCGGCTTCTGATGGGCATATTGTTGCCGCCTGACCCACTTTCCGAGAGCATATCCTTCTGGTGAAACATAGCTAACAGGCACATCAAGGTTTCCGTTCGCCTCAAAGTATCGCTTTGCGGCCTGATAAACTTCGTTCCATTGCCGGTCGTTCCGGTTGCCCCAGTACATCCCGATTGTTTCCAATCGGCTGATTTGGTCGGAGGAGAGTTTTCCATTTAGATAGGCAGCACGTTGGTTGCAAAGCCACAGTCCCAATTTTTGGCCTTCTAAAGTCACATAACTCACCGGAACATTCAAATTGCCATTTTCTGCAGCGTACTCAACAGCAAGTCCATAGCCTTGTTCCCACTTTGCATCGAAAGCATTCCAACTCATGCCCAGTTCATTTAACTCTTGAATGTGTTTTTGCGACAATCTTCCATCAATGTAACTTCTCCGCATATTGATGATCCAATGTCCCAACGCAAAACCAGCATCGTCTACATATTTTTTGGGAACAAGCAGATTACCAAACTGTTCTCTATATTTTTTCACCGCTTCTAGTCCGCGATCCCATGCCATATCACTCCGGCTGCTCCACTGCATCCCTATACTGTCCAGACGTGCAATTTGTTGTTGCGTCAGAATTCCGGTACGCTGTCCTGCCCGAATTCTCCGCTGAGCAATGACCCATTCGCCAAGACTCAGTCCCGCAGGAGTGGTATAACGTTTTGGAATATTCAGGTTGCCATGCTCCGCATAGTAAATGCTTGCTTCCGAAAAATAATGGTTCCAGCCAGAGGACAAGCTAGCTTGCAACCGCTCAAACAGCACCCGGCAGTCATGCACCTGCTCGACAACTTCAAACCGTTCGGTGATGATCCTATCGCCCTCACCGTTGGCATTCAGGCGGTAGACTGCCTCCTGCATCTCATTCTGTAGGCCCGCAATGCTGCACAATCCCTCAAAATTGTTGACAACATCCAGAATCAGCGGGGCTGCGGTGTCCCCAGCAGTTAGAGCTCGTCCGATCTGCTGCTTGTAGATAATGGGCGAAATCGTTGGTCGGAATAGAATGACCCCGGAAATCCCCTCCACATGGACGCCCTCGTTGAGCATGTCGATGCAAAACAGCAGCTTCAGCTTGTCGCTCTCATCCGTCTTGAAGTCGGCAAAAGCCTTGTCTGTACCGGGGTCATCCGAGTAGGCTTCGTAGACCGCCACTTCCGCATTCACCTTTGCAAACCACTCCGGCACATGAGAGATCATTTCGTCCATGTGCTCCTTGTTGGCGCAGAACACGATGTACTTTCCGGACTTGTTCGTGATATGATGTTCAAAAACCTTGTCTAATCCATCTGCTTGTTCCAAGGCGCGGCGCAGGGCATCCAGATATTTTTGATTTACGTCCTGAATCCCAGCAGAATGCAGATTATCCACTCTTGTCTGATAACGTGCCAAGTCTTTCTGGTACTGATAGACGGTGGTCACATAGTTCGGAGTAGGCAAAATACCCCTGACGATTGCTTCGCCAAGGGTCATGTCGCTCGCAACACGGCCATCAAAAAGCTCTTCGGCCATGTCACGGTTATTATCCAGATACCGGACGTTTGTTGCCGTCAGCCCCAGAAGTTTTGCATTCGGACATAACTTTAATAAAGCCAACGTGCTTTCGCCCCAGCATTCCGCGCCGGCACGGTGGAATTCGTCCAATATGATATAAGAGGGCTGAAGTCCTGCGATTTCTGCAAGCTGGCCTTCGGTACAGCACATCAGCTTCGCATAGGTGTAAAAATGGACGTTCGCCAGCGGAAAGTCCGGGTCGTTCCTTTTCAGGCTCTCCAGCTGGGTCTTGAAGATATATTCACTGGGAGAAAGCCAGATCACGACCTTCTCCGGGTTGTCCTCGATCAGCTTGAACGCAATGTAGCTCTTTCCGGTGCCGGTGGGGTGGACAATGGCGGCCTTGCCATACTGCTCCATCATCCGTACTGCCGCATGATATGCTCTCTCGTTGTGCTCAAACAGACACAGTGCCACCTTGTTCCCCCTTTCCGCAGTAAAGGGGTATCCTTCACATGGAAAATGGAGGATACCGTTCCTTTGACATCGTTGTCTAAAATCTCATCTTATTTTATCATGGTTATATCTGGGATTCAATAGAAAACATCATAAATGTATCACATTTGACCCTGAAAAAACATTGCGAAAACCGGATTGTTTTTGTATTTTGCCCAGTTCTGTATAATAATTCCAGCTGTAAACGAAGATGGAGAAAATAAGGGGTCAGATGAGGGTCTAAACAGCAGGAGGAAACAGCGATGGCGCGACGGGGAGAAAACATTCGCAAGCGTAAGGACGGTCGGTGGGAAGGCAGGTACATCAAAGCGCGCACACCGGAGGGGAAGATCCAGTGGGGTTACGTTTACGGAACGGCCTATGTGGAGGTCAAACGGGTGCTGATTCAAAGGAAAGCCGAGGCGGGCTTTTACAACCTGAATCGAACTGACCTGACCTTTGAAGCACTGGCCGAGGTATGGCTGCATTCCCTGCGGAACAGTATAAAAGAATCCACCTATGCGCATTATTCATACACACTGCACAAGTATCTTCTTCCGGTTTTGAGCAAAGTGCCCGTTGCATCCCTCGAGGAAAGCTTTCTGGAGCGGGCCATGCAGCAGATCGTTGCGCCCACAGATGCGGCACACAAGCCACTGGGAAACTCCTCCGCCCGGGAATGCCTCTCGATGCTGCGACGTATCTGCAAATATGCCACTCATTTACGTCTGATTCGTCCAATGGAGCTGGAAGTTGCGCTGCCAAAAGCCATCGACAAAATTTCTGCGCCTCTCTCCCCGGCGGAACAACAGCGACTTCATCAATATGTACAGGCGAACCCCACGCCTCGCAAGATCGGCATACTACTGGGGCTGGAATTGGGGCTTCGAATTGGTGAGATCTGCGGCCTGCAATGGGGCGATTTTGACCTGAAACTCGGCACGCTGAAGATCAACCGGACGGTCTGCAGAATTTCCTGTGGAAACGGCCATACAAAGGTGGTCATCCAGGCACCCAAAACCCGAACCTCCCGCCGGGAAATTCTAATCCCGAAACAGCTGCTTATTATGCTGAAAAAGCTGCGCGGAAGCGCCAGCAATGCTGCGTGGTTCCTGTCCGGCAGTGAATCTAAACCCACCGAACCCCGCTGCTATCGGAAAAGCATTAAGGCGTATCTGAAGCAGGCGACCGTCCGGCAAGTACGTCCGCACGCGCTGCGACACACCTTTGCTACCACCTGTTTGCAGGCGGGGTGTGATGTAAAGACCCTCAGCGAATTGTTGGGACACGCCAACGCCAACATCACCTTGCAGCGCTATGTGCACTCTGACCTGACCCGAAAGCGCAGGGAGATGAACCGGATATTCTCCCATCAGGTGTCTATGAGGGGCAGGAAGGCGCCAAATCTGATAGAATAGCGCCATATTTTGTCCATGGTCCTCCATTTTCCATGTGGAGGATACTTTTTTTATTTTGTTTGCATGTGCATTCCCCCCATCATTACGCAACCGCATACCTCTTATATCATAAAACATTCTTGCGATATACGCAATTGCGTATACAGAGCTGCACGAACTTCTGTACTATCATGTTGAGGTGAACTTCATCATGACTGTAAAAGATGCCGTTGCCAAACGCTTTGAACAACTCTGCGACCAGCGTGGGATACGCCCCAACGAGTTAGCGACCCGTGCCGGTGTAACACCATCTACGGTATATAGTATGCTCGACCCATCCCGTCAGCGTGTGTCCATCGTCACCATTAAAAAGCTCTGTGATGGTCTTGATATCACGCTTGGTCAGTTCTTTTCCTGTGCGCTGTTCGATGAACTGGAGCAAGAGATCCAATAGCTCACCGAACGATCTGCTCGGCTTTCCCTGCAACGCGTACTCTCTTTTCTAAGTGAATTTTAGAATTTCATATCCATTGTCAGCCTGATTTGTGCTCTTTTGCATGGGTCAGGCTTTTTTTTACGCTAAAAGGCCCCTGCCCATCACATTTCTGTGAAAGGCAGAGGCCTTTTGCTGCTAGATTCTAATTCGGTCTGGGGAGATGGAACAACTATCTCATTCTACCGGGTCAGTGTCCCTTACCAGATTTTTAACTACCCCCGGGGTGTCTGACATAGCGTTTTCCTGTTGCATTCTGGCGCATACCGCTTCGTAGATATAGGCGTTTACGCTTTGCCCCGCCTGTTTCGCTGCCTGCTGGATAGCCGCTTTTTCTCCTTTTGGCACCGATAGCTCCAAACGGTCATAATTATTCTTCACATATTTGTGAACTGCACGCTGTTGTGCTGCACTCGTCTTTGCCATTGATTTTTCCTCCCGTACATTATAGTGCTTATTATAGCATCTGTTACCTATTCTCGTGAATATACGTTTTGCACAAATTTGCGCCCGGATCATTGTACAATATTCCATCTTGATATATTCCCGTGAATAGTTTATACTCATGCCATCGGGAACACCGGTTCTCACATCCGACCATTCACCAACGATTTGAAGAGAGGTACACACATGAGTATCAACGTTTTACTGACCCTTGTCGAGCAGTACAAGGAGGCTGCCCAACTGATCGAGGCTGCACAGGCTGAACAGGAGCAGCTGAAGATCCAGATCCGTGAGGCACTGGCTGAGCGTTCCACCAACTATCTGGAAGTAGGCTGCCACAAAGTCCGCCTATCCGATTTCTCCAGCACCCGGCTTGACAGCAAAGCCATCAAGGCCGTTGCCCCCGACCTGTACGACCAGTACAGCAAAACGGTCACAGGCACCCGCCTGAGCATCACCTAAAAAGAAAAGCCCTTGCAAATGCCGCCTAGGAAACTGCATTTACAAGAGCCAGTAAAGACCGCTGGGGAGCGGTTCAGATTACAAGACTATTATAGCCGCTCCCCTCTTTTTTGTAAAGAGAATAGGAGTTCATAAGATGAAACAGACTGTCAAAACCTCCCGCGCCGCTGGTCAGCTGGAAAAGATGTTCCGCGAGCTCAACAAGCACTACTTTGCAGGCAAGCTGCCCGAGCCCATCATCAGCCTGAAAAAGACCCCGTCCGCCTATGGTCATATCACCTGTTCCAAGGTCTGGCAGGCAGGCGGTGAGAACAAGTACGAGATCAATATTTCGTCGGCCACCCTTGACCGCCCCATCGAGGAGACCGCTTCCACCCTGCTGCATGAGATGGTGCACGAGTACTGCATGGAGACCGACATCAAGGACACCAGCAACAATGGGGTCTACCACAACCGGCGTTTTAAGGAGCAGGCAGAGGCACACGGTTTGACCGTCGAACACCACGAAAAGTACGGCTGGACCATCACGAGCCCATCCGAAGAGTTGCTGGACTTCATCATTTTCCAAGGCTGGCAAGATATCCAGATGGGCGAGCGGCTGGCATGGTCGGATATGGCAGGCACCGGAGCAGGCAGCAAGGCACCCGGCAGCAGTCAGACCGGCGCACCGAAACCGCCCAAGGCAAAGAGCAGCACCCGGCGGTGGGTATGCCCCAAGTGCGGCACCATCATCCGAAGCACCAAGGAAGTGCGGGTCATCTGTGCGGACTGCATGGAGCTGTTCGTGAAGGCTGACTAAGTATCTCAGAGACAGAGAGGCAAGGGACGAGTGAGAGTAGTCCATTTTGTGAGTGCACATACAAAGAGGAGCGATATCATGGAAACCATCAGTACCAGAATCGTATCACTGCGCAAGGATGCAGGCTTATCACAGCAGCAGTTAGCCGATGACCTCAACCTGTCCCGCCGGGCTATTAGTCTGTGGGAGACTGGACGGAGAACACCTGATTTGAAGTCTGCTTTGCTATTGGTTGACTACCTTCATACCACGCTGGACTATCTGGTTAAGGGAGAACACAGTTAAAAAGTAGAGTGTACTCTATTTTGCAGTCCGAACAACCATCAAAGAGTTATAATTTAGGGTCAGTTTTGGCTTTCCTTTCAATGGTTTCTCCCATCTCTGACCCTATTTTTCATATCAGCCAGTGAGGTACATCCTATGAAGGTCGCATACGTCCGCGTCAGCACCGAAGAACAGAACGAGGCTCGCCAGATCGAAGCGCTCAAGAAGCACAGCACCGAGAAGTGATTCACCGAAAAAATCAGCGGTAAAAGCATGGACAAGCCTCAACTTCAAACCATGCTCGACTATGTACGTGAAGGGGATACCGTCTATATTCACGACTTCAGCCGCCTCGCACGCAGCACCAAGGACTTGCTGGAGATCGTGGAGCGGTTACAGAGCAAGGGTGTGCATCTGGTCAGCAACAAAAAGAACCTCGACACCGGAACCCCTACCGGAAAGCTGATGTTGACCATGATTGCAGCCATCAATGAGTTTGAGCGGCAAAATCTGCTGGACAGACAGCGGGAGAGAATCGCTATCGCCAAGCGGAACGGGGTTTATAAGGGACGCAAGAAGGTGCCATGCCCGATAACTTTCCTGCCCTATATGACCGATACATCCGCCGGGAATTAAATAAGGGACAACTGGCCGAAGCTCTTCACGTCACCCGCCCGACACTGGAACGGATGATTCGGGAGCACTTATCAGTACAAGAGCCAGAAAACCTTTAAAAGTGCAATTGCAAATCCGATTAGTTGGACATCAAGTGTGATATTATTCAGTCAGTCAAAAGAAACCAACATAGAATCAGGAGGGAATCGTTATGAGTGGAGCAGTATCGTTTGTTTTGAGTCTACTGGGGCTTGGTGCTTCTGGCGCAGTCAGTGTCGGTCAAAGTGTAAGCCGAAAGAAAGCTGATTATGAATTTGGTGAAGCACATGGTTATCACGGTACACCAGATGTCCTTCGGATGCGAGATCGTGTCCGCAAAGAGTGGTGGAGTGTGTGTGGTGACGTATATAATGCATGCGGTAAGCCTGCGAGTGAGTACGGAAATCCATACAAAACCCCATATTGTTATTGTAAGAAGCGCTGGTTTATTGCCCATCTGAACGAAAAAGGCATTCCGTATGATGATGTTGTCGTGAACGATGTGACAGGAGTCACTTTCTATGAACGACAGAACCAGCGGTCGAGGGAGTGGATGAGAAAGTTGCGGTAAGGAGGAAAGCATGAAAGGCCCCAAGCGTTATCCGCCGCCAGAAAGCCGCGCAGCTAGCAAACATGTTTTGGTCTACCCGAATTGGATGTCTGCACAGAGATATCACGAATATCAAGAATCGCGTGCAAGTGCAGCAAGAGCAGCGCATGACAAATTAAATCAGGAAGCCGATCGGCACAATGCCTTTGTCGAAAATGCTAAAAAGCACGGTATTCCCATTTCCAAAAAGAAAAAGTGATTGTATAGAATATCTTTTTTCGAAAAGGCTCTATTGTCCAAAAGCACAGGAGGGACAACATGGCTAACAAGCACTACACCGGGACCAATACGCCCCAAATCAAGCAGCTATACCCGGAATGGCTCTATCCTGATTGGATGCCTTGGTGGGAGTATCGTGAATACAAAGCCGCAAAATTTAACGAGCTTCAAGAGGAAAAAGCAAGCGCTCACCGACAAAAGTTAGAACGTGACCAGCAAGCCGAACGGCATAGAGCCTTTGAAGAAAACGCTAGAAAGCACAATATTCCGATTCCGAAGAAAAAGAAAGAGCTGTGGGAGGACTGACCAGTTCCATTTCAGCGAAAGGTGGTAGATTTATGGCTGAAAATAAATTCGTACTCAAAGAACTTTCAACGTATACAGGGAAAACAAATATTCTGTATCAGAAAGAATTTGAATCACGAGAGCAAGCAGAAAAGTATCGGAATATTATCGAACCGTTACTACGTGAAACACAGGCAAAAAATCCTGCCCTACCGTATGTAAAGTTCATAATCGAAGAGCTTTGATGCTTCACGTCCCGGGGCATGACATAAAACCGCCCTAATTTAATAACCAACCCCAACATAAAAGCCCTGCCGCTCAATTGTGAGTAGTAGGGCAATTTTTATTGTGTGTCCAGTCGAAAGGTACATCCCGGCGGATTTGCGACTAGATTATGTTTTTTCGCATTTTTGAGCACCGTCTACATCTGCGCAAAATTGCGCACATCGTCCTTGATGTGGTCGGTGATTTGCCATATCCCTTCAAACGGTAACTCACGGGTAACATTCTTGTTATCCATCAGGTGCGTACAGTTTGGTACGAGGCCTATACAGCGATTCTATGAGCGCCGAAAATTCGGCTTTGACCCGCTGAGCTCGAATGTCAATTTGACACTTGAGGTCGGAAATCACACGCAATCACGCTCGTCTTGATCCACTTTCAACTAACATCAAATTGATGCGGGTTGATTGTAAAAGAACGGTAACTCGTAAAATTGTTTGTTACAGCTTGCGCGATGTCATGAAAATCCCTCGCTACAGCCCCATCCCAAAACCAACACCTTCGTAGACTGTATCCCCATAGTATCAACGCCCAGTTGCCGTGCTCCTATCCCCTATCACATCTCTGCTGGTGTACGCCACCGCCGCACATTTGCGACATATTTCGGCGCTTTACGACGCATTTGGACGCTTTTTGCCTATTTTGGCATATTTTGCGTTACATTTATTTCGGACTGGATAGAACAGATTCAAATATATGTAATAAAGCTGGTGTCAAAAATGGTTACTTCCGATTTGTCCGCCCGTATCAATGATGTACTGCGCTATGTCGGGATCACCCGCAACATGAACGCCTACATTATTCTATCACAAGCCCTGACGCTGATTGCCGAGGACGAAGACCGCCTGCGAGCAGTGGAAAAAGAGGTCTACACGCCCATTGCCGACAAGAAGATGTACGAGCACAAAGCAGTCCAGAGCACGATCCGCCGGGCATCCAAGGTCGCATGGGATCTCTGCCCCGATCGCGTTCAGGAGTTGGCTGGCTATCCTCTGAATGGTCGCCCCTCTGCTGTGACCATGCTCGAGCTGCTCTATAATGGTGTCGCCCGCTATGAAGATCTCTCTATTCTGAAATAAGTGCCCTTCAACAACAAGCGTCCCGCTACTCTATGCCGAGCAGTGGGGTATTTTTGTGTCTTGATGAGGGTGTACTATTTGGTACGGGGCGCATATGGCGATTCCATCAATGCAACAAAGCTTATCTTGACCCATTGAGCTCGATTACCAATTTGGTAATTGAGGTAAGAAGTCACACACGGAACTGTCTTGATTTGGTTTCAACCACCGTCAAAATGACGGGTGTTGATGGTAACAGTTAATCGTAAAAAGCGAAATACCGTAAAATTGTCCGTCATAACTTGCGTAGCATCATAGAAAGCCGTCATCTACTCTGAGGAGTTTTGTGCGCCCCACAAATCGAGGGCTACTGCGAAATAACGACTCCCTATCTGAGCGCTGTTGAACTTTTACCGACTCAGATAATATTCATTGATTGCACCATCAATAAAATACGGATCTCAGCAGTCGTTTTGTCCACTGAGCTTTTCCAACCGTAATCATTTTGATAACAGTTTATCGACCCTCTATTTGAGGGGTGAGCTTTTGGAACGATTTGTGACGCCATCCGCCTGGCAGACGCTTACTAATTTAGCAGTATTCGACGCATCATCGCGCTTTCCACACTTGTGAAAAATCGACGCATCATCGAGCTATATTCAAATTTTGGAAACCACCCCACTGCTTCTCATTTTTGACTATTTCACGTCAATTCTTTAACAGGTTCCCTCAGATCGAATCCATGGTGGGTTTCCTTCTTCTCCCACCCCCTCATTTTCTTTCTCTTTTTTCGTAAACACTTTAATATCTCGCAAGCTCGACATCAAAGTATTCACGAATAACAAATCACTCACAAACAATTTCTTCTCTTGTTCTCTATTCTGTTGTCTAAATTTGGCTCATTTTTTGCACCTATTCTATATAGAGCGAGTACAATTTTTGCGCCAAAATCATATCCGAATCAATTTCCAGAATGTTTTATTGCGATTCTCGTTTCTCTTAAATTCTCGAACTGTAATGATCTCGACGCCATAGATTTGAAGCTTACGATTTAATATGTCCTGCCCCATCGGACGTCCTTTATACTCTTTGAACACCTTCAAGGCCATGATACTTTCGTACATCTCTTCCTTCAACATTGGCTGATTCAAGTGCGCTTTTATCCAGTCCGTCACCGAGTCAAAGCAATACGGCACTGTTTCCTCTGCTAACACCGGCGCATACTTTGCAAAGACCTGCTTATATGACGTTTCGAGCATTTCGTTGAGCAGCTCCAATTCACGCTTCAATTGTCGGACGCCAAGCAGATTCACGCGGTATTCCCCCTTTGCATCATCGAACTCCATGATCCTGCACTTTCTTATTTTTTTGTTGATACTATCGGGCGTTCCACTGTTTCGGAATACTTCAAATGCCTCCGCCCCCGCAAGATATGCCACTGCTGGCTTTAGCTCTTCTGTCACGATAGCCTTAAATTTCTTCAAGTCACCATAATACCAGTCCGCATCATAATCACGAAAATAGACCGTGCAGGTATCGTCGACATCAAGCGGACGTTTTCGACCTGCTGACTGAATGATGTCCGTTGGCTTCCATTGGTCAATATACAGGTGTTTTACCGTACGGTCTTTGATCTCGGTGCCTATGCCAAACGCCTTTGTGGTGAAAAAATATCTTTTTTGGAGCTTTCTGTCCTTGACACATTCCGTCAGCTCATTGAATCTCTTTCCGTATTTCGGGTTGTTATCGGAGCAGTAATAGGCAGCTGTATCGCCGAATATCTCCTTCATTTTGAGCAGATCCTCGCCGGATGATACAAAGATAACAGCTTTTTCGTCTTCCGGGAGACTTTTTAGCATCATGACCAGATTTTCCCTCGAATAGAAGTATTTCTGCTTGATATGCCGGTAATCCTGCGGCAGTTGGTAGATGCGGTCTTCTGGAATCTTTGCGGTCTCCTCCAGCAGCTTATAGGTCTCCTCTCCCGTTGCGCTCATGTAGATAACCACATGGTCAGCTTCGGCCTTCTGAAGCACTTCCAGCGACAGATAGGTATTGATCCCATAAGAGGAAAAATCCGTAAAATAGTGACACTCATCCGCGACGATGTACTTAAACCGTGCCAAATACTTTTTCAGCGATGCCGGGTCATTCCTGTATCTTGCCTCGATATACTGGTAGGTCTGGACTTCTAGCATGAACTCGTACAACGCATCATAGGTCATTGCTATTTCCGTTGGCTCACCGTCGGACTCGGCATTGGCGGCTTCCATTCTGCGTTGGAGCATCTCGGCGTGAAGGGTCTTTAGCGGGCAGAGGCATAGAACCCGGCCTATGATCATATTTGTCAGCATTTCATCAATGCGCCAACTCACCAGCCTCTTAATGATAAATTCGTTCTTGCCGCGTCCGGTTCCCATGTCCAGAAGGACTCTTCCATTTTCCCAATGCTGGAATGCATCACCGATCAGCCCTGAAGCATACGCCCACTGCTCCTTCTCCGCCGGGGCATCCCCTCCTATCTGTCCCAGTGGCACGATTGCTTCTGCGGGCACCACCTCCGGCGCTTCCTCTGCCTCCTGTCCGGTACAGCACCCATTCTGCAGCTCGGCGGGCTCTGGCATCTGTGGACCGGATATTCCCTCCGCCTCTGCTGCCTGTCTGGTGGGCTCCGGCTCTGCGTTCAATTGTTCCAGCTCTGCAATCGCTGCACGGGCGCTTTCTGTCCATTCCTGCTGCTCTTTCTCGGTCAATGGGCTCTCCTTGCAGTTGCGTAGATATTCCTCATATTCATGTGTCCCGTTCTGTTCATCGGACGGCTTCAGGAAAAAACCACCGAATGGCCAACGTGTCTTTTCATCACTCATATTGATATCCTCTATAATAATATAAGGCGCACAGCCCAACCATCCTGCCAGACCATGCGCCGGTTTGTTAGCGTTTCCCCAGAAAAACTGGTCAAATGCTTCGTTTTGTGGTATTATAGGGGCGGGAAAGATCAACACACACTATTCCCGTCTCTATGGCCGCTTTACCTGTTGGCGCAGGTAAGGTGGTTTTTGTTTTACTGCTGCACATGGGACCCCGCCTCAAGTGCTGCTGCCGCTTCTGCAAACGTCTGCATGGCGCTGCTGTAGCCGATTTGGAACGAATGCTCGGCAACGGACGCAACCAGCCCTTCCAGAATTTCAGATAGGGTCTCGTTCTGCACTTCGCTCAGATACGGTCGAACAAGCGTATCCAGCTGATGAAAGCTTGCCTCCACAACACTTTTGAACTTCTCTTCGTTCTGCTTGATCTCGTCAGCGGTCTGAAATACATCTTTTAAAAAACTCATTTTGATCTCCTTTTTCATATCTATAATCGTATTTTTTAGTTCTTTCACGGCGGGGTACGGAGCAACCTTTAGGTTCCACATATTATGCAGCACCTCCCGGGACGTTGTTGACCTTCTGTGCCTCGAATCATGTCTCTGGCACCTCATTGTCCTTGTGCCCTTCAAGTTCAGCATTCATCTCAGGGCTCAGCGTTCTGGTAAACTCCAAGTATGCCTGGATCCCCAGCTCTACAGCGTATTGTTCTGCTTGGGCCATCAGCTCTGCCGACAACCGTGCGATTCTGTTCTGGTCCGCCTCATCAACCGGAAGGTCCCCCAGCGCCCTCTCCAGCGCATCTGCGGCCTTGACCAGCGGCTCACACAGTTCACGCGTCTCACGAGGGATGATCAAATAGCCTTCATCCCCCAGCGATACGCTCAAAATGTCCACTCTACAGGTCTTGTTATCCATCATAAGTCTCCTCCTTATCCTTTACATTCCACACCATCGTGCCGCCCTGGGATTTACAAACTCCGGCTTGAACGTCACATTGGGAAAATTCGCATCCATATAATTTCCGAACTCTTCCGTCGCCGCCTCTTCGCTGTAATCGGCCAGTGCATCCACCGTTTCCAGCGCATGCAACAGACGAATGCGCCCCGTTTTCCGGTCATGCCCCATCTGCTCAAGCTCACTGTCGGTCAGTTCATTGCAAAGATCATACGCGGCAGCAATATAGCTTCGCAGCACAGGCTTTGGTTCAAGCGTCACTTCATAATAGTAGGTCGGCTCTTCTGCTGTCTCCTCAACGACATCCCCCATGTTGCAGCAGATCTCCATTTCGGGGTTGCCTTCTACATCTAAGGTAGGGGTAACGGTCATATCCGTACCATCGCAAAAACGCATCGAAAAGCCTTTACCGACCGTGGAATCCCTTTGAGCCGGACAGATGCATCCGTCCGCCGGAGTCGTTTTCCCGGACAGTGCTGCGTTCAGAATCAGCGATGCTTCCCGCTCTTCTTCAGGTGTTTCGGCATGGACCTCGGCACCGTTCATGTAAATATCAGTCATAGTCTTGTTCCTCCTGTTTGGTTGATTAAAAGGCTATCATGGTTAGTGTTATCAAACCTCTTGCTTGTTCTGTAGTACCATGATGCCGCTGCTTGTCTTCTGCTCACTGCTTCACCCCTCCATCATCTCCTCTTCCAGTGCGCTTCGCATTGCACGAGCGCCCAGCTCAAACCCTTTCATAAAGCAGAATTCCATTCCCCTGTGTGCTGCCTGTACAGACAGATGGCAGATATCCGACAAGACGCTCTGCGGCATTCCTGTTGCCAGCGCATAGTCCTCCAAGTAGCGTTCAAATGCATCTGCGGCTTCCTTGAGTTCCGCCGACTCTCTGAGGTTCACCAGATCATTCAGGTTCACATAGATTTCCTCCTCATCGTCAAGCAGATTCTCTTTTACGTTATTTTCAACCATAATAATAGCTCCTTTTCATTAAAATTTATTTTTGAAAACAGGTTCATTGTCGGTTCGGTGCTCGCCTTAGTCGTAATTCGCACCCCCCTGGTAGACT
Organism: Faecalibacterium prausnitzii; assembly: GCA_004558805.1. GTDB lineage: Bacteria > Bacillota > Clostridia > Oscillospirales > Ruminococcaceae > Faecalibacterium > Faecalibacterium prausnitzii_M. The sequence goes on along the minus strand of SFDE01000017.1, from coordinate 47,625 downwards.
GTCTCGACGCTCTCCTCCGTAACGCATCTGATGAGCAGCTCCGGCTCGCCCACCTCATTCAGGATAGGTCTGATCCGCAGCGTTGTGCCGTCGTCCAGATTGTACAGCAACCCCTTGTGCAGCGGAGCATCGTAAAAGCAGGGCTGGATACACATCTCCACGTCAGCCGTTTTTCCAGCCAGAATGCTGTTGAGTGCCGCCTCTGCATACTGCTCCTCTTCACGGTTCTCGGGCATGAGATTCGCATCATTGAAGTAAAGTTCGATCATATCAGTTTCCCTTTCATTATGCACATTTATTGCTCTTCAGAGTTAAGGTCAAAGCCTTGTCCGCCGGGCAGATGGACTGCAACAGCCCCCGCGCCTTGCTCTCCAGCCGTTGGAGTTCAGCACGCACCTGTTCCCATTCCTTCAGCTCCCCGCTGGCGACTCCCTCACGAATCGTGCGTCTTACAACTTCTGCCAGCGCCTCCTCCAGCCTTGCATGATAGGTACAAATATCGTACTCCACCCCGCCATCGGCTTTCGTATGCGCCTTTTTCAACGTATAACACATGCGGTTCGCATCCAGATAATAGTTATTCCAAACTTTCAGCATCATCAACACCTCCACATTGTATTTTTTGTTCATTTTGCCAGAGTCTATGTCCAGGTCCCCTTGTTGGCAGGGCGCTGCCCGGACGCTATGTCCTTAAGGACAAACCAGACCTTCACTTTTGCTGCCTTGCCACTCCTGGCCGCTTCAGCAGTATCTTCCTATCCCGTCCCAAAGAACGGAACCAGATTTCTGTTCACGATGAACTCCTCCCTTCTTAAGAATTGTCAACGTTGGAAAGCCGCACAAGAATTCCTGTTTTGTCAACATCGTGTCGTGAGTATACCACCATCAGGTACCTTTGTCAAGAATTTTTTGAAACAAAATATTTATTTTGAGAATTTTGCAACGTCTGCAATTTCAAATTTCCGTTTTTTGCTTTTTTCGTTCTTGCAATTGTTGACAGCTTTAGAACTCCATGATATTATATAAATACCTATTAGAAAGGAGTGTTTCAGAATGAGCGTCTGCCAGAACATTAAGGCCGTTGCGGAAGTTAGGGGGATTTCCATCAAAGAACTCAGCCGCAGGGTTGATATCCCCTATACCACTTTATATAACATGTTGAATCGCGACAGCGAACGGTTCGACCTCAATCTGCTGGAGCAAATCGCACAATCCCTGGACGTATCCGTTGGAATATTAATGGGCTCCGCTGTGCCCAGCATGACCGAGCTCTTGGGTGAGCATTATTCATCATACAGCAACCCAAAAAGCTCAATGCGTCACCCTTCTGATGATGAAATCACCAATCAGCAAAAAGATACGGAAGACAACTCGTACAATAACGAAAAAAACGACCGTTTTCCGTTTGATCCAGGCGACAAAAGGCACAGCTCCCTATGCGAATTCGACCAGCTAAATCCTCTTGGGCAGGAAGTCATTGTGCAGCTTCTGCTATCCATAAGGGTCCATCAGTTTGAGGGTGATTTGCGGCGCGAGTTCATCTTCCTGCTGAAGCATTCCAACAACAAGGCTGTCTTTCAACTGAATCAGGCGCTTATGAGCTTGTCCTATTTAAGTAGCTTCAACGATCAGTATGCCACGCCAAGTTTTACCGAGCTTCTCGAAAATCTGGACACCGAAGCAGACTGATTCCATCCCCCTCATTTCTCTCCATAGAGCAATGGGGGTATTTTTATGCCCATCCACCCAAAAAAGCAGCCCCACTACCCGGCGGGACTGCTCTTGAGGTGTACGATTCAGTTTTTTACAGGTTCATCAGGGGGCTGGTCTGCGTCCCGCGATCCACTATGTCCTTATCCTTGATGCCAAGCAGGTAGCGCTGGGTAATCATGATATTGACGTGCCCCATCAGGCGAGAGACACTGTACAGATCCAAACCGTTCTTCAACTGCATCTGGGCGAAGGTATGGCGGCAGGTATGCGGACTAACGCGTACCGAGGGCGACACTCCCACCTCTTTTGCCGCATGTTTCAGCATCCGGGCAACTGCTTCATCCGTCAAAGGCTTCCCGTTTTTGCTGAGAAACAGGTTCTTGTGGCGACTGGGGTATTCCTTTAAATAGGCATCCCGTAGGGTACGATACTTCATCAGTTGCTTGGACAGCGCAGGCGACTTTGGCACCACGCGTTCCTTGCTGCCCTTGCCATGCTTGACCAGAATATAGTCCGGTTTGATGTCTTCCGGCTCCATCAGGATCATCTCATTGCAGCGCATCCCGGTGTCGAACAGCAGCATAATGATGGTCTTATTCCTCACCGACAGGAAATCTGTCCCATCGTAAAATCGGATCATCCGCCTCATCTCATCCACGGTAAAGGTATCAATGATGGTTTTGGGCTGACGAAGAGGCTTCACCTTCTTGGCCGGGTTATCCCGCTCATCCACATAGCCCTCGGTCACCAGATAATTGAACCAAGTCCGCCAGACTTTGAGCAGATCATTGATGTACCGTGGCGTGCTACCCATGTCCTGCTTTTCCTTCATCAGATCCCGGATGTGGTGTGGCTTGACCTCCTCCAGTTCAGTGATGTGCTTCGATTCCAGAAAGTCCACCAGAAATCGTGTCGCTGCCCGGTAGTTGCGCAGGGAGCCTTTGGCAAGATGGCGGCATTCACAGTCGTACAGAAATTCATCACGGAGATCCTTCAAACACATAAAAAACACCCTTTCTCTCATGGAAGAACCACAAAAGAAAGGGTGCAAAAATCTCTAAAATGGTTGTCGTACCAGATCAGGCTTGTTCGTAGTTGAGCAAGACAAACTCCAGTCGACAAATCATTCAATTTTTATCGCAGCTACGAGATCAGCAGTTCTCAGCGAAGTACTTAATGGTACGGACCATCTGAGAGGTGTAGGAGTTCTCGTTGTCGTACCAGGACACGACCTGAACCTGATAGGTGTCATCGTCGATCTTAGCGACCATGGTCTGGGTAGCGTCGAACAGAGAGCCGTAACGCATGCCGATGACATCGGAGGAAACGATCGGATCCTCGTTGTAGCCGAAGGACTCAGAAGTAGCAGCCTTCATGGCAGCGTTGATAGCTTCCTTGGTGACATCCTTGCCCTTGACAACGGCAACCAGGATGGTGGTAGAACCGGTGGGAACGGGCACACGCTGAGCAGAACCGATCAGCTTGCCGTTCAGCTCGGGGATGACCAGACCGATAGCCTTAGCAGCACCGGTGGAGTTGGGGACGATGTTCTGTGCGCCAGCACGTGCACGGCGCAGGTCGCCCTTGCGCTGAGGACCGTCCAGGATCATCTGGTCGCCGGTGTAAGCATGAACGGTGGTCATGATGCCGGAAACGATGGGGAAGGTCTTGTTCAGGGTGTCGGCCATGGGAGCCAGGCAGTTGGTGGTGCAGGAAGCAGCGGAGATGACCTGATCCTCAGAGGTCAGGGTCTTCTCGTTGACGGAGTAGACGATGGTCTTCAGATCGTTGCCTGCAGGAGCAGAGATAACGACCTTCTTTGCGCCAGCCTGGATGTGAGCCATGCTCTTCTCCTTGCTGGTGTAGAAGCCGGTGCACTCCAGAACGACATCAACGTTCAGCTCGCCCCAGGGAGCATCCTTTGCGTCCTTGACAGCGTAGATCTTGATTTCCTTGCCGTCAACGATGATGGAGTCCTCGGTAGCCTCGACAGTGTGCTTGCCTTCGCCGATCTTGCCGCAGAAAGAACCCTGAGCAGTATCGTACTTCAGCAGGTGAGCCAGCATCTTGGGGCTGGTCAGGTCGTTGATTGCGACGACCTCGTAGCCCTCAGCGTCAAACATCTGACGGAATGCCAGACGGCCAATGCGACCGAAACCATTGATAGCAACTCTAACAGCCATGTTAATAGTACCTCCTAAATGTTTTTACCCTTTAGTATGGATAAATCACGGTATCTTTATTGTAGACCAAATCTCGCAAACTTTCAAGTGCCTGCTAAAAAATTAACGAGAAAATCCACCTTTTTTTTATTTTGTACGATTTTACCGTCCGCCGTGCGCATGTTTTAGGCAATTATCCCAAGGGAGTGCCAGCAGCTTGGCGGTCATGCCCGGAGCTTTGCGCAGCCCGCTGCGCAGATGCCCCCCAGCGCTCCTACGGCGCACAGTCCCAAAGCGCCGAGCAGCTCCGGCAGCAACGTGACGTCCGCCGTCACCGCCAGTGCCAGCTGCACCGTCCGGGGCAGCTCCCAGCACAGGCATAGCCCAAAGGCGGCAAGACCGGCGGCACACAGGGTGCTGCCGTTTTCCGGCTTCGGCAGGTACAGCGCCCGTGCCAGTGCCGAAAGCAGCAGCAGTGCCGCCAGCATCTGCCATACCATGGCAGTCTGGGTCACCCGGTGCCAGCTGGAACTGTTCTCCATAAAGCGCATCAGCAGGTTCCAGTAGAACAGCACGCTGCCTGCCACCGCCAGCAGGATACCGCCGGCAGGAGCCTTCCATTCCTTTGCCGTGAGCCACCGGCTGCCCAGTGCACTGAGCCAGCAGGCGCACAGCACCCCCAGCGGGATCCGCACCAGGTCCGCAAAGCCTGCCGGGAACAGCAGCCGCACCGCCGCCGCAGCCAGAAAGCACACCGCCGCCGCAAATGCCGCAGCCGCCCCGCCGGGCTTGCGGGTGCACAGTGCCGCCGGGTCTTTGCCCCGGCTGCGCCCTGTCAGCACCGCCGCCAGCACCACCGCTGCCAGCAGCAGATACCGCCACCACACCGAGCCAACGACGCACAGCCCGGTGACCGGGTCGGTGCCCCATGCAAGGTCGGCACCCCGGAGGATGCCCAGAATAACAGACAGTAAAATTGAGAACAAAATCAACGGATCCATTAGCGCTCCTCTAACGGCTTGTACTTCTGGCGCACCCCCAGATACTTGTAAGCCGGACGAATGATACGATTGGCGAACACGACCTCTTCCACCCGGTGTGCGCACCAGCCCGGCACACGGGCGATGGCAAACAGGGGGGTGTAGATGTCCTCGGAGATGCCCAGCATGTTGTAGATCAGACCGCTGAACAGGTCCACATTGGCGCAGACGGGCTTGGTGCTGCCCTTTTCCTCCGCAAAGATGCCGGGGGCAAGGCGCTCGATGCTGCACAGCATGTTGTACTCTTCCTCAAAGCCCTTTTCGTATGCCAGGTGACGGGCACGGTGCTTCAGGATCACCTCACGGGGGTCGCTGACGGTGTACACGGCGTGTCCCATGCCGTAGATCAGACCGGAGCCGTCGCCTGCCTGCTTGCGCAGGATCCGGCGCAGATATTCCCGCACCTCATCGTCGTCCTCCGGGTTCTCCACGTGCTTGAGGATATCCTGCAGCTGACGGTTCACCATCAGGTTGGCACCGCCGTGCTTGGGACCCTTCAGGGCGCCGATGGCAGCAGCGATCGCCGAATAGGTGTCGGTGCCGGAAGAGGACAGCACACGGGTGGTAAAGGTGGAGCAGTTGCCGCCGCCGTGGTCCGCATGGACCAGCAGGCACATATCCAGCAGCTTTGCCTCCTCGTGGGTAAACTTCTGGTCCGGACGGTAGGTGCTCAGGATGTGCTCCGCCGTGCTCTGCCCGGGCTTGGGCAGGTGGAAGAACATGCTCTGCTTGTCGTAGTAGCGGCGCTTCATCTGGTAGGCGTTCACCATCATGGTGGGCATGCTGGCAATGAGGTTGATGCTCTGGTTCAGGATGTTCTCCAGGCTCAGGTCCTCGGCGTGCTCATCGTAGGAGTACAGACCCAGCACGCAGCGCTGCAGCTTATTCATGATGTTGGGGGAAGGGGCATTCATGGTGTCCATAAAGCCCTCCGGCAGGGCACGGTGCTCTGCCAGGATCTCGCAGAAGTCGTCCAGCTGCTCTCTGGTGGGCAGGCTGCCGAACAGCAGCAGCCAGATCACTTCCTCAAACACAAAGCGGTCGTTGCGGTACGCCTCATCCACGATCTCGTTGATGTTGACGCCCCGGTAGATCAGCTTGCCGGGGATAGGGATGATGGCGCCCTCCTGATCCTTTTTGTAACCCACAACGTCACAGACATTGGTCAGACCTGCCAACACGCCGGTGCCATCCGGGTTCCGCAGACCTCTCTTGACCCCCAGCCGCTCGCTGGTCTCCGGGTCGATGTAGTTGTTGGCAAGGTATTCCTCGCACAGGGTCCTCATGGTATTGGGATCCAGCGATGCCACCTCCGCATGTGCAAAATTCATAGGGAGATCTCCTTTCCTATACTCTTATATACTTTCCCATCCATCCGCAATGATGGACACAGTCTTATATTATCGCTTTTGTGCAGTAAATTCAAGTACAAAGTGACTCCGGTTTACCCTCCGGCGGAAAAACCGGGGGGTTTCTGCCCTTTTTTGCCTTTGTGCCGGGTTTCGCAGGGTTTTGCGCCCCCGCCGTTTTATGCTGGTGACACCAAGACGCTGCAAGGAGGTCCTGCCATGAAACGCTCATTTCTGCTGCTGTGCACGGTGCTGTTGGTGCTGGGCTGCGGTCTGCCCCTGTGCACCTACCGCCTGACCTGCGCCTCTCTGGACCCTGCCGCATCCGCCCCTTCCGGGGAGCGGTCGCCTGCTGCTTCCTCCGCCGCCGGGGGCTTTGCCGGGGACAGCACGGTCTTTTTGCTGGAGGACCGGAGCACCGGGCAGCTGCTGGAACTTTCCCGCCGGGACTATCTTATCGGAGCGGTGGCGGCGGAGATGCCGGTGAGCTGGGCAGACGAGGCGCTGAAGGCGCAGGCGGTGGCGGCGCACAGCTATATCCTTTACTGCCGGGACCACTGCCCCCTGCCCGGCGGCGGGTGGCTTGCCGCCGACCCGGCACGGCGGCAGGTCTGCCTTACGGACCCGGTGCTCCGCAGCTACTGGGGCACCGACTACGCCTCCCGCTACGCCCGGCTGTCGGCGCTGGTGGAGCAGGTGGAAACACAGGTGCTGTGCTATCAGGACGCTCCCGCCGCCGCCAGCTACTTTGCCCTTTCCAACGGGCGCACCGAGGCAAGCCAGAACGTCTGGGGCAGCCCCCTGCCCTACCTTGTGCCGGTGGACAGCAGCACCGACCTTGCCGCCGACAACTACCAGTATTCCGTCACCCTCTCCGCCCGGCAGCTTCAGTCCCTGCTGCAGACCGGGCTTTCCCTTTCCGCCGACCTTTCCGCCCCGGAGCAGTGGTTCTCCGCCCAGACTCTGACCCCCTCCGGCTACACTGCCTCCCTGTCGGTGTGTGGGCAGACCATCTCCGGCACGGCGCTGCGCCGGGCGCTGGGGCTGCGGAGCACCTGCTTTACGGTGACCTTCCACAGCGGCAGCTTCTGCTTCACCACCCGGGGCTACGGGCACGGGGTGGGCATGAGCCAGTGGGGCGCCAAGGCAATGGCGGAACAGGGCGCTGACTACGCCGCCATCCTTGCCCACTACTACCCCGGCACCACCCTGCAGGGGTAACAGAAAAAGGGACTGCCTCCCGGCAGCCCCTGCGATTTTTTGTATTCAGATCCGCACCATATCCGGGGTGATCTCCGCCAGACTGTGTGCACCGCACATCTGCATGGTGTCGCAAAGCTCTGCGGCGATCTTCTGGATGTAGCACTTGACCCCTTCTTCGCCGCCGCCGTAGACAGCAGTGACAAAGGGACGGCAGATCAGCACGCCGTCTGCACCCAGTGCCAGCGCCTTGAACGCATCCACACCACTGCGGATGCCGCCGTCCACCAACACCTTCACGCCGGTGCCCTTGAGGGCTGCCACGATCTCCGGCAGCACCTCGGCGGTGGCGGGGCATTGGTCCAGCACACGACCGCCGTGGTTGGACACCACGATGGCGGCAGCCCCTGCCTGCTTTGCCTTCAGAGCGCCCTTGACGGTCATAACGCCCTTGACGATAAAGGGACGCTGTGCCAGCTCCACGATCTGCGCCAGCTCCTCCACGCTCTTGCTGCCCGCGGGCGGGGTCATGTTCTTGAGGAAGGGCAGACCTGCCGCATCCACGTCCATAGCCACTGCAAAGCAGCCGCTTGCCTTTGCCTGCTCCATTTTTTCCCGGATGGTATCCATGTTCCAGGGCTTGATGGTGGGCACACCGCAGCCCCCGGCAGCGCCGATCGCCTTGGTCGCCATTTCCATGACGGTGGGGTTGGTGCCGTCGCCGGTAAAGGCAGCGATGCCGCTTTGGGCACAGGCACGGACCAGCACATCGTTATAGGTCATGTCGGTGTAGGCGTCGGAGTAGTGGAGATTCACCGCCCCCACCGGACCCGCAAAGAAGGGGTAGCGAAAGTTCTTGCCAAACAGCTGGGTGGTGGTGTCCGGGGTACCCCCCTCACACAGGGTGTCCATGTTTACCCGGATCTCTGCCCACTTATTGTAATTACGGATGGCGGTATCTCCCACCCCTTTTGCCCCGGGACCGGGGATCTGGTTTTTGCATGCCACGCCGTTGCACACCGGGCACGCCTTGCAATATTTGCCGATGCACTCCCGTGCATGGGACAGCACTTCGGAATAATCCATAGCAGAACATCCTCCTTTTATTCCCTGCAGCGCAGAATACGACACTGCCGCAGCATTTTCTGCCCTCATCATAGTCTTCTTTTAGGGCTTCGTCAAGATTTTTTCTGTTTAAAAAAGCAAAAGCGTATATGGAAAGATGGCTGAGTTGGTCTAAGGCGCACGACTGGAAATCGTGTAACGTGTCAAAAGCGTTCTGGGGTTCGAATCCCCATCTTTCCGCCAGAAACCTGAAACAGAAATGTTTCAGGTTTTTTGTTTTGTCTGCCTTTGCTTGACATTTTGCACCGGCTGGGCTATGCTGAAGACACATCATCCCATTTAAAAGGAGGAAACGTTTATGGCATCTTCCCACAAAAAGCGCACCGGCGTACGCATCGCCCTTGTTGTGCTGCTGTGCTGCCTGCTGGTATGCATCGTAGGTGTAGCAATGATCATTGGGCTTGCGGGACGCCGGGTCAAGGCGCTGCAGGCAGGGGCGAGCTTCCGCTTTGACTACCAGCTCACCTCCACCACGGAGGACCCGCCCTCCCTGTACCGGCTGCTGGACCGGTTCGGCGGCACCACCGGCAGGGTGGAGGGGCAGTATTCCCCCACCGGCATCCAGCTGAATCTCAGCTCGGACACGGCGGTGATCCCCGCCTCCCCCCTCTCCCGGGTGTACATCGGTCCGGAGGAGACCCTCTTTGATGTGGGGCAGCTGTACCGGAACATCCGCATGGCGGTGGTGGACCAGTATCCCCTGTCCAGCCTGCTTCTGCCGGACTGGACCTTGGGCAGCTACCTCTCTCAGGAACAGCTTGCCTCTGTTCTGGGGGTGGAGAGCGACACCGTGGCGTTGCAGGACATGACCGGCTTTAGCCTTGATCTCAAGACCCTCCGGCTGGTCCAGCCCAAAAACGCCCGGGACGGCTACCTTTACTTCCGGCTGCAAAACGACTCCGGCGACCCCAACGCCCCGGTGCTGGTCTGCGGGGTGGCAAAAAAAGGACTCCTCACCAGTGACACCCACCCGGCGCACCTGCTGCTGGACATTCCGGAACACGGGGTCCACATGGAGCTTACCGGCACCGTCACCGCAGCAAAAACGGTGCTCAGCGCCCCCACCTCCCGCATGAGCGATGAGGACATCGCCACACTGGTAAAGCTCCGGGAGACTATTGAGAGCGTGGTGCAGTTCGTGCAGCAGGCGTCCTGAGCCTTTACCTTATATACGAAAAAGCCATCTGTGCCGCCCCAAGGGAACGCAGATGGCTTTTTTGCCCCATCCGGGGCGGTATACGCAGACAACCCGCCGGGTCCCTTTGCAGGAAACGCCCGGCGGGCTGCGATGCTTTATTCCGTTGGTACACCGGCAGCTCAGACCGTCTTTTTAGCGGTCTTTTTACGTGCCGCAGTCCGGCACTTTGCGGGAGCCTTTTTTGCCTTGGGGGCAGCGGCTTCCTCTGCCTTTGCGGCAGTCTTTTTTGCAGCGGGCTTTTTGGCGGGAGCAGCAGTCTCCTCTGCAGGCTTTGCAGCCTCCTCTGCCTCAGCCGCAGCCTTCTTGGTGGTGCGGGGCTTCCGTGCACAAGGCTTCTTGACGGGAGCGGCGGGCTTTTCCTCTGCGGCAGCTTCAGCCACGGGAGCAGCCTCCACAGCAGCGGGCTCTGCCACAACTGTCTCTTCGGCAGCAGGCTCTTCCTTCTTGGGGGCACGCTTTACCCGGTCCTTCACCTCAGTGATGGTCCACAGCTGGTCTGCGCCGGGCACTTCCTGCCAGATCTGCAGCACAGCACCCACTGCGGCACCTATGCCCACGGTGTCCACGCACTTGCCGCTTGCCCAGGAAGAGCGCAGCCGCACAGTCCCTTCCGGGGTGGGCTGGACGGTCCACATCTGGGAGGTACCGCCTACGTCCTCCCACAGGTGCAGCCAAGTGCCATTGGCAGTGCCGGTCATGGTCAGGTCCAGCAGCTTGCCGGAGGCGCGGTTGCGGATGCGGTAGACCCCATCCCCTACCCGGACGAACGCCCATTCCTGCTCCGGCTTGTGGTCGTACTTGCCGAGACGGACGCAGGCACCATCCTTTGCACCCTCCACTGCCTGAATGACATTTCCGGTGTGGGCGGAGATGGTATAGAAACGATCTGCTTCGATCACGGTCTGTGCTACAGTTTTCATGTATTATCCCTCCAGTGGTGATGCGGGCAACATTCTTCCTGCATCTTCCATATAAATGATACCACATATCGTGATTTTCTACAAGCAATTCGACTTTCCTTTAGCAATTTATACAGAATCCCCTCTCATTCCGGCGGTTTTTTCGCCTCTTCGCCCCCTTGTTCCGGACTGAAAACGAATACAGTTTCCCCCTCTCGACTTTTTGCTGTACATGCGTTATACTGTAAAAGCATTGCATTTTCTGCTGCCTCCACTATCGGAGGCGGCTTTTCTCATTTCTCCAAGGGAGGTTTTTCCATGACATCCGATGACCGCACCAGGCAGCAGTTCCAGAAAATGACCGAGACCCCCATTCCCCGGCTGGTCCTTGGTCTCGCCGCCCCCACCATCCTGAGTATGCTCATCACCAGCATCTACAATCTGGCGGACACCTTTTTTGTAGGGCAGATCTCCACCAGTGCCTCCGGTGCGGTGGGAGTGGTATCCAGCCTTATGGCGATCATTCAGGCGCTGGGCTTTATGCTGGGACACGGCTCCGGCACCATCATCAGCCGCAGCCTTGGCAGCCGCAACGCCGATGCCGCCACCCGCTTTGCCTCCACCAGCTTTTTTACGGCGCTGGCAACGGGAGCGGTGCTGGGGGTGGCAGGTCTTGCCGCCCTGCCGGACTTTATGCTGCTGCTTGGCAGCACCGATACCATTCTGCCCCACGCCTGCGCCTACGCCCGCCCCATCCTGTTAGCCGGTCCCCTGATGATCTCCAGCTTTGTGATGAACAATATCCTGCGCTACGAAGGCAAGGCAGACCTTGCCATGATCGGTCTGGTCACCGGCGGGCTGCTGAACATCGCTCTGGACCCGCTGTTCATGTTCGGGCTGGGTCTGGGCACCGCCGGTGCCGGCATCGCCACCGCCCTGAGCCAGAGCATCAGCTTTGGCATCCTGCTGTCCATGTTCCTCCGGGGCAAAACCGTCAGCCAGTTCCGGCTTTCCGCCGTCACCCGGCAGCCCTGGGAGTTTTTGCAGATCCTGGCAGGCGGCGCACCCAGCTTTGGGCGGCAGGGGCTCAACAGCATCGGCGGCATGCTGCTGAACATCGCCGCCCGCAGCTACGGCGATGCAGCCGTGGCAGGCATGAGCATCGTGTCCCGGATCTTTATGTTCATCCTCTCGGTGGCGATCGGCGTGGGACAGGGGCTGCAGCCGGTGGCGTCCTTCAACTACGGGGCACGCAAATACCGCCGGGTCCGCAGTGCCGCCCTCTTTACCATGGAGGCGGCCTTTGTGCTGCTGGCGGTGCTGATGGGGGTGTGCTGGTGGAAGGACGACAGCCTGATCCGGCTGTTCCGGGACGACCCGGCAGTTACCGCCGTGGCGCTGCCTGCCTTCCGGTACCAGTGCCTTGCCATGATCCTGCATCCGGTGATCGTGGTGACCAACATGACCTTCCAGAGCGTGGGCAAGGCAGGGCGTGCTACCTTTCTTGCCTGCTGCCGGCAGGGAGTGTTCTTTATCCCTCTGATCCTTCTGCTGCCCTCCCACCTTGGGCTTTTGGGGGTGGAGGTCTGCCAGCCCATTGCAGATGTGCTGACCTTTTTTGTGTCCCTGCCCTTCCTCATGGGCTTTTTAAAGCAGCTGAGCCGGATGGAACCGGCTCAGACCCCGGACCCGGCATTGTCATAAAAATGTAACCGGCAGCCGCACCTTCCCGCAATGGAAAGTGCGGCTGTTTCGTATTATAATAAAGGTGGCAACCGCCTGTTTTTCTGGATATAGAGGAGTGATCACCATGACGTACAAAAGACCATTTTCCCCCCGGCGGGTCCTCCGGGGAGCCGTGTGCTTCTCCCTTGCAGCGGCGTTGTGCACCGGCTGCAGCAGCCTGCTGCCTGCCGCCTCTCCCACTATTACCCGCAGCGAAGCAGCCGCCTCCCTGCCCTACGACAGCACCCGTCTGGAGGACGGCAGACTGCGCATCCTGTACGATCCTGCCGGAGGCAGCACGGTGCTGAGGGGCAGTGAGGTGGTGTACACCGCCTCTGCCGATGAGAGCGTTGCCCTGCTGCCGGACACCCTCACCCAGCAGGTCCAGTTCTTTTTCCACAGCTGGGCGGATAATTCCGGGGAAAACCGCCGCCGCAGCGCCCTGTGCGACAGCAGCGGCAGGACCCTTATAGAGTTCAACGGCGAGTATTCCGCCACCCTTACCGGGGATGTGCTGGTACTGCAGCAGCCTGTTTTTGAGGACGGTGAATTCTGGGGAGAAGCTTTCTACGGCAACTGCCGGGTCATAGACCTTTCCACCGGCTCTGACCTGCCGGTGCCGGAGGACGCCTACGACTGCCTTGTGCAGGGGGATACGCTGATCTTCAACTGCTATGCTCTTCCCGCCGGGCTTTCCTCCATGGACTACGATCTCGACCAGACCAGTCATCTCCGGGTAGAAATGCGGAGCCGCAGCGGAGAGCTTCTCCACACAGTGCCCTGCTGCTATACCCTGTCCGGTAACGATACCCCCGAAAACTGGGTGGAACTGTGCCAGTACAACAACGGCGACTTCCCCGCCTATTCCCTGTACAACACCGTCACCGGGGAAGAGCTGTCCAATTTCCATCAGAGTCTGGGCAACGGCATCGTCTGCTACGGCGACCCGCAAAACGGCGGAGCCCTTCTGGTGGACCTTTCCGGCTCCGAGAAGCAGGTGCTGGGCAGCTTTGACCAGACCATTGATTGCTATGTCCCCGGGTATGCCATGTCCTATGATTTTACCAGCAACAGCCCCTTCCATTGCATCCTCCACGACCTTTCCACCGGGGAAGACCTGGTTCTCTACGACTATCATCAGGCAGACGGAGAGGCAGCTTTCTACGCCGCCAACGGGCAGCTGCTGGTCTTTGACTCTGCCACCGGCGAAAAGATCACCGATGTGATGGTGGAGCCGGTACCGGGACAGCAGTATGCATCCATCTTCTGTATAGGAAACGGACAGGTCAGCGTAGAGCTGAAGGACAACGACGACTACGAGACCACCGCCTGCCGGGTCTATGGTCCGGACGGTCTGGTAGGAGACCTTACCGCCGCCTGCCGCCGATTCGACTACTTCTCTCCCCTGACCCGTACCCCGGAGGGCGAGGCACTGTTTTCCGGCTCCTACAGCGGGGTGGGAGGCAGCTACCTGACAGACGTGGTGGACAGTCAGGGCAATGTGGTCATCCAGGGGCTCCGCTCCGTCTACGGCTATGCCGCCAACTCGATCAACGGGCTGCCTCAGGGGGTCTTTGCGGCGCAGCAGGGCTTCTACAACGGCTGGATGGACTCCGACGGCAGCTGGGTCTACTGCCAGAGCATCTTTACCCTTGCCGATGACGAAGGCGGCACCTACTATTATGAATAAACCTGCAAATAAGGAGGATACAGCCATGAAACATACCATGATCTCCCGCCGCAGCTTTCTGCTGGGGCTTGCCGCCTGCTCTGCCGGGGTCCTTACCGCCTGCGGTTCCAAGCCGACCCTTTCCAGAGGTGACGTTCCCTCTGCCGGGGACAGCGCCCCTTCCAGCGCTGCATCGGTCTCCGCCCAGCCCTTCCTGACCCCGGAGGAGTTTCCCCGGCTGGACGGCAGCACCGCCTGCGTCCCCCTGATGGCGCAGATGCTGGCGGACACCACCGGCATGGACCTGACCGTGGCACAGAGCAGCATCACGGTGAGCACCACCTCTTCCGCATGGTCACAGTTTGGGCTGTACTATGAACCGGACTATTCTGCCCAGATGCTGGTGGTGTACGAGGCACCGGAAGAGGTCAAGCAGGAGCTGCAGGCAGAAAATGTGGTGCTGGAGCAGAAGCCCATCGGACGGGACGCTCTGGTGTTTATGGTCAACGAGGACAACCCGGTCCAGAGCCTGACCTTGCAGCAGCTGCGGGACATCTACGCCGGCAGGATCACCAACTGGAAGGATGTGGGCGGCAAGGATCAGGACATCGTGGCGTTCCAACGCCGGGCGGATTCCGGCAGCCAGACTCTGTTCCTGAAGCTGCTCATCGGAGACGGAGAGTTGATGGATCCCCCCACCGAGCTTGCTCCCACCTCCATGGGGCAGCTGGTGGACCAGCTTGCAGGCTACAACAACAGCGCCAACGCCATCGGCTTTTCGGTGTACTACTATATTGACCAGATGTACTCCAAGCCCGGTCTGCGGATGATCGCTGTGGAAGGGGTCACCCCCTCCAACGACACCATCGGGGACCAGAGCTACCCCCTGTGCAACGACTTTTACGCCGTCATCCACCCGGATGCCGCCGCCGACAGCCCGGAGCGGCAGCTCTACGACTGGCTGGACACCGACGCCGGCATTGCCTGCATCCGGAAATCCGGCTATGTGGCGGTAAATTCCTCCGCCCCGGAAAACAGCGCCACCTGATTGGCAGGAATTGACACCTCTTTTTCCTTCTGCTACAATAAAAACAAAAACGTAAAAACGCTGCCGTATGCCGAAAGGAAGGTCCCCACTATGGAGCATCACTCTTCTCACGTTGAATCGTCCCGGCGCACCGAGCTGCGCAACCGCATCATTCAGGCGTCCAGCCTGTTGGAGATCCTTCTCGCCGGGCTGGTGCTCATCGGGCTGCTGTTCAGCGCTGTGCCCCTGATCCGGTGGATGCCGGGCTTGCTCATCGACGGCAACGAGGCGGAGATCCGCACTTTTCTGGAGCGGAGTCTGGACATCGTCATCGGCATTGAGTTTATCAAGATGCTTGCCAAGCACAGCCCCGGCAGCAGTCTGGAAGTGCTGCTCTACGCCATCGCCCGCCACATGGTGGTGGGACACGACTCGGCGCTGGAAAACCTTCTCAGCGTCTGCGCCATTGCCCTGATCTTCATTGTGCGCAAGTTCTTCTTTGTGCCCGCCTTTGGCGCACACCTGCCGGACGGCAACCCCGTCCCGGACCTGAGTCCCCGGCAGAGCGGCATCCCCGCCGAGGAGCGTTTCTCCCGGCTGAAGAGCCGGGTCGCCGCCGAGGTCGCTGAGGTGATTCCCACCGAGGAAGAGGAGTTTGAGCCGGAGGAGACGGTGGGCTCCTCCCGCTGATACATCCCACACAAAACACAAAAGGGTCGCCCCGCAAGTTACGGGGCGACCCTTTTATTTACTGTTTTTTATTGTGTCTGCCAAAGCGGTACTCTTTGCCTTCCCGGATTCGCCGGATGTTGGAGCGGTGCATATAAATGACCATCACCGCCATGACGCAGGCACCTGCCACACAGACCACAAGGTCCGCAGTGCCGTAGCCCCGGAACAGACCGTAGAGCAATGTCAGCACCGGGTAGGACACTGCCATGGTGACACTGCCCAGCGACACCATGCCGGTGGGCAGAAGGCACGCCAGAAAGATCACCGCCAGAAAGGGGATCAGCACCGGCTGGATGGCGAGGATGGCTCCTCCTGCCACCAGCACCCCCTTGCCGCCCTTAAAGCCGAAATACAGCGGCTTCAGGTGCCCGATGACGGCAAAGATGGCTGCCAGATACACGCCCAGATAGGGGGAAAACTCCGCCCCGCCCGGCAGCTGCTGGAACAGCCACCTGCCGATGCACACCGAGACCACGCCTTTGAGCACATCTCCCAGTGCCGTAAGTGCCGCCGCCTTTTTGCCAAAGGTCCGCAGCATGTTGGTCATGCCGGCTGCGCCGCTGCCGTGGTTGCGCACATCATCGTGATACAGATACTTGCTGACAAGAATACCGGTGTCGATGCTGCCCAGCAGATACGCCTGCACAGCGGCAGCAGCGGCAATAAGGATCGTCCACATCATAGTGCCTCCTTTGCGGCAGGATCACACGTCCTTTGCTCCCACCTCGCCGGAGCCGCGCTCCCGCACGACCAGACGGATGGGGGTGTGTTCCAGTCCAAAGTTCTCCCGGATCTGATTGATGAGATACCGCTGATAACTGAAATGGAACAGGTGTTTTGCGTTGACGAACGCCACGAACGTGGGGGGACGGGTGGATGCCTGGGTCAGGTAGTAGATCTTCAGGCGGCGCCCCTTGTCGCTGGGAGGCTGCATCCGTGCGGTGGCACGTGCCAGCATCTCGTTCAGCACGCCGGTGGGCACCCGTGCCCCGTTCTCCGCATCCACATCCCGGATCAGCTGCATGAGCTTGTTGATGTTGTAGCCGGTCTGGGCAGAGATAAAGATAATGGGGGCGTAGCTCATAAAGCTGAAGCAGTCGGCATAGTCCCGACGCTGCAGCTCCATGGTGTTGGTCTCCTTGCCTTCCACGGCATCCCACTTGTTCACCACGATGATGCACGCCTTGCCCTGCTCGTGGGCATAGCCTGCCACCTTGCTGTCCTGCTCGGTAAAGCCCACAGTGGCATCCACAAGGATCAGTGCCACCCGGCTCCGCTCCACCGCTGCCAGAGCACGGACCACCATGTACCGCTCCAGACCGTCGCTGATGTTGCTGCGCTTGCGCAGACCGGCGGTGTCGGTAAAGATGAACTTGCCGTAGGCGTTGTCCACCGGGGTGTCGATGGCGTCCCGGGTGGTGCCTGCCTCGTTTGCCACGATCATGCGGTTCTCGCCCAGGATCCGGTTGGTGAGGCTGGACTTGCCCACATTGGGGCGTCCGATGATCGCCACCGGGATCCGGTCCTCCTCCACCACCGTCTCGCTGAAGTCCAGATGGGCGCACACTGCATCCAGCAGGTCGCCGGTGCCGTGACCGTGGACTGAGGAGATGGGCATTACCTCGTCAAAGCCCAGATTGTAGAACTCGTACAGCTCCATGGGTGCATCCCCCACCTTGTCGCACTTGTTCACCGCCAGAATAATGGGCTTGCGGCTGCGGCGCAGCATATGTGCCACGTCCTCGTCGGCAGCGGTAAGACCGCTGCGGACATCTGTGACCATGATGATGCAGTCTGCCGTGTCAATGGCGATCTGCGCCTGCTCCCGCATATGTGCCAGAATGCCCTCGGTCGCCTTAGGCTCGATACCGCCGGTGTCCACCAGCAGAAATTCGTTGCCGTTCCACTCGCAGTTGGCAAAAATGCGGTCCCGGGTAACGCCCGGAGTGTCCTCCACGATCGCCAGACGCTGACCGCAGAGTTTGTTGAACAGGGTGGACTTGCCCACATTAGGGCGTCCCACCACTGCTACGATGGGCTTGCTCACAGGAGTGCCTCCTTTCTTTTAAAAAGCGTTCTATCCGTCTCTCCCGGAAGGGGGAGTTGTTTCATCGTCTCTTTCTGGCAATGTGCAAGCCGCTGCGCAGCAGGGCACGTGCCTCATCGCCGCCGCCTGCCGGCAGCACTTCCACCTTTACGCCCAGCCTCTCTGCCAGCTGTTGGGTGGTGATATCGTCCAGAAAGGTATCTTTTTCTTCCCGCAGCATTACCGCAGGCACCCCCAGCGTGCCGCTGGTGAGCTTGCCGCTGCACTGTGCCAGAATGTCGGTGGCGGTGACCAGACCTGCCACCCCCACGTTGCCTCCAAAGAATTTGTTCTGGATGGGGTGCACCGTCACTTCGATCATGGGGTACTGACGGTGGAGTTCCGCCATCATCTCCTGGATCAGGGGTGCCGCCATCTCGCCGGTGACCACGTCCATCTTCTTGCTGCCGTAGACCCGGTGGGGCTTTTCCAGCTCTGCCAGAAACTCCTGCCGGAACAGGCTCAGCATACCCACCCCGTTTTCCAGCTGATCGTAGTCCTCGTAGAACTCCGGCGCAGGGATGGGGCGTCCCGCCTTGAGATACCACTCATCGCTGGGGTAGATGATGCGCTTGCCGTGGCGGCGCTTGCACTCATCCCCAAACTCCTCCAGAATGTCGATGGTCTCGGCGCTGGTGGCGGCATCGTAGGGGGTCTGCTTGAACAGATTCTGGCGGTAGTCGGTGACCCCGCAGGGCACCGCCGCCACGCTCTGGACCATGGGGGTCAGCTCCAGCAGATCAGTGAGGGTGCGGCGCAGCTCATCGCCGTCGTTGATGCCCCGGCACAGCACCAGCTGGCAGTTTACCGCAATGCCCCCCTCCACAAGGCGGGGCAGGTAGTTCAGCACCTCGCCGGCACGCTTGTTTGCCAGCATCCGCACCCGCAGCTGGGGGTTGGTGGTGTGCACCGAGATGTTGATGGGCGAGATGTGCATCTTGATGATGCGGTCGATCTCGTGATCCTGCATATTGGTCATGGTGATGTAGTTGCCAAACAAAAAGCTCAGCCGCTCGTCATCGTCCTTAAAATACAGGCTCTCCCGCATACCCGGAGGCAGCTGGTCAATGAAGCAGAACATGCAGTGGTTGGAGCAGGAGTGCTTGGCATCGCCCAGATAGGTCTGGAACTCACAGCCAAAGGGTCCCCGCTCCGGACGCTGCACCGTCCACTCCCGGATGCCGTCTGCCACCTTTGCTTTCAGGTGAAAGCTTTTGCTGTCGGTGTAGAAATCGTAATCCAGCGAGTCGTTCAGCTCGTTGCCGTCTACACTCAGCAGCTCGTCGCCGGGGGCAAGACCCAGTGCCTCTGCCTCGCTGCCCGGGTCCACCCGGTCGATCCTGACCGCCATTGCATCCGCCTCCTTGCGCCTGTCCCGGTCTTAGGCGGGCACAGTGCCCTGCCGGGAAGATTTCTTCTTTACAGAACAAGAAGGGGAAGGCATGCGCCCTCCCCTTCTGTACATAACACCATTATGCCACCAATTACGCGCAAATTAGGCCTTCTTGATGACTTCCTCGCCCTTGTAGTAACCGCAGTTGCCACATGCCTGGTGGGGGAGCTTCAGAGAGCCGCAGTTGCTGCACTTGACCAGTGCGGGGGCCTCCAGCTTCCAAACATTGCTGCGACGCTTGTCGCGGCGGGCCTTGGAAAGATGTCTCTTAGGTACTGCCATATTTTTGCACCTCCTTGATGGGTTTATCAGTTCAGCAGTGATTTAAGGATCGCGAGCCTTGTATCTACCGGAGCAGTGGTCGGTTCTGCCGCAGGGCAGGTACACTCCGCTTTCTTTTTGCCGCACACGGGACAAAGCCCGGCGCAGTCGGCGCTGCACAGCAGCACCGTGGGGATCTGGAACATAAACTCCTGACTGAGCCATTCATCCACGTTCAGATGCCCTTTTTCGTCCAGCGGAAGATCGAAATCCGGATCATCCAGATCCCGTTCCTGGATCGTCCACTCCGTGTCGACTGTTTCCTTCCGGATCACCGGATCGAGACAGCGGGCGCACTCTCCGTGCACCAATGCGTTTGCCCGCAGTGTCATCCGGACCTCATCGCCATCGGTCTCCGCGTCAAAGACAACGTTGACAGGCTCCGGGATCCTTGCGCCGGCATAATCATGGGCAGATAAATCACACTGAAACTCTGCATGATAGGGTCGGTTGCCGGCTGTGATAAACTTTCTCAGGTCAAATTGCATAGTACACCTCTAAAAGGCTGCTTTGTTAGTATAGCGCCAAAGTACCCCTTTGTCAACACCAAAACAGGCAGAAAACCGAAAAAATTTGAAATTTTCCGGTCTCCTGCCTGTGGTCTGCTTGCGTTTACACGGAATTACAGATACTTTTTAACATCGTGGGGCAGGCTTGCCTCATCGGAGCTTACGGTGACGGTGACCTTGACGCTATCGCTGGCAATGGCAGCGATCTCGTCCAGCACAACGCCCAGACGGTTGATATCGTGGTCCAGGACCTTCAGGATGCCATCAATGTACAGATCGGTGATATCGTAGTTGCTTGCCATCAGACCAGCCACGAAGCCGTACAGCATTTCGCCGCCGGAGATCTTGTACTCTTCCAGATCGATCAGACGTGCTGCAGGAGCGATGTCATAGGTGAGCTTCATACCCTTTTCCACGACGACCACGTTACCCTTGGAGGTCTTGACCGCATCATTGATCTGGTCGATCATAGCCTTGGTCTTGCCGGAGCCCTTGGTACCAACAATCAGTTTAATCATAGTTCAGTCCTCCTGTATTTTCCACGCCTTACGGCGGGAGATCGATGTTTGATTTACTTCAGCTTTGCTTCCAGCTCGGCGGTCAGGTTCTCGTAGCCCGGCTTGCCCAGCAGTGCAAACATGTTCTTCTTATAGCTCTCCACACCCGGCTGGTTGAAGGGGTTCACGCTCAGCAGGTAGCCGCTGCAGGCACATGCACGCCAGAAGAAGTAGATCAGGTAACCCACGTTGTAGGCGGTGAGGTCGTCCACCTCAATGAGCACCTCCGGCACGCCGCCATCGGTGTGGGCGAGGATGGTGCCCTCCATTGCCTTGCGGTTCACCACGCTCATGTTCTGGTCTGCAAGGAAGTTCAGACCGTCAAAGTTGCCTTCCAGCTTCTCGATGAACAGGTCCTGTGCCGGCTTCTTCACATCCACGATGGTCTCGAACATGGTGCGGGAACCTTCCTGGATGAACTGACCCATGGAGTGCAGGTCGGTGGAGAAGATGCAGCTGGCGGGGAACAGACCCTTGTTGTCCTTGCCCTCGCTCTCACCAAACAGCTGCTTATACCACTCGTTCATCAGGGTAAAGTCCGGCTCGTAGCACTCCAGGATCTCCACGCTCTTGCCCTTGCGGTACAGGATGTTGCGGATGGCGGCATACTTGTAGGCGTCGTTGTCGGGGCTGAGTACCGAGAACCGCTCCATAGCGTCTGCAGCGCCCTGCATCAGCTGGTCGATGTCGATGCCGGCGGCGGCGATGGGCAGCAGACCCACGGCGCTGAGCACCGAATAGCGACCGCCCACGTCATCCGGCACCACGAAGGTGGGCCAGCCCTGAGCGTCTGCCAGCTGCTTGAGAGTGCCCTTGGCACGGTCGGTGGTAGCATAGATGCGCTTGTTTGCCTCTTCCACGCCCATCTCGTCCTCCAGCAGCTTCCGTAGCACACGGAAGGCAAGAGAAGTCTCGGTGGTAGTACCGGACTTGGAGATGACGTTGATGGAGAAGCGCTTGCCCTTGCACAGGCTGATGATATTGTTCAGATAGGTGGGGCTGATGCTGTTGCCACAGAAGTAGATCTTCAGACCTTCTTCGATCTCGTTGTGGTACATGCCCTTGACGGCTTCCACCACAGCACGGGCGCCCAGGTAGCTGCCGCCGATACCGGCGACCACCAGCACGTCGGAATCCTGCCGGATCTTTGCGGCGGCTTCCTTGATGCGGGCGAACTCTTCCTTATCATAGTCGCGGGGCAGGTACATCCAGCCCAGAAAATCATTGCCGGGACCATTCTTGGCTTCCAGCTGCTTATGAGCAGCTTCCACCTGGGGATAGATGGCTGCATATTCCTCTTCGCTGATAAAGCTGGAGAGATGCTTTGTATTCAGTGAGACACTCATTTTTATACTGACCTCCAAACGATCTGCCGGGCAGTTGCCCTGCGAGGAACTATCTTGGTATAAGTGTACCGTTCCATCCCCGCAAAGTCAAGGTCAAAATCCTTGGATTTCATACAATTTTAATAGTGTTTTTTTGTTTCTTCATCCAGATTTGTTCAGGCATCCAGTTTGTTTTCCTTTGCCTTCTTTTGCTTTTGTGCGTTAAAGCGCACGATTCCCCTTCTCAGCCCTTCAGCGCCTCCCACAGCATCCCCAGGGCGGTGCCAAAGTCCGTTTTGGGGGCATCCGCCGCCGCATAGACTTCGTATTCTCCCAGCAGGGTGCTGCCTGCCGGATCAAGGACCTGCACCCTGCCCAGGGTCTGTCCTTTCTGCACCGGGGCGGTCAGGCTCTCCGGCAGCTGCAGCTGCACCGTCAGCTCCCCGGCGTCGGTCTTGGGCAGCAGGATGCTCTCCGGCAGGGCGGAGTAATCCAGCGTCATCGTCTCCCGGGGGCTGCCCTTTACCGGCAGCTGCGCCGGACACTGTTCCATCTCCGGCAGCGGCGCAGCACGGTAGTTGCCAAAACCGTAGTCCAGCAGGGTGGTGGCAGCGTCAAACCGGTCCTTGCTGGAGGGAGCACCCAGCACCACTGCCACAAGACTCAGCCCCTGCCGGGTGGCGCTGGCGCTGATGCACACCCCTGCCCCGCCGGTGGTGCCGGTCTTGAGCCCGGTGATGCCCTCGTACCGCCGCAGCAGCTTGTTGGTGTTTACCAGATGGGTGGTACCGCCCCGGAGGCTGTCGGTCCAGATGCCGGTGTAATGCAGCACCTCCGGGCAGGTGTTCAGGATGTGGCAGCTCATCACCGCCACATCCCGGGCAGTGGAAAGATGTCCCTCCGTGTCCAGCCCGCAGGCATTGCGGAAAGTGGTGTGCTCCATGCCCAGCCGGGCGGCGCAGGCGTTCATCTGTTCCACGAACCCCGGCTCGCTGCCTCCCACCAGCTCTGCCACCGCCACGGCGGCATCGTTGGCGGAGCTGACGCAGATCGCCTTGATCATCTCATCCAGCGTGAACTGTTCCCCCGGCTCCAGCCAGATCTGACTGCCGCCCATGTGGTAGGCGTGCTCACTTACCGGCACCGGGGTATCCATGGTCAGCTGTCCCTTCTGCACCGCTTCAAAGGTCAGCAGCAGGGTCATCACCTTGGTGATGGAGGCAATGGGCATCTGCCGGTCCGCCTCCATCTCGTACAGTACTTTGCCGCTGTGCTGCTCCACAAGGATCGCCGCCCGGCAGTTCAGGGCAAGCCGGGGAGCCTCTGCCGCTGCCGCCTGCACCACGGTCTGCTGCCCTGCAGTCTGCCGGACCTGCTCCCGGTGCAGCCCCCTGCCCTGCGCCGTGCCCAGCGCCAGCGCAAACAGCCAGAAGCATACCACCCCTGCCCCCAACAGGGCAAGATCTCTCCGTTCCATTGCCGTCCCCTCCCTGCACAAGCTTTCTGGTTGCAGTGTATGCGGCAGCTCCGGGGCGCATTCCCGCCGGGCATACTTTATATATAAGGTTGGAGCCCCCCTTTTCCCGCCGGCGGGGTCTTGCATCCCCCCGCCGCCATGATATATAATGAAGAGTACACATTCAATCCTGCCATGGAAAGGAAATACCACTCATGCGAGTTTGTTTCTATACACTGGGCTGCAAGGTCAACTTAAACGAGACCGGCGCACTGGAGCAGCTGTTCCGTGCCAACGGCTTTACCATTGCACAGGAGGGAGAGCCTGCCGACGTGTTCATCGTCAACAGCTGCACCGTCACCAACTTTGGCGACCAGAAGAGCCGCAAATGGCTGCGGCGGAAAAAGCGGGAGAACCCCGGTGCCGTCACGGTGCTCACCGGCTGCTACCCTCAGGCGTTTCCGGATGAGGCGGCGCAGTTCATGGAGGCGGACCTTGTGTGCGGCAACGGAGACCGCAAGGCGATCCTGGACAACGTCCGCAAGCTGTTGGAGGGGCATCCCCGCATCGTGGCAGTGACCCCCCATCAGCGGGGCGAGCTTTTTGAGGAGCTGCCGGTGGAGCGGTTTGAGACCCACACCCGTGCCTTTATCAAGGTGGAGGATGGCTGCAACCGTCAGTGCGCCTACTGCGTCATCCCCCGGGCACGAGGTCCGGTGCGGAGCCGTGCCGAGGCAAGCATTCTGGCGGAGCTGCAGCAGCTTGCCGCCGCAGGCTATCAGGAGGTGGTGCTCAGCGCCATCTCCCTGCCCAGCTACGGTCTGGACACCGGCACCGATCTGGTGGAGCTGGTGGAAAAGTGCGCACAGGTGGAGGGCATTCGCCGCATCCGTCTGGGCAGTCTGGACCCGGATATGCTGACCCCGGAAGCCATCGCCCGGCTGGCGGCGGTGGACAAGCTGTGCCCCCAGTTCCATCTGAGTCTTCAGAGCGGCTGCACCGCCACCCTGCGCCGGATGCGCCGGGTCTACACCGCCCAGCAGTACGCACAGGTGGTGGACCAGATCCGTGCCGCCTACGGCAGCCGCCCCGTAAGCTTTACCACCGACTGCATCTGCGGCTTCCCCGGGGAGACTCCGGAGGACTTTGCGGAGAGCTGCCGGTTCCTGAAGGAGATCGGCTTTTTGAAGGTCCATGTATTCCCCTACTCCCGCCGCAGCGGCACCCCCGCTTACGACTTCCCGGATCAGGTCCACGAGCGGGAAAAGCAGGCACGGAGCCGGGAAATGAACGCCCTTGCCGAGCAGGTGCGCTGCAACGTCCTTGCCGCCTTTGAGGGCAGCGAGGACGAGGTGCTGCTGGAAACGCCCCTGTCCGGCACCCTGTTTACCGGCTACACCCGGCTGTATATCCCGGTGGTGGTGTCCGCCCCGGGACACCACAGCGGCGACATCGTCCGCGTCCGGCTGGGCAGCTACGACGGCGAGCGGGTGCGTGCAGCATTGTGCTGATTTTTTGAGGTGAAATTTGTTCATCTTGCATCGTTTGCGATTTGTTTAACGATTTTTTCGGTTTACCCTTTTCATCTTTACGTCTTTATGTTAAAATGATGATGGACCATTCGGGGCGCAGCGCTGAATAGAGCAGTGCCGTACCATACGCCCCGTGCTGCACCGCCGGTTCCCGACTGTCGGGAGCAGCGGTGGGATATGTATTTTTGTTGTCATAGTCAAAGCAAGGAGAGATTGGAATGAGTTTTAGAGGAATCAACACCACTGTCATCCAGATCCGCCGTCAGGTCTTTACCGAGGTGGCACGGATGGCATACGCCAATGTCAAGGGCGAGCAGGCAAACCACCTGATGCGCAAGATCCCTTACACCATCATCCCCGGTGAAGAGGGCAAGCTGCGCAAGGACATCTTCCTGGAGCGTGCCATCGTCGAGGAGCGTGTCCGTCTCGCCATGGGTCTGCCCACCCGCCGCATGGACGAGCACAACAGCGTGGTCTCCGGTCTGGAAGACGCTTCCATTGCAGATAAGTACTACGATCCCCCGCTGGTGAACGTGGTCAAGTTTGCCTGCAACCGCTGCCCGGAAAAGCTGGTAAAGGTCTCCGACCTGTGCCAGGGCTGCCTGGCTCACCCCTGTATGGAAGTGTGCCCCAAAAAGGCGATCACCTGGGAGAGCGGTCGTTCCACCATCGATCAGGAAAAGTGCATCAAGTGCGGTCGCTGTGTCACCGTCTGCCCCTACAACGCCATCGTCAAGACCGAGCGTCCCTGCGCTGCAGCTTGCGGCATGGGTGCCATCCACTCCGACGAGCTGGGTCGTGCCGAGATCGACTACAGCAAGTGCGTTTCCTGCGGTCAGTGTCTGGTAAACTGCCCCTTTGGTGCCATTGCGGATAAGGGTCAGATCTATCAGCTGATCCAGGGCTTCAACCGTGGCGACCGGATCTACGCTCTGGTGGCTCCCGCCTTTATCAACCAGTTCCCGTCTCTCGCCTCCGCTGGCAAGCTGAAGGCTGCACTGAAGGCAGTGGGCTTCTGCGACGTGGTGGAAGTTGCCATCGGCGCCGACCTGTGCACCGTGGACGAGGCACACGACTTCCTGGAGGAAGTGCCGGAGAAGCTGGACTTTATGGCTACCTCCTGCTGCCCCGCATGGAGCATGATGGCAAAGACCGCCTTCCCGGGTCTTGCCAAGAACATCTCCATGACCATGACCCCCATGGTGTTCACCGCCCGCATGATGAAACAGGCAGACCCCGAGGCACGTATGTGCTTCATCGGACCCTGCGCTGCCAAGAAGCTGGAGGCATCCCGCCGCACTGTCCGCTCCGACGTGGACTTTGTGCTGACCTTTGAGGAGCTTGCCGGCATCATCGAGGCTAAGGATCTGGATCTGGACAATCTGGAAGTGGATCCCGCCGAGATGGATCTGTGCTACGCCTCCTCTGCAGGTCGCGGCTTTGCACAGTCCGGCGGCGTGGCAAAGGCAGTTGCCGACAAGATCAAGGAATGGCGTCCCGACATGGAAGTGAAGATCGCCTCCGCCCAAGGTCTTGCGGACTGCAAGAAACTGCTGATGCTCGCCAAGGCTGGCAAGTACAACGGCTACCTGCTGGAAGGCATGGGCTGCCCCGGCGGCTGCATCGGCGGTGCAGGCACCATTGCGGACCCCGTGCGTACCGCTGCGGTGCTGAACAAGTACGTGAAGGAAGCAGAGTTCTCCGATCCCGAACAGAGCGCCTTCATGTCCAACATCCACATGCTGAAGGACGATCCCAACTTCGAGGTCTGATTCCCCTTTCATTAAGCTTTCTGCGCCGCCCCTCTTGCCGGGGGCGGCGTTTTTTGATGTTTTTCCACCATTACGTGCTCTTCCGTGTAATATTTCTGTGAACCTTCGCCAAAGTGCGTTGACAATCCTGCCGTATCATGCTATAGTCGGGTCAGAGAGGTATTTCCCGTCATCGCCGCTTTTGCGGCAGGAAAGGTTGGTCGAACATGACATCCACCCTGAAACGCACCGGCGTTGCACTGCTTACGCTGGCTCTTCTGTGTGTTTTCACCCTCAGCGCCGCCGCAGCCACCAAGCTGGATGTGGGCGTAAAGTTCTGGAAAGAAAAGTCCGACAAGGAATCCATGGCAAACTCCGGCATCGACTCGGAGCGGGACATCACCCTGACCCATCAGTCCAACGGCACCTACACCCTGACCTTGCCGATAAAGCAGGTGTCCAAGATGGGGGTCACCGGCTGCCTTACGGGGCTGACCATCGGTGATGTGACCTACGACGGCACCATCAGCGGAGAGCTGGAGGAAGGCACCGGGGTGCTGACCATCAAAAATCTGCCTGCTTCGGTGCTTACCGGCAGCGATGTGAACAAGGCGCTGACCGTTACCTGCAACATCCAGATGGACCTGAGCCTGCTGGGCAAGATCAATACCACCGCCCGCATGTGCATCTGGAACAAGTAACCGCCTGCTGTGTACAAAACTATCTGCAGCCTCTTTTCCCAAAGCCGGGAGGAGCGCTGCAGATAGTTTTTGTTTTTACTGGCTCATGTGGCGGTCCACAAAGTCCTCCATCAGCCTGTCCAGCTGCATCACGGCGTTTTCTGCCTCCTTCATGACCTTGCGGGTGGTGCGGCGGAGCTGACGGCGGTTCTGGGTAGCGGCAAGGGTCCCCGCTGCCCCCAGTGCCGCCCCCGCCGCCATGCCTGCCAGAATGCCGGCGGAAGAGGGTGCTGTTTGCTGTTTCATTGTCAAAGACTCCTTTCTGTACAGAACATCGTGGAAACGATACTAGTATTTCCGCCAAATAATCCGGTATACGCTTTTTTTGTTCAGAATTTTGTGGTATACTGTAGCATGATGTTTTGTGCCGTGATGCCGGGGCGTTGTTTTTCCGGCACAGCAGAAAGCACGACCGTAAGGAGGCTCCTTATTTGATACGACCTGTTGAACCTAAAAAGATCCTTTGCATTCACGATCTGTCCGGGGTGGGACGCTGCAGTCTTGCGGTGATCCTGCCGGTGCTGTCAGTGATGGGGCTGCAGCCTGTGGCGCTGCCCACGGTGGTGCTGTCCACCCACACCGGCGGTCTGGGCGAACCGGCACGGCTGGACGGCAGTCTCTACGGCGAAGCCGCTCTGGACCACTACCACGCACTGGGACTGGATTTTGACTGCATCTATACCGGCTATCTGGGCGGCGAAGCGCAGGTGGCACTTGCTGAAAAGGCGTTTTCCCTGTGGGGCAATGCCCACAAGATCGTGGACCCAGTAATGGGAGACAATGGCAGGGCATACTCCTCCGTCACCCCTGCCCTGATCCAGCGCATCCGGGATCTGTGCCGGTCGGCGGACCTGATCCTGCCCAACTATACCGAAGCGCAGCTGCTGCTGGAGCGCGCCCCGGTGTCCGACCCGCTGGAGGACCCGGCGGCGCAGGCACTGGCAGACGACCTGACTGCCCTTGCTCCCAATGTGGTGGTCACCGGGCTGCCGCTGGGCAAGTACATCGGCTGCGCCGGAGGCGGACGGGACCGCTTTGTCCTGAAAAAGCTCCATCTGGACCGCAGCTTCCCCGGTACCGGGGACCTGTACGGTGCTGTGCTCATCGGTTCCCTGATGCAGGGCAACGCCCTCAGTGCCGCCGCTGACAACGCCGCCGAGTTTGTCTCACTGGCGATCCAGAACACCCCCGCCGGGCAGGACACCCGCTTCGGGGTCTGGTTTGAGTCCCTGCTGCCCCGGCTATGCCCGGCGGCACGGGACGACTGAGGGGGTGGCGCAATGAACGAGAAGCCCACCCTGAACATCGTGCTGGTAGAACCCCGTATCCCCCAGAACACCGGCAATGTGGCACGGACCTGTGCCTGCACCGCCTGCCGGCTCCATCTGGTGGGACCCATGGGCTTTGCCATCGATGACAAAAAGTTAAAGCATGCGGGACTGGACTACTGGCATTATCTGGACATCACCTATTATGACGGTCTGGAGGACTTTTTTGCCCGGAATGCCGGACCCTACTACTACTTTACCACCAAAGCTCCCCAGCGGTACACCGACGTTGCCTACCCCGATGGTGCCTATCTGGTATTCGGACGGGAGGATGCCGGTCTGCCGGAGGCGCTGCTTGCCGCCAATCAGGACCACTGCATCCGGATGCCCATGCGGGACACCTGCCGCAGCCTGAACCTGTCCAACAGTGTGGCGGTGGGAGTATACGAAGTTCTGCGGCAGTGGGATTTTCCGGAGCTGCTGGACCACGGACATTTACGAGACTACGAATGGAAATGAGGGACATTATGAGCAAGATTGCGATCCTGACCGATTCCTCCTGCGATATCCCGCAGGAGCTTGCCGAAAAGTACGGCATCGACATCATGAGCTTCCACATCCTGCTGGATGATGTGGACTATATCGAACGTGTAAGCTGCACCAACACCGAGTTCTACGACAAGATGCGCGCGGCAAAGGGTGTGCCCTCCACTGCGGCGATCACCCCCCTCCAGTTCTGCGAAAAATACTGCCAGTATGTGGACGAGGGCTACACCGATGTGATCCATGTGACCATCAACCGCAGCGCCTCCTCCACCTACAACAATGCCCTGATGGCACAGGGCATGCTGCGGGAGGAGCGCCCGGAGCACCACCTGAAGATCCATCTGCTGGACCCCCACACCTATTCCATGGTGTTTGGCTGGTACCTGTGCGAGATGGCACGGAAGCTGCAGAACGGTGCAGAGATCAGCCATGTGATCCGGGAATTTGACCAGCAGATGAACTGCATGGAGGTCATTCTGGGACCCTACAGCCTCAAGCAGATGAAAAAGAGCGGACGCATCTCCGCTGCTGCTGCCGTGGTGGGCGAGCTGATGGGGGTGCGTCCCATCATCACCCTCATCGACGGCAAGACCAAGGTGGAGGCAAAGGTCCGGGGAGACGACAAGGTGGTCCCCGCCATGGTGGAGCTTTGCACCAAGCGTGCCGGTGATGTGGAGAACTTTGACTACATGATCGGTCATACCAACATCCCGCAGGCAGAGGATCTGGAAAAGGCATGCCGCAAGGCATTTGGCAAGCCTCCCCTGCAGGTGTTTGAGCTGGGCGGCGTGGTGTCTGCCAACACCGGTCCCGACACGGTGGCACTGGTGTACACCGGACATCCCAGAGGATAACACAGGATCTTAATAGCCTCCGCTTTCGCTCTGGCTATTTCTGCGGTAATTATATTTTTATTTTGAGGTCCCGAAAAGCCTGCGAGCTTTTCGGGACCTCTTTTTCACCGGAAGGGTCCAAACCAAAACCTGCATCTGTTCCCGATTCTGCGATAATTTATTGCAATCCGCCCAAAATTATGATACACTTTTCTGTGCTGTGCTTTTTTGCGCAGGATCCTTAAAGAGCAACTTAGGATTTTAGGCTCCCCGGCGTGTCTCGAGCCATGCCGGGTCAAACCCACGGGGGCTGGCGGTCCCCGTGCGGTCAAAATCAAACCGCTGGAGTGTTATATCATGAATCAAAATTCGTCTGTCCGCAAACTGGTGCGCTGCGGCGCTGTGGCTGCCATCTATGTGGTGCTGTGCATGGCACTGCAGCCCTTTTCCTACGGGGCGGTGCAGGTCCGTGTAGCGGAGGCGCTGTGCCTGCTGCCGGTGTTTGGCACCGAGTACATCCTGGGCGTGGTGCTGGGCTGCTTTTTGGCAAACCTGCTGGGCTCCACCATCGTGGATGTGATCTTTGGCACCCTTGCCACCCTGTTGGCGTGCCTTGTGACCTACAAGCTGCGCAACGTCCGGTTCAAGGGTCTTGCCCTTGCAGCCAGTTTGCCCCCGGTGCTGTTCAACGCCGTCATCATCGGCATTGAGATCGCCGTGCTCTTCCCGGACCCCACCTCCTCTGCTCCCCTGTGGCTTGCCTGTGTTACCAACGGCATCTCGGTGGGCATCGGTGAGGTGATCAGCTGCACCGTTCTGGGTGTGGTACTGGTGAAGATCATCGAGTCCAACACTGCGCTGCGCAGCATCTTTGCAGCAGACTGAACAGTCTTATAGGGAGGTTTCCATGCAGGCAAAGGGTACGATCTTCTGGGATTGGAACGGCACACTGATGGACGATGTGGAGTTCACCCGCAGCTGCCTGAACTGGATGCTGGAGGTCCACGGTTACCCTCAGCGGTACGACCTTGCCGCCTACCGGCAGATCTTTGGCTTTCCCATTGAAGAATACTACATCCGCGCCGGGTTTGATTTTTCCCGGCATCCTTATCCCATGCTGGCGCAGCGTTTTATGGACCACTATAACGCCGGTGTGGACCGCTGTCCCGTCAGCCGTCACGCTGCCGACACCCTTGCCGCCCTGCGCCGCCGGGGCTGGCAGCAAAGCGTGCTTTCCGCCTCCCGCCGGGATTACCTGATCGAGCAGGTATCCGCCCGGGGTCTGCAGGACTTTTTTACCGAGTTGCTCGGTCTTGCAGACATCTACGGCAAAAGCAAGGTGCAGCTGGGGCAGACCTATCTGCAGCACAGCGGACTGGACCCGGCATCCTGTGTGATGATCGGGGATACCCAGCACGATGCAGAGGTGGCGCAGGCACTGGGGACCCGGTGTGTGCTGTACACCGGCGGGCATCAGAGCCGCTCCCAGCTGGAAGCCGTTTGCCCCCACGTGGTGGAGGATCTGGCACAGCTGCCGGAACTGCTGGAAACATTATAAACGCTTTGGGCACCGCTGCTCTTTTTCGGAGCGGCGGTGCCTTTTTGTCTTTTGCCCGGGTTTATGAACCGCTTATAGCATCTTTTTACAGAAAGTTCATGCAAAAAGCGGCTAAAATGGTGCTGCAGGTTTGACGCACCCGGCGCTTTGGTGTATCATATACTTGTGTTTATATGTCCTTTACGGGTGCCGTGTGCCCCGACTTTTTATGTATGAGGTGTGATCAATGTCCCTTGTTGAAAAACTCTTTGGCAGCTTCTCGGACCGGGAGCTGAAAAAGGTGAACCCCATCACCAAACAGGTGCTGGAACTGGAGCCCAAGTATGCGGCGTTCTCCGACGCCCAGCTGCAGGCAATGACCCCCGAGTTCAAACAGCAGCTTGCTCAGGGCAAGACGCTGGACGACATCCTGCCGGATGCCTTTGCCGTCTGCCGGGAGGCTGCATGGCGTGTGCTGGGCATGAAGCACTTCCCGGTGCAGGTCACCGGTGGCATCGCTCTGCACCGGGGCGACATCGCCGAGATGCAGACCGGTGAAGGCAAGACCCTTGTGGCGACCCTGCCCGCCTACCTCAACGCCCTTACCGGCGAAGGGGTCCACATCGTCACAGTCAACGACTATCTGGCAAAGCGCGACAGTGAATGGATGGGCAAACTGTACCGGTGGCTGGGTCTTACGGTGGGTCTGATCGCACAGGGCATGGACGGCGACGCCCGCCGTGCCGCCTACGCCGCCGATATCACCTACGGCACCAACAACGAATTCGGCTTTGACTACCTGCGGGACAACATGGTCACCTACAAGGCGAACATGGTGCAGCGGGGGCACGCCTACGCCATCGTGGACGAGGTGGACTCCATCCTCATCGATGAGGCGCGTACCCCTCTGATCATCTCCGGCAAGGGCGAGGATTCTTCCAGCCTGTATTCTCAGGTGGACCGTTTTGCCCGGACCCTGCGCAAGAGCGTGGTGGTGGAGTTGGAGGACAAGGTGTCCACCGATGAGCAGGCAGACGGCGACTATGTGGTGGACGAAAAGCACAAGACCTGCACCCTTACCGCCAGCGGCATCAAAAAGGCAGAGGCATACTTCCACATCGAGAACCTGGCTGCCGCTGAGAACATGACCCTGGCGCACCACATCGATCAAGCGATCAAGGCTTACGGCGTGATGCAGCGGGATATCGACTATGTGGTAAAGAACGGCGAGGTCATCATCGTGGACGAGTTTACCGGGCGTCTCATGATCGGTCGCCGGTACAACGAGGGTCTCCATCAGGCGATTGAGGCAAAAGAGGGCGTAAAGATCGCCGCCGAAAGTAAGACCCTTGCCACCATCACCTTCCAGAACTACTTCCGCATGTACAAGAAGCTGTCCGGCATGACCGGTACCGCCAAGACCGAGGCAACGGAGTTCACCGAGATCTACGGCCTGAACATCGTCACCGTGCCCACCAACCGTCCCAAGCAGCGGCAGGATTACCCCGATGCCATCTATAAGACGGTGAACGGCAAGTACCATGCAGTGATCCAGCAGGTCATGGAGTGCCACAAAAAGGGACAGCCAGTGCTGGTGGGTACCGTCAGCGTGGAAAAGAGCGAGACCCTTGCCAAGATGCTGCAGAAACACACCCGGGACTTCAATGTGCTGAACGCCAAGAACCACGAGCGGGAAGCCGAGATCGTGGCACAGGCAGGCAAAAAGGGTGCCATCACCATCGCCACCAACATGGCAGGTCGTGGTACCGATATCATGCTGGGCGGCAACGTGGAGTTCATGGCAAAGGCGCAGATGCGCAAAGAGCATTTCTGCGAAAAGCTGCTGAATCCCGAAAAGCCGGAGGATGCTCTGCCCGCCGAGGTGGAGATGCTGCTGACCGAAGCAAACGGTCACGGAGACACCGATGATGCCAACATCCTTGCGGCACGTCAGCGCTTTGAGGAGCTGTATGCCCAGTACAAGCCTGCGGTGGACAAGGAAGCCGCCGAGGTCCGGGAGCTGGGCGGCTTGTTCATCATCGGTACCGAGCGCCACGAGAGCCGCCGTATCGACAACCAGCTCCGTGGTCGTGCCGGTCGTCAGGGTGACCCCGGTGCTTCCCGGTTCTACCTGAGTCTGGAAGATGACCTGATGCGGCTGTTTGGCGGCGACCGGGTGTCCAGCCTCATGGACACTCTGAAGATCGACGAGGACACCCCCATCGAGAACCGGATGATCACCAACACCCTGGAAAGTGCCCAGAAAAAGCTGGAAGGTCGCAACTTCGAGATCCGTAAGAACGTGCTGAAGTACGACGACGTGATGAACCAGCAGCGTGAGATCATCTACGGTCAGCGCCGGAAGGTGCTGGACGGCGAGGACATCAGCACCGAGATGCACAACATGCTGCGGGAGAACATCGACTCCTCCTGCGCCCAGTTCCTTGCCGGCGATGTAAAGGACGACTGGGACTTTGGTGCCCTGCGCCGTCACTATCAGGGCTGGCTGACCACCGATGCCGACTTCCGGTACACGGTGGAGGACTTTGACGACATCTCGGAAAAGGGCATCGCCGATATGCTCTACGACCGGGGTATGCAGATCCTGAAGGCAAAAGAGGTGCGCTACGGTTCCCCGGTGATGCGGGAGCTGGAGCGTATCTGCCTGCTGAAGTGCGTGGACCGCATGTGGATGGACCACATCGACAACATGGACCAGCTGCGGCAGGGCATCGCTCTGCGGGGCTACGGTCAGAAGGACCCGGTGGTGGAATACCGCATCGAGGGCTTTGACATGTTTGACCAGATGGTGGACTCCATCCGGGAATCCAGCGTCAAGATGCTGCTGACCATCGAGCTGCGGCAGGCAGGCACCGCCCCCAAGCGGGAACAGGTGGCACGCCCCACCGGTGAAGGCTTTGTGCCCGGCGACGGTGCCCCCGGCGTCAAGGGCGCACCCAAGGGGCAGCCTGTGCGGGTGATCAAGATCGGGCGCAACGATCTCTGCCCCTGCGGCAGCGGTCTGAAATGGAAAAAGTGCACCTGCGCCCAGTACCATCCCGATGGCGCTTCCCACGGGGAAGAATAATACAGAACGGAGCCTCTCCGTCACGGCTTGCACTGTCTGCCGCCCCCTCGGGGAGCGGCGGCAGATGCAGGGCGAGCGGGGAGGTTTTTGGAAATAACACAAAGGGAGTTGATTTTGTATGATCACACCGGAAAAGCTGTTGGAAACCGCAAAGGAGCTGGAACCCCAGCTGCAGCAGTGGCGGCGCACTTTGCACCGTCACCCGGAGGTGGGCTTTGACCTGCCCCGGACCAAGGAGCTGGTAAAGAAGGCTCTGACCGAAATGGGCTACCAGCCTCAGGACTGCGGCAAATGCGGGGTCATCGCCCTTGCCGGAGGCAAACATCCCGGCAAATGTATCCTGCTGCGAGGCGACATGGACGCCCTGCCCCTGCAGGAGGAGTCCGGCGAGGAGTTCAGCTCCGAGGTCCCCGGTAAGATGCACGGCTGCGGGCACGACATGCACACCGCCATGATGTTGGGTGCGGCAAAGCTGCTGAAGGAGCAGGAGGACCAGATCCAGGGCACCGTAAAGCTGGAATTCCAGCCTGCGGAGGAGATCTTTCAGGGTTCTCCGGACATGATCGCCCACGGTCTGCTGGAGGAGCCCAAGGTGGACGCTGCCGCCATGTTCCATGTGCTGGCGGGGATGCCCCTGCCTGCGGGCATGGTGCTGGTGCCCGGCGGCGGCATCACCATGGCAAGCTGCGAGCAGTACCACATCACGGTGCAGGGCAAGGGCGGGCACGGCTCCATGCCCAACGTCTGCATCGACCCCATCACCGCTGCGGCACACATCCACATTGCTCTGCAGGAGATCAACAGCCGGGAGCTGGACCCCGCCAAGTTCGGGGTATTCACCACCGGACGGTTTGAGGCAGGCAAGGCATCCAATGTGATCCCGGATACCGCCGATATGTGGGGCACCATCCGCACCGTGGACCCAGAGGGAGAAGTGAGTGCTCAGATCCGTCAGCGTATGACCGAGATCGCTCAGGGGGTGGCGGCAGCATACCGCTGCACCGCTGAGGTAAGCTTCAGCGACTTCTGCCCCTGCATGGTGGTGGATGCACCGCTGGCACAGAACGCCCTGACCTATATGACTGAGCTGTTGGGCAAGGGTGCCATGGACATGACTCCCCTCACCGGCGGCAAACCCGGTGGCGGCAGCGAGGACTTTGCCTTCGTGAGCCATCAGGTGCCCACGGTAAGTATGTTCCTTGCCGCAGGCAATGCCAAGGAGGGCTACACCTACGGGCAGCATCACCCCAAGGTGCGGTTTGACGACAGCGTGCTGTACAAGGGCTCTGCCGCCTATGTGTATCTGGCACTGCGCTGGCTGGCAGACCATCCGTAACCCCCAGCCTTTATAACAAGCAAGCCCGGAAGGTCCATCAGACCCTCCGGGCTTTGTGTTTTGGGCGCAAAAAAGATCCCCGGCGGTCTCCCGGCGCTTCAGCAAAGCCGGAAAACCACGGGGGATCCTTGTTTATGCCTTGTTCCAAGGGATGCAGACTGGCGGTACCGTCTGCAGCAGCCTTGCCCCGGAGCGGGGGATACTGTCTGCCCGCCGGATGCTTTGCAGTATCCCCGGCAGGGCGGCAAGGTCTCCGCCGGTATAGTACCAGCCCGCTGCCCCCAGCAGCGCCGCCAGCAGCACCAGGACCAGCAGCACCCTGCCCAGAGGGCGGCGGTGCTTTGCCGGGGCGGCAGGGGCTCCTGGAACCGCCACCGGGTCCCGGTAGTGCTGCCACCGGCTGCCCTCTGCCTGCGGCAGACCGCAGGCGGCACGACGGACCATGTCCAGCAGCCACAACCCCGGCTGTTCCTGCTCCCATGCCCAGCGGGTCCAGCAGCCCTTCCGGGTGCCCAGCACCAGCAGGGTCTTTTCCTGCTTGCGGACGCAGCCCACGGCAAACTCTGCCCCAACCAGCCGCTGTGCCGCCTGTACCCGTGCCAGCCCAAGGGCACACAGGTCCTGTGTATCGGCGTGCTTTGCGGCGGCGTGAAGGATGCGGCTGCTCATCTCCCGGTCCGCATAGCTCATGGTGCCAAAATCAAAGATCTTTTCTGCTCCGGGCAGATTTTCCAGCCGTGCTTCCAGCAGCGCTCCGGCGGTCCCATCGGCACACACCAGCAGCCGGCGGTGGGTCTCCAGCGCCTGCACCGTTGCCGCTGCCAGCCCCTGCTGCCCCTCGCCGTAGAGATCTGCGGAAAAGCGGCTGCGGAGGCTTTTGCGGCACTGTTCCAGCCCCCGGGGTGTGTCCGCCTGCAAGGCAATGAGGCACTCCCCGCCCCGGGTGCGGTACCGAGCGGTGTACTTTCCCTTTCCGGACAGCTCTTCCACCGCCTGCCGCACCTGCAGTTCCGGTGCGCCGAAGAGCCGCAGCACGCAGGCTGCGGCGGGTTCCCTGTTTGTCAATGGCTTCACCCCCGCGGTCCACGGGGGACCGCCCTTATTCTGCGAGGAAGGCGGCGTCCAACGCATCCAGCGCCGCCGGGTCCCGCTGTGCCGCCTCTGCCAGAGGCAGGGTGCCTGCAGGGACCTTGTCCTGCGCCAGACGCAGCGCCAGTTCCAGCGCCATCTGCGCCGCCCGGGCACGGACCAGAGCACGACCGGGGCGGGAGACAAAGAGTTTTTTTACATACACGGTGCCGTCCCGTGCCGCTCCCAGATACACTGTGCCCACGGGACGGCAGGCGTTGCCGCCGCCGGGTCCTGCCAGACCGGTGACACTGATGCCGATGTCCGCTCCTGCCGCTGCCGCAGCCCCCAGCGCCATCTGCGCTGCCACCGGAGCGGACACCACATTGTATTTTGCAATGACGGCAGGGTCCACTCCCACCATCCGGGTCTTTGCCTGCTCCCAGTAGGTCACATAGCCGTAGCCGAATACCTCGCTTGCACCGGACACGTTGGTGATGCGCTGGGCGATCATGCCCCCGGTGCAGCTTTCTGCGGTGGCAAGGGTCAGCCCCTTGGCTTTCAGGGTGTGCACCAGCGTTTCTTCCAGTCCGGTCACATCCTCATCATACACTGCATCCCCCAGCAGATCATAGAACTTTGTGGCGTAGTCCCGGCACATTTTTTCCGCTTCCGTGTCGGTTTTGGCACGGGCGGTGATGCGGATCTCGCACTCGCCGGTCTTGCAGTAGATGGCGGCGGTGGGATTGGCATTTTCCAGCAGCTTCCCCACCCGATATTCCAGATCGCTCTCGCCGCCCAGCACCCGGAGAGTCAGGCTGTGGAGGGTGCAGTTCTGCCGCGCCAGCAGCAGGGGGCGGACCTTTTCGGTCCACATCGCCTTCATCTCGTAGGGCACACCGGGCATCAGCACTGCGCAGTGCCCCTCCTGCTCAAACCACGCCCCGGGGGCGGTGCCGTGGTCGTTGAGGATCTTGTGCCCCCGCACCGGCACCATTGCCTGCTTGCGGTTGTTGGGGGTCACCTGCCGCCCGGAACGGGTAAAGTAGGACACAATCTTTTCCCACTCGACTTCGTCAAAAGTCAGGCTGTCTCCAAAGCATGCCGCCACCGTCTCCTTGGTCAGGTCGTCCGCCGTGGGACCCAGCCCCCCGGTGAACACCAGCAGGTCGCACCGCTGCTTTGCCTCGTTGACAAAATCTGCCAGACGCCCCTGATTGTCCCCTATGGTGCTCTGGCGCTGGACCGTGATGCCCAGTGCCGCCAGCTCCTGGCTGAGGTACTGGGCGTTAGTATTGAGAATGTTGCCGAGCAGCAGCTCGGTCCCCACACTGATGATCTCTGCATTCATGGACAAATCAACCCTCAAATTCTACCTGATCGGTAATGCGGATGCGGATGCGCTCCGCCTGTTCTGCTGCCTGTGCCTCCAGTGCTGCAAGTTCCGGCATTGCTGCCTCGGCGGCAAGGATCTCCTCCAGCTCCGGACGGATCTTGGGGTGGGGAGGGGTAAAGATGGTGCAGCAGTCCTCGTAGGGCAGGATGCTGGTCTCAAAGGTATTGATGTGCCGTGCCGTCTCCACGATCTCGGTCTTGTCCATGCCGATAAGGGGGCGCAGGATGGGCAGGTCCTGTGCAGCGTCGGTGCACTGCAGCGCCTTGACGGTCTGGCTTGCCACCTGTGCCAGACTCTCGCCGGTGATCAGCGCTTCGCAGCCCTGCCGCTTTGCAATGACGTTGGCAATGCGCATCATGCTGCGGCGCATCAGCACCGTAAACAGCACGTCGGGGGCATTGTCCCGGATGTACTCCTGGGGTTTGGTGTAGGGCACCACAAAGAGGTTGGAGCTGCCGGTGTAGATGCTGGTGAGCTGTGCCAGAGCCTTAACTTTAAGTTTAGCGCGCTCAGAAGTATACGGAGGGGAAGCAAAATGGATGTGATCCAGTGCCAGACCCCGCTTTGCCATCCGGTATGCTGCCACCGGGCTGTCGATGCCGCCGGACAGCATATTCAGGGCACGACCGCTGGTACCCACGGGCAGTCCGCCCTCTCCCGGTATTTTTGGTCCGTGAATATACGCACCGTAATCCCGGATCTCCACGATGACCTTGAACTGGGGGTTGTGGACGTCCACCTTCAGGTAGTTGTGCTTGCCCAGCAGGTAGGCACCCAGCTCCCGCATCAGCTCCGGGCTGGTCATGGGATAGGTCTTGTCCGAGCGCCGTGCCTCCACCTTAAAGGTGCGGATGCCCCGGAGGCTGTCTCCCAGATACTCCTCGGCGGTGCGGCAGATGGTGTCAAAGTCCTTTTCGCAGACCACCGCACGGCTGAGGGCGGCAAGACCAAAGACCTTGCTGACCCGCTCAAAGGCGAGGTCCATATCCACATCCTCTTCCTCCGGCTCCATGTAGAAGGTGGACTGGGTGCAGTAAACCTTGAATCTGCCCACGGTCTTGAGCCGGTAACGCAGGATCTTCATCATTGCCGACTCGAACTGGTTGCGGTTGAGACCTTTCAGGGACATCTCGCCCTGATAGCCCATAATGATTTCATGCATAAATGTTGTACTCCTCAGTGTTCTGATGTGTTTTCCGCCTATGTATTTTTATGAGGAAGGGTCATTTCCGGATCCGCTGCAGGGTCTTCATGCCCTCTTCAAAGCGGTTCAGGAAAGCGTCCACATCCTCCGGGGTGTTGTCTGCACAGAAAGACACCCGGATGGCGGTGTCGATGGCAAGGGGGTCCAGTCCCATGGCGGCAAGGGTGTGGCTGGGCTGTCCCCGTCCGCAGGCACTTGCCGAGGAAACGTAGATCTGCTTTTCGGCAAGGAAGGCGAGCATGGTCTCGCTCTTGATGCACATCTGGCTGAAGTTCAGCACCTCCGGCACAGCGCTGTCGGGGCTGTTGATCACCACTTCCGGAAACGCCTGCAGCCCCTGCCGCAGCTGCTGATTCAGCTGCCGCATGGCGGTGTCCCGGCTCTTCATGGTCTTTGCCAGACGGGTGGCAGCGGCGGCGAGCCCCACAGCATAGGGCAGGTTCTCGGTGCCGGGGCGAAGTCCCCGCTCCTGCTCCCCGCCCAGATAGGGAGGCTGGAATGCCTGCATAAGGCTGTCGGAAAGGTACAGTGCGCCGATGCCCTTGGGGGCGTGGATCTTGTGTCCGCTCACCGACAGGGTGTCGATGTTTGCCAGCTTGATGGGCACCCGCATCCACGCCTGCACGGCGTCCACATGGACGATGGTGCGACTGTTGCGGCGCTTTACCTCGGCGGCAAGGCGCTCCACGTCGTTGCGGGTGCCAATCTCGTTGTTGACCATCATGCACGCCACCAGGATGGTGCCCTTGCCCACCTGTTCCAGCATCTGGTCCACATCCAGCGTGCCATCGGCACGGGGCGGCACCACGGTGACCTCATAGCCCAGCTTTGCCAGCTTTTCCAGCGGGCGCTGGACGCTGGGATGTTCAAAGCCGGACACCACGATGCCCTTGCCAAAGCTGCGGGTCGCCGCCGCGCCCAGCAGGGCAAGGTTGTTGCTCTCGCTGCCGCAGGAGGTAAAGTACAGCTCCCGGGGCTTGCAGCCCAGGGTCCGTGCCACGGCGGCACGGGCGGCGTTCAGCGCCTCTTCGCTGCGGGCGCCGGGGGTGTAGAGGCTGGAGGGGTTTGCCCAGTGTTCCTCCATCGCCTTGTGGATGACCTGCGCCACCTCCGGTGCCACCATGGTGGTGGCGGCGTTGTCCAGATAATGCAATTCAGGATTTTGCAGCATAAACGGATTTCCTGCTTTCTATCGCAAATTATAAGTTTTCATACTAAACCAGTTTAAGTATAGCACAATTATCTCCATAACGCAAAGCTCCCGCAGGCTTTTGCAAAATTTCGGAAATGTTTTTCCTTGACAAACACCCTGCAGATGTGCTATCTTAACCTCATAGAGACCGCACCGCTGCTGACGGAACGTTGTGGAGCACCACAGTGCAGCTGTACGGGAGTATGTGAATGCCGACCGTCTGGGCAGCTTTGCGCAACCGCTGCGCGAAGCTGTCCTTTTTTCTTACCAAGGAGGATGTCTGATGAAAACCGATATCGAGATCGCACAGGAAGCCAGAATGAAACCCATCACCGAGATCGCTGCCTCGCTGGGGCTTGCGGAGGAAAGCGTGATCCCCTACGGACGCTACAAGGCAAAGATCGACCATCGGCTGATCCACAACGCCAAAAAGCAGGGCAAACTGATTCTGGTCACCGCCATCAGCCCCACCCCTGCCGGTGAGGGCAAGACCACTACCAGCGTGGGTCTGGCAGACGCCATGAACGCTCTGGGCAAAAAGACCATGCTCTGCCTGCGGGAGCCTTCTCTGGGTCCCGTGTTCGGCATCAAGGGCGGCGCAGCCGGCGGCGGCTATGCACAGGTGGTGCCCATGGAGGACATCAACCTCCACTTTACCGGTGACCTCCACGCCATCGGCACCGCCAACAACCTGCTGGCGGCAATGATCGACAACAGCATCCAGCAGGGCAACCCCCTGAACATCGACCCCCGCCGCATCACCTGGAAGCGCTGCATGGACATGAACGACCGGCAGCTGCGGTTCATCGTGGACGGTCTGGGGGGCAAGGTCAACGGCACTCCCCGGGAGGACGGCTTTGACATCACCGTCGCCAGCGAGGTCATGGCGATCTTCTGCCTTGCCACCAGCATCTCCGACCTGAAGGACCGGCTCTCCAAGATCGTCTGCGCCTACACCTACGAGGGCAAGCCGGTGACTGCCGGTGAGATCGGCGCCGCCGGTGCCATGACTGCCCTGCTGAAGGACGCACTGGACCCCAATCTGGTGCAGACTCTGGAAAACAACCCTGCCATCATCCACGGCGGACCCTTTGCCAACATTGCCCACGGCTGCAACAGCGTCCTTGCCA
This sequence comes from Faecalibacterium prausnitzii, assembly GCA_004558805.1. Lineage (GTDB taxonomy): Bacteria > Bacillota > Clostridia > Oscillospirales > Ruminococcaceae > Faecalibacterium > Faecalibacterium prausnitzii_M. The sequence continues at coordinate 5,518 of SFDE01000017.1, read as the reverse complement.
CCAAGCTGAGCCTGTCTCTGGCAGACTATACCATCACCGAGGCAGGCTTTGGTGCGGATCTGGGTGCAGAAAAGTTTTTGGACATCAAGTGCCGCTATGCCGGCATCGCCCCCTCCGCCTGCGTGCTGGTCGCCACCATCCGCGCCCTGAAGAGCCACGGCGGCGTGGCAAAGGCAGACCTGAACCAGCCCAATCTGGAGGCGGTGAAGGCAGGTGCCGCCAACCTCATCCGCCACATTGACAACCTGAAGAACGGCTTTGGTCTGCCGGTGGTGGTGGCGATCAACGCCTTCCCCACCGACACCCCGGAGGAGCACGCCTACGTGGAGCAGGTCTGCGCCCAGCAGGGTGTGCCCTGTGTCCTCAGCGAGGTCTTTGCCAAGGGCGGCGAGGGCGGCAAAGCTCTGGCAGAAAAGGTGCTGGAAGTGATGGAGGATCGTCCCATCCAGTACACCTACCCGCTGGAAATGTCCCTGAAGGACAAGATCAACGCCATTGCCACCAAGATCTACCGTGCCGACGGGGTAAACTTCAGCGCCGCCGCCAGCAAGACTCTTGCAGAGCTTACCGAGATGGGCTACGGCAACCTGCCGGTGTGCATTGCCAAGACCCAGTACAGCTTCAGCGATAACGCCAAGCTCATTGCCGCTCCCACCGGCTTTACCATGGAGGTGCGGGAGGTCCGCCTTGCCGCCGGTGCCGGTTTCGTGGTGGTGATCTGCGGCAACATCATGACCATGCCGGGTCTGCCCAAAAAGCCCGCCGCCGTCAACATTGACGTGGACGCTGAGGGCAAGATCACCGGTCTGTTCTGATCCCGCCTGCGGAAACTATAGCATAACAAAAGGGTCCGGTCCCTGCGGGGACCGGACCCTTTTTTGTGTTCTGGTTCTCTGTTTACTGGACGGTATGGGTGCACAGGTACTCCGACCATGCAGCATAGCCTTCGGGGCGGATGTGGTAGCCGTCGGGCTGGGCATACTCCGCCTTCAGGTCTCCGTTTTCGTCTGCCAGCACCTCCCACAGGTTGAGGAAGCAGCAGTTCTTTTCCAGCGCAATTGCCGCCACCTCGTTGTTGATGCGGCAGAGCCGGTCCCGGTTCAGCCCCTCATGCCCTGCCCCGGCACTGACTTCCGGGCGCACCGGCGTGATGGACTGCACATAGATGGGGGTCCCCGGCAAGGACTGGGCGATCATGTCCAGCATCAGCCGGTAATAAGTCAAAAAGCTGGTGTAATCCACGTCCCGCCCCAGCACGTTGGTGCCCAGCAAAACGTACACCGCCTTGGGTTTCTGGGCGGTCAACGCCTCCAAGGGCACCTCTACCGTGCCGTCGGCACGCTTGCAGCTGGTGCCGTTGACGATGGCGTTGGGTCCCACTCCCTTATAGGCGCAGAACTTTGCCCCCGGCAGACCGGTATCGTACATCTGCATCCCCTGAGTCAGGCTGTCACCCACAAAGCTCACGTCCGCAAACCAGCTTTTATCCACCGCCTCGGTCTGGGGCAGAGCTGCCATGCGGAAATCCAGCGCCGTCTCGGTACTATTGGACAGGGTGCGCACCGTGACGGTGCGGGTGGGCTGGTAGCTGAGGGTGTTCCAGCTGGTGTCGTTGGTGACCCCATACAGAATGGTGTTCTCCTGCAGGGTAGGCGGGATCTGTTCCCGGTGGAGACGCTTCCACATGACGCCGACGGATCCCAGAAGGATCAAAAGGAGGATCAAGGTCACCGTCATGATCCTTCTACGCCACCGCCGGTGCAGGATCCTGCGCCGGTATTCCTGATAATCTGCCATAGGCTGTGCCCCCCGTTTCCCGCACGGGGTGCTGTGCCAATGCCCCGGTGCGCCGTTATCTATAGTATACCATATCTTTGCAGGGGGACAAGTCCCATTTGCACCGGCGCAAAAAACCGTTGTGCATTTGGTGCAGGACTTGCATCTGATGTTGTAAGTGTGCTATACTAAATTGAATCTAAACGATAGGGAGGCTTTCACGATGGCATTTACCCCGAAACTGACTTATAAAGGCAAGCCCCTCGTCCGTAAGGACAACGAGCTGTACTACGGTCGCATGACCGATCCTTATGTGCTTTATCTCCAGATCCTGACCACCACCCCTGTGGGCGAACAGCAGGTGGCAGATAAGGTTCATCTGATGCTGCTCTCTACCGATACCTCCAAGGCTCCTCAGGAGCGTGTGGCACGCCAGACCACCAAGCACGGTCTGTATAATGCACTGGATATCGGCAGCATCTGGCTGCAGAAGGCAAACGCGGCAAAGTAACCGCCTGTTTTTCCCGGTACAAAAAGGACTGCTGTGCTCAAAAGCACGGCAGTCCTTTTTGTTTATCCGGCGGCAGGTGCCGGGAGCGTTTACTCCTCGGTGACCTCAAAGTCCAGAGTCTTGCCGCAGTTGGGGCACTTGGGCTCCCCGTCCAGCAGCTCATCTTCCTCAAACACGGCGGTGGTGCCGCAGTCCGGGCAGGTGACCTCGTACTGAACAGCGCCATCCTCCGGCTCTTCCTCTTCGCCTTCCAGCGCCACCTCAAAGGTCACGCCGCAGTGGGTGCAGTTTGCCTCTCCGGCATCCAGATCGTCCTCGCTGACGTAGACGGTCTCGCCGCAGTTGGGGCACGCCACCTCATAGAAGGGCTCACTGGCGATGTCGTCGTCGTTGGCGTCATCCTCGTTCTCTTCGTCAGAGTCCTGATCCTCGTCGTCCTCGTCCTCATCCTCGTACAGATCCGCTTCCAGATCCTCCAGCTCATCGCTGAGGTCATTGATCTGGTCGTACGCACGGGACAGGTCCTCGTCCATAGCCTCCATGGCATCGGTCATCTCTGTCAGCAGCTGGCTCATCGCCCGGATGATCTTGCCTTCCTTGGTGGACTCGTCCACGCCCAGACCGTCCACCAGACCCTGCAGATATGCAGCCTTTTTGCTCAGTTCCATACGAAATGCCCTCCTTGATTTTTAAAAACGGGTCCATCCCGGTTTGTAAAAAACCGGGCAAACGGTTGCCCGCTGCCCGGTTGGCGATCTTTGAAGGATCAGACGCGCTCCATATACTCGCCAGTGCGGGTATCGATGCGGATGTGGTCGCCCTCGTTGATGAACAGGGGCACACGGATCTCGGCACCGGTCTCCACAGTAGCGGGCTTCAGGGTGTTGGTGGCAGTGTTGCCCTTGACACCCGGCTCAGTCTGGGTGACTTCCAGCTCGATGAAGTTGGGGATCTCAACGCTGAAGACCTTGCCCTTGTAGCTCAGCAGCTTGCACAGCTCGTTCTCCTTGCAGAACTTGAAGTTATCCGGCACATCGGCTGCGTTGACGGGGATGTCATCGTAGGTCTCGTTGTCCATAAAGTGGTACAGATCGCCATCCTCGTAGCTGTAGGTAACATCCTTGCGCTCGATGAATGCCTGCGGGAACTTTGCAGTGGGGTTGTAGCTGGTCTCCACCACAGAGCCGGTGATCACATTCTTGGTCTTGGTGCGGACAAAGGCAGCGCCCTTGCCGGGCTTAACGTGCTGGAACTCAACGACCTGAAGAACCTGGCCGTCCTGCTCAAAGGTCACGCCGTTGCGAAACTCGCCTGCAGAAATCATAGGAATTCCTCCATTAGTTTAATCTCAGATGCTTAACGCATATCTCTATTTATTTTACCCAATCCCGTGTCGTTTGGCAAGGGGTTTCGGCAAAAAAGACGATGAAAATGGTATTTTTTCAAATTTTGGACGCCCCGCGGTACATCCGCTCCATGGCGCAGGCGTCCTCTGCCTGGGTGCCGGCACTTTCGCAGATCACCACAGGCTCCAGCCCCCGCTCTGCCAGCAGCTCCATCAGCGGCTGAGGCTCCGGACCAAACTGGGTGTCAGCAAAGGTCCAGTGACGCTTTTCGCCGCCCTTGGAGAACTCAATGCGGGAGAAATGCACATGGAACTGCTGCGCCCGCCGGTCTCCCAGCGCCTCCTCCATCCGGTCCAGAATGGCGGCGTAGTCCGCCTTGGATCGGATGCCGCCCAGCGTCCGTGCGTTCAGGTGCCCAAAGTCGATGCAGGGGGTGATGCGGCGGTCCACGGCGCACAGCGCCAGCACCTCCTCCAGCGTGCCCAGCTGCCCCACCTTGCCCATGGTCTCGGGGCAGAGGGTCATATCTTCAAAGCCTGCCTCGTCCAGCGCCTCCACGGCACGGCGCATGGTATCCAGCGCCTTTTCCAGCGCCGCCTCCCGGCTCTGTTTGCCGCAGCTGCCGGAATGGAAGATGATGCGTCTGCCGCCCAGCGCCCGGCACACCGCTGCGCTTTGCAGCAGGTACTGGATGCTATTGAGCCGCTTATCCTCCTCCATGCTGGACATACTTATATAATAAGGTGCATGGACGCTGAACAGGATGTCCTTGGGGGCGGCAAGGGCTGCCATCTTCTGCGCCTTGTCCAGCCCCAACCGGACGCCCCGCCCGCACTGGTACTCAAAGGCGTTCAGCCCCATTTTTGCGGTGTACTCCGGCACGTCCAGACTGGTCTTATAACCCTGAGCGGCAAAGCTGTCCCCGGTGCCTGCAGTGCCGAATCGGATCTTCCACTGGCTCACAGCGTCTTTCCTCCCCGGTCATAATACTGCTGCCAGTGGCGTTTTTCCCACTTGCGCTTGAGCACCACACCGGAGTTCAGGTCCGGACCCCGGGGCACCACCATGAGTCCGGGGATGCCGTACAGCGCCGCCGCCAGACGGTCGGTGTAGAGCTGATCCCCCACCATTGCCATCTCCCGGCGCTTTACGCCCATGCGGCGCTGTGCCACCATCATGGCAAAGGACAGAGGCTTTGCGGACCGGGACAGGTAGGCAAGCCCCAGCTTCTGGGCAAAGGGGCGCACCCGCTTTTCCGAGCCGTTGGACACGATGGTAAGCCGGACTCCGGCGTTCTTCATGGTGTCCAGCCACTGCGCCACCTCCGGGGGCAGCTCCTGACTGCGGTCGCCGGTAAGGGTGTTGTCGATGTCCAGCACCAGTGCCCGGATGCCCTTTTGTGCCAGAAACTCCGGGGTGATGTGGGTGACGTCCTTAAAAACATATTCGGGGGTGATCAGCATAGATAGACCCTCTCCTTTTTGCGATCTCTGTAAGAAAGCGTTTCCCGCTCTGGGAAAACCTGTATCCTCCCGGAAATGAAAATAGGAGAGTCTGCAGAGCAGACTCTCCTACATCGGCGTTAGCAACGCGTATGAAATCTAAAGCAACAGCGATTTCAAGTGATCAATTACTTGAACTTGCGCTTGCGGGCTGCTTCGGACTTCTTCTTGCGCTTAACAGACGGCTTCTCGTAAGCCTCGCGCTTACGGACCTCTGCGAGCACACCGCTGCGGGCAGTGCTGCGCTTGAAGCGACGCAGTGCGCTCTCCAGCGACTCGCCCTCTTTAACACGAATTTCCGACATCTTATTCCCTCCCTTGGACCGTGAGGCAGGAATTTCGTTGTTACATGGTAACTAACAGTAGACAGTATAGCGCATTTT
>SFDE01000004.1 GCA_004558805.1 Faecalibacterium prausnitzii | reverse complement strand
GCGGCGGCACGAAGTGCCGTAAGCAATCAGCCCAGTGGGCTGTTGCTTAGCCCGCGGTTGTCAACCGCAGGGTACTGTCTACAGAGGATGCTGATGCCATGATCCCCAGACCATTCGGTCTGGGGATTTTTTGTGGTGGGCGGTACAGGACTCGAACAGGGCGGCGGCACGAAGTGCCGTAAGCAATCAGCCTGGTAGGCTGTTGCTTAGCCCGCGGTTGTCAATCGCAGGGTACTGTCTACAGAGGATGCTGATGCCACATCCCCAGACCATTCGGTCTGGGGATCATGGCATCCTTCCTCTTGCGATCCTTAACAGAGTTCTGGTATACTCGGCTCAGCAAACCATCGTCCAAGGAGGTCTCCCCATGCACAAAAAAGCTGTTTATTGCCTCGCTGTCTGCGTGGTGTTCCTGCTGTGCTGCGCTGTGTATTTTCGTCCTCTACCTTTGTCAGGCAGCCTCCCCGAAAACACCATCCTCGTGGTACAGACCAACGAGTTCGGCGTTCAAAACGGTGAGCCCTATATTGATTCCCGCAGCTACGACCCTATTCCGGAAGAACAAAAGGAAAAGATCCTCCGGCTGGTCCGGGAATATTCCTACAGAAGAACGCTGAAAACCGTTTTCTCCGATGGATCCATCGAAAACATTGGAAACAGGGCAGTTTCCATTTATTCATACGACCACGATGTGTTGGTCCGCTCCATTTATGTGTCGGATTCCGGGCAAATCTCCATAAACCACCGGATCTGCCGGATGAAAAACGCAAAGCAGTTTCTGGAACAGCTGAAAAGTATTCTGGAAGATTGACCTCTTCCTCATCCGGCAGTTTTTTCCCACATGGCAGCACCCCCGGCGGAAGATCCGCCGGGGGTGCTGTTTGTTTTTTGTCAGCTGCGGGTGTAAGGCTCCATACCGTGGTCCGCAGGGTCGTAGTATTCCATCAGGGCAATGTAGTTTTCCGGAAAGTGGCAGTACACCACCCGCAGCACGTTGTCCAACTGCCCTCGCACCGAGACAAGACTGGCAAGGTAATACACCATCATCTTCAGTGCATCGGTCTCTATGTTGTAGCACAGACCCACCGCCAGCATGGGCAGGATGATCTGCCGGGCATGGATGGGCAGGTCTTCTCCCAGCCGTTTCTGGATCGCACGGCTCATGGCGGAGGCGGCAAGGACGCATCCCAGCACCCTGCCCCAGGTAAACTTTTTCATGCTGTCCATAGACCGCAGCCAATTTACCACCTCTTCCTCGTCCATCACCTTTCCCTCCAGGATCTCCTCTCTGGTGCGGGTGCAGAAGCAGCGCATCATATCCTTGAACGCCGCCTCGTAGTTCTGGTGATATTCCTGCTTGGTGCCAAAAAATTTCAGCGCCGCCTCCAGCAAGGCATCGGTGTCCTCACTGGTGGCAAGGTCGCTGAACACCAGCGCCGTTGTGCCAAAGTTTCTCCCCCGCTCATCCAGCTCTGCCAGCTCCTCCGCCCGGAGGGTGGCAGGCAGAAACCGGTCGTTGCCGTTGCGGTGGTAGCCCCACTGTTCCGGCAGCACCCGGGACACCACATCGCCGCTGGAGATCAGGTTGAAGATATTGCTGGCATCCCAGCTGTCCTTCAAAGCGCCCTCTGCGCTGTGGTTGTTGTCGTATTCCGCCTGCATCTCCGGGCAGTCCGACGCCGTAAGGGCGACAGGACTGGCAAAGGTATACACAAAGGTGTTCTCCTGCAGGATCCCCGGCAGCTCCCGGCGGATCTTTCCTGCCAGAAGATTTGCCACCACTGCGCCCCGGCTGTAGCCGCCCAGCCAAAGCTTGATGGTCCCCAGACGGTTTTTGTTCCCGGCACGCTGCAGGTAGTCCTTCAGCGCTTCCAGAGCAAAGGGCACTGCCCCCACAAAACCGGCGTGCTCCGTGCCGCCGCCTACTTCCAGATTGCTGACCCACTCCATGCCGTAGCCCACGCCCCGCAGCATCATTGCCACGATGGTCACCGGCTTGCCCTTCTGCCACAGGACCTTGCGCCCCAAAGCACAGCCCACCTGGGTCTCCATGGTGTTCAAGTCCTGCCCGTAGCCCGGGTAGACGCAGTCCTCAAATCCCAGCTGCCGGAATGCATCCGCAATGTTGTCCTGCCGCCCGGCATCCCCGGTCTCCCACCAGCGCCGGTCGCTCTGGACGGTGTTGCCCGCCGCCGTCACCAGCCCCAGTGTGGCAGTGGCAAGGGCGTGGTCGTATTCCAGCGCCGAATGGTCGAACAGGGCATCGCTGTAGTAGAACTCATGGACCACGTCCTCCATGCTGCGATCACTGCGGAAGGTAAGGGGGTACATCCCCTCCGGCACCCTGCGCCCCACGCCGGCACCTTCCGCCGCTGCCGGCAACGTTCCCAGCGCCCCTGCCGCAAGACAGGCTGCCGCCGCCGTACAAAACGCTCGTCTTTTCATGACTCCACCTGCTTTTGTAGTTTTTTTTCAGTATACTGTATTTTGACGGCAGTTACAATTCTCTTTTACAAAAAGGGTCGGCGCATTTCCACACGCCGACCCTTTTATGGTATTATAGTATAGACGCCGGCTCACAGCTGGATCTGCTTGCAGTACTCCACGATGTGGTGGAACATCTGCTCCACAGCCGGTGCCATTGCCGCCGGACGCTGCACCGCCAGACCCACCACCCGGTATTCCTCCGGCTGGATGGGGTAGATCTTTACCGCTGCCTTGCAGTTCCGCAGCAGCATCTGGGGCATGATGGAGATACCCAGTCCCGCCTCCACCATGGCGATGTTGGACTGGTCGTCAATGACATGGCAGCGCCGCTCGGTGCCGATCTTGTATTTCTTGAGGAACTGACGCATCTCGGCGTCGGTGGCATCGCACTGCACCACAAAGCTCTGTCCGTTCATCTGTGCCGGGGTCATGATGCCATCCGGGGGGTCCGGCCAGTCCTGAGGCACAATGCACAGCAGCGGCTCCCGGAACAGCTCGGTGAGGTTGAACTCTTCCCGGCAGGTGGAGGACAGGAATGCGATGTCCACCTGTCCGGTGCGCAGCCACTCCTTTACGTCGTCGTAGGTGCCCTGATAAACCTCGATCTCGATCTGGGGGAAATGGGACATAAAGCTCTTCAGCAGACCCGGCAGCAGGGAGGCGCACACCGAGTTGAACACACCCAGCTTCACTTTGCCCTTTTCCAGCCCGTTGAGCCGGGCGATGCTCTGTTTCAGTGCCTCGTCGCTGTTGAGCACGGCACGGATCGAGGGGTACAGGGATGCACCGTAGCTGGTCATGGATACCCCGTTCTTGCCGCGGTTGAACAGCGCAAAGCCCAGCTCCTCCTCCATCACCGCAATGGCGTGGCTGATCGCCGAGGGGGTCAGGTGCAGCTGCTGTGCCGCCTTGTTAAAGCTGCCCTGCCGTGCCACTGCGTCAAAAATTTCGTAGGAAAAAAGCGTCATGCCCAAAGCCTCCTTCCCTTTTTATATGGTTTGGAGACGCCGATTCTCTGTGAATCTTTTTCATCTTTGGTTTGAGAAAGTTCAATTATCTTCTTGATTTTACTATCCCGCACCTTTTATGTCAAGCATTTTGCCCCGATTTTTGCACGCACCGTGCAGATTTTGCCGCAGCAGACGCAGGAAACGCCGCCTTTGCTCCGTTATAGTTCTTATAACGATTTTTAACGACCTGACCGAGGTGTTTTTTATGACCGCACTTTCCCCCCGCCGCAGCTTCAGCGGCACCGCTCTTAAAACCATTGCCTGCATCACCATGCTGGTGGACCACATCGGTGCGTCCTGCATCGAGGCAGGTATCCTTACGCCGGGGCTGGACGCCGGTATCCTTTCGCAGGACACCCTTTCCGCCTATCCGCTGTACCGGCTGGACATGGTGCTGCGCTTCACCGGGCGGCTTGCCTTTCCACTTTTCTGCTTTTTGCTGGTGGAGGGCTTTGTACATACCCACGATGTAGGCAGATACCTCCGGCGGCTGCTGGTGTTCGGGCTTGTCAGCGAGGTGCCCTTTGACCTTGCGTTCTTCCGCACCCCCTTTTACCCGGGTGCACAGAACGTTTACTGGACGCTGGCGCTGGGGGTCCTTGCCATGGCAGGGCTCAAGCGCTTTGAAAAGGAAAAGGGTCTGCCCGGCTGGCAGGGGCTTGTGTGGGCGGGCGGGTGCGCTGCGCTGGCGCTGGCTGCCAGCACCGACTACAGCGCCAGCGGCGTGATCATCATCTGTGCCCTGTACCTCACCCGCACAGACCGCAAGCGGCAGTGCATCGCCGGGGCGGTGCTGTTTATGTTCGAGCTCACCGCACCGCTCGCCTTTGTGCTGGTCTGGTTCTACAACGGGCAGCGCGGTGCGTGCAGCCCGCTGCAGAAAAAGACCTTTTACTGGTTCTACCCGGTGCACCTGCTGGTGCTGGCAGGCATCACGAACCTGCTGCTGTAAGTTTTTCCGGTTCAGCCGGTTCGCCGCTGCAAGACGGGACGAGCGGAAAATTCATTTATAATTTTGGGGTCCTGAAAAGCCTGCGGGCTTTTCAGAACCCCTTTTTCGTGGCTCCAGCGCATCGAAACCGTTTCTTCTCTTTTGGTGTCAAAAGAGAACATCCCCCGGCAAGCAGAAGTTTCCCCGTAAAAAGGAAGATCCCCCGCAGTTTTCACGAAACTACGAGGGATCTTCTTGGCGGAGTAGGAGGGATTTGAACCCTCGCGCCGTTGTTTAGACGACCTACGCCCTTAGCAGGGGCGCCTCTTCGGCCTCTTGAGTACTACTCCAGAGCAAAGTGCGTTACACTTATTAAAAAATGGCGGAGAGAGTGGGATTCGAACCCACGGTACGTTGCCGTACGGCAGTTTTCAAGACTGCTTCCTTAAACCACTCGGACATCTCTCCTTGTGGACACTCGCCTTACGCCGTGTCGAATGCCTATTTAATTTACCAGATTTGGCGGCGGCTGTCAAGCCTTTCTGCAAATTTTTTGTTCCCGTCCAGAAATCTCTTGTTTTTTCACAACCTTTTCTGGTCTATCCTTCAAAGAGCACTTTACAGCTACACCTTTTTGTTGTATAATAAAATCACACAAAACAATTCTGCGGTATAAAGGAGATTAGAACCATGTCGTTTTCAGAGCTGTTGAAACAGTGCCGCAAAAAACAGGGCGTCAGCCAGGCAGAGCTTGCCGCAAAGCTCGGCGTTACCCAGCAGGCAGTGGGTAAATGGGAAAGCGGCAAGTCCTCCCCGGACCCCGGCACCGTGGCACGCATTGCCGAACTGCTGAACACCACGGCAGACTATCTGCTGGGGCTGTACCGCCCCCTCAGCCTGCCCTCTGCCCCGGAGGAGCGGTTTTTTGGCAGCTACTCCGAGAGCCTGATCCCGGTGATCGGCACAGTAAAGGCGGGCTACGGCGCCCTTGCCTTTGAGGAGGATTACGGGCAGGAGTATGCCCGGGTAAAGGATCCCTCCAACTACTTCTATCTGGTGGTCCGGGGCGACAGCATGGAACCCCGGATCCAGGACGGCGACCTTGCGCTGGTGCACCGTCAGGACACGCTGGAAAACGGAGATCTGGGCGTGCTGATCTACGGCGACGAAGGCGAAGGCACCCTGAAGCGCTACATCCAGCGGGGCAACTGCGTGGTGCTGCAGCCTTTCAACCCCGCCTATAACGAGCTGGTCATCAAGGGCGAGGACCTGAACCACCTGCACATTGCCGGACGGGTGGTGGAGACCAAGGCAAAGTGGTAAGCCGGGCGATTTAAAATTTCGCTGCTGAAGCCTTCCCCCGGGCAGGGGAAGCTGTCACCGCAGGTGACTGATGAGGGCGCACCGTCAACTTCTGCTTGCCTGCACCCTCATCCGGCGCTGTGCGCCACCTTCCCCCGACTGGAGGAAGGCTTTTGTTCCGGTAAGCGTTTGCTTTTTGTCAAAGACGTCCCCCTGTTTTTCATAAAGCCATCTGCTGTTTTGCGTATGGCTTTATTTTTTGACCCTTTTTCCCGGTTTTATCCCCTTTGGAGGTGCATTTTTCATGGAACAGACCCTGATGGACAAGCTGACCATTCTGGCAGACAGCGCCAAATACGATGTGGCGTGCACCTCCAGCGGTGCCTCCCGCACCGCCCGTCCCGGCACCGTGGGCAGCTGCTACGCCCCGGGTTGCTGCCACGCCTTTACCGCCGACGGACGCTGTGTCAGCCTGCTGAAGGTGCTTATGACCAACTGCTGCTCCTTTGATTGCAGCTACTGTGTCAACCGCCGGTCCAACGATGTTCCCCGTGCCACCTTTGCTCCCCGGGAGCTGGCGGAGCTGACCATGGAATTCTACCGCCGCAACTACATCGAGGGGCTGTTTTTGTCCAGCGCCGTTCTGGGCACCCCGGACTACACCACCGAGCGGATGCTGGCGGTGCTGCGGCTGCTGCGGGGAGAGTACCGCTTTGGGGGCTACATCCACGCCAAGGCGATCCCCGGCACCAGCCCGGAGCTGGTGCAGCAGCTGGGCTATCTGGCGGACCGGCTCAGCGTCAATGTGGAATTGCCCAGCGAGAAGAGCCTGAACCTTCTTGCCCCAGACAAGGGACGGCACTCCATCTTCCGCCCCATGAAGCAGATCGCTGTTTCCGGGGCAGAGAACCGGCAGGAGCTGACCCTTTACCGCAACGCCCCCCGTTTTGCCCCCGCCGGACAAAGCACCCAGATGATCGTGGGTGCCTCGCCGGAGACCGACTACCACATCTTAAAGCTCACCGAGGGCATGTACCAGAAATACGGTCTGAAGCGGGTGTTCTACTCCGCCTACATCCCAGTGACCCAGGACAGCCGCCTGCCTGCTCTGGACACAAAGCCTCCGCTGCTGCGGGAGCACCGGCTGTATCAGGCAGACTGGCTGCTGCGGTTCTACCAGTTCCGGGCGGAGGAGATCTTAGATACTGACAACCCCAACTTCAACCCCTATCTGGACCCCAAGTGCAACTGGGCGGTGCAGCACTACGGGCTGTTCCCGGTGGATGTGAACCGTGCCCCCTTTGAGATGCTGCTGCGGGTGCCGGGCATCGGACCCAAAAGCGCCCGGCGCATCTGGCACGCCCGGAAGCAGTCCTCTTTGGGGCTGGAGGAGCTGAAGCGCATGGGGGTGGTGCTCAAGCGTGCCCAGTACTTCATCACCTGCCGGGGCTTTGCCGGGGCGCAGTCCGGGCGGGGCTCCGCCGGGCGGCAGCGCATCACCCGTGCCCTCATAGACCCCAACGTGTTCAGCGAAGGCTGCCAGCAGCTGAGCCTGTTCAGCCCCCCTGCGGTGGACAACCTCATCGGGCAGGGGGTGCCGCCCCGGACGGCGGTGCGCATGGTACGGGAGGAGGCGGTGCAATGTCTTGCCCAGGCGCTGTAAGCCCCAAGGGGGCACGCAAGCTGCACGACGCCGATGTCGTTTACCGGTACGACGGCAGCTTTGAAGGCTTTCTGTGCTGCGTCTTTGAGAGCTTTCTGTGGCACGAGCTGCCCTTTGCGGTGTGGACGCCCCAGCAGGAGACTGCCACCCTTTACCCGGTCAAGGACATCCCCACCGACCCGGCAAAAGCCCGGCGGGTGTTTGCCAGTCTTGGCAAAAAGCTGGGTGCCGACACCGAGTATCTGGTGAGCCGGGATTTCCTTTCCGGGCGGGAGGACAAGGAACTGCTGCTGATCCGGTTCCTCCACCTTGCCTTTGCGCTGGGTCCCGGCACGGTAAAGCGGATGGGGCACCCGGAGGTGGCGCCTCTCTACGAGATGAAGAAAAGTCTGGACTGGGAAGTGGACAAGTTTCAGGGCTTTGTACGGTTTGAGGATCACGGCGGCATGCTGGGAGCGGTGATCCACCCCAAGAACTATATCCTCCCCCTGTTGCGCCCCCATTTCTGCGGACGGTTCCCGGAGGAGGATTTCATGATCTACGATGCCGTCCATCAGGCAGTGCTGCTGCATCAGCACCGGCAGACCCGGCTGCTGGAGCTTGCCGCCCCTCTGGAGCTGCCGCCGCCGGACGCCCGGGAACAGCAGTTTCAGGCGCTGTGGAAGCAGTTTTACAAGACACTGGAGATCACCTCCCGCCACAACGAAAAAGGGCGGATGACCCACTGCCCCAAGCGGTTCTGGGGGGATATGGTGGAGCTGCGGGAGGAATTGTGACCCTTTCTTATCTGATTATTTACAAAAAGGTTGCTTTTCCGCCGTTGCAACCCGCAAAAGCTATGGTATACTATAAGAGAATTGTCCGGCAGACTTTCTGCCCACACATCCTGCCCTTGCAGGGCAGCACAAAAGGAGTATTGTAACGTTATGGTTCGCATTACTATGGAAGACGGCGGCATCATCGACATTGAGCTGAACGAAGAAGTCGCCCCTATCACCTGTGAGAATTTCAAAAAGCTGGTCAACGAGGGCTTCTACAACGGTCTGACCTTCCACCGGGTGATCCCCGGCTTTATGATCCAGGGCGGCTGCCCGCTGGGCACCGGCACCGGCGGTCCCGGCTGGAACATCAAGGGCGAGTTTGCCGCCAACGGCGTCAACAATCCCCTCAAGCACACCCGGGGCGTTATCAGCATGGCGCGGAGCATGAACCCCAACAGCGCCGGCAGCCAGTTCTTCATCATGCATCAGGATGCGCCCCATCTGGATGGTCAGTACGCTGCCTTTGGCAAGGTAGTCTCCGGCATGGACGTGGTGGATAAGATCGCCGCCGTCCGCACCGACTGGAACGATAAGCCCACCACCCCGGTCAAGATGAAGACCGTGGAACTCATCGAGGGCTAAAATTTGATACCAAAAAATCCCGACACCTTGCGGTGCCGGGATTTTTTATTGCAGACAGTTTTTAGCAGCCTTCTTTTTCTGCCAGCTTCCGCCCCATGAGCACGCCCATGACCGATGCCATCATCAAGCCACGGGTCCAGCCGGAGGAGTCGCCCAGACAGTGGAGACCCTTGATGTTGGTGTCCAGATCTTTGTTCATCTTCACCTTGTTGGAATAGAACTTCAGCTCCGGGCTATACAGCAGGGTCTCGTTGGCGGCAAAGCCCGGCACCACCATATCCAGCATCTTGATAAACTCGATGATGTTGGTCATGGCACGGTAGGGCATGGCGGCGGTGATGTCGCCTGCCACCGCATCCTTCAGGGTGGGCTTTACGTTGGACTGTGCCAGCTCCTTCTGCCAGGTGCGCTTGCCGTCCAGAATGTCTCCGTAGCGCTGCACCATGATGTGTCCGGCACCCAGCATATTGGTCAGCTCGCCCACCTTCTGGGCGTAGGCAATGGGCTGGTTGAAGGGCTCGGTAAAGTTATGGGACACCAGGATCGCCAGATTGGTGTTGGCGCTCTTTTTCTCTTTAAAGCTGTGTCCGTTGACCACCGCCAGATCGTTGTCGTAGTTTTCCTGCGCCACAAAACCGCCGGGATTCTGGCAGAAGGTCCGCACCTTGTTCTTCCAGGGCTTGGGGTAGCCGATGAGCTTGGATTCATACAGCACCTTGTTCACCTTTTCCATCACCTCGTTGCGGCACTCCACCCGGACGCCGATGTCCACGGTACCGGGCTTGTGGGCAATGTGGTGTTCGGCACAGAGCTTTTCCAGCCAGTCTGCGCCCCGGCGACCGGTGCCGATGACCACTGTATCGGAGTACACCGGGCGCAGGTCGTCGCCTTCCTTCAGCAATACGCCCTTGCAGCCATCCTCTTCCAGAAGGATGTTTTCGCACTCGGTATTAAAGCGCATCTCCACGCCATTATCTGCCAGATAGTTCTGAATGGCAAGGTACAGTTCCTGCGCCTTTTCGGTGCCCAGATGCCGGATGGGGCAGTCCACCAGCTTCAGACCTGCATGGATGGCGTTTTTGCGGATCTCCTTGATGTCTTCGCCGGTGTAGATGCCCTCCACGTGGGGATCTGCACCAAACTCCAGATAGATCTTGTCAGTGTAGTCGATGAGCTCCTGCGCAAACTCCGCTCCGATCAGCTCCGGCAGGTCGCCGCCCACCTCATAGGACAGGCTCAGCTTGCCGTCGGAGAATGCTCCTGCGCCGGAAAATCCGGTGGTGATGGCACAGGTGGGGCGGCAGTTGACGCAGTGTCCCACCTCCGCCTTGGGGCAGTGGCGCTTTTCCACCGGCTTGCCCTTTTCTACCAGCAGGATCTTCTTTTTGCTGCCGTGGCGCAGCAGCTCCACAGCGGTAAAGATACCGGCGGGACCGGCACCTACGATGATCAGATCGTACTTTTCCATTGTAATATCCTATCCTTTTGTTATATTGGCAGCAGGTTCACGCCTGCTCTGCACCGTTCATCTCCGGTCTTCCTGCTCCACCGTGGCGCTTTCGTCCACATGGTCCAGCTCCACGGCAGTGGATTCCACATCTGCGTGTGCCACGTCCGGGGCGACCACACCATCCCCGTTCAGGTCGGTGCCGGTAATGGACTCCAGCACAGACTGAGTCTCCGGGTGGAGCTTGGCAAACCGGCGCAGCGCCAGCACGGTGTACAGGGCGCTGAGAAGGTTGACGGTCCCCTCCACGATAAGGATGACTCCGATCGCCATGACCAGGGTCTCCATGGCACCAAAGGGGTTTACCAGCATGATGATGCCCAGCACCACGCTGAGCACCGGCAGCAGCAAAAAGCCCTTCCAGCTGTCGTAGCCGCAGCGCCGCAGATCCAGCGCGTTCTGCACCCGACCCAGCGCATCAAAGATCACAAACAAACCAAACACGATGGGCAGGACGCTCACCACGATGTCACTGCGGATGATGAGGAACGCCCCCAGAGCCAGACACACCAGCCCGGAGATCAGGGTGAGCTGGCTCTGGAACACGCCCCGCTCCGTGACGAAGTAACGGATCAGCTGCACTGCCGCACATGCCAGCACCACGCCGCCCAGCGCATAGCACACGATGTTCAGGGCTATACCGGGCTTTGCCAGCAGGAAAACTCCCAGCCCAAGATACAGCAGGCTCATAAGAATCATATTCCACTTCAGTTTTTTCACCATAGAAGTTCCTTCCTTTCGCGGGGCGTTCCGCACCGTTTTATTTCTGTTCGTACATAGGAGCAATGATCTTCCGGTCAATGCTGGCATAGAAGCCAAAGCTCATCAGCACGCTGACCACCTCGGCAATAAGGAACGCCCACCACACCAGATCCACGTTTCCACTGAGAGACAGCAGATACGCCGCCGGCAGCAGCACGAACAGCTGACGGCAGACCGAGACGATGAGGCTGAACACGCCGTTGCCCAGCGCCTGAAACACCGAGGACAGCACGATGCTGGCTCCTGCCAGCAGGAAATGGGGGCAGATGATCCGCATGGCGGGAATGCCGATGGCAAGCATGGTCTCGCTGGCGGCAAAGATGCCAAGCACCTTATCCGGCATGAACTGGAACACGCAGAAGCCGATGAACATGACGCACTCGGCGTAGAACACCGCCAGCTTGATGGTCTTTTTTACCCGCTCCGGGTCCCGTGCACCATAGTTGTAGCCGATAATGGGGATCATACCGTTGTTGAGCCCGAAGATGGGCATGAACACAAAGCTCTGGAGTTTGAAATAGACTCCGAACACTGCCACCGCCGTGGCGGAGAAGGTCATGAGGATCAGGTTCATGCCAAAGGTCATCAGGCTGCCCACGCACTGCATGGCGATGCTGGGCAGACCCACCGCATAGATGCGCCCGATGGTCCTGCGGTCGGGTCGGAAGCCCCGGAAACTGATCTGGACATCCGGGTTCTTCTTTACGTTGAAGTACAGGGTCATGCCGGCACCGCAGAACTGCCCGATGACGGTGGCGACTGCTGCGCCGGTGGTGCCGGACAGCGCCTCGCCAAAGGTACCAAAGATGAACAGGGGGTCCAGCACGATGTTGACTACAGCGCCTACCAGCTGGCTGATCATGCTCAGATGGGTGCGACCGGTGGCGGCAAGCAGTTTTTCGCCCATGAGCTGGGTAAAGAGACCCAGACTGAAGATGCTGCACACCGACAGATACCGGATGCCCTGCAGGGCGATCTCCGGGTCACTGGTCTGGGCATAGAAATAGGGCTTCATACAGGTGAGACCGACCACCAAAAATACCAGAAAGCTGCACAGGGACAGGAAAATGCCGTTTTCCGCCGTGGCATTGGCACGCTGCTGATTCTTTTCGCCCAGACTTTTGCTCAGCAGGGCGTTGACGCCTACGCCGGTGCCTACGCCCACGGCGATCATCACGTTCTGCAGCGAGAACGCCAGCGAGACGGCAGTAAGGGCATTTTCGCTGACATGGGACACGAACACCGAGTCCACCACATTGTACAGCGCCTGCACCAGCATGGAGATCATCATGGGTACGCTGAGCTTGATCAGCAGGGGGTTGATGTCCATGGTGCCCATAATGTTTTCCCGCCCTTCGGCGGGAGAGATTTGGGGTTGCTTAGTTTCCACAGTTGCTCCTTTTTATCCTTGGATTTTTTGGGGATGCGGACCCTTCCGGCAGTGCCGGAAAAAGTCCCTTTATCTGAAACGTGGGCAGAGCGCCCATGCACTCCGCCCACGCTCCTTCGTTATTTTTGCCGCAGCGGCAGTCTGCCTCAGCCGGAGCACTTCTCCTTGGCGGCAGCGGCATCCAGGATCATCTTGACACAGGTCTCTCTGCCCAGTGCAGCGTTGATCGCCAGATCGTAGTTGTGGGCATCGCCCCAGCGGTTCTGGGTGTAGTAGTTGTAGTACGCCGCACGGTTGCGGTCGGTCTTTTCCACTTCTTCCTTGATGCCCTTCTCGTCCGTTGCCTTCACGAGAGGATTGGTCTTGGCGTACTCCAGACGCCATTCCTTGGGTGCGTACACAAAGACCCGCAGCACGTCCTTGCGCTCCCGCAGCACATAGTCGCCGCAGCGACCCAGAATGACGCAGGGACCTTCCTCTGCCAGCTGCTTGATGATACGGCTCTGGAGAATGAACACCTGATCGCCCAGCGGCAGCTCATTGCCCATGGTGTACAGGCTGTACAGCAGGCTGTGGGTGTGCCGTTTTTCGCTGGCGGCAACTGCCTCTTCGGACAAGCCGGAGCGCTTTGCTGCCATGGTGATCAGCTCCTTGTCGTAGAGCTTTACGCCCAGTGCGTTTGCCACGTCTTCTGCGATGTAGCGTCCGCCTGTGCAGTACTCACGTCCCAGAGTGATGATGGTCTTTGCCATAGTGTGTTCCTCCTATTATGAGAATTTTATCACCTGAAAGCTTCCGGTGCAGCCGGCGCAGCCGGCGTGTCCTGTGCTTTGGGGGTCTTAGGTGTGGGCAGCCTTACCTCTGCCACCCGCATGGTGCCAGTCTGGTCCACGGCATACACGCTGTATCTGCCGCCGGCTTCCAGCTGCTCCGGCAGAAAGCGGATGCCGCCGCTCTCCGTCCGCTCCATCCGGGAAAAATTGCGGTGCGCCGTGGTGGCATGTGCCACCCCGTCGTGGAGGGCGCAGGCGATCCAGCCGGAAAAATCTTCCGGCAGCTCCTCCCGCTGCCCTCGGCGGGAAAAGCAGTAGCAGCCTGCCTCCCCCTCCGGGTCCAGATCGCAGCGGATCCGGCGGGGGCGGTTTGCCTCCAGATCCCGGGGGCGGGCATGAAGGACAATGGCACGTCCGGTAAAGTATCGCATAAAATCCACCAGTGCCATGGTGCAGTTCACCGCCCCGTTGGTCTCGGCGGTGGGGTCGTTGAGAAGCACAAAATCCGCCATGACGGCATCATCGTGCCCAAAGCCCCGGAGACCCATCCACACCCGCACCGGATTGCTCTGTCCTCGGATGCGGCGCTCCGCCTGTACTGCCACCGAGTATCCGTCGTGGATCTGGCTGCGCAGGTCCTGCAGGTCCATCCACGCCTGCCAGCAGGGGTAACCGCAGCAGCCCGCTGCCGCCGCCGCAAAGGCGGCGTTGCCGGTGCTGCCGGACGCCATGTCCTCCATGACGTAGGCGACCTCCTCCGGCAGGATATCCTCACCCCACCGGTTCATCAGCGCCGCCATTACCAGCGGCAGGTCCATATCCCGCCCAAAGGCAGGGTCGTGTGCTTCCAGACAGTATTCCGGCAGGTAAAGACGCCGGTTCAGGGGGTGTCCGCTGTGCTTTTCCCACGCAAGGGGACGCACCGCCACCGCCAGCAGCCGTACCGCCGGGGACACCTTATCGTCGTTGGTAGAAAGGTTCACCTGCAGCTGCACGCCGGTGCCGCCGCCGGGGGTCGCCACCGTTACCGTGTCCCCCATGAGAAAGATCATGCCGTCCTCGCTCTGGGAGGTGACGCTGCTCCGGGGATAGTCCGGTGCCCACTTGCCAAAGCTCAGCCAGCCGGTCCATGCGCCGCCGGCATACACCCGGCACCGCACCTCCACCATGGTATTCCGGGGTGCATAGGCGTTCCAGCTCACATTCAGGTTGCAGAACGCCGGCATGGCAAACTCCGGGGTGGTGTAGCTGCCGTATTGCAGGCTGCGTCCCGCCACGCTGTCCAACACAAGGCTGCCGTTTTCCAGCGCAACGTTGTCCAGCTGCCCCCGGGAGAAGGTCTCGGTGCCCTGCAGCACCAGGTTATTGCGTTGTTCCATCCGGCATCTCTCCTTTTCCCGTCCTTACCGGGGCTGGTCCTCCTCTGCCCCGGCACGGTCCTCTTCCAGTGCCGCTTCCAGTTGGGCGTCCTTCATCTTGCGGATGTTCTCCTCAATGTGGAACACCCGGTCCAGATCTCCGTAGACGATCTGGCAGGACACCTCGGTGGAAAACCAGAACCCGAAGATCAGCATCAGCAGCAGTCCCAGCGGCATGCACAGGATCACCACGCCCCAGAACAGCACCTGCACCAGAGCGGCGGCAAGGGCATGAGGCAGAAAAGCGATCATGCAGTTGAGGCTGTTTTTCAGGGTCTGCCCCAGAGGCTGGTCCAACAGCACCACCTGAGGCCACATGTAAGAGAACAGCATCTGGAACAGCAGCAGATTCAGCACTGTGGCGACCCATAGGGCAACGCCCACATTGGTGCCGTGATACAGCATATTGAAGCAGAAGTACACCAGAAAGATCTGCAGGGTCACCACCACGCAGTACAGCACCCCCGGCAGGACACTTGCCTTGAAGTTCCGCTTGAAGGCACGGCGATAGGTCACCCACCAGTACCCTGCCTCGTCCCGCAGTGCCCGCAGCACCGTGTCGTACATACCGGCAAGCACCGGACCTGCCAGAATGCCGCCCACAGCGGCGCTTATCAGCATCACCGGCAGGTTGCTCATCAGAAAGCCTACATACACCAGACAGATCACCGGCACAAAGCCCAGACAGGTGATCAGGTTGGCAAGGAACATGCTGGACATATCACGACCCACCAGCTCGAAGAACCGGCGCATACCGGTCTTGCGGGGAGCGTCCTTTTCTACGCCCTGCCCGTCTTTAAAATCTCCAGCAGAAGGAAACAAACCCATGTTTGTGCAATACCTCTCTTTATCCGTTTGCGGCACCGGCTGGGGCATCTCCCCGGGAAAGCGCCATTGTGCCAACTTTACATCTATAAATATACCCGTCTTTTGTCCATTTTGCAAGGGTACAGAAACCTCAAATGTAAAAAAACTAAAATTTCTCCCTTTTTTTCAAAAAGTGTGTTACAATGGGTCCGGCATTCTTATGCCAGAGGGAGGAAATTACCATGAGCATTTTACGCACCATTGCGATGTTTATCTATCTGTTCGGCTATATGATCGTACACTACGGGGTCCTGCGCCGTGCCGAGCGCGCCCTTGCTGCCGGAGACACCGCCACGGTGGAGCGGCTGGTAAACCAGCACATTCCCCGCTGGAGCCGGGGCATCCTGAAGGTCACCGGCGTTTCCCTCATGGTGGAGGGACTGGACAACATCCCCAAGGACCGCCCCTGCGTCTTTGTGGGCAACCACCGCAGCTACTACGACATTCCCCTGCTGCTGGCAGGACTGGATAAGCCCCATGGCATCCTTGCCAAGGAAGAGCTGGAAAAGATCCCCCTGCTGAACCGCTGGATGAAACTGCTGGGCTGCGTCTTTGTGCAGCGGGATGATGTGCGCGCCTCGGTGCGCGCTCTCAACGACGCCACCGCCATTGTGGAAAGCGGCAAGAGCTTTGTCATCTTCCCGGAGGGCACCCGCTACAAGGGTGAAGAAGGCGGTGCCGGCGAGTTCAAGAACGGTGCCTTCCGCATTGCCGTCAAGACCGGTGCCCCGGTGGTGCCGGTGGCGATCTCCGGTGCACGGGGTCTGTTTGAGACCAACGGCAACCGCTGCCGCCCGGGCAGCGTCCGCATCAAGGTGCTGCCCCCCATCCAGACCGCCGGCATGAGCAAGGCGGAGCAGAAGCAGCTGCCGGACGCCGTGCGTCAGACCATTCTGGCACAGCTGTGACCCAAAAATTCCAAAGGAGACCGCCTCATGGCAAGTTATCGTTACGAACGGGACATTGACCCCAAGGACATTGCCCCCCGCAAAAAGCGGGTCTACACCCGCAAGGAGCGCTGGGCAAACTGGTGGGATTATAACCTCAAATGGGTCCTCTGCATCGGTCTCGTGGTCGCCTTTGTGGCGTACACCTTTATCGGGCAATATTTCTTTACCACCCACGCCGACTACAACGTGGCAGTGGTAAGCCCGGACTATCTGCCGGAGAGCACCACCGCCGCCCTGGAAAACGCCCTTGCCTCCTACGGCGAGGATCTGAACGGCGACGGCAAGGTAGTGGTAAAGGTCAACGTCTACACCGTCCAGTTTGACGGAGATGACACCGACGCCTATCTGGAGATGGCAGGCACCACCAAGCTGTCCACCGACCTGCAGAGTTCTCTCAGTTCCATCTTCATCCTCTACGACCCCGCCGGGTTCCAGAGCCTCTCCGGTGCCCTGCGGTATCTGGACGGCAGCCAGCCCCAGTCCGACGAGGACAACGACTGGTGGAACATGGTCTACCGCTGGACCGACTGTCCGGTGCTGACCGGTCTGGAGCTGGGGGATTACACCCCCGATGCCACCAACGGCAGCAGCGGCAGCAGTCAGGCACTGCTGGCAAACTACTATGTGGGTCTGCGGGGAGCATGGAACACCACCTCCGCCCAGCTGACCGAAGGCGGCACCGCCCTGTGGGCAAAGCTCACCGCCGGGGCACACAGCACCGCCTCTGCACAGGGGTGATGGTCATGCGGTTCCGTACAAAACCAGGGGAGACTGCCCGCCGCTTCGTTTTTGACCGCAGCCCCCGGGTGCAGCCTGCCCCATCCCCGCACTGCCCGCCGTCTGCCGCCGCTCTGGACAACCCCTACGGGCGGTACTACAGTTCCCCCCGCAGTCGGGAGGATCTTGTAAAAAACAAAAAATGAACCACGCACCCCCGCCCGCTCCGGTCCTTGCCTGCCGGATGCGCCGCCGGGGGTGCTTTTTGTTTTTGCGGCACAGGGGTCTCTCACTTCCGGTTTTCTATTTTCGTCTTTTTTGCCGGAGTTTATCTGAAATTTTCTCCCCTGTGAATGCCGGAGGGTTTGTTGTTTCTCCGTCCCGGTTATGGTATACTTACTGGGTATCTTATGGTAAAAGGATGTGAGCTCATGGACACACTGGAACAGGCGCGCGCTGAGATCGATGCAGTAGACGCCCAGCTTGCCGCCCTGTTTGAACGGCGGATGGCGGCGGTGCTGCAGGTGGCGGAATACAAGCGCACCCACGGTCTGCCCATCTACGACCCGGCACGGGAGGCGGTGGTGCTGGAAAAGGCTGCCGCACGGATCCGACAGCCTGCCCTGCGCCCCTACTACCGGGACCATGTCCAGCACATGATGGACATGGCAAAGCAGTACGAGTCGCAGCTGCTGGGGCAGAACCGTGCCGCCTATCAGGGGGTGGAGGGTGCCTTTGCCCACATCGCCCTCCGGGCGCTGTTCCCCCACGCCGAGGCTGTGAGCTACCCCACCTGGGACGAGGTGTTCAACGCCGTGGCAAAGGGGGATGCCGCCCACGGTGTGGTGCCCTTTGAGAACAGCCACGCCGGGGATGTGTCTGCAGTACTGGACCTGTGCTACAGCCATCCGGAGCTGTGGGTGGTGGACGTATACGACCTGCCCATCTCCCAGAACCTGCTGGTGCTGCCCGGCACCCAGCTTTCCCAGATCCGCAGCGTCTACAGCCACCAGCAGGCGATCGCCCAGAGCGAGACTTTTTTAAAGCAGTTCCGCCTGCCTGCCACTGCCATGCCCAACACTGCCATGGCAGCAAAGTTCGTGGCAGAAAGCGGCGATCCCTCCAAGGCGGCGATTGCCAGCACCGAGACGGCACAGCTCTACGGGTTGGAAGTGCTGGTGCCCCGCATCAACACCGACGGGGACAACACCACCCGCTTCATCGTCCTCAGCCGGGAAAAGCCCACGGCAGGCAACCGGTTCTCCCTGCTGTTTACTGTGGACAACAAACCCGGCAAACTGGCGCAGGTGATCCAGATCATTGGTGCCAGCGGCTTCAATATGGAATCCATCAAGAGCCGTCCCATGCCCCATGTGCCTTTTGAATATTATTTTTATGTGGAACTGGTGGGCGACCCCACCGGCGACGAGACCGCTGCGCTGCTGCGTCAGCTGGACCGCACCTGCCGAACGGTGCGGCTGTTAGGAGTGTACACGAAATGAGCGAATTTATCGGAACCAAACTCACTATGAATCTGGGCGAGCGCAGCTACGACATCATCGTCAAGAGCGGCTCGCTGGAAAATCTCTATCAGTTTGCCCGGCTGGACCGCCGGGTGGCTGTAGTCACCGACAGCGGTGTCCCCGCCCAGTACGCCCAGATGGTGGCGGACCAGTGCAAGGACGCCCGCATCATCACGGTACCCCAGGGCGAGGCAAGTAAGAGCTTTAAGATCCTGGAATCCCTGCTGCGGCAGATGCTGGACTTTGGCATGGGACGAGCGGATCTGGTCATCGCCGTAGGTGGCGGCGTGGTGGGAGATCTTGCCGGCTTTGCCGCTGCCATCTATATGCGGGGCATCGACTTCATCAACTGCCCCACCACCACCCTTTCCATGATCGATTCTTCCATCGGCGGCAAGACCGCTGTGGATCTGGGAGACACCAAAAACATCGCAGGTGCCTTCTGGCAGCCCAAACTGGTCGTTGTGGACCCGGACACCCTTGCCACCCTGCCCCGCCGCCACTACATCAACGGTCTGGCAGAGGCAGTAAAGGCAAGCCTGCTGGCAGACCCGGAGCTGTTCTCCATCTTCGAAAAAGGAGACGTGGACGCACAGATCGGCGAGATCATCTGCCGCAGTCTGCGGTTCAAAAAGAGCATCGTGGAGCAGGACGAAACCGAGCAGGGCATGCGCAAGGCGCTGAACTTCGGGCACACCATCGGACATGGCATCGAGGCGGTAAAAGGCGTCAAGGGTCGCCGCACCACCGGGCTTTTCCACGGGGAGTGCGTGGCGCTGGGCATGCTGCCCATGATCGAGTCCAAGGCATTGCAGAAGCGGGTGCGCGCCGTGTACCGCCGTCTGGGTCTGCCCACCCGCACCACCTACGACAAGGAAAAGGTGCTGGCAGAGATGCTCCACGACAAAAAGGCGCAGAGCGGACAGATCACCGTCATCAAGGTGCCGGGGCTGGGCTGCTGGCATGCCGAGACCATCCCGGTGGAGGGACTGGGTCCCCTGCTGGGCATGGAGGAATAAGCCATGAAAAACACCTTCGGCAGCAGCCTTTCCCTGACCATCTTCGGCGAGAGCCATGGGTGCGCCATTGGTGCTGTTCTGGACGGCATGGCGGCAGGGGTGCCGGTGGAGGAAAAGTTTCTCGCCCGGTGCATGGATCAGCGCCGTGCCCGGGGGGACGGGCTGTCCACCCCCCGGGTGGAGGCGGACCGGATCCGCTTCCTGTCCGGGGTGGTGAACGGTCACACCACCGGCACCGCCATTGCCCTGATGATCGAAAATCAGAACACCCGCAGCGGCGACTATGCCAAAACCGCAGACCTGCTCCGCCCCGGTCACGCAGACTACACCGCCTACGCCAAATACCACGGCTTTCAGGACGCCCGGGGCGGCGGGCACTTTTCCGGTCGGGTCACCGCTGCGCTGGTGGCAGGCGGCGCCGTGGTGCTGGCTGCCCTGCAGCGTGCCGGCATCGACATCGCCACCCATATTGCCCGGTGCTCCGGTATCTCGGATATCCCCTTTGCTCTGGACGACCCTGCCGCACTTTCGGCGCAGGTGCAGACCCTTGCCACCAAAGAGGCGGGCTTTGCGGTGCTGGACGCTGCGGCAGAAGAGCCCATGAAAGCGGCGATCCGCTCCGCCGGTGCGGAGGGTGACAGCGTAGGCGGCGTGCTGGAGACCGCCATTCTGGGTCTGCCTGCCGGCGTGGGCGAGCCCTATTTTGACAGCGTGGAAAGCCTGCTGGCGCACCTTGCCTTCTCCATTCCCGCCGTAAAGGGCATCGAGTTTGGCACCGGCTTTGGCTTTGCAGACCTGCGGGGTTCCGGAGCAAACGATGCCTTCCGCATGAAGGATGGGCACATCGTCACCGCCACCAATCACAACGCCGGCATCAACGGCGGCATCGCCAACGGTATGCCGGTGGTGTTCCGCACGGTAGTCAAGCCCACCCCCAGCATCTACAAGCAGCAGGACACGGTGGATTACATCTCCAAAAAGGACGCACAGCTGTCCATTCAGGGGAGGCACGACCCTTGTATCGTGCCCCGTGCCGCCATCGTGCAGACCTGCGCCGCCGCACTGGCGGTGGGCGACCTGCTGACAGCACGGTACGGTGAGGGCTGGATGACCCGCCCCGCCACTTTCCGCAAGGAGGCGAACTGAGATGGAATATGGACTCATCGGCGGCAGACTGGGACACTCCTACTCCAAGATCATCCACGGGATGCTCTGCGGCTACCGGTATGATCTCTGCCCCCTGCCCACTGAGGCAGAGGTGCGTGCCTTTCTGCGCCGCCGTACCTTTAAGGCAATCAACGTCACCATCCCCTACAAGAAGCTGGTGATGGAATCCTGCACCTACATCGACCCCCCTGCCAGAGCCATCGGGGCGGTGAACACGGTGGTGAACAAAAACGGGCTGCTCTACGGCTACAACACCGACTACGCAGGCTTTGCCCACCTGTGCGACG
The DNA here is from genome assembly GCA_004558805.1 of Faecalibacterium prausnitzii. Lineage (GTDB taxonomy): Bacteria > Bacillota > Clostridia > Oscillospirales > Ruminococcaceae > Faecalibacterium > Faecalibacterium prausnitzii_M. Next base: position 108,685 of record SFDE01000004.1, on the reverse strand, counting down.
CCCACGGGGTGAATTTTGTCGGCAAGACGGTGCTGATCCTAGGCACCGGCGGCACCCACAACACCACCCGTGCGGTGGCGCTGGACAAGGGTGCTGCAAAGGTGCTGACGGTCAGCCGCCAGCCGGACCCGGAAAAGGGCGAGCTGAGCTATCTGCAGGCAGTGAACAGCGGGGCGCAGATTATCATCAATACCACCCCCGCCGGCATGTATCCCAACGTAGGCGTCTGCCCTCTGGACGTAGCCGCCATGACCGGTCTGGAAGCAGTTCTGGATGTGGTCTACAACCCGGACAAGACCCGGCTGGTACTCTGCGCCGAGGCTGCGGGGGTCCCCGTTGCGGTGGGCGGACTGGAAATGCTGGTGGCACAGGCAGTGTACGCCGCCGAGTATTTTCTTGGCAAAAAATTCGAGGATGCCCCCGGCGAGATCCGCCGCATCACCGCTGCTTTGCGGCGGGACACCCTGAACATCGTCCTCGTCGGGATGCCCTCCTGCGGCAAGACCACCATCGGCAAGATGCTGGCAAAGCAGCTGGGACGGACCTTTGTGGATCTGGACGAAGAGGTGGTAAAGACCGCCGGACGCAGCATCCCGGACCTCTTTGCCGCAGAAGGCGAGGCAGGGTTCCGGGTCCGGGAGACCGCCGAAGCACAGCGCTTTGGCAAGGAGAACCGGCAGCTGATCTCCTGCGGAGGCGGCATCGTAAAAAACGCCGAAAATGTTTTTGCCCTGCGCCAGAACGGCGTAGTGCTGTTTATCGACCGCCCGCTGGAGGCGCTGAGCGTAGGCGGCGACCGCCCGCTGTCCTCCAGCATGGATACCCTGCGCACCATGGAGGTACAGCGCCGCCCCCTGTATCTGGAGGCGGCAGACGCCGTGGTGCCCAACACCGGCACGCTGGAGGATGCTCTTGCTGCCGCCATGGAGGCTCTGGATGAAATTTTTGATTCTTAACGGTCCCAACCTCAACCTGATGCGGTACTCTGAACCGGGAATGCCCGGGGAGCTGGACTTTGACGGCATGATGGATCTTGTGGCTGCGGCGTGTGCCCAGATGGGCATTGAGACCGACTTCTGCCAGTCCAACCACGAGGGAGATCTCATCGACGAGATCCAGGCTGCCGCCGGACGGGTGGACGGCATCGTGCTGAACCCCGGCGGCTACGCCCACACCAGTGTAGCGATCCTGGACGCCCTGCGGCTGTGCCGGGTGCCCGTGGTGGAGGTGCTGCTGAACGCCCCGGACGAGCACGAGCCTTTCCGCAAGACCGATGTGATCTCCTTTGGCTGTCAGGGACATTTCGTCGGCGAAGGACCCCAGGGCTATCTCCACGCCTGCGCCTATCTGGCACAGCTGCTGCACACCGACGGCACCCCCAAGACCCATATCGTGATGTGACAAATCGACCCTCTCAGTCGCCTGCCGGCGACAGCTCCCGAAACACCGTCAGGCTCTCCCCTTTGGGGGCAGCGGCATTGCGCAGCAAAGACGGAGAGGGTCTTTATCAAAACAGAAAGGAATCTACTCCCATGATCATTTCCACCAAAAAAGGCACCCCCAAAGAAGAGCTTGAAAAGATCGTTGACAAGTTCGAAAAGCAGGGTCTGGACGTAACCCTGATCACCGGCAAGGACTACAACGTGTTCGGTCTGGTGGGAGACACCACCAAGATCGACGAGCGGGATGTGCTGGCAAATCCCTGGATCGACAATGTGACCCGGGTGTCCGCTCCCTATAAGCGTGCCAACCGCCTGTTCCATCCGGCAGATTCGGTCATCGACTGCGGCGGCGTAAAGGTGGGCGGCAACGAAAAGATCGTCGTCATGGCAGGTCCCTGCAGCATCGAAAATCAGGAGCAGGCACTGCGCATTGCTCAGAACGTCAAGGCAGGGGGCGCCGCCATGTTCCGGGGCGGTGCCTATAAGCCCCGCACCTCCCCCTACGCTTTTCAGGGTCTGGAGACCGAGGGCATTCTGGACATGGTCCGGGCACGGGAAGCTACCGGGCTGCCCATCGTCTCCGAGCTTATGAGCGAGGACCGCATCCCGGAGTTTGAAGAATATGTGGACGTGGTGCAGATCGGTGCCCGGAATATGCAGAACTTCCAGCTGCTGAAGGCGGTGGGCAAGATGCACAAGCCGGTGCTGCTGAAGCGGGGTCTGTGCAACACCATCGAAGAATGGATCATGAGTGCCGAGTACATCATGGCAGGAGGCAACGAGCAGGTGATCTTCTGCGAGCGGGGCATCCGCACCTTTGAAAAGTACACCCGCAACACGCTGGACCTGTCCGCCGTGCCCATCATCCACGAAAAGACCCACCTGCCCATCATCGTGGACCCCAGCCACGCCACCGGCAAGGCAAACCTTGTGGAACCCATGATGATCGCCGCAGTTGCCGCCGGTGCCGATGGTCTGGAGGTGGAGGTCCACTACGATCCCCAGCACGCCTGGAGCGACGGCGCACAGTGCCTGACCCCCGACGCCTTTGCGCAGGCAATGGCAAAGTGCCGTCAGGTGGCTTGGGCGATCGGCAGAGATATGTAAAAAGTAAATGTCCTCACCCTCTCAGTCACCTGCGGTGACATCTTCCCCCGACCGGGGGAAGTTTTTCCTCAAAGGGGAAGCCCTTGGCAAAACCGGAAACTTTGCCGTACTGCCAAAGCCTCTCACTACGGGAGAGGTGGCATCGCATAAGCGATGACGGAGAGGGCGAGCCGCCTAAAGGGTTTATCTATGCTTGTAAAGATCCACGCATCCCGCCCCATAGGGGGCACCATCACTGCGCCCCCCAGCAAAAGCATGGCGCACCGGGCGGTGCTCTGCGCCGCCCTTGCAAAGGGCAGTTCTCACATCACCAATCTGGAGTTCAGCAAGGACATCTCCGCCACCCTCGCCGCTGCCGGGCAGCTGTGCGCAAAGGTGGACATCGGTGCCGACGACGCAGTGGTGGAGGGGCTGGGGCATTTTCTGTCCCTTACCGCCCCGGTGGACTGCTGCGAAAGCGGCAGCACCCTGCGATTTCTTATCCCCCTTGCCAGCCTTACCGGGCAGCCGGTGACCTTTACCGGGCGGGGGCGGCTTATGGAGCGTCCCCAGTCGGTGTATGAGACCCTGTTCCGGCAGCAGGGACTGGGGTTCCAGTCCTCTCCCGCCGGGCTCCGGGTGGAGGGGGCGCTGCCTGCCGGGGATTACACCCTTGCGGGGGATGTTTCCAGCCAGTTCATCAGCGGGCTGCTGTTTGCCCTGCCCCTGCTTTCCGGCGACAGCCGGCTCCATCTGGTGCCGCCGGTGGAGAGCCGCAGCTACATCGACATGACCCGCTCGGTGCAGCAGACCTTTGGGGTACAGAGCCGCTGGCTGGACGATACCACCTTGTGGATCCCCGGTGGGCAGAGCTACCAGCCCCGGGATTACACCGTAGAGGGGGATTACAGTCAGGCGGCGTTCCCCGCTGTGCTGGGTGCCGTCTGCGGCGGAGTGACCCTCACCGGGCTTTCCCCGGAGACCCTGCAGGGGGATGCGGCGATCCTGGATATCCTGCGCCGCTGCGGAGCAAAGTTCACTGTTACAGCAGAGGGCATCACCTTTGAAAAGGCGCCTCTGCAGGGGGTGGACATCGATCTGGCGGACTGCCCGGATCTGGGTCCTGTGCTGATGGTGCTGGGGCTGCTGTGTCAGGGCACCACCGTCATCCGCAACGCCCAGCGGCTGCGTCTGAAAGAAAGCGACCGCATTGCCGCCATGGAAGAGGAACTGCGTGCCTGCGGCGGCGTGCTGGAAAGTCAGGGCGGCACCATCCGGGTCACCGGCTGTGCCCACCGGCTCCACGCCCCCGCTGCGCCCCTCCATGGGCACAACGACCACCGGGTGGTCATGAGTCTTGCGGTGCTCGCCCTGTGCACCGGTCTGCCATTGACGGTGGACGAGGCAGAATCCATCCAGAAGAGCTGGCCCCGGTTTTTTGAGGCGGTCAAGCCTCTGGGTGCGGAGGTAGAATATGTTGGATAGATCAAAACGGTATCTGGTGGTGGGTCTGGGTCTGCTGGGAGGCAAGTACGCTCTGGAGCTGACCCGTGCAGGCTTCCATGTAGACGGCATCAACCGCAGCGAAGGACACCTGCAGTACGCACTGGACCGGGGCTACATCCAGAGCGGCAGGACCCGGGACTTTGAGGACCTGGTCCGCAGCGCCGACCACATCATTTTTGGCTTGTACCCCACCGCCCTTCTGGAGTGGTTCCGGACCTACGGACAGCTGCTGAAGCCCGGCTGCATCTTCACCGATGTGTCCGGCGTCAAGACCGGGCTGGTGGAGCCGATACAGGCAATGTGCCCGGAAGGGGTGGAGTTCATTGCCAGCCACCCCATGGCGGGACGGGAAACTTCCAGCGTGGAGCACGCCGCCGAGGTAAATTTTGCCCCCGCCAACTTCATCATCACCCCCACCGAAAAGAATACCCCCGCCGCCATCCAGTGGGCGCAGGAGCTGGCGCAGGTGCTGGGCTTTAAGCACATCTGCACCCTGACGGTGCAGGAGCACGACCGGATGATCGGCTATGTAAGCCAGCTGTGCCACGCCATTGCCGTAAGCCTTATGTGCGCCAACGACAACACCTCCCTGTGCGAGTATACCGGCGACTCCTTCCGGGATCTGACCCGCATTGCCCGGATCAACGACAAGATGTGGGCGGAGCTTTTCCTGTGGAACAAGGAGAATCTTATTTCCGAGATCGACCAGTTCGACTCTGCCCTGCAGCAGCTCCGCGCCGCTCTTGTGGCAGAGGACCGGGACAAGCTGGAACAGATGTTCCGGCTGTCCACCCAGCGGCGCGCCGCCTTTGACAAAAAGCTGCCGGAATGACCTGCAGCTGCGATCCCCTGAATAAAAAAACCGGAGGTGCTCACCATGCCCAAGCAGGAAGGACAGAAATCCAAGCTCCTTGCGCTTCTGCGCATTCTGGAACAAAAGACCGACGAAGAACATCTGCTCAACGTACCCCAGCTGGTGCAGCTGCTGGAGCAGCAGAACATCCTTGCAGAGCGCAAAAGTATCTACAGCGACATCGAGACCCTGCGGTCTCTGGGCTACGACATCCAGCTCCAGCGGGGACGGGGCGGCGGCTACTGGCTGGCAAGCCGCACCTTTGAGCTTTCTGAGCTGAAGCTGCTGGTGGATGCCGTGCAGTCCAGCAGCGTGGTGTCCGCACGCACCAGCAAGCGCATCATCCACAAGCTGGAGGCGCTGTGCTCCGAGTACCAAGGCTCCCAGCTCCAGCGTCAGGTCTATGTGGACGGACGCCCCAAAAGCGACAATCAGGCACTTCTGTACAACATCGACTCCCTCCACAACGCCATCAACAGCGGCAAAATGGTGCGGTTCCGGTACAAAGGCGATGCCAACCGCACCGTCAGCCCCTGGCAGCTGGCATGGGACGGAGGCTTTTACTACCTCATTGCCTATCAGGATGAAAAAGACCCCGCCAACATCCGCAACTACCGGGTGGACCGGATGTCCGGCGTCACGGTGCTGGACCTGCCCCGCCGGGGCAGGGAGGCGTTCCGGAAATTTGACCTGCCCTCCTACCTGCGCAAGCACTTCAACATGTTCGGCGGAGATGAGTACCGGGTGACCCTGCGGTGCGTCAACGATCTGGAGACCGCCATGCGGGACCGCTTTGGCAAGACGGTCATGCTGCTGCCGGAAGCCGATGGGGAGCACTTCCACTTTGATGTGCCGGTGTGCGTCAGCCCTCAGTTCTACGGCTGGGTCTGCGGCTTTGGCGGCAAGGTGGAGGTGGTAGCACCTGCCGCAGTGCGTGCCCAGCTCCACGAGATGGTGCAAAAACTGGCAGAACAGCACCAGTAACAACCAGTAACAAAAAGGACGCCGCATGTTGTGCGGCGTCCTTTTTTATAAGCGTATGCCTCAGCCCCGGGCGATCACCAGCGAAGCCGCCAGCGGCGGTTCGTTAAAATCCCAGCCGGACTGATAGATATACAGGCTGTAAGTCCCCTGCAGAGCACGGTTTCCGATGCTCAGATACTGCTCCCAGCGCGCATCGCTTACCGGCGTTTTGGTTTTGACCCGGTCGTATTCCTTTACCAGATGGATTTTTTGGGTATCAACATCAATGTAATATTCATACAATCCGATATCTCCGCTGCCCTGATACAGAGTACCTTCCTCACTGATGAGGTTGTAATACCCATTGCCCACCGGACGGATCACCCAGGAAAACTGTCCGCCGCCGAAATGTACCGTGGCATCGCTCTTGGTTGCCAGCCGCACCACCGTTCCGTAATAGCAGGTGTAGATATGACCATAGGTGATATAGTCCGGGTCCTCTTCATGGGACTTGTCGATCACGATCAGATCATCCACCCCGTCATGGGTCACGTCCGCTTTAAAGGCGATGTAGTCATGGGAGAAATTCTGCTGCACAAAGTTGCGATAGGTGACAGTCAGCGGGTCTTCTGCCCCGCCGCCGCCCTCACAGCCGGTCAGCCCCGCCGTCATGCACAGCAGCATCGTACCGGCAAGCAGTACGGACATCCATTTTTTCACAAGTCTTTTCATCTAAGATCCCTCCTGTTTTTTATTCTTCAAATTCCAGATCCCCGGGCAGGATCAGGTCCAGCTCGGCGGCAGGCTCCGCCACAAGGCGGCGGCTCTGGTTGAAGATCGCTTTTTCCAGCGTGTTGCGCGCCAGACGTCCATTGCCGGCGGTGCGGCTGTTCTGCGCCTGCCGGCGGGTGTAGTAGTCCAGCAGCAGCGGGGTACAGCCTTCCTCCAGCCGGTAGCCCTTGCCCTTTGCCTGCAGCCGGGTGATATCCAGCAGCTGCTCCGCCGTGTAGTCCGGGAACTCGATCTTGTTGGGGAACCGGCTGGCAAGACCGCTGTTGGCGGTAAGGAAGGTCTCCATCTCCTTTGTGTATCCCGCAAGGATGACCACCAGCTCCTCCCGGTGATCCTCCATGCCCTTTACAAGGGTGTCGATTGCCTCCAGCCCAAAGCTGTCCTGCTCCCCCCGGTAAAGGCTGTACGCCTCATCGATGAACAGCACCCCGCCCAGCGCACTCTGGATGACGCTGTTGGTCAGGGGGGCGGTGTGTCCGGTGTAGCGTCCCACCAGATCGCCCCGGCTCACCTCCACCAGCTGCCCGCCCTTGAGGGCACCGATCGCCTTCAGGTACTTTGCCACCAACCGGGCGATGGTGGTCTTGCCGGTGCCGGGGTTGCCGGTAAAGATCATGTGCATGGACAGGTTTGCGGTCTTGAAGCCTGCTGCCGCCCGGCGCTGCTGCACCTGCAGGTTGTCCGCCAGACCAAAGACGTATTCCTTTACCGGGTCCAGCCCCACCAGCTCCTTCAGCTGGGTGCGCACCGCTTCCACCGCCCCGGTGTACCCCGCAGGCAGCAGATCCTCTATCTTGCGGGGCTCCTCCCCGTTGAGCCGGAAATACATTCCCTCCGGCTCCACCGTAAGGGTCACCGTGCCGGTAAGCTTTGCGTCGGTCTGAAGGCAGAATTCGCTGAGGGCGTGGAAGATGCTGCTGCAGCACTCCCCCAGAGACGCCACCCCTTTTTGGGCGGAAAACTGTGCCGCCACATAGTCCCGGACCTGCGCCCCGGCAGAAAGGGTCAGCCCCAGCCGGGCGTTTACCCGCTGCGCCAGTCCGTTGAGCTGCTGCGCCGCCAGCGCCGCCAGGTCCTCCGGGGCAAAGTCGCCGGTCCGGCACACATCCCCCACGGCGTCCACAAAGGCTGCGCCGAACTTGTCTGCCAGCCCCTCCCGTCCCTGGGAAGAGAAAAAGATCAGATATTTGCCGCAGGGGTCGATGCGGCTCACGGTGCCCGGCGCAAGGGCGGTGCCTGCGTCCACCAACACCCCTTCCTTGTTTACCAGATACCGGCTGGACAGGGGGGCGCTGCCCTTTACCGCAAGGTCCGCAAGGGTCCGCAGAAAGCCCGGGTGGCAGCTCTCGTAGTGCTCAAAAAGCAATATCTCCCCCGGAGCGTGGAGGGCAGCGTACAGGTCCTGCAGAAACAGCTTTTCTGCACCGGGGTCCGGGTAGAGGGCAAGGTCCATGACGGCGGTCTTTCCGCTCTGCAAAAGCCCCCGTGCCGCCATGACCTGCGCCGTCCGGGCAAGGGTAAAGTGCCGCCCGGTGCCGGGCATTCCCCACAGCAGGATCACGTTCCGGGCAGCAGGAGGCACCGTGCCCTGCACAAAGGGACGGCGCATGGCACGGACCACGCTGTCCACAAAGGCGTCCTGCCCCAGCACCGTCTTTTTTACCTCGGCGGCAAGCCCCTCAAAGCTGCCCAGATGCTCCGCCGGCACATCTGCCGTGCCCTTGGCAAGGAGCCCCTCCGCCTCCATATCCCGCAGCATCCGGCGGCTGTCCTCCAGCGCTGTGCGGGTATCCCGGTCCTGCTTTTTCAGCCGGGCGTTCTGCTGCTTCAGCAGCTCGTCCAGCTGCCGCTGCTGTGCCAGCAGTGCGGCGTTCAGATCTGCCGGAGTCCTGCCGGGATCGGTGCCTGCCTCCGGCTGTGTGCCGGGCGAAAACCGCAGCTTGCCCCCTGAGCCAAACACACCGTTCATCAGGTTCTCCCAGTCGTCGGTATACGCCATCGTGCTGTCCCTCCATGGTTTTTCTTTCAGTATAGTTTATCCCCCGCCGATTTGCAAGGGCAGCGGCACAAGTCATTTTCCTCTTGCAAAATAGCGCCGGGTTGTTTACACTAAATACATTGGAAACTCGCAAGAAGGAATGAAGAAACCATGAGTGCAAAAACCCCCGCAGAGCTGAAGACGCTGTACGAGAGCCAAAGCTTTGCACGCAATACCCTCTGGCACGGACCGCTGGGGGCAGACTACTCCCTTGCCGGCACCCGGCTGCGGCTGTGGGCGCCTACAGCGCAGGCGGTAACGGTGCGGCTGTACCGCCGGGACGACGGCGGCAGCTCCATAGGTCCCCTGCCGCTGCAGCGCAACGGGCAGGGCGTGTGGAGCATCTGGCTCCCCGGCGACCAGCACGGACGCTACTACACCTTTGACGTCACCGTGGACGGGGTCACCCGGCAGACCGGCGACCCCTACGCCCGCGCCGCCGGTGTCAACGGCACCCGCAGCATGATCGTGGACCTGTCCCGCACCGCCCCTTCCGGCTGGCAGCGGGACACCCGCCCGGTGATCCCCCCCTGCCGCCGCACGGTGTGGGAGGTCAGCGTCCGGGACTTTTCTCAGGACCCCGCCAGCGGGGTGCGCCCGGCGTGGCGGGGCAAGTTCCTTGCCTTTACCCAGCAGGGCACCACCCTCCGGGGGGAGGGCGTCCACCCCACCTGTCTGGACTACCTGAAAAATCTGGGGGTGGGCTATGTGCAGCTGATGCCCATCTTCGACTTTGGCAGCGTGGACGAGAGCCGCCCCCTGCTGCGGCAGTATAACTGGGGCTACGACCCCACCAACTACAACATCCCGGAGGGCAGCTACTCCACCGACCCCCACCGGGGCGAGGTGCGCATCCGGGAGTGCAAAGCCATGATCGCCGCCCTCCACGCCGCAGGCATCGGGGTGGTAATGGACGTGGTGTATAACCACATGTACCGCACCGAAAACGTACTGAACAACACGGTGCCCTATTACTTTTTCCGTCAGAACCCGGATGGCAGCCTTTCCAACGGCAGCGGCTGCGGCAACGAGTTTGCCAGCGAGCGGCTCATGGCACGGCGGTACCTCATCGACTCGGTGCTTTACTGGGCGCAGGAGTACCACATAGACGGCTTCCGGTTCGACCTTATGGGTCTTTACGACGTGGAGACCATGAACGCCCTCCGTGCCGCTCTGGACGATCTGCCCGGCGGGCGGGACATCCTGCTGTACGGCGAGCCATGGCAGGGCGGCGCAAGCCAGCTGCACCGGTACGAAGCAAACAAGGCAAACCTTGCCATGCTCAGCGACCGCATCGGCATCTTCTGCGACGACACCCGGGACGCCATCAAGGGCAGCTGCTTTGACCCCCGGGACCCGGGGTATGTGGAGGGCAGACCCGGCAGCTTCTGGGACATCGGTGCCGCCGTGGCGGCGTGGTGCCGCAGCGACCGGCTGCCGCCCCATGCTCCCAGCCAAATAGTAAACTATATCTCCGCCCACGACAACTATACCCTGTGGGACAAGCTGCTTCTGGTGCGGTACAGCCGCCCGGAGTTTGCCGCCGCCGACCCCGCCGCACTGGCACAGAACCGCCTTGCCGCAGGCATCTGCCTTACCTGCTTTGGTATGCCCTTTCTGCAGGCGGGAGAGGAGTTTGCCCGGACCAAAAAAGGCGAGGGCAACAGCTACCGCTCCTCCCCTGCCCTGAACCGGCTGGACTGGGACCGTGCCGGCAGATACTACCCGCTGGTGGACTACTACCGGGGTCTGCTGGGGCTTCGCACCGCCTTTCCCCGGCTCAGCAGCTCCGACCGCTGTGCCCCCGATGCGCTGCAGTTCTTCTCTCTGGAACAACCTCTGGTGGGCTGGACCCTGCCTGCCGCCCCGGGGGACGGAGCACAGTGGCAGGCGCTGTGCGTCTTTTACAACCCCACCGACTGCTGCCACACCGTGCCCCTGCCGTCGGGACGCTGGAAACTGCTCTGCGACGGCACCTCTTCCTTCCTGTGGCGGGGAGACAGCCCCCTGTGCACCGGGCAGGCACAGCTTGCCCCCTGCAGCGCCACCGTCTTTGGGCTGGTATAAGAAACCATAGATATTCGAATGACAAAACAGGGGCTGCGGACCGTCAGGTCCGCAGCCCCTGCTGCTCATTCTATTCTTTTGTGCCCGGAGGTCAGCTGTTGGATGCGTTCTTTTCTCCCAGAGTCACGCTGACGGTCTGCATCTGTCCCTGCCGTGCCACGGTGATGGACAGCACATCTCCGGCGCTGTGGGTCTGCATCAGGCTGCTGAGATCGTCCTTGGTACCGATCTCGGTGCCGTCAATGCTGACGATGCGGTCCCCCGCTTTCAGCCCGCCTGCCTCAGCAGGACCGCCCTTGACCACGTCCACCACATACACACCGTAGGCAGAGACCCCCAGCTGTGCTGCGGTCTGAGCGTCTTCCACACCCAGATAGGTGATGCCCAGATAGGGGCGACCGGTGACATAGCCGTTTTCCAGCAGCTGCTGCGCCACCTTGATGGCGTCGTTGATGGGGATGGCAAAACCCAGACCCTCGGCATCGCTGTCGGAGGACTTGGCGTTGACGATGCCCACCAGCTCACCGCTCATGTTGAACAGACCGCCGCCGGAGTTGCCGGGGCTTACGGATGCGTCCATCTGGATCAGGGACATGGTGTTGGTGGAGCTGGAGCCCTGGATGGTGACGCTGCGGTTCAGTGCGCTGATCATGCCGCCGGTGACGGTGCCTCCCAGCTCACCCAGCGGGTTGCCCACTGCCATGACGTTCTGCCCCACCTTCAGACCATCGCTGTCGCCTACGGTGGCAGGCGTCAGCCCGGTGGCATCGATCTTGACCACTGCAATGTCGCTGGTGGTATCCTCTCCCACCAGAGTGGCGGAATAGTCCTTGTCGTCAATGGTCACCGTGATGGTGGAAGCTCCATCCACCACATGGGCACAGGTGAGGATATAGCCGTCGGAGCTGATGATGACGCCGCTGCCGGCACCGCTCTCCACCTGACTCTGTCCGTACCAGGACCACTGAGAGTAAACTACCTGCTCGGTGGTTATGACCACCACACTGGGACTCACCAGCTCTGCCACCTGCTCAGTGGTCAGGCTGCTGCCGGCTGCGGCTGCCGAGCTGATGGAGCTGTCGGCGCTGCCGGAGGAGGCAGAGGGTGCCGCCTGCTGGATGACCACCCGGTTGGTGCCGCCGCTGAGCTGCGCCCCGGCAAAGCCGCCCAGAAAGCCCATTGCCCCTGCCAGCACCAACGCCACCACACTGCGGACGATGCGCCCGCCGTCGGCGGCGTGCTTTTTCTTTCTGGGTGGCTGAGGTGCTCCCTGCTGCCCGGTCATGGGAGGCACATTGGGCGGGGGCGTTGCCCCGCCGGTGGGCTGCTGGGGCTCCTCCCGGGGGAGGGGGTCCTCATAGCCGTACTGATTGTACCGGTTTGCGGTGTTCAGACCGCTGCTGCCCACGTTGGGGTAGCCACTGCCCGCACCGGGGGTGCCGGCAGGGTTATTAGAAGAGGAATAATTGAATTCCCACTTGTTCTCGTTGTCCATACTGAATACTTCCTTCCCTTCCAGGATCCTCTCACAGGAATGCCGTTCCTCTGAGCTGTCATTATTGTAGCGGTCAATTGTGAAAATCCATCGCTGGCGCCGTGAAGAAACTGTGAAATAAGGTCCTGCTTTTCCCCTTGACAGCTTCCGCCGGAATGGGTATTGTAAAAGCCGGGGGTCTTCCCCTATTTTATCCGCTGGCTGTATGGTCGTCAAGGAGGAACTGTCATGGAACTGCGCCGCACTCCCCGGGGCTTTGCCCTTTACAAGGAAAAAGAAGAGATCGGGTCCTGCACCCTTCAGCCCACAGCAAAGGGGGCGGACCTTGCGGGGCTTTGCATCCTGCCCCGGTGGCGGCGCAAGGGCTACGGCTCCTATCTGCTGAAGGAGGTGCTGCGCACCTTTGGCGGCTATGACCGGGAGACCGCCACCCTTTTTACCGCTCCCCTGCCGATGGAGCCGGGAGAAGAGGCGTTCTGGGCTAAATTTGGCTTTGAAGCGGAGGGAGACCGGCTCTGCCGCCGCCGCACCCCGGACCTGACCGCCGTAAAGTTCATACAGGACTTTCTTGCCGCCCGGCTGGAAAGCCCCCGGCTGTGCGTGGATGCCACCTGCGGCAACGGCGGCGACACCGCTTTTCTGTGCGGCATCACCGCCCCGGCAGGCAGGGTGCTGGGCTTTGACATCCAGCCTGACGCCATCGCCTCCACCCGTGCCCGGCTGGAGCGGGCAGGCGTGCCCGCCGACCGGTACGAGCTTGTCTGCACCAGCCACACCGACCTGCTGCAGTATGTGGAGCCCGGCACCGCCGATGCGGTGATGTTCAACTTTGGCTGGCTGCCCGGGGCAGACCACGCCGTGTTCTCCACCGCCCAAAGCAGCATCCCGGCGCTGGAAGCCGCCCTGCAGGCGGTGCGCCCCGGGGGAGTGGTCAGCGCCATCCTCTACAGCGGGCAGGTCATCGGCACCGATGAGAAACAGGCGGTGCTGGCATGGCTGCGGGCACTTCCGCTGAAAGATTTCACCGTGCTGGTGTGTGATTTTGCCAATTGGGCAGATACCGCCCCTCTGCCCTGCATCATCCTGAAAAAATAACGAAAACTCTTGCATTATCACCCGTTTTCGTATAGAATAGGGTGCGTATGTGTAAAAACAGGAACTCTCTCCGTCCCGGCTGACGCCGTGCCTGCTCCCCAGGGGGAGGCGGCATGACGGAGAGGTTCTTCTCAGAAAGCAGGATGGAGGCTCCCATGTAAGACACCACCTGTCTGCCATTCATTCTCTGCCCTGCAGGGCAATTTTTATAGGAGACCGACAACTTATGACAAATCGTGAAGAGATCCAGCGCCGCCGGACGTTTGCTATCATCAGCCATCCCGACGCCGGTAAGACCACCCTCACCGAAAAGCTGCTGCTGTACGGCGGAGCCATCAATCAGGCAGGTTCCGTCAAGGGCAAGCAGAGCGCCAAACACGCTGTGTCCGACTGGATGGACATTGAGAAGCAGCGCGGCATCTCGGTGACTTCCTCGGTGCTGCAGTTCAACTACGCCGGCAAGTGCGTGAACATTCTGGACACTCCGGGACATCAGGACTTCTCTGAGGACACCTACCGCACCCTGATGGCAGCCGACTCTGCCGTCATGGTCATCGACGCCGCCAAGGGCGTTGAGGCACAGACCATCAAGCTGTTCAAGGTGTGCACTCTGCGCCACATCCCCATCTTTACCTTTATCAACAAGATGGACCGGGAGGCACGGGACCCCTTTGAGCTGATGGAAAACATCGAGGAGATCCTGGGCATCAAGACCTATCCCATGAACTGGCCCATCGGCTGCGGCAAGGAGTTCAAGGGCGTGTTCGACCGCAGCACCCGGAAGGTCCTTGCCTTCTCCAGCGATGGACGTGCCAACGGCGTCAAAAAGGTGGACGAGATCGAGGCAGAGCTGGGCGATCCCTCTCTGGACGATCTGCTGACCCCCTACCTGCACCAGCAGCTGTCGGACGAGATCGAGCTGCTGGACGGCGCTGCCGAGGAGTTTGATCTGGACAAGGTGCAGCGGGGCGAGCTGAGCCCTGTGTTCTTTGGTTCTGCCCTGACCAACTTTGGCGTGGAGCCTTTCCTGGAAAACTTCCTGCGGCTCACCCCCGCCCCTCTGGCGCGGGTGGACTGCCTCACCGGCGAGGCGGTGGATCCCTGCCGGGACGAGTTCTCTGCCTTCATCTTCAAGATCCAGGCGAACATGAACAAGGCACACCGGGACCGCATCGCCTTTATGCGGATCTGCTCCGGCAAGTTTGAGCGGGGCATGGAAGCATACCATGTGCAGCAGGGCAAGAACATCAAGCTTGCCACCGGCACCCAGCTGATGGCACAGGACCGTGCCATCGTGGACGAGGCATACGCCGGCGACATCATCGGTCTGTTTGACCCGGGCATCTTCTCCATCGGTGACACCCTGTGCACCGGCAAAAAGAAGGTCCAGTTTGCAGGCATCCCCACCTTCTCTCCCGAGCACTTTGCCCGCATCGAGCAGAAGGACACCATGAAGCGCAAGCAGTTCGTAAAGGGCATGGAGCAGATCGCCCAGGAGGGCGCCATCCAGATCTTCCGGGAAGTGGGCGGCGGCATGGAAGAAGTGGTGGTCGGCGTCGTGGGCGTGCTGCAGCTGGAAGTGCTGGAGTACCGCCTGAACACCGAATACAACGTGGAGATCCGGATGCAGCAGCTGCCCTTTGAACAGCTGCGCTGGGTGAAGAACGACCCCGACACCTACAACCTCCGGGATCTGGACCTGACCAGCGACACCAAGGCTGTGGAGGATATGAAGGGCAACCGTCTGCTGCTGTTCACCTCCGACTGGGCGGTGCGCTGGGCAGAGACCCACAACGAAACGCTGGAACTCAGCGAGTTCGGCAATATCTAAGTTGAAGGAGAGCTGCGGTGCGGGGTCTGCCCCGTGGCTGCAGCTCTCTTTTTATAGAACAAAAAATACAACGTAGTATGTCAGCCATCGAATAAAGGGTCCCCTCCGGGGGAAACACTGCTGGCAGGAGGGAAAGTATATGAAAAATATCAACATTGGCAAGAGCGGCATCCAGGTGCCCTTTCTTGGCATGGGCACCTGGGCGATCGGCGGCGGTGCATGGTGGGGCGACAACGACGACGCCCTGTCGGTCAAGGCGATCCTTGCCGCTGTGGAGGCAGGCATCCAGTGGATCGACACCGCCCCCATCTACGGGCTGTACCACAGCGAGACTGTGGTGGGCGAAGCGCTGAAGCATCTGGACCGGGATAAGGTGGTGCTTTCCACCAAGTGCGGTCTGGAATGGCGCCACGAGACCCCGGTGCTCCACAAGGTGGTGGACGGGGTCACCGTCTACCGGGACCTGTCCGCCCAGAGCATCATCGAGGACGTGGAGGACAGCCTGCGCCGTCTGGGCACCGATCATCTGGACGTGCTGTACACCCACTGGCAGACCCCGGATTTTGGGCTTTACCCTCTGGAGGAAACGGTGGAGGCAATGATGAAGCTGAAGGAGCAGGGCAAGATCCGTGCCATCGGCGCATCCAACGTCACCGCTGACATCATCCGTGGCTACTGCCGTTACGGCGAGCTGGACGTGATCCAGGAAAAATACAGCCTGCTGACCCGCCGCATCGAAAAGCAGCTGCTGCCCACCTGCAAGGAGCTGGGGGTGTCGGTGCAGGCATACTCTCCCCTGGAACAGGGTCTGCTCACCGGCAAGGTGACCATGGACACCACCTACCCGGAGGGCAGCACCCGGAACTCTAACCCCAGCTTCCAGCCTGCACGCCGGGCACAGGCGCTTGCCATGCTGGCAAACTGGAAGGATCTTACCGAAAAGTACGACTGCACCCTGACCCAGCTGGTCATCGCCCTCACCGCCCGGATGATCCCCGGGCTCCATGTGCTGTGCGGTGCACGGACCCCGGAGCAGGCACGGGACAACGCCGCCGCCCTGCACCTGAAGCTGGATGGTGCCGACGCCGTCCGCATGAAGTGGGACGTGGATTCCATTTCCTGATCTGCGTGTAACGATTGAAATGGCTTCCGCTTGTGCTCCAGCCATTTTCAGCGGAAAGAATATTTTATAATTTGTGGCTCAGAAACGCCTGCGGGCGTTTCTGAGCCACTTTTTCACAGAAGGGGTCGTAACTGCGACCCCACCTGCGAAATGGAACACCGGAGCATCTTCGGACGCTCCGGTGTTGTTTTTTATCATTTTCGCTGTTCCAGCATGGTCTGGATGCGGGTCTTGGCACGGTAATAGGTCACCCGCGCCCATGCGGCGTTGTGCCCAAAGATCGCTCCGATCTTTTCAAAAGGCAGCTCCCCAAAGACCCGGAGGCTGAACACCTCCTTGTAGGGCTCTTCCAGAGTGTGAAGGCACTGGTGCACCGTAAAGGCGGCGTCCTCATCCACCAGCAGCTGGGCAATGTCCGGGCTGTCGGCGGCTTTTGTTTCCGCATCCTCCAGAGGGGCGGCGTGCTTTGCCCGGCGGCAGTGGTCGTAGCAGGCGTTGCGTGCCACGGTGAACAGCCACGCCCGCACATCCTGTTTGCCGTCGTAGTGTTCCAGCCCTTTCAGCGCCCGGAAAAAGGTCTCCTGGGTCAGCTCCTCCGCCAGCCCGTCGTTGGCGGTAAGCCCCTTTAAAAACAGAAACACATCCCGGAAGTAGAGCCGGTAAATGGTGTCCATGTCCATCGTCAGCCCTTCTCCACCACGCCGTTTTCCAGCGTATAGTCTCCCTCCGGTGCGTAGACCTCGGTCTGGGTGCCGTCTGCCTCTTTCAGGATATACCGCTGCACCTGCTGCCCATCCCGGTAGTGGCGGGTCTCGTCGGCGCATTCCACGGTCAGCAGCTGAGTACCGGAAACTGCGATGCTGGTATCGGAAGCTCCCGCTCCCAGCAGCCCTTCCAGTGCCTTGTGGATGCCCGGGAAGGCGTAGCGCACCGCCCGGACCGTGATGGAGGGCTTGCCCCAGTTAAAGGAGCCTTCCAGCTCCAGCCGGACATTCTCTCCCTGCACCTCCAGCACACAGAGGTCTGCCTGTTCTTCCCGTTTGTTGTAGGTCCAGATCTTTGCCTGCTCCACCGTCACCGGGGCTTTGGCACTGCCCATCCAGAACACCAGCCCCACGGCGCACAGCACCGCCAGCACCGCTGCCGCCGCCGTGCGGATGCTTTTTTTGCGCAGGGTCCTGCGGATATTTTCCAGCGGTGCCTCCGGCTGCAGCTCCGGCTGCACCGGCAGCGGCTGCTCCATCTGTTCCAGCTGGGCACGGCAGTCGGGGCACTCTGCAAGGTGCTGTTCCACCAGCGCATTGGTTGCGGGACTGGCGATCTTTTCTGCATACAGGGGCAGCAGGTCCCGGATCACGTCACATTCCATTTTCATGAACGTTCCCTCCTTTTCGGGTGCTTTCACCCTAATAACGCAGAAAGAGAGAAAACGTTACAGAAAAACTCAGTTTTCTTTCCAGAACAGTCCTCCGGAGGTCTGGAACAGCAGCCAGGGATTCACGCTCTTGCTGCCCAGTTTAACGTCCATGGTCACATCTTCCCCCAGCACGCCCACGGACTGTGCCTTTTCCACCTTCTGCCCTGCCGCCGCATCCAGGGACTGCAAACCGTACAGGTAGCTGCGGACCCCGCAGCCGTGGTCGATGACCACCGTGTTGCCGGTAAGGGCAAGCTTCTTTGCCAGCACCACCACACCCTTTGCCGGGGCACGGCAGGGCTCTCCGGGGATGGTGTAGAGCTTTACCGAGTTGGAGCGGCTGCCCTGTCTGCCATTTTCCACCCTGACCTGTCCGTAATCCACAAGGGTCATGTAATCTTCCGCCGGGCAGACAAAGCCGCCCTGCCACAGTTTTTCCCGGGGTGCCGCCTCGTAAAGCGACCACACTGCGCTGCGGAATTCTGCATTGGCAGACTCCTCTGCAGGGGGTTCCGGCTCCACCTCCACCGTACCAAAGTCCTTGGGCAGCACGATGAGGCTGCGGGTAAGGGTCTCGCCGTTTACCGTGACCTTTACCTCATGCCCCCCGGAATAGGCATTGTACGCCGCCGGGATGTACCCCCGCCAGCCTTCGGCAGCACGGACGCAGGGCACGCTGCCAAGGTCGGTCTCAATGACCGGGGCGCTGTCCCCGGTCATGCCGGAGATGCGCACTCCCACAACGCCCCCCTGCTCCACCCGCTCGGCGGAGAACGCCACTTCGGCGCTTGCCTGCAGGGTAAAGCGGAAGGCGTAGTGATACCAGCCCGTGGGCTTTGCGGGGCGCTCCAGCCCGGAGTTCTTCCGCAGTGCCCCGGTGCTGCCCCCCTCAAACTGTGCCGCCGTGCCGCCTTCCGGCAGCCGCCAGACCGTCATTTCCGCCTTGTATTCTCCGTTTGCCGGGAAAAGGAAGTCTCCGTATTCCCCCGCCGAACCGGCAAATACCACCTCTCCCGCCCCGGTCCGGATGGTAAGGGTGGTGTACTTTGCCCAGTCCGGCAGCACCACCGCCGGGTGCGCCGTGTACAGGGTACCCAGCTTCTGCACCGTCAGGGTAGTGGGGGAGGCAAACACCTTGTCCAGCTTTCCGCCCAGCAGCGGCAGCTGCCAGCAGTCCCCGTTGGGCTGCAGCTGGGCATCCCCAAACAGCACCGCCGCCTCCGGCTTGCTGCCCTCGGTGGTAAAGGCGTAGCTCACCCCCATCACCGCCGCCAGCAGCAACGCAACGCCTACGGCGACGCCCAGGACCCACAGCAAAAAACGCTTCATGACAGCCTCCTTCTTTGTACAAAAAGGGCGCACCGACAACGGCATGATACAGCCTGTCAGTGCGCCCTTGATGGTTCAGTTTTTACTCTGCAGCGTCCTCAGCAGGGGCGGCTTCCTCAGCAGGGTCTGCCTCCGGCTCCACGGTCTCGGCATCGTCGTCGCCGAACAGCAGACGCTCGTACTCGTCCAGCTCCTTCTCACGGCGGCGCAGATAAACTGCCACAGCAGCAAGGGCACCTGCCACAGCGGCAAGAGCAGTGACAACAGCGATCAGACAAGATTTTTTCATAGGTTCTGTACACTCCTTTTTCGGTCGGGACGGTGTTCCGACCTGTTTTTCCAGCGGGAGACCCCCAGCAGAACAGCCGTCGGCATCCTCCGTTTACAGGGTATCGGAGCCTCCCGATACCCCCGCCCGAATGCAGCCGCCGCAGCCAAAGCTGCGCAGCTTTCTTGTGGTTATTATACCCGTTCCTGTCAAAAATTACAACCATCCCGCCGCAAGTTTTTCAGTTTGCGGCACTGTGGGGCGACACTTCCGGCAAGTTGCCGATTATTGTCCCTCCGGCTTGTTCACCTTGCCAAAGATTCCTCCAGCATCTGCTTTTTATAGACCCGGAACGCCCCGGGCAGGGTGTAGACCGTCTGCAGCTGCTCCCGGCTTGCCCAGACCCAGCCTGTCGGGGCAGGCTGCGCCGGTACTTTCAGCGCTGCGCCGCCCATCTGCCACTGAATGTGACTGAAGATATGCTTTGCCGCCGCCAGCGGCACCGCCTCTGCCCCGGCGGTATCCAGCCCTGCGGCGGTAAGACGGGCACAGACCTGCGTCGGAGCAAGTGCCTCTCCTTCCCAGAGCACCGGCTGCCACAGCCCCGCCAGCAAGCCCTTTTCCGGGCGCTGCTGCAGCAGGAAGCCTGCCGGGCTTTCCACCAGTGCCACCGTCACCGGCACCTGTTTCCGGGGCTTTGGGGCTGCCTTCTGGGGCAGCTGCTCAGCCGTGCCTGCCGCCCGCCCCTGACACAGGGAGGCAAGCGGGCACTGCTCGCACAGGGGCGCACCGCCGGGCAGGCAGACCAGCGCCCCCAGCTCCATCAGCGCCTGATTGTAGTCCCCCGGCGCTGCGGGAGGCTGATGTTCCATGACCCGGGCGGTAAACGCCCTTTTCGTCGCCGGTTCGGTGACCATGCGGGGGTCGTTGTACAGTCGGGCAAACACCCGCAGCACATTGCCGTCCACCGCCGGCACCGGCAGTCCAAAGCTGATGGAAGCGATTGCCCCAGCGGTATAGTTCCCGATGCCCGGCAGCTGCCGCAGGGCATCATAGTCCGCCGGAAGCTGCCCGCCGTACCGCTCACAAAGGAGCTGTGCCGCCTTTTGCAGGTTCCGCACCCGGCTGTAATAGCCCAGCCCTTCCCACAGCTTGTGGAGCTTTTCTTCCGGGCACTGTGCCAGCGCCGGGATGTCCGGCAGTTCTGCCAGAAAGCGGCGGTAGTAGGGCAGCGCCGCCGCCACCCGGGTCTGCTGCAGCATGATCTCGCTGAGCCACACATGATAGGGGGTGGGGTCCTCCCGGAAGGGCAGGCTCCGCCGGTTTTTGTAGAACCAGTCCAGTAATGCAGGGGCAATGTTTTCCACTTGTTTTACGCTCCTTGTTGAAAAGTCGGTTTCTTGATTTGGAATTGCCTCCGCTTTGCTCTGGCAATCACAGATGAAAAAATTTTATAGAAAGCGATCCCGGAAAGTCTGCGGACTTTCCGGGATCGCAATTTCACAGGTAAGGTCGCTGCGGTCAGCATCTGTGTCGTTTTAGAGCAGCCGTTTCCGATACGACCCCTTGCGTGAAAATGTGTTTGGAGCAGCCCGCAGGCCGCGACAAACACGAATATAAAAATTCATTCCGCTGAATATGCCCAAAGCCTAAGCGGAGGGCATTCAAATCGTTTTTCTCAGAAGCCGTATGCGGTGCGGGGGAAGGGCAGCACGTCACGGATGTTCTGGATGCCCGTGAGGTACATAATGAGACGCTCAAAGCCCAGACCGTAGCCTGCGTGCTCCACGCCGCCAAACTTACGCAGGTTCAGGTACCAGTCGTAGCCGGACTTGTCCAGACCCATCTCGTCCATGCGGGTGGACAGCTTGTCGTAGTCTTCTTCACGCTGGCTGCCGCCGATGAGTTCGCCGATGCCGGGCACCAGCATATCCGCTGCTGCCACCGTCTTGCCGTCGGCGTTCTGCTTCATGTAGAAGCTCTTGATCTCCTTGGGGTAGTCGGTGACGAACACCGGCTTCTGGAACACCACTTCGGTGAGGTACCGCTCGTGCTCGGTCTGGATGTCCACGCCCCACTCCACCGGGTACTGGAACTTCTTGTTGTTCTTCTTCAGGATCTCGATGGCGTCGGTGTAGCTGATGCGTCCAAACTCGCTGTTTGCCACCAGCTCCAGCCGCTCGATGAGTCCCTTGTCGATGAACTGGTTGAAGAACGCCATCTCATCGGGGCAGTTCTCCAGCACATAGCGGATGACATACTTGATCATTGCCTCGGCGTTGTCCATGTAGCCGCACAGGTCGCAGAATGCCATCTCCGGCTCGATCATCCAGAACTCGGCAGCGTGGCGGGTGGTAAAGCTCTTCTCGGCACGGAAGGTGGGTCCAAAGGTGTACACCTTGCCAAATGCCATTGCCATTGCCTCGGCTTCCAGCTGACCGGACACCGTCAGGTTCACCGGCTTCTCAAAGAAGTCCTGGGTGTAGTCCACGGTGCCGTCCTCGTTCTTGGGCACATTCTCCAGATCCAGAGTGGTGACCCGGAACATCTCGCCGGCGCCCTCGCAGTCGGAGGCGGTCAGCAGCGGAGAGTGGGCGTACACAAAGCCGTTCTCCTGGAAGAACCGGTGGATGGCATAGGCTGCCACGCTGCGGACCCGGAATGCGGCGTTGAAGGTGTTGGTGCGGGGACGCAGGGTGGGCATGGTGCGCAGATACTCCATGCTCATCTTCTTTTTCTGCAGGGGATACTCGTCGGCGGGGCAGTCGCCCAGGATCTCCACGCTGTCAGCGTTCAGCTCAAAGGGCTGCTTGGCATTGGGGGTCAGCACCAGCTTGCCCTTGATGCGCAGGCTGCTGTACAAACCGGTGTGGATGACCTCGTCGTAGTTTGCCAGCTTGCCTGCCTCCAGCACCACCTGCAGGGTCTTGAAGCAGCCGCCGTCCGACAGGGCGATAAAGCCGATGTTCTTGGAATCCCGGATGTTTTTTGCCCAGCCGCAGACGGTGATCTCGGTGCCGTCGGCGGGAGTGGACTTGAACAGGGAAACGATCTCGGTGCGTTCCATAATAGTTCTCCTTTGCTGTAAATAAAATGAAAAAGACAGCTTTTCTCCCTGAAAGTTCAGGGCGAACAAGCTGTCTTGTAATGTCCGCGGTGCCACCTGAATTACCGGATGTGTCCGGTCCCTCACGCGCTCGGAATAAGCGCTGTCCCCGTAACGCAGGACCTGCGGCGCACCTACTTGCCCCGGCAGTGTCCGGCTGCGTTCAGTTTGCTGCTCCCGGGTGTTCGTTCACGCAAGGTGCAGACACGGCTCCCAGCTGTGCCGCGCTCTCTGGACTGTACCGGACTGCGTTACTTTTCCCGATCGTTGCATTTCTTCAATAAAAATAGCACTTTGGCGGCGTTTTGTCAAGCACTGCCCCCGCCCAGCAGGGCTGCCGCCAGTCCTTTTGCTGCCAGCTGCCCGGCGTACAGCGCCTCGTTGAGGTTGTTGCCGTGACCTCCCACCTCTATGAGCAGGCTGCCGGTGGTCAGGTCCTGATTGTAGAACCGGTAGCTCAGCAGCACCGGACGGGTAAAGCCCGGGTACAGCTGCTCCATGCTGCGTTCCCATGCGGCGGCAAACCGCAGATTCTGCCGCCAGTTGGGCAGCTGCACCGTGGTGCCGTTGTCGCAGCCGCAGATGATCATTACCTGCGCCGCCTGCCGCCCCTCCACGGTGCACACCGGGGCATAGCGTGCCCCGGACGGGGACTCGATGGCGTCCCGGTGGACGTCCAGTACCACCTTGATGCTGGGGTACTGCGCCAGGTACTGCTGCACCACTCCCCGGCTGTTGGCATAGCTGCCGGTGTAGCTGGGGTAGTCGTTAAGGGTCTCGTCGTGAAGGGTGTGGATGCCTGCGGCGTTCAGGGTATCCGTCACCACCCGCCCCACGGCACACATATTGATGCTGCGGTCAGTGCTCCGTGCCCCGTCTCCCGGGGCAAACCACAGCCCGGCAGAAAGGCGGTAGTCCTCGGTGGCGTGGGTGTGCATCACCAGCACCTGCGGGTCGGGGCTGTCCTTTTCCACCGTAAAGGGCAGCGGGTTCTGGATCTCTGCCCCAATATCCGCCGCCGTCTGCCGGGTATTGTTCTTGATGGTACCCGCCCCGCAGGGGATGTACTTTTCGCCGCTGCCCTGAGGATAGGTCTTTTCCAGCACGGTCCCCGCATCCGCCGGGCGCTGCGCCTCGGTCTCCAGCGGCACAAGGTATTCCTCGATCTCCCCGGTGACCACCGGGTCGGCGGCAGACTGCGGTACCGGCAGCTCTGCTTTTTCCGGGGGCGGCGTTTCCGGCTGCGACTGATTCTGCGCCGCTTCCTCCCTCCGGCTCTGCCACAGTGCGGTCTGCGCCGCCGGCAGGGGCGCACACAGAAGGCACGCCGCCGCCAGCACTGCCCCCCGGGCAAAAAGGCACAGCACCCCAAACAGCACCGCCGCCTGTGCAAAGGGCAGAAGCGGCGGTCTGCCGGTCTGCGGTATCCTGCTGTCCATCCCCTCACCTCCGCTTTTCAGAATATGTCCCCCACCGTCAGGCATGCACAGCTGCGCCTGTCCCTGCTGCGCATTTTTCCGTTTTCTCCCTTCCTTTTGGGGGCAAAAGCCCCTGTATTTGCGGAAAGTATGGAAAAGACAAAACTTTTCCATACAAAAATCAAAAAAACGCTTGCGCTGGTACGCCAAATATGGTATCATAGGGTGCGCTGTTATAGGTAGCCAAGGAGGTGGAACGAATGCCTAACATCAAATCTCAGAAGGACCGCGTCGTGCAGGCAACTGCAGAGCAGGCCCACAACAAGTCCATTAAGACCAACCTGAAAACAGTCGTCAAGAAGGCAGACGCTGCCATTGCTGCGAATGCCGCTGACAAGGACGCAACCGTCCTGGCTGCTGTTTCCGCGATCGACAAGGCTCGCGCTAAGGGTGTCATCAAGAAGAACACCGCAAGCCGCAAGATCAGCCGTATGGCAAAGCGTGCTAACAAGAACGCTTGATCGCGCAGTATCATTGACGAACAAAACCTCTGTGCCGGTTTCCGGCACGGGGGTTTTTGTTTTTATACCGACTGCGCCGCCACCGCCGCCCAGTCCACTACGGGCACCGGCTCCAGCAGCTGCTCCGGCTCCAGCGGCTGGGGCGGCTGGGCAAACACGTCCCACACCGCCCACCCGGCAGGGACCACGGCGGCAAGCGCCAGCCCCGGCAGCGCCAGCTCCGGCGTTGTGCAAAAGCGGCTGCCCGGCACCATCGCCGCCGCCGCACACACCGCCAGTGCTCCCCACAGCTCCCACAAAAGATCGGTCCAGTCCTGTTTCATGGCTCTGCCCCCTTCCGTTTTCCACAGTATAGCGCAGGAATGGTGCAAAACAGGGCGAAGGGTGGCAAGCCAACCGATTTCCCTCGCCCCGGCTGATAGTTCAGCCGGGGCGTTTTTCGGTTTTATGGCGCATTGCGCCGGTCAGAAACACCGCCGCCGATCCGGTCCGCCGCAGCAGGATCAGCGGCAGCACGAACCGCAGCGCCGCATTGCCGAACAGCGAAATGATCTGCCCCAGTACCACCTGTACAAATGGTCCCATCGTATCATCCTTTCTTTTTCATTTACAGACCGCTGGTCTGTAAAATTGTCTGAAAAAGGCGGAGCTTCCTCCGCCGACCATTTTTCTGTTATTCCTCCGGGCACAGCGCTTCCAGCTGGCGCGCCTGTTCCTCCGTCAGCAGCTCCAGCCCAAGGGCCTTTGTCATCTGCTGAAAGACCCGGTTGCGTGCCCGCTGCTGCGTGCGAGTCGTAGGGCGGCTCTGGGGCGGCAGCCACAGATCAGCCAGAAAGAACAGCGCACCGGCCAGCGCATCGGGATCCCCGGTATGGATACTACCATCGGACACGCCCTGCCGGACAAGGGGCGCAATGCACTCCGGCACCAGACGTTCCTCGATGCTCTGCCACTCCAGTACCAGAAAATACGGGTCATCGGTCAGGTGCGGCAGGGTGCGACCCATGCGCTGCTGCCGGTCCCCTGCAAAGGATGCCGCAAACACCGCCTGCAGCTTCTGCAGGCCGGTCAGACCCTCTGCGTCCCGGATGCGGCGCAGCGGCTCCCACATCTCATCTCCCATACGGTCGCCCACCTTCCGGGCGATCTCCTCCTTGGAGCGGAAATGATGGTACACCGCCCCCTTGGAAAGTCCCGTGGCGTCGATGATGTCCTGCAAAGTGGTGCTCTGGTAGCCCTTTTCCGCAAAGAGTGCGGCGGCGGCATCCAAGATCTTTTCC
The DNA here is from genome assembly GCA_004558805.1 of Faecalibacterium prausnitzii. Taxonomy (GTDB): domain Bacteria; phylum Bacillota; class Clostridia; order Oscillospirales; family Ruminococcaceae; genus Faecalibacterium; species Faecalibacterium prausnitzii_M. The sequence goes on along the minus strand of SFDE01000004.1, from coordinate 83,055 downwards.
ACCGTCTGTTCCGGATATTTGTTGCGCGGCATCTGCTCGTCCCCCCTTACAGACTGTTGGTCTGTATCTTCAGTATACACCTGTTGCGCCATCCTGTCAAGCTGTTTTCAGTTCTGGTCGTGGCTCTTGCCCACCCAGGAGCACACCACCCCGCACACAAGACTTGCGGTGATGCCTGCGGCGGCAGCGGTCAGCCCTCCCGTAAGGATGCCTGCCGCCCCCTTTTCTTCAAGGGCGGTGCGGACTCCCTTTGCCAGCAGATGCCCAAAGCCCGGCAGAGGCACTGTGGCACCGGCTCCTGCAAACTCCACCAGTGGGGCGTACCACCCCAGTGCCGAAAGCACCACCCCCGCCACCACGCAGGCGGTGAGGATCCGTGCCGGGGTCAGGGCGGTCAGGTCGATGAGCAGCTGCCCCGCCACACAGAGCGCTCCGCCCACACAGAATGCCCGGAGATATTCCATTCAGCTCTCCTCCTTCCGGATCGGACCCAGTTCCACAAGATGCGCCACCGCCGGGATGGTCTCCTTCTGTAAAAAGGTGGTCTGGCTCATCAGCGCCCCGGTGGCAACAAAGAGCACCCGCCTGTGGCTGCCCCGTTCCAGCCGGGGCAGGATGTGCCCGCACAGTACGGCGGCGCAGCAGCCCGCACCGGAACCGCCGCTTTTTACCTGCTGCGTTTCCGGATCGAAGAGCAGGCAGCCGCAGTCCAGATGATTTTTTACCAGCAGCCCCTCGGCGGCAAGAAGCTCTTTCAGCATCCGGCTGCCCACCTGCCCCAGGTCCCCGGTATAGATGCAGTCAAATTCCTGGGGCTGGCTGTGGGTGTCCGCAAAATACCGCAGCAGGGTGGCGGCTGCGGCAGGTGCCATTGCCGCCCCCATATTATTGATGTCCCGGATCTGGTAATCCTGCACCCGCCCAAAGGTGGCAGCCGTCACCGACACCCCTTTTCCTTCCGGGCGCAGCAGGCAGCAGCCTGCGGCGGTAGCGGTCCACTGCGCCGTGGGGGTCCGCACCGCCCCGTAGCTCAGGGGCGTGCGGAACTGCCGCTCGGCGGCGCAGAAATGGCTGCTTGCCATTGCCAACAGGTTCCGCACTCCGCCCCCGGCGCACAGTGCCGCCCCCAGACCCAGCGCCTGCGCCATGGTGCTGCACGCCCCAAACTGTCCCGCAAAGGGCACCCCCAGCTCCCGCATGGCGTAGCCGGAGGCGGTGCACTGCGCCTGCAGGTCTCCCGCAAGGGCAAGGTCCACCTTTTCTTCCGGCAGCTGCGCCTTTTGCAGGCAGAGCCGCGCCGCCCGCAGCTGCAGATACTTTTCCGCTGCCTCCCAGCCGGACTGCCCGAACCGGTTGTCATTGCCCAGCTCATCAAAGGCGGCAGCCAGCGGTCCCTCCCCCTCTTTTTTGCCCCCTACCGCCGCTTTGGCAGCGATCACCGGCGGGGTGCGGAACAGCAGGGTATCCCCGCAGCGAATGATGTTCAACAAAATTTCCCCTTTCCGGCAAAAAATGCAGATTTTTGTGCTACAATAACAGCGGGACGCAATTTTTCTTCCTGCCGGTGCGTATTCCGGTCAGGAAGGCAGGGGCAGCCCCGCCGCCTGCATCGCCCAGAGCACCACGCCGTAGACCACGGCGGCAAAGGTGCCGTAAACGATCACCGGTCCTGCCAGAAGAAACATCTTTGCCCCGGTACCCGACACCCTGCCCTCGGTCTTGAATTCAATGGCGGCGCTGACCACAGCGTTGGCAAAGCCGGTGATGGGCACCAGCGTCCCCGCTCCCGCCCGGGCAGCAAGTTTCTGGTACCAGCCCAGAGTGGTGAGCACCGCCGACAGCAGGATCAGGCTGCAGCTGGTAAGGGTCCCTGCCAGCTCCGCTTCCAGCCCTGCGGCAAGAAAGCGCCGGCGCAGCAGCTCCCCCAATAGACAGATGCTGCCCCCTGTGCAGAACGCCCACAGGCAGTCCCGCCCCAATGCCGACGAGGGTCCGGCGTGCCGGACCCTGCGCCCGTATTCCTTTGCGGTCATCTTCATGGTCCACCCTCCCCTTTCAGCCTGCCCCGCAGCCGGGAGGATTATTCCATCTTGTCCGAAAGAAGGTGTTCCTATGTATCGTCCCTACCATTCCGGGCACCGGGTACTGCGCCGCCTTGTGGGCTTTACCCTTTTTGCCTGTCTTGCAGCGGGGGGCATCTCTTATGCACTTTCCCGGGGAGGCGCTGTGCCCTCCGCCTCTGCCGCCTCCACTTCTCCCGCCGCCGGGTCCGGCAGCAGCCTTTCTGCCGCCGACGCCCGGGCGATGCTGGAGGACCCCCGGATGGTGCTGGTGAACCACTCCCACAAAATGCCGGAGGATCTTACCTTTACCACCAAAGAGTGCGGCTCTGCCGCCGCCATCAACAAAACCTTGCGGACCGAAGCGGCAGATGCCTTTCTTGCCATGCAGAAGGCGGCGGCAGCCGAGGGGGTCACGGTATGGATGCAGAGCGGCTACCGCAGCGTGGAATACCAGACCATCCTGTACAATAACAAGGTAAAACACTTTTGCTCCAAAGGGCTCGGCGAAGCGGAGGCAAAACAGAAGGCTGCCACCATCGTGAACCCGCCGGGCTACTCTGAGCACAACTGCGGGCTTGCCGCCGACCTGAACAGCCCGGAGCACACGGCGCTGGACGAGGGCTTTGAGGACACCGCCGCCTTCCGCTGGCTGTGCGCCCACGCCGAGGAATACGGCTTTATCCTGCGGTATCCCAAAGACGCCGAGGCGGTCACCGAGATCACCTATGAACCCTGGCACTGGCGGTATGTGGGCAGGGAAAACGCCGTCCTGCTGAACCGCAGCGGGCTGTGCTTTGAGGACGCCATCGCCCTTTTGCAGCGCATTGCCGCCGGGGAAAAGATCAACGGTTAAATCTCTGTAAAACTTTCTCCGTGCGTTGCATTTTTGATGGTGATATGGTAAGATAATACTGGTCTGCCTCCGGGGCGGCAAATCCGCCGGGGCATCACCGACAAATTTAACAAAAGAAGGAATATTTTATGATAAACCGCACAAAAATCACCGCTATCGCTGCCTGCGCAGCCCTTACGGCTGCCCTGCTCACCGGCTGCGGCAGCAGCTCTTCCGCTGCCCCTTCCTCCCTGTCCACCGCTTCTGCCTCCCTGCCTGCTTCCAGCACCGCCGAGGCGGAGAACGGCACCGACGCTGCCGGTGCACTGGACGGTGCCTTCAACACCCTGCTGGATGCAAACCCCATCTCCAACCAGTTCGAGATCGCCGCAATGAACATTGAGTACGATTTCAACCTGCCTGCGGAGAACGTGGTGAGCTTCAAGGGTGTCAAGAGCAACGACAACGGCGATGCCGGTCTGGTGCTGGTACTGGAGACTGCCCCCGGCAAGGCTGAGGATGTGGTCGCTGCACTGGAAAGCTATAAGCAGGATCAGGTCGCCTTCTACGGCCACTACGCCGAGTTTGCTCAGGCACAGTCCAACGTGGAAAATGCCATCGTCTCCAGCAAGGGAGACCGGGTGGTGATGGTCATTGCCTCCAACGAGTGCACGGCAGACCTTTCTGGTGCTGTGGACAGCGCCCTGAACAGCTGAACAGCTTTATCCCAAGCCGGTGCCATCTGCGGCATCGGCTTTTTTCAGTAGGAACCTAACCTGCACTTGCGACAGCTTCCCCCCTTGGGGGGAAGCTGTCGCCGCAGGCGACGGATGAGGGGTATTTCTGCCGAAGCTGCGCCCTCATCCGTCATGCCACCTTCCCCCGACCGGGGGAAGGCTGAACTCCCCTTCACCCTGTGTACCCTGTGTAAAAAAGGAGGCTGACGCTTTGGTTTTCAGCACCATTATCTTTCTGTTCCGGTTTCTGCCCATAACGCTGGCGCTGTATTATCTCGCTCCCCCCAAGCTGAAAAACACCGTGCTGTTTCTGTGCAGTCTGGTGTTCTACTGCTGGGGCGAGGTACGATTCTTTCCGGTGATGATCGCCCTGATCCTCGTCAACTATCTGTGCGGTCTGTGCATCGAGCATTTTGATCAGAAGCCTGCTCTGCGCAAGGCGTTCCTGCTTGCTGCCCTTGCCGGCAGTCTGGGGATGCTGTTCTATTTCAAGTACGCAAACTTTGTGCTCCGCAGCATCAACGCCTTGCTGGGCACCGGCCTTGCTCAGATCCAGGGCATCGGCACCCTGCCGCTGGGCATCAGCTTCTATACCTTCCAGACCCTTTCCTATTCCATCGACGTCTACCGCCGGGATGTGAAGGCAGAGCGGAACATCATCGACTTCGGTGCCTATGTGGTCATGTTCCCCCAGCTCATCGCCGGACCCATCGTGAAATACCGGGACGTCTCCAACCAGCTCCACGTCTACCACCACCGCTATAACCTCAAGCAGATCGAAGAGGGCATGACCCTGTTCACCTTTGGTCTTGCCAAAAAGGTGCTGCTGGCAGACGCCGTAGGCGCCTTGTGGACCGACATCATCGGGGTGGCGGACAGCCCCTCCACCACCTTTGTGGGGCTTGCAAACGCCTCCACCCCGCTGGTGTGGCTGGGCATCATCGCCTATTCCCTGCAGCTGTACTTTGACTTTTCCGGCTACTCCCTCATGGGCATCGGCATGGGGCGGATGCTGGGCTTTGATTTCCCCCAGAACTTCAATTATCCCTATATCTCCGCCTCCATCACCGAGTTCTGGCGGCGCTGGCATATGACCCTTTCCGGCTGGTTCCGGGAGTATGTGTATATCCCCCTGGGCGGCAACCGCAAGGGTCTGAAGCGTCAGATCCTGAACCTCTTTATCGTGGAGCTGCTCACCGGAATCTGGCACGGTGCCAACTGGAACTTTATATGCTGGGGTCTGTACTACTTTGTGCTGCTGACGGTGGAAAAGCTGTTCCTGCTGCCCTACCTGCAAAAGGCAAAGGTCTGGTCCCACATCTACACCCTCTTCCTTGTGGTGGTGGGCTGGGCAATGTTTGTGGGCAACGACGCCGGGGTATCCTTCGGGCTGCTGTTCCGCAAGCTCTTCATCCCCTCCGGCGGCGTATCCTCCCTGTATTTCCTGCGGAATTACGGGGTGCTGCTGGCGGTGAGCGCGGTGTGCTGTACCCCCCTCATCGAAAAGCTCTGGAATGTCCTGCGCAAGCACACTGTCACCCGCTGTGCCGTCATTCTGGCGCTGCTGGTGGTCTCCACCGCCTATGTGGTGGGCAGCACCAACAGCCCCTTCCTGTATTTCAACTTTTAAGGAGGCGAGAAGATGTCCAAACACGAAAAAAAGGCTCCTTCTCTCCTGCGGTATCCGGTGCTGGTGGTCTTTACCCTGTTCTTTGCGGGGCTGTTCCTGCTGGACCTTGCCACCCCGGACCGCACCTACAGCGAGCTGGAAAACACCACCCTTTCCCAGCGTCCGGCGCTGACCCAGCTCTCTGCCAAAGGGCTCAACAGCTACTTCACCGCCTATACCAAATATGTCAAGGACCAGGTATTCGGACGGGACAACTGGATCAGCCTGCAAAGTGCGGTGGAGACCACTCTGCTGCAAAAGGAGCAGAGCGGCGGCATCCTGCTGGGCACAGAGCACATGCTGTTCCCCCGGACCTACGGACTGCTTTCCAGTGAGGAACGCACCCTGCCCAAGAACACGGCGGCGGTAAGCTCCCTGTGTCAGCGCTACCCCGGCAAGGTGAATGTGATGCTTGCCCCGGCGGCATCGGTGATCTATCCGGAGAATCTGCCTGCCCACGCCCCGGTGTTGGACGAGGACACCTATCTGGACCAGCTGTCCGCCGCCCTAGAGGCAGCGGGCGGGCGGTTTGTGGATGTCCGCAGCACTCTGGAGGACCACAAGGGAGAGTATATCTACTACCGCACCGACCACCACTGGACCAGTCTTGGTGCCTACTACGCCTACAGCCGTCTGTGCGATACGCTGGGGCTTGCCCCCTTTGACACCACCGCCCATCAGGCGCTGACTGCAGAGGGCTTCTACGGCACCCACTACTCCAAGGCACGGAACTGGAACGCCGTACCGGACACCATCACCTACTACGACCTGCCCAACCGCCTGACCATCTACAGCGTCACCGGTGCCGGGCAGCCTGCAGAGGGGGAGGTCACCGGTCTGTACGACACCGGCAAACTGGACGTTTACGACAAGTACGCCATGTTCCTCCACGGCAACAACGGTCTGAGCCGCATCGAGGGGGAGGGCACCGGGCGCATTCTGGTGATCAAGGACAGCTACGCCAACTGCTTTGTGCCCTATCTCACCGCCAACTACGCCCAGATCGATGTGGTGGATTTCCGCAACTACAACTACGGGCTGGACCCCCTCATTGCCGACAACGACTACGACCAGATCCTGGTGCTGTACAGCTTTGACAGTTTCAAGAGCGACCCCTACCTGTACCGTGCCGGCGTAAAGGGCTGATGCCGCCCTGCCCGCAGGGGCATTTTGGACGAATTGCCGAATTATTGCAGTCCATTTTCACAAACTTTGCCAGTCTTTTTCATAAGTCTTTCCAGTTTTTGCACACATTGCCCAGTTTCCCCTTGCAAAAACGGGGAAGCTGTTGTAGAATGGCTGTGAGAGGAGAGTTTCTCTCCCAGATCCTTTGCAATTCCACAGGCGGCGTCCCGCTGCCTTGATCGAGGGGTATTTATGATGGAAAACAAACTGTATCTTCCCGCAGGTTATGCGGTTCTTTCCGATGATGAAATGACCTACACCGCAGGCGGTTCCGCCAGTGGCGTCGGTTCTGTGATGTTCACCGTTGCTGCTGCCGTAGGCGGCGTGGTGCTTGCTTCCAGCTATGTCTGGGGCATCGGTCAGGCTCGGAGCTGGCTGAGCGCAAGCAGCAACACCAAGGGCAACCTGTTCACCGTTCTGGGCAAAGCTTTTGACGATATCGGTGCCGACATGTCCAAGTCCGCCGCAAACTTTGTGCGGGACGGCGTTTCCACCGCCATGGTCATCGCCCTTGCTCCCCTGAGTGCCATCCTGCTGGTGGTAAAGTAAACCGGCACGGTCCGGTACTTCCGGGTCCCTGTTTTTATGGTATCACGGCGCATTTTCCGTGCGCTGTTTGAATCTTTGTACAAAGGAGTGCTACTATGGAAAAGACTATGCTGATGCCCGCATATTACAATGTCATGTCTCAGGAAGAAATGACCTACACCGAAGGCGGTGCCACTCTTACCGAAGCACTGCTGAACTGGATCCCGCCGGTAGGCTGGTATCTGGGCGTCATGGCTGTCCGTGACTACCGCAAGAAGAACCCTAACAGCTGGATCGAGACCGGTCTGGATGCTCTGAGCCGTGATATGAACCGCAGCCCGGAAAATCTGATCCGTGATGCCGGACGCACCTTCTGGTTCGTCGGCTCCTGTGCCACCGGCGTGGGTCTGGTCATCAACGCAGCGTTGATCCTGCTCTGATGTTCTCATAACACCGTCACGGAGTATACCAAAGAAAAAAGCAAGCGGAGGCGCTGCCCGAAAGGGCAGCGCCTCCGCTGTTTTTATGGGGTTTTCTTTTAGCTTTCGTCTCATGATACCCGTCTTTTGTCTAAAACAGGGCACATTTTAGACGAAAGCACAAGACCGTGAGACGAATCGGTCCTGCGCAGACGCAAAAAGCGGCGGCACTGTTTCCGATGCCGCCGCTTACGCTTAGTTGTTGAACATATCCTTCAGCTTTTTAAAGAAGCCCTTGCGCTTTTCGTAGTTTTCTTCTTTCAGGGTGCTCTCAAACTTCTTCAGAGCCTCCCGCTGGGTCTTGTTGAGCTTTTTGGGGATCTCCACCTCGCACTTGACGTACATATCGCCCCGTCCGCGACCGTTGAGATACTGGATGCCCTTGCCCCGGAGCCGGAAGGTGGTGCCGCTCTGGGTGCCCTCGGGCACGGTGTATTCCACCTTGCCGTCAATGGAAGGCACGGTGACGTTGTCGCCCAGCACTGCCTGGCTGTAGGTAATGGGCACCGTGACCCACACGTCGTAGCCGTCCCGCTGGAACACCTCGCTGGGGCGCACGGTGACGGTAACGATGACATCACCGGCGGGACCGCCGTTGGTGCCTGCATCCGCCATGCCCCGCAGTGCGATGCTCTGGTCATCGTCAATGCCCATGGGGATGGTCACTTCCATGGTCTTTTTGGTTGCCACCTTGCCGCTGCCATGGCAGACGCTGCAGGGGTTCTTGATCAGCTTGCCCTTGCCGCCGCAGCGACCGCAGGGCTGCTGGGTCTGCATGACGCCAAAGGGGGTGCGCTGCTGACGGATCACAAAGCCACGACCGCCGCAGTCCGGGCAGGTCTCCGGGCTGGTGCCTGCTGCGCAGCCGGTGCCGTGGCACTCGGTGCACTCCTGCTGACGGTTGATGGTGATGTTCTTTTTGCAGCCGTGGACCGCCTCGTCAAAGCTCAGGGTGATGCGCACCCGGATGTCCTGCCCCTTCCGGGGGGCGTTGGGGTTTGCCTGACGGGACGAGCCGCCAAAGCCCCCAAAGCCGCCGCCAAAAATGTCGCCAAAGATGTCTCCCAGATCCACGCCGTCGCCGCCAAAGCCGCTAAAGCCGCCGGGACCGCCGCCGTTCTGGGCTGCATAGGTGGGATCCACTCCTGCAAAGCCGTACTGATCGTACAGCTGGCGCTTCTTCGGGTCCGAAAGCACCTCGTTTGCCTCGTTGATCTCCTTGAACTTTGCCTCGGCGTCCTTATCGCCGGGGTTATAGTCCGGGTGGTACTTCATTGCCAGCTTGCGGTATGCCTTTTTGATCTCCGCATCGCTTGCGCCCTTGGATACCCCCAGCACTTCGTAATAATCACGCTTTTCCTGTGCCATATCCACTCACCTCTCCGGGAACGCCCTCCCCGGGTAACGCCCCGGTCGGTCCCTCACTCTGTAAACCAGCAAGAGCCGCCCCGGCAAAACCGGAGCGGCTTTTGCTTTATGCGGCTGCACCCGCCGGTTTGGTCGGGCGTCTGCCGCTTTGTGTTTTATCAGACTTCCTTGAAGTCGGCATCCACAACACCGTCGTCGTTGGGCTTGGTGTTGCCGGCTGCGCCTGCGTCAGCGCCGGGCTGTGCACCGGCGGTCTGCTGTGCGGCAGCAGCTGCCTGATACATCTTCTCGAACACCTGGCTCAGAGCTTCCTGCTTTGCCTTGATGTCGTCCACGTTGCCGGACTGAACAGCGGTCTTCAGGTCAGCCAGCTTAGCCTCTGCCTCGTTCTTCACGTCGGCAGGCAGCTTATCGCCGTTCTCCTTCAGCATCTTCTCGGTCTGGAATACCATCTGGTCGGCGCCGTTGCGGATGTCCACCTCTTCACGCTTCTTCTTATCGTCAGCAGCAAACTGCTCAGCTTCCTTCACAGCCTTGTCGATGTCCTCCTTGGACATATTGGTGGAAGCGGTGATGGTGATGTTCTGCTCCTTGCCGGTGCCCAGATCCTTAGCGCTGACCTTCACGATGCCGTTGGCATCGATATCAAAGGTGACTTCGATCTGAGGCACACCACGGGGAGCCGGAGCAATGCCGTCCAGATGGAAGACGCCCAGACTCTTGTTGTCCCGTGCAAACTCACGCTCGCCCTGCAGCACGTTGACCTCAACAGAGGGCTGGTTGTCTGCAGCAGTGGAGAACACCTGGCTCTTGTGGGTGGGGATGGTGGTGTTGCGATCAATGATCTTGGTGCACACGCCGCCCAGAGTCTCAATGCCCAGGCTCAGAGGAGTGACATCCAGCAGCAGCAGACCCTTCTTCTCGCCGTTCAGCACGCCGCCCTGGATAGCAGCGCCCACGGCAACGCACTCATCGGGGTTGATGCCCTTAAAGGGCTCGCAGTTCAGTTCCTTCTTCACTGCATCGTAGACAGCGGGGATACGGGTGGAGCCGCCCACCATCAGAACCTTCTTCAGGTCGGAAGCACGCAGACCTGCATCCTGCAGAGCCTTGCGCACAGGGGTCATGGTGCGGTCCACCAGATCAGCGGTCAGCTCGTTGAACTTTGCCCGGGTCAGGGTCATATCCAGATGCTTAGGACCGGTAGCATCGGCGGTGATGAAGGGCAGGTTGATCTGGCTGCTCATAGCGCTGGACAGCTCGATCTTTGCCTTCTCGGCAGCTTCCTTCAAGCGCTGTGCGGCCATCTTGTCCTTGCGCAGGTCGATGCCATTCTCAGTCTGGAAGGCGTCTGCCATCCAGTCGATGATGCGCTGGTCAAAGTCATCGCCGCCCAGATGGGTATCGCCGTTGGTGGCGAGAACCTCGGTGACGCCGTCGCCCATCTCGATGATGGACACATCGAAGGTGCCGCCGCCCAGGTCGTAGACCATGATCTTCTGGTCGTCTTCCTTATCCACACCGTAGGCAAGAGCAGCTGCGGTGGGCTCGTTGATGATACGGCGGACATTCAGACCGGCAATGGTGCCGGCATCCTTGGTAGCCTGACGCTGGCTGTCGTTAAAGTAGGCAGGAACGGTGATGACTGCCTCGGTGACAGTCTCGCCCAGATAAGCCTCGGCGTCAGCCTTCAGCTTCTGCAGGATCATAGCGCTGACCTGCTGGGGAGTGTACTCCTTACCGTTCAGGGTCACCTTGTGGTCGGTGCCCATCTGACGCTTGATGGAAGAAACAGTGTTGTCGGGGTTGGTGATTGCCTGACGCTTTGCCACCTGACCCACCAGACGGTCGCCAGTCTTGGTAAAGCCTACCACAGACGGGGTAGTACGTGCGCCCTCAGAGTTGGCGATAACGACGGGCTCGCCGCCCTCCATAACAGCCACGCAGCTGTTGGTAGTACCAAGATCGATACCAATAATCTTACTCATAATGAAAACTCCTCTCGAAAGAACAAATCGTTTTGTTTATGTGATGCTCGATGTTTATAAGCGGATGTTGTATTCAAAACCCCTTCGGGTTCCGGCTTGTTTATTCTGCCACCACAACGGTAGCGTGGCGGATGATCTTGTCCCCCAGCTTGTAGCCCTTTTGGAACACGGTGACCACGGTGCCGCTCTCCTGTCCATCCGGGGCGGGGATCTGCTGCACGGCGCTCATGAAGTTGGGGTCAAAGGGCTTGCCCAGCGCCTCGATCTCCTCCACATGGAGTGCCTCCAGCGCCTTTGCAGCCTTATCCAGGGTCATGACCACGCCTTTTTTGTAGTTCTCGTCGGTGGTGGGGGCGTTTGCTGCCATATCCAGCGTATCCAGAATGGGAATGATCTTTTCCACTGCATGGGAAACACCATCGCCAAACTTCTGGTCCGCCTCACGGGTGGAACGCTTGCGGTAATTGTCGTACTCGGCAGCCATCCGCAGCAGCTGATCCTTTGCCTGTGCAGCGCTCTTTTCCGCTGCATCCAGCTTTGCCTTGACGGCTTCCATCTCCCGTGCCTTCTTGTTGAACCAGCCGCTGTCCTTTTTCTTATCCTCTTCGGCAGCGGCGTCCGCAGCAGCCTGTTCGGGGGCTGCAGCCGTCTTTTCCTCAGGGGCGGTCTCCGGCTGCTGTTCGGTCTGCTCCGGGGCAGCCGTCTTCTTGGTTTCTTCGCTCATTCCAGATCCTCCTTATAGATCACAGTCCGCCGGGGTACGGCGGTCTGGGGGGTGTCTTTTCGTTTGCCGCTCATGCCTTCGCCCAGCTGGTCTGCAAAGTAATGCAGCAGGGGCATCAGCTTATGGAAGGGCATCCGGGTGGGTCCGATGAGGGCAATGGAACCCCACAATCCGCCGCCCACCAGATACCGGTCACTGGCGATGCACAGACCCGGGATCTGAGGTTCCAGATCCTCGCCCAGCAGCACGCTTTCGCTGCGATCTGCAGGGGGTGCGATGAGCTGTGCGGCGACCTGCTCATCGTTCAGCAGGGTAAGGATCTCTCCCACCTTGCCGTCCAGCTGGTCCCAGTCCAGCAGGTACTGCTCGCCGCCCAGAAATACATGGGGCTTTGCGCTGTCCTGCAGGATGGCGGCTGCGGCGCTGATCACCGGCACAAGCTCCGGGTCGATCTGGCTGCACAGCTCGCTGAGCATCCGGGTGGACAGGTCCACCGGCGCCACAAAGGTAAGGTTGCGGTTCAGCAATGCGGCAAGCGCCGCCGCCTTTTCCCGGGACAAGCCGCTGCGTACCCGCGCCACCCGGGTGCGGACGTAGCCGGCGGTGGTGACTGCCAGCACAGCGGCTGCGCTGCGTCCCACCTGCACCACCTCGTAATGGGCGATGCACAGGTCCTCGGCACAGGGAGTGCTGACGGCTGCGGTACAGCCGCTGATGGCGGCAAGGGCTCTTGCAGCGCCCTGCGCCAGCTTTTCCGGCTCGTGGTCCAAACTGGCGAACACCGCATCCACCCGGGCACGGTCCACCCGGTCCAGAGGCTGGTCTCCCACCAGCAGATTATCCAGATAATAACGGTAGCCCTTGGCACTGGGCACACGCCCGGCGCTGGTGTGGGGCTGCTCCAGCAGACCCAGCTTGGTCAGCGCCGCCATCTCGTTGCGCAGCGTTGCGCTGGACACCGCCATGTCAAAGTAGTTTGCCAGTACGCTGCTGCCTACCGGCTCCCCTTCGAGACCATACAGCGCCACGATCGCCTGCAAGACTCGCTGCTTGCGTGCATCCATTGTCATAGCGCCTGCCTCCTTTTTGTTTGTTTAGCACTCCTTGTTCCTGAGTGCTAAGACCATTATAGCCAATTTTCCGGCGCTGTCAAGACCTTGCAGAAAATGTTTTAAAAGATTCATAATTCTGTCATAAAGGCTCTCTGCCCCCTGTGCCAAAACAAAAAGAGACTGCCACAGCAGTCCCTTTTGTACTCCAAAGCCTATTCCGCTTTTTTATTCCTCCATCTGTTTTGCAAGGAACGCTGCCGCCACGGTCACCGCCTTCAGCTGTGCCGGGTCCGGAGTGGCGGTGCGGTCCTCGGTGAGAAGCCCCACCGCACCGATGACGTCCCCTGCAGCAATGATGGGTGCGGCGCACAACAGCACCCGTGCCGCTCCCGGACAGGGCAGCAGAGCGTTTTCCGGCGTGCCATCGCTCTGGTAGAGTTTGCGCCCCTCCATGAGCCGCTCCAGAGGCTGGCTGATGCTGCGGTCCGCCAGCTCCCGTCTGCCGCTGCCGCTGACCGCAAGGATGCGGTCCCGGTCTGCCACAAATGCCGTCAGGGCAAAGCACCGGCTCAGCACCTCGGTGTACTGCGCCGCCACGCCGCTCATCTCCCCCACAGGGGAGTACTTTTTAAAGATCACCTCGCCGTCTCCGGTGGTAAAAATCTCCAGAGGGTCTCCCCGGCGGATCCGCTGGGTGCGGCGGATCTCCTTGGGGATCACCACCCGCCCCAGTTCATCAATGCGGCGAACGATTCCGGTTGCTTTCATGCTCACTTCTCCTTTGATGCGCCCAGGGGCGCAGCGTTCTCACAAGAAGTATCTGCAACCAGAGGAGAATTATGTAAGGGCTGCAAATCTTTTCCCTTTCCGGCAAAAACCTGCAGCCCTCCGGGTCACAGCCGAATGCTCCGGATCACCTGCTCCAACTGCTGCCGCCCCCAGACCACCGGCACGGGGTAAAGGGGATTTGCTTCCTTTTTTGCCCAGGTGACCATCTGTTGGATGTCCTCTTCCCGGATCATGGCAAAGCCCTTGGGCAGCCCCATTTTTTCGTTGGTGTCCTCGATCCACCGGATAAAGCCCTCTGCCAGCTCCCGGTCGCTGTCCCCGGGGATGCCGCAGACCCGTGCCAGCTCTGCCAGCCTGCTGTAGACCGCCGGACCATAGGCACGCATCACGTGGGGCAGCAGCACCGCCATTGCCAGACCGTGGCTCACCCCGTACAATCCTCCCAGAGTGTGCCCGATGGCGTGGACATAACCCACACAGCCCCGGGTAAAGGCACGCCCGGCGTAGAAGGCACCCCGCTGCATATTCTGCCGCACCTCCAGATCCTCCCCGTGAGCATACGCCGTCAGCAGATTATGGTGGATAAGCTTCACCGCCTCCTTTGCCAGCCGGTCCTCCAGCTTTGTATTATAGGTATGGTTGGTGTATGCTTCCACTGCGTGGGCAAGGGCATCCATGCCGGTGGCGGCGGTGGTCTCCGGCGGCAGACCCACGGTCAGCTCCGGGTCCAGCACCGCATACCGGGGGATCAGGCAGGGATCGTTGATCGCCGCCTTCCGGTGGGTGCGGGAATCGGTGATCACCGCTGCCACCGTGGTCTCGGACCCGGCACCGGCGGTGGTGGGGATCGCCACCAGCGGCACAATGGGCTTGTGGACCTTCAGCAGTCCCTGCAGCTGCGCCACCGTCTTGCGGGGACGGGCGACCTTTGCCGCAATGCCCTTGGCGCAGTCGATGCGGGAGCCGCCGCCCAGAGCCACGATTGCCCTGCAGCCCTGGGCGTTGTAGGCGGCAAAGCCGGTCTCCACGTCCTGCGAGGTGGGGTCCGGGTGGTCAAAGGTCTGGACAAAATACCGGATGCCCGCCTGCGCAAAGCCGTCCAGCATGGGCTGCACCTGCCCCCGGCGGACCATACCGCTGCCGGTGACCACCAGCACATCGTTGATGCCCTTTTGCCGCAGAAAAGCACCCAGCTCCCGGATCCTGCCCGGACCTTCCAGATACTGGGGCATCCGGTAGCCCATGCCGTAGTTGCCGATCTTCAGCACTGCCTGAAAGATCCGGCAGCCCATCACTTCCAGTTTGTACGATACCTCCATAGGGGGTTCCTCCTTGCCGATCTTTCCCTCCGATCCGGAAGGGTCCAGTGTGTTTCATTATACCATTTTCGGGACTTTTCCGCCACCACGAAAGCTCCCCCAGCAGGCGGGGCGCATTGCGTTCCGCCCCGGGTTCTGCTACAATAAGAGCGATCTTATCCACCCACAAGAAAGGCAGGTGCCCCCATGGCACAGATCCTCATTCTGGGCGGCGGAGCGGCAGGGCTTGCCGCTGCGCTGGCTGCCGCCCAGACCAACCCTGCAGCCCGCATCACAGTGCTGGAGCGCAACCCCCGTCCGGGCAAAAAGCTCCTTGCCACCGGCAACGGACGCTGCAATCTGGACAACCGGCATATTGCGCCTTCCTGCTATTTTACTGCAGACCCCGCCGCACTGGTTCCCCTGCTGGCAGCGGTGGATGCCGCTGCACCTCTGGAATGGTTCGGCTCGCTGGGGCTTTACACCCGCACCGACGAGACCGGGCGGGTGTACCCCTATTCCAATCAGGCGGCGGACGTCCTTGGGCTGCTGGAACGCCACCTTGCAAACCACCGTGTGCAGCTGCGCACCGGCTGCACCGTAAGCACCCTTGCCCAGCGCCGGGGCGGCTACACGGTGCAGTTCACCACTGCCGAGGGCAGCACCGAAACCCTCCGCGCCGATGGGGTCATCTGCGCCATGGGCGGCGAGGCGGGACCTCAGTTTGGCACCGATGGCTTTGGCACCCGGTTTGCCGCCCGGTGCGGCGGCAAGGTCCAGCCTCTGTATCCCTGCCTTACCGCCCTGCAATGCGCAAAGCCGGACCGGAGCCTTGCGGGCATCCGTGCCAAGGCAGCCGCCACCCTGCTGGACGGCAGCCGCCCGGTGGCGACCGAGACCGGGGAGGTCCAGTTTACCGACTACGGGCTCTCCGGCATCTGTATCATGCAGTTGTCGGGGCTCCTTGCCCCGGGGCGGGGTCCCAAGGCTCCCGCCATTGAGCTGGACCTTTTCCCCGCCGTAACGGAAGAGGACCTTGCCGCCTTTTTTGCGGCACGGACCTCCCTGCTGGCAGGGGACGCTCCCGGAGATTTCTGGCTGGGTCTGCTCCACGGCAAACTGGGCAGGGCGCTGTGGGCAGCGGCAAAACTGCCGGACTGCAGCCCCCGGCAGCTTACCGCCCGTCAGCTGCAGCAGCTCGCCCTGACTGCCAAGCACTGGCGGTTTGAGGGGCTGACCCCCTGCGGCTGGAAGCAGGCACAGACCACCGGCGGCGGACTTGCCCTTACGGAGGTGGAGCACAGTTTTCAGTTCAAGGGCTGTCCGGGACTGTACTTTGTGGGGGAGACGCTGGACTGCGCCGGCAGCTGCGGCGGCTTCAACCTTCACTGGGCGTTTGGCAGCGGACTGTGTGCCGGACGGGACGCTGCAAAGCGCAGCCTGCGGAAATAAGCATGGACAGAAAAGCGCCTGCAGCGGCGAGCTGCAGGCGCTTTTCCTATCTATGAGGTCTTGCTGTCAGAGGATATCTTACCATGCAAATGCTACCGAGTCCATGTCCTCGGTCTTTTCCATGAGACCCAGGCGGCTCTCGATGAAGTTGACTGCCATGTCGGGCCACTGAGCGATCTGGGTGTAGCCGTTGACATAGCCCTTGGTGCCGGTGCCCAGACCCACGCCGTGGGGAGCATCGGGAGCAAGGTAGAAGCTAAAATCCTTGAAGGTCTTGGCACACTCCGGCAGGCCGGGCAGCATGGCGGCGCTGAGACCGTCCTTCTGACCCACAACGCCAAAGACCGGCGGCAGGTTGGGGTTGCCGCTGAAATCCAGACCGGTGACGAAGAGACCGTAAACAGGCACTGCCACCTGCAGGTCGGCGCTCTCGTGGTCCACTGCATCGCAAACGTAATCAGGATAGACCTTGTCCGGAGTATTGACGGTGCCGAAGTGGTTTGCCACCACCTGCATGATATTCATGCCACCGGCGGAGAAGCCCACACCGATCATCACATCGGTCTTGGCAATGTTCTTTGCCTCTGCATTGTGGCGGATGTAGCGGATGGCACGTGCCAGGTCCAGCTGCTGGTCCACAGCGGCGTAGGGGTTCACCCGGCGCTGCAGCACAAAGGCGTTGTAGCCCTGCTTGTTAAAGAACTTTGCCACGGGGTAGCCTTCCACCACATTGTTGCGGTGGGTGCTGCCGCCGCCGGCAATGATGATCACGTTGCCCTTAGCCTTGCGCTGCAGAGGCAGCAGGTAGGGGTTCAGGAAGGGGCGGAAGCCCTCGTTGTCGTAGCAGTTGGTCCAGTTGGTGGGCAGGGGGGATTCCACTGCCATCTGCTCGCCCCAGATCTCCCAGACGGTGCTCTTGGGGTCCTTGACCTGCCGCAGAGCCTTGCGGGCGTTGGTCAGTGCAACGCACATATCGTAGTGGGAAGCATTGATGCCGGGAACGGCAGCGCCGTCCACCTTCTCATACTGAGCACGGGACAGCTTGTGGAACAGCACATAGAACTTGTCAAAATCGCCCTTGAAAGCTGCCGGGTAGAAGGCAACCTCACGGGAAAGTTTCAGCTCTTCTGCCACCATAGCCTGCACTTCGGCATCGGTATGGACGCCGCTGTTCTCGGCAAAGGAAGCAGGTGCCACGCTTGCCATTGCACCGACGGTCACAGCCGATGCGGCAGAAAGCTTCATAAAGTCTCTTCTGTTCATACTCGTTTCTCCTTCTGTCTTTCTCCTTGTCCCCCGCCCGTGCCAAAGGCAGGATGACCCGGTACTACGCAGCAAACACCCTGCTGCCGGGTCCTGCGATACATCCTGACCGTATATCGCAGAGATTCTGTACTGAGTGTATCGTAGAACAGCCCGGTTGTAAATAGGGTTTACCGCTTTTCGGCGCAATTGATATATTAGTATGTCAATTCTTGTGAAAAACCACCATAGTCCGATACGGTACCGACCCCCGGACAAAACAAAAGCGCCCGCAGCCCCTTCCAAGGGGAAATCCTGCGGGTACTCGTTGTGTTTACCGATCCTGCTCCGCCTGCTCGGCAGCCGCCTCGGTCTCTTCTTCCTTCTGGTATTCCTCAAAGGCAGACCACATGGGTCTGATGTCCTTGCCCCGGACCCGGCGGTCAAAGTAGTTCTTTGTGATCTCCACCACAGTGCCGGACAGTGCCAGCACCGCAATAAGGTTGGGGATCATCATCAGCCCGTTGAAGGTGTCGGACAGGTCCCACGCCAGCCCCAGTTTCATGGTGGCACCCACCACGGTCATGCCCACGAACACCACCTTATAGATACGGCTGCCTGCGGTGCCAAAGAGATACTCCACTGCCTTGGTGCCGTAGTGGCTCCAGCCCAGCGTGGTGGAGTAGGCAAACAGCAGGATGGAGACCGCAATGAACTTGGGTCCAAAGCTGCCAAAGGCGGCGGTGAACGCCTGCCCCACAAGGGCGTTGTCCTGCACCCCTGCCAGCACTGCGCCGCTTTGCAGGTCCACCACGCCAGTGGTCAGCACCACCAGCGCCGTAAGGGTGCACACCACGATGGTATCCGCAAACACCTCAAACACACCCCACATGCCCTGATGCACCGGCTCCTTTACGTTGGAGGCAGAGTTCACCATCACCGCCGAGCCAAGACCTGCCTCGTTGGAAAAGGCGCCCCGCTTGAAGCCCCATGCAATGGTGCGGCTGATGCCGTAGCCCAGAGCACCGCCTCCGGCGGCATTCAGGTTGAAGGCGCCCCGGAAGATGGCGGCAAACGCCTGCGGAATATTGCCTGCGTGGAGCACCACGATGAGGAGGGCACCCGCCACATAGAACAGCGCCATCATCGGCACCAGCTTTTCGGTGACTGCCGCCACCCGCTTGAGTCCTCCAATAACGATCAGCGCCGTCACCGCCATGAGGGCAAGACCCGTGGCAAGGGCAGGCACCCCAAAGGCGGCGTTCATGTTGCCGGCAATGGAGTTGATCTGGCTCATATTGCCGATGCCAAAGGATGCAAGGATGCAGAAGCAGGCAAACAGTACCGCCAGCACCTTGCCCAAGGTCCTGCAGCCCTTCTTTGCACCCAGACCATCGGTGAGGTAGTACATGGCACCGCCGGACCACTCCCCTTTTTCGTTTTTGCGGCGGTAGTACACTCCCAGCACATTTTCCGAAAAGCTGGTCATCATGCCCAGCAGCGCCATGACCCACATCCAGAAGATGGCTCCCGGACCGCCGGATACGATGGCGGTCGCCACGCCCACGATGTTGCCGGTGCCGATGGTGCCTGCCAGAGCGGTGCACATGCTTTGGAACTGGCTGATCGCCATATCCTCCTTTGCGGTGTGCGCCGTAACGTCCCGATTGGTAAAGATCGCCCCCACCGTGTGCCGGAGCCAATACCCCATCCGGCGGAACTGGAAAAATCCCGTGCGGATGCTCATCCATAAGCCGGTGCCAAACAGCAGCGCCAGACCGAACGGTCCCCACACCACCCCGTTGACAGCGCTGTTCAGCTGCGTGATCCACTGTACCATACGTTCGTTTCCCCCTATACACAAAAACAAAACGGGCAGCACCTGCCCTGCCGGAGGTCCTGCCCGTAAAGATCCAAAGTCATTTTCTTTTTCGCCGCCGGGGACACACCGTTCCGGTGGCACCCCTTTGTGCGCAAAATATCATGCTCTGTCCTTTTGCCTGAGAGATACAGCTGCCTTCCTGCAGCCTTACACCTTCGGCACCCGGACTTCCGGGCTTCTCCAGAGTGCGGCGGCAGCCACTGCCGCCACCTATCTTTTCAGTTCTTTCTGTACGCACAGCTGTGCGTAGCAGAAAAACTATATCATATTTTTGTCCCCCGCGCAAGATGTCCTCCTTCAATTTATGCAGGTTTGCCTGCCGGAATGCCTCCGCCGGGAAAGGTTTTTTCTGTATTGACCAACTGCCGCCCCGGCTGCTGCATAAATCCGCTGCCTCAGTGCCATACTTTCTGCCGAAAGGCGGGGATGGTTCATGCACCAAAAACGCAAGGGATGGCATCCGTTCTGGACGGCACTGGGAGCAGCTCTGCTGGTACTGCTGCCTCTGGTAGGCACCACGGTACTGCTGTCCCGGCAGCAGCTGCGCAGCCAGCTGCGGCAGGCGGCACAGAGCCAGCGCAGCGTGCCTCTCTCTCTGCCCCGGGAGGACCACAGGCTCACCCTGCTGCTGTGCATCGCCGGGGAACAGCCGGGCTTTGTGCTGCTGTACCTTAGCGCACCCCAGAACTGCGTGGAGATCCTTGCCCTGCCCGCCCAGCTCACGGTATCCTTTGGGGATGCCCCGGTCCCTCTTGCCCACTGTTACCGGGCAGCAGGTCCCGCACGGTGCCGGCAGGCGCTGCAGGCATCTCTGCCCCTGCCGCAGGACACCCGCTATCTCGCCCTTTCCGCCGGAGTTCTGGAGCAGCTGGCGCAGCGGTACGGAGACCTCCGGGTAGGCTTTTCCGGCGCACTGACCGAGGAAGAACTGGCGCAGTACGGTCGCACCGGCGAGGTGCAGGGCATCTGTGCCGCCGAGGCACACAGCTTCCTCTGCGCCATGGACGCCGACGGTCTGCTGCCCCCGGCACGCCGTGCCGCCGCCCGGGCGGCGGTGTGGGACGCCTTTTTCCGGCAGAACATGGACCTGCTGCCCACCGCCCTGCCGGAGGGTCTGCGCAGCGTCAGCTCTTCTCTTCTCACCGACCTTACTGCCCAGGACTACCTGAATCTTGCCGATACTCTGGAATTTCTCGCCAACGCCGCCGCCCCGGTGGAAACACAGGTGCTGCCGGGGCAGTGGGACCCGGCGGCAGACCGTTATGGGATAACGGCAGAGTCTCTTGCGGCGGTGCAGACCTTTCTCAGAGTCTCGCCTACGGCGGGACACGCCCCATCGGACAGAGAGCCGTATCCCAGCACCAGCATACCGGAATCCGGGTGCCTGCCGGTCAGGTCGTAATCGCTGAGAAGGTTCAGCTCCACCCCCTGCTGCCGGGCGGCACGGCGCAGGGCGGCGTCCGGCGGTGCATCTCCCAGCTTTGCCAACAGATGCAGTCCGGTGTGGATCCCGCTCAAGGTCAGTTCCTCCGGGGAAAAGGCGGCGGTCAGCGCCGCCACAAGGGCGTCCCGCCGTGCCTTGTACGCCACCCGCTCCCGTGCCAGATGCCGGGTAAAATAGCCCTCGTTGAGGAACCGTGCCAACGTTTGCTGCTCAAAGCGGCTCACAGTGCCGGAGTAGAGCCGGTACTTGCTGCGCCACGCCGGCAGCAGGTGCTCCGGCAGCACCATATAGGCAATGCGGATGCCGGGAGCAAGGATCCGGGAACAGGTAGACAGGTACACCACCGGACCATCTGCCCCCGCCATGCCCTGCAGACTGGGCAGGGGGCGGGTGTCAAAACGGAACTCCGAGTCGTAGTCGTCCTCTATGATATACCGCTGTCCCGGCTTATGCGCCGCCCAGTGCAGCAGCTCCGCCCGCCGGGGGGCAGGCACGGTGACCCCTGTGGGGAACTGGTGGCTGGGGGTTACGTAGCACACCGCCGCATCGCTGCGGTCCAACGCCTCCACCGACAGCCCCTCCCCGTCCACCGGCAGGCAGCAGCACTCCACCCCGTTGTTCTGCAGCACCTGCAGCGCCCGGGGGTAGCCCGGGGTCTCCACCGCCGTTTTTCCGGGCAGCAGGGGGGCAAGGAGCCCCAGCAGATACTCCAGACCGGCTCCCACCACGACCTGATGCGCACCGCACCGCACCCCCCGGTATTCCGAAAGATACTCCGCCAGCGCCTGCCGCAGCTCTTCATCCCCCTGCGCATCCCCGTGGGTCAGCAGCTGAGGGGAGGCATACATCAGCTCCTTCTGCAGCCGTGCCCAGGTGCGGAAGGGAAACAGCGCCGGGTCCACCCCCCGGGTGGACAGGTCGTACCGCACCGGCTGCGGAGCCGGTGCGGCAGCCGCCGGCGGAGGCACCGGCTCCTTTGCTCTCAGCTTTGGCAGGGCAAGGTACTCCTGCACATAAAAGCCGCTGCGCTCCCGGGACACCAGATACCCTTCTGCCGCCAGCATCTGATATGCTGCGTCCACCGTGTTTACCGAGACCGAAAGTTCTGCCGCCAGACGCCGCTTGCCGGGCATCCGGGCGCCTGCTGCCAGCGCCCCGCTGCGCATCTCCGCCGCAAGGCTGCGGTACAGCTGCTCATACAGGGGCACGCCGCTTTCTGCATCCAGTGCCGTCGTCAAATGGACCATACGATCCCCCTCCTTTTTGTGCTTCCCGGCAAACTGACCCCATAAAAAAGTTATATTCTGGGTATTTTCACGGGTCCAGTTCCGGGTATAATAGGAGCATACCCGCCGGACACCCAAATGTCAAGTGGTTTAATGGGTATTTTGCCGGAAGGGTCCTGAATTTGGAGGGAAAGTATCATGTCTACTACCGCAATGTGGCTGCTGCTTGCAGTCGTTGTCATACTCATCCTGTTTGCCAGTGTGCTGTACAAGCGCAGCTTTACCACCAAGGAGCTGGCACTCACCGGCGTCATGGCGGCACTGAGTCTTGTCGCCTATCTGTTCTTCCGGGTGCCCTTCTACGGCGGCTCCTCGTTCCATCTGGGCAATACCTTTACCGCCCTCACCGCCCTGCTGCTGGACGGCGTTTCCGGCGGTCTGGCAGGTGCCATCGGTCTGGCACTGGCAGACATCCTTGCCGGTGACCCGGGCTATGCCATCACCACCTTTGTGCTCAAATTCCTCATCGGCATCACCTGCGGTGCGGTAGCGCACAAGGCATTCAAGCTCCGGAGTCTGGACAAGCACAGCGCCGGCTATCTGGTCAAGGTGGTCGTCTCTGCTGCCTCCGGTCTGCTGCTCAACGTCTTTACCGATCCCTTCCTGGGCTACTTCCGCAACGTGTACATCTTTGGACAGGACTACACTGTGGCACAGGCTCTTACCAAGATCGCCGGAGGCGTCACCTTTGTCAACAGCATCGTCTCCACCGTCTGCGCCGTGATCCTGTACCTTGCCCTGCGTCCTGCGCTGGAACGCGCCGGGATGCTGTCCAAGGGCGAAAAATAACAACGCCATTCTCCCCATACGGATACAGCACCGCTGCCCCTGTCTGCCGGACTTCCCATTCCCCCGGCAGGCGGGGGCAGTGGTGTTTTTGTGCTGCGGACAGTGGCTTTTCACGCTTGTGTTCCCGGCAGGATTGTGCTATGCTTGGGAAACGCACGAATATTTTCAAGGCATCATTCTGCAGAAAGGACACTTCCGTGGCTACAAAGATCGCAGCTTCCCCGCAGCCCCGTCGCATGACTGAGGGCAGCATCGCCAAAAGCCTTCTGCTGTTTGCTGTGCCCCTGATCCTGGGCAACCTGCTGCAGCAGCTGTACAACACCGCCGACTCCATCATCGTAGGCAATTTTGTAGGTGCCAACGCTCTTGCCGCCGTAGGCTCCAGCGGCTCCCCCATCTACCTGCTCATCGGCTTCAGTCAGGGCGTCGCCGTAGGTGCCGGTGTGGTGGTGGCGCAGTATCTGGGAGCAAAGGACCGGGTCGATACCCAGCTGGCGGTGCACACTGCATTGGCGATCTCGGTGGTGATGGGACTGATCCTCACCATCGGCGGCGTGGCGTGCGGCAGAGTGCTGCTGGAGTGGATGAACACCCCGGCGGAGGTGCTGGAGGATGCGGTGACCTATATCCGCATCTACTTTGGCGGGGTGCTGTTCAGCGTGGTGTACAACATGATCGCCGGTATCCTGAACGCCGCCGGAAACTCCCGCCGCTCCCTTGTCTATCTCGCCTACGCCTCCCTGACCAACATCCTGCTGGATCTTGTCTTTATCGTGGGACTGAAGATGGGGGTGGCAGGTGCCGCCATCGCCACCGACATCAGCCAGCTGGTCTCCTGCCTGCTGAGCCTGCGGTTCCTGCTCCGGGTGGAGGACGACTACCGGGTACAGCTGCGGGACATCCGCCTTCACGGCAGGATGGCGTTGCGGATCATCCGGGTGGGTCTGCCCACCGGCATCCAGAACATGGTGATCTCCTTTTCCAACGTTCTGGTGCAGGCAAGCGTCAACAGCTACGGTGCCGCTGCCATGGCGGGCTTTGCCGCCTACATGAAGGTAGACGGCTTCAACATCCTGCCGGTAAGCAGCATCAGCATGGCAGCGACCACCTTTGTGGGGCAGAACTACGGTGCCGGACGACTGGACCGGGTCCGAAAAAGTGTCTGGGCGACGGTGGCGCTGGGGGTCTGCTACACCCTCACCACCGGGGCGCTGTTGCTGCTGGGACAGGACCCCATTATGCGGCTGTTCACCACCGACGAAGCGGTCATCGCCTTTGGCTGCTCGGCAATGCGCTGGTTCTGCCCTTTCTACTTTTTGCTGAGCATCCTCCACGGGCTGGCGGGCGCAGTGCGGGGCACCGGAGCAAGCGTGCCCCCCATGGTGGTGCTGCTGGTATCCCTGTGCCTGTTCCGGATCCTGTGGATCCAGTGGATCCTCCCTCTTTTTGGCACCTACGAGGGGGTCATGATGGTCTACCCCGTCTCCTGGGCGCTGGGTGCTGTGCTGATGATCCTCTACACCTGGAAGGGCAGATGGATGGAATATCATACCTGAACGCAAAAATGCTCCCCCGACTGCTGGTCGGAGGAGCATTTTCTTTACAGTTTTTCAAATACCAGAAACCGGAATGCAATGTCGGTGGTAAGCTGGGGCAGTGCCGCCAGCCGTGCCGCCCCATCCCGGGGAGTCTTCCAGTAATAGGGGGTCATGGCAAACAGCGCTTCCAGCTGGTCTGCCGGCACCGTGATGCTGCCGGACACCTGCCGCTCTGCAATGGCGGCAAAACCGGGGTAGGTGATCTGCTGCACCGGGTTTTTGTAGGGCTTTTCGTACAGCACCTGTTTCATCTGGAACAGATGTTCCGCCCCGGGCACCACATAGATCATCCGTCCCCCGGGACGCAGCACCCGCAGGAACTCCTCCTGGGCAAAGGGCGAAAAGCAGTTCAGCAGCAGGTCTGCCCAGCCGGTGCGCACCGGCTGGCTGAAGCTGGACGCCACGGCGTACTGTGCTGCGGGCAGTGCCCTGGCAGCCAGGCGCACCGCAGGTTTGGCAATATCAAAGCCCGCCAGCTCCAGTTTCCGTCCGGCGGCGTCAAATTGCCCGGCGATGCACCGGTCGTACCAGCCCTCGCCGCAGCCTGCATCCAGCAGATGCAGCCCGCTGTCCGGGGCGGCAGGGACCCCGTATTCCAGACACAGTTCTCCCATCGCCTGCCCAAAGATGCCGTAGTATCCCCCGTTCAGAAAGGCGCGGCGTGCCGCCACCATCTCCTTGCTGTCGCCGGGGGCTTTGGTGCGCATGCTCTGCACCGGCAGAAGATGCCAGTAGCCCTCCTTGGCACGGTCAAAGCAGTGCCCTTTGGGGCATTTCAGGGTGCTTTCTCCCTGGAGGGGTCCCCCGCACAGGGGACACTGCCACGGGACAGATCTATCTTCTCTCATACTTCGTTGGTGTGGTCCTCAATGGGAGCGGTGGCACCGCCGTGGGCGTCCATATACTCCTCAAAGCTGGTAAACTTCTGCTGGGGCGGGCGGCGGCTGATGAGCACCAGACCCGGGTCCTCGTCCTTGGGTGCAGCGCCCCGGCTCCGGCGGGAGACGTTCTCTCTGGGTGCCCGGGCAGGAGCAGCGGCGCTTGCGCCCCGCTGGCTGTTCTGGCGGCGGTCGCTGCGGCTTGCCGGCTGGGCGTTTCTGCCGTTGTCCCCGGCGGCTGCCTGACGGCGGTCGCTGCGGTTCCCCCGGCTGCTGCGGTTTGCGGAATTCTGGTTCCCGGACGCAGACTGTGCCGTCTTGATGGCGGGAGCTGCCGGTGCCGCCGGTGCCTTTTTGGCGCTGCGCAGAGGGGTAGCCTCCGGCGCACTCACAAAATGGGGGTCGAACTTGGGCTGGGCATTGCTGCCCCGGGCAGGAGCGCTCCCCTGCTCCCGACGGGGACGGCTGTTGGTATCGGAACGGCGGTCATTTCTGCGCCCGCCGGAAGTACGCTTCTGGTTTTCGTCCATGCATTGCTCCTCTTTGCTGATTTTTGCGGGCTGCTGCACCGGAGCGGCAGCCTTCTTTTCGGTCTTGGGTGCCTTTGCAGCCTTTTCCGCTTTGGAGGGCTGAGGCTCTCTGGGCTTCCGTCCCCGCACCGGGGGTTCGGGACGCACCGGAGCGGGCACACCGTCCCAGGGGTGCCCGGACACCACCGGGATGCTGCGGCGGTTGAGCTTTTCGATGCCTGCAAGGTACTCCTGCTCCTCCGGGGCGCAGAAGCTGATGGCGGTGCCGTCAGCACCGGCACGGGCGGTGCGTCCGATGCGGTGGACGTAGGTCTCCGGCACCTCCGGCAGGTCGTAGTTGAACACGTGGGACAGCTCGCTGATGTCGATGCCCCGGGCGGCAATGTCGGTGGCAACCAGCACCTTGGTCTTGCCTGCCTTAAAGTTTTCCAGTGCGGTGACCCGGGCGGTCTGGCTCTTGTTGCCGTGGATCGCTGCTGCCGGGATGCCCTGCTTGGTCAGGTCTTTGGCGATCTTATCCGCCCCGTGCTTGGTGCGGCTGAACACCAGTGCGTTCACCACCGGGGGCTGCAGGTTCTTGATGAGCCAGGGCAGCAGGAATTTTTTGTTGCCCTTTTCCACATGATACAGGCTCTGCTGGATGCGGTCCACAGTGCTGGACACCGGGTCCACCTTTACAAAGGCGGGGTCCCGGAGGATGCCGGCGGCAAGCTGCTCGATCTCCTTGGGCATGGTAGCACTGAACATCAGATTCTGGCGCTCCTTGGGCAGCTTTGCAATGACCTTTTTCACGTCATGGACAAAGCCCATGTCCAGCATCCGGTCTGCCTCGTCCAGCACAAAGATCTCCAGACTGCCAAGGTCGATAAAGCCCTGCCCGATCAGGTCGTTGAGACGACCGGGGCAGGCGATGAGGATATCCACGCCCTTCTTCAGCGCTTCCACCTGCGGTACCTGTCCCACGCCGCCAAAGATGACGGTGCTGCGGAGTTTCAGGTACTTGCCGTATGCCTCAAAGCTTTCGCCGATCTGCAGGGCAAGCTCCCGGGTGGGGGTAAGGATCAGCGCCCGGATGGCGCCTTTTTTGCGGGGCTGGGCAGCGGTGAGCCGGTCCAGCATGGGCAGGGCAAATGCCGCCGTCTTGCCGGTACCGGTCTGGGCGCAGCCCATCAGATCCCTGCCGGACAGCACCGGAGGGATCGCCGCCGCCTGAATGGGCGAGGGGGTCTCATAGCCCGCCTCCTGCACAGCGCGCAGAAGGGGGGCGGACAGATTCAATTCTTTAAAAGTCATGGTTCTCCTAGTTATTCTACGATCTTCCGGCACTCGATGTAGTAGCGCTTTTCCTCTGCATGACCCATGCTGAAGGTCTTGCGGGGCAGCACGCCGCCCATCACCACGCCCTTGAACAGGTCGCTCTTGGCAAAGGGCGGCATCAGAAACGCCACTGCGCCCTTTTTGCACAGCGCCCGCACTGCCGGTTCATCGTGCACATAGTCCACCCGTCCTTCGGGGTGGCGTGCAAGGTAATATTCAATAAATTCGTCAATGGTGCCCACGGTCAGGGGTGCGGTGGGGTCCTCAAAGCTCAGCACGTTTGCCATGTGGGGACCGGCGAGGGTAAAGGGCTGTTTTTTCTCCCCGCCAAAGCAGCAGCCTGCCATATTTTCGTCGCTCCAGGTGACCAGCGCCAACAGCACCGCAGCGCAGTCCACATTGAACAGCACCCGGTGGATGGGCTCGATCTCAATGGCGGGAGAGTGGACGTTGCACACCTCTGCCAGACACCACCGTGCCGGGTGGTTCTCTGCCTGTTCCGGGGTCAGGGTCTTTTTCAGCTCCTCCCAGCAAGCCTTGGCGGTGGCAAGGGAGTGGTTGCCGTCTCCCACCGCCAGAGTCAGGGGGTCCCGGCGGGTGGCGTCGGGGTACTTTTTGTCAAACGCCTCCTGACTGCCCAGCGCCGTCAGGGCATTTTCGATCTGCTCCAGCAGAGCGGGGTCTTCCACCGCCCAGCCTGCCACATGACCGCCGCCCAGCATCAGCTCCCCTTCGTAGACTTTCCGCAGCTCCTGTTTGTGTGCTGCCACCGGCTCGATAAGGGTGCATTCCGGGTCGTCAGCCAGCATCATGATGTGGGGTGTTTCCAGCTCTGCGCCGCTGCGCACCTTCATGCGGGGGGGAATGCGGCTCTCCACCGTGCTTTCGCTGGGGCGCACGGTGCATTTTTCGCCCCGGCGGTAGCTGTATGCCTCCAGATCCACCATGCCCACCAGACCCTGCCGCACCCTGCCGCTCTGCTCGGTGCGCTCCACGTAGACAAAGCCGTCCACTGCCCGGGTCAGCACATCCCGGCTGTACCGGTCCATGGCAGCATGGATCGTTTCGATCCGCTGCTGTACATCCCCGTCCTCCAGATACACCTCCGGCAGGATCAGGTTCAGGGTGCTGGGGCTGCCTGCAGCGGTCTGCTTTGCCTTCTCCCAGTATGCCCGGTCACTGGTAAACTGATCACAGGCGATGCAGCCCCACTTTTCCAACGGGATCTGTTCAGAGGGCAGAAGGATGTGCGCAGGCACAAAGCAGGATCTTGTATTCATAGTCTATTCCTCACTCTCTCAATTATCACAGGTGACCGCTGCCCTTTGCCTCTCAGGCAAAGGCATCCCCGCTGCAGATCACCACATGGTCCACCCCTGCGGCGGCGGCAGACTCCTCCAGCTGGCTGCGGGTATCCGCCGCCATGGTGCCGTCGGCGGTCACCAGCAGGTTGTCCATACCCAGCGTCACCGCCGGCACATCCAGTGCCACACTGCTGGTGGTGCACTGGTCCAGCGTGTAGCTGAACCACAGCACCGCCTTGCCTGCAAAGCGGGTCTGCAGGGCGGCAATGTCTGCCTTGAGCTGGTCCGGACGGGACACGCCGCCGGTCTCGCCGTAGTCCTGTTTGCGGCTGAACTTGGGGAACTGCACATTGGTCAGCACCACCTGCTCAAAGCCCATGCTTCGGACTTCCTCCACCAGATCGCCCACATAGGTCACGGCGGCGGCAGAGTAGGGGTTCAGCCAGGGGTTGCCGTCCTGGACAGCATCCAGCCACAGCATACTGCCGTCGTAGCGGATGCCCATGGAACGGTCGGTGCGGGGGGACACCGGGTCCTTAAAGGCGGCAAGCTGCGCCACCGGGATGATGCCCTCTTCCCGGAAGATCGCTGCGATACGGGCAGGGTCCACCGTCTCTTTGGCAACGCCCCCTGCTGCCGCTGCCACGCCGGAGGCGTACCAGACGGTGCCGCTGGTGTCCTTCAGGGTCACCACGCCGTATTCCACGCCCCGGGCTTTCAGCTGCTGCGCCGCCGTGCGGATCGCCTCATCATCAGCAAGATCCGTGCGCTCCACCTGCGCCCAGCTGCCGCCGGTGATCGCCATGCCGTCCAGCTGCTTTTCTTCCGGAGTCTCCGGGGTCTGGGACTCCGCCGTCTCCGAGGATGCTGCAGCAGAGGCTGCCGCCGCCGAGGCTGCTGCCTCTGCCTCCAGATCCCGGTCCTTTACCACGGTGTACCATGTGTGGGTCGCCCAGTCCAGCACGTGAGGCGCAGCAAACCACGCCAGTGCCAGCACCATGGCGATCATCGCCACAATGCCCACCACCCGCTTGATGCGGTCCGTGCGGCTGTAAAAGCTGCGGTGATACCGCTTGACCTTCTGACGGCGTTTATTCTTAGCCATTTTGCCTCGTCCTCCCTGTCAGTGTTACAGGATCACCGAATGACCGGTAAAGCCATAGATCGCCAGTGCCAGAATACCGATATACACCAGTGCAATGGGCATCCCCCGGAACGCCGTGGGGATCGCCCGGCTGCGCAGACGGTGACGTCCCTCGGTCACCAGCAGCACCGCCAGCAGGTAGCCTGCGCCGCTGCCCAGACCAAAGCCCAGACTCTGCACCAGGGTAAAGCTCTGCGTGCGCTCCACCAGCACCGTGCCCAGCACGCAGCTGTTGAGCCCTGCAAGGGGCACAAGGTGCAGCAGGGTATCCCGGCAGGGCAGTGCGGTGTAGTGCAGCACCAGATGCTCTGCGATGCAGACTACCGCAATGCACAGTACGTATACCAGCGGGCGCAGCATGGCACGGAACGGCAGCGGTGCCATCCAGCTGCCTGCATACCATGCCAGCGGTGCCACCAGCGCCTGAGTGATGCACAGCTGCATACCAAACAGCCAGCTGCTGGTGCGGTCGTCTCCCACCAGATGTACCAGACGGGACACGCCCAGCGCACGGGTAAAGATGGCGTTCTGAGCAAAGATCGCTACCAGCGCATAGCCAAAAAACACCACCGAAGTATTTACTACGTCCTTCATTCTTTGCGCTCCGCCTCCTTCTGGTCATGGACCGAGATCAGGTCCCGCGCCTCTTTTTCCAGATAGGCTCTGCGCCGGGTCACCACTGCCCGCCACACGGCGCACAGCACCCCCAGCACGATAAAGCCGCCCGCCGGCATCCGGGCAATGGGCAGCAGAGCATAGCGTCCCACCGAAGTGCCAAACACGGTGCCCGCTGCCAGCCACTCCCGGACACAGCCCAGCACAAGCAACAGCAAAACATAGCCCACAGTGATGCGCACACCCTTGGACACCGCCTTGTGCAGCGGCTCCTGCACCCGCCCAAAACGGTAGGTCAGCAGGGGCTCCACCACCAGCATGGGCAGGTAGATGCCCAGACTCAGCAGATTGGTGCCAAACAGGGCGTTGAGGATGGGATAAACTGCCAGATACACCACCGCTGCGCTGAGACTGTACACCAGCGCCCGGGGCAGCAGCATCTTCTGCAGTTGTTCCCTGTCCGGGTCCTCACTGAGGGGAAACAGCCGGCTCGCCAGACATGCCAGCACCCGGGACGGGGTCAGCAGCAGGGTCACCGCCACCGCCAGCATCCCGGCATTGAGCCCGGTGGTGGCAAGCACCACCAGCGGGGCAAGACCCATGCCCTGCATGACCACGGGGTTATTCAGGAACACCCGGTCGTGGTGAGCATATTTTTCCGGATCCTGCAGGATCCGTTGTGCCGTTGATTTTTTCATTCCGCTGCCTCCTTTTTCTCTGCCGGCAGACGACCCATCATCCGGTACAGGCGGGTCTCGGTGCGGTCGATCCACGCCGAGATGCTGTTGACTACCAGCAGCGCAAAGCACACGCCGGTATCGTACACGCCGTAGTAACGGAAGCCCATGGAGACAAGACCCACCAGCACGCCGTACAGGATGCGTCCCATCCGGTGATGAGCACAGGTGTAGGGTTCGTTGAGCAGGAACACAGCACTGAACATCACCGCACCGCTGAGCAGCTCATCCCGCACGCAGCGCAGCCGGGGCAGCGCATCCGCCAGCGCCATGCTGTCTGCCAGACCCGCCTGCCGGGGGAAGAAGAAGGCGACCAGAGTGCAGGTAGCAAGGAAGCTGATGGTAGCGGTGAGCCGGATATCCTTCTGTGCCCACAGGAACAGCCCGCAGGCAAGGATCACCAGTGCAGCGCCGGTGCCCATGGGGGAAGCGTACTCCCCCAGACCCAGCGCAATGGAGCTGATGTTCAGCACGCCGCCGCTGCGCAGGGTGTCGGAAACGGCACTGGATACCGGCACGGCGGAGGCGTCCCACAGGGGGATGGGGGTGTAGGGCTGGGGATAACGGAACACCTGTTCCGGCCAGGACACCGCCGCCACGGCGTAGCCCACAGCTGCCGGGTTAAAGGGGTAGTTGCCGTAGCCGCCAAAGACCTCCTTGCCCACCAATACGCCTGCGATGACCGCCACCACCAGTACATAGATGTCCACGGTGGCAGGCATGAGCAGGGCGATCACCAGCGCAAAACTCTCGTTGGAAAGGTCCTTGCTCTGGTATACCCGGCGGCGCAGCAGAGATACCAGCCGGTCGCACAGGTTGCCGGTAAGCACCGCAATGCAGCACAGCAGCAGCGGGCGCAGACCGTACAGATAGCAGGACATACACAGCAGGGGCACCGCCATCCAGCAGACGTGGCGGTAGTAACCGCCGGTCTTTTTCAGCCGCTGCTCCTGTTCCTGGATCAAAGCTTCATCCATAGTGCTCACCTCTCAAAGGGCGGCAAGACTGCCCACGGCAGCGGCAGGGTCTGCTGCGCCAAAGACGGCGCTGCCTGCCACCAGAACATCGGCACCTGCCTCCACGCACTGGGGTGCGGTGACGGCATCCACGCCGCCGTCCACTTCCAGCAGGTAGTGCAGACCCCGCTTTTCCCGCTCTGCCCGGAGCCAGCGCAGCTTGTCCAGCGCCAAGGGCATGAACTTCTGCCCGCCAAAGCCCGGCTCCACGCTCATCACCAGCACCAGGTCCAGCTGGTCCAGATAGGGCTCCAGCGCCTTTGGCTCGGTGCCGGGTTTGATGGTAAGCCCCACCTTGCAGCCCAGTGCCTTTACGGCGTCGATAGTGGACTGGATGTCGTCCTCGCACTCCAGATGGAAGTTGTACAGGGTAGCACCTGCCTTGATAAAAGGCTCTGCGTACTGCAGGGGATGGCTGATCATCAGATGCACATCGTAGAACGCCTCCGGCAGCGCCTTGTGCAGGCTTTTGAGCACCGGCACGCCAAAGCTGATGTTGGGCACAAAATGCCCGTCCATCACATCGTAATGCAGCATCTGTGCACCTGCTGCCAGCACAGCGCGGCAGTCTGCGCCCAGATGATCAAAATCTGCGGAAAGGATCGAAGGACTTACAATTGCCATGATATATCTTTACGCTCCGTTGTATTTAAAAGAGTCTGTACCTTGTGTCCGGGTTTCCTGCCGGTTTTTCCCGACATGGAACCCAAAGGCATAGCTACTTCTTAGTTTACATGAAAACGCATAAAAAATCAAACCCGCCGGAAGGTTTTTCACCGAAATGACGTAAACGGAGTGAAATATCCATCCGGAAAACGCAGACAGCCAGACCGTCCCCTCCAAAGGGTCAGTCCGGCTGTCGGTGATCATTCTACGGGTCGCATGCTGGCAGGCTCTTCCACGCTGGGAGCGCCGCCTGCCGTATCCGGCAGACGCTTCATGCCGCCGGGGTTGGGCGCGGTGGCAGGCAGGGTAAACACGAACCGGCACCACTCGCCCTGCTGGCTCTCCACCCGGATCTGCCCTCCGGACAGATTTACCAGCACCTTGCAGATATTCAGACCCAGTCCGGAGCCCCGGGCGTGGAGTCCCCGGGAGGGGTCCTCTTTGTAGAACCGCTGGAACACATAGGGCAGCGCCTCCGGGCTGATGCCCTGTCCGGAGTTCCAGATGGCGATCTCCACCTCCGGACCCAGCCGCTCCACGGTAAAGCGGATGGTGCCCCCGGCAGGGGTAAACTTGATGGCATTGTCCAGCAGGTTGTAGGTCACCTGATGGATCAGGTCCGGGTCTGCATACACCAGCACCTTTTCGTCCATGGTGAGCCCTTCCAGCTCGATCATGCCGTCGTTGATGCGCTGCTCGGCGGACAGTGCCACCCCGGTGATGGTCTCCCAGATGTTGAACATCCGGGCGTTGACCTGATACTCTCCGCTTTCCAGCTTGGACAGGTCCAGCATATTCTGGATCAGCCGTGCCAGCCGTCCGGTCTCCTCGCTGACCAGCTGCAGGTAGTGGTTCTGCATATCCGGGGGAATGGTGCCGTCCAGGATGCCGTCCACAAAGCCCTTGATGGTGGTCATGGGGGTCCGCAGCTCGTGGGCAATGTTGCCCATAAACTGTCCCCGGGAGTTGTCGTTGGACTGGATATTCTCTGCCATCTGGTTGAAGGTCCGTGCCAGGTCTGCCACCTCGCCTTCCCCTTCCACGCCCTCTACCCGCACCGAGAAGTCACCGCCGCCAAAGCGCTGGGCGGCATCGGTGACCTTCTGCAGGGGGTCAGTGAGGCTGCGCATCAGCAGCTTGGTCAGCACGCTGGCGCACAGCAGCATCACGCATGCCGACATCAGGAAGTTGGACCAGAACTGCTGCTTGAACTCGGTGAGCTGCTCACCGGAGGAGCACAAAAACAGCCAGCCGCTGAACCGGCTCTGCCGGTCGATGGTCTGCACCACCGACACATAGCTTTTTTCGGTCAGGGTGCCTCCCAGATCTCCAAAAGCATGGTAATGCTGCATCTCCGGGTCCGCCGCACTGCCCCGCTGGCAGATATCCAGCGGCACGGTGTCGGTGGTCAGCTTTTCCGGGTCCGAAGCAATGAGCACATTGCCCTGACTGTCGGTGAAAAAGAGATACGCCTCGGCGCTCTCCCCGATGATCTCCAGCTTGGTGTTCAAAGCATCCAGCTCTGCACCCTGCGGCATGGTCTCGCTGTTTACCAGATACTCTGCGGTGCGCTTTGCCACCGTCACCACCTGGTCCAGCGTCTCGTACCGCTCCTTGGCAAAATAGTTTTTGAACAGCACCCATTCCGAGCAGCCCATCAGCACGATGCCCAGCACCATCAGGGTGGAC
Source organism: Faecalibacterium prausnitzii (assembly GCA_004558805.1). Taxonomy (GTDB): domain Bacteria; phylum Bacillota; class Clostridia; order Oscillospirales; family Ruminococcaceae; genus Faecalibacterium; species Faecalibacterium prausnitzii_M. Next base: position 48,754 of record SFDE01000004.1, on the reverse strand, counting down.
ACCAGCGAGAAAAACGCTACCGAGATACTTTTGCGCATTACTGACGCACCTCGAACTTATAGCCCACGCCCCAGACGGTCTTGAGTTCCCACTTGTCAGAAGCCCCTGCCAGCTTTTCCCGCAGGCGCTTCACATGGACGTCGATGGTGCGGCTGTCGCCGTAGTACTCAAAGCCCCACACCTCGTCCAGCAGCTGGTCCCGGGTGTAGACCCGGTTGGGATGGGAGGCAAGGCAGTTCAGCAGTTCCAGCTCCTTGGGGGGAGCCTCCACCACCTTGCCCTTTACCCGCAGCTCGTAGCTGTTCATGTCCAGACGCAGGTTGTCAAACTCGATGACCCCCTCGGTGCTCTCGGTCTGTGCGGCGCTGGCAGTGCAGCGGCGCAGCACCGCCTTGATGCGTGCCACCACTTCCTTGGCGTCAAAAGGCTTTACCATGTAATCGTCGGCACCCAGCTCCAAGCCCAGCACCTTGTCAAAGGTCTCACCCTTGGCGGTAAGCATCATCACCGGGGTGTTGCCCGCCTTGCGGATGCGGCGGCACACTTCCAGCCCGTCCATCCGGGGCATCATCACATCCAGCAGCACCATGTCGGGCTTGACCTGATTGAACTTTTCCAGTCCCTCCTCGCCGTCGTTTGCCACCGTCACCTGATAGCCCTCTTTGGTCAGGTACAGCCGCAGCAGCTCGCAGATGTTGGCGTCATCATCCACCACAAGGATCTTCTCGTTTGCCATAAAGGTCTCCTCCCCTTTTTTGTAGGTTTTTAGGTATTTTCAGCCCTTCCGGGCGGTGTGACAGGATCTTTCCTTTCTATTATACGGGACAGTTATGACAAAATAAAGAAGGATTTGTAGGATTTTTTGCGATGCCCGCAGAAAAAGGCAGCCTTTCCCGCCGGGAAAGCTCCGCTGCGGTGTCCGGTCCTCTTTCCCACAGCGGTCCACCCTCCTGCCAGGTCTGCCTCTCTCGCTCAAATCTTTCCGTCCGGCTCTTGCACTCCCCCGTTGCTTTGCGTATAATGGTAGATGTAGTATTATGCCATAGAAACGTGAAGGAGCGTATTTTATATGAAACTGGGTATCGTAGGACTGCCTAACGTGGGCAAGTCTACTCTGTTCAATGCCATCACCTCTACCAAGAACGCTGAGGCGGCAAACTATCCCTTCTGCACCATCGAGCCTAACTCCGGCATCGTGGCGGTGCCGGACAAGCGGCTGGACAAGCTTGCCGAAATCTGGCAGACCAACAAAAAGACCCCCGCCATCGTGGAATTCGTGGACATTGCCGGTCTGGTAAAGGGCGCAAGTCAGGGCGCCGGTCTGGGCAACAAGTTCCTGGGGCACATCCGGGAGTGCGACGCCATCGTCCACGTGGTGCGCTGCTTTGATGACGACAACATCATCCATGTGGTGGAGGATGTGACCAAGGCAGAGGCAGTGGACCCCATTGCGGACATCGACGCCATCGACTACGAGCTGATCCTGTCGGACCTGGAAGTGGTGCAGAACCGTGCCGGACGGATGGCAAAGGCAGCAAAGAGCGGCAACAACAAGGGTGCCGCCGCCGAGGCTGCCTGGCTGCAGCAGCTGGCAGACCACCTGAGCGCCGGCAAGCCTGCCCGCAGCTTTGACTTCAACGAGGAGGATGCCGAGCAGCAGAATGTGCTCCACGAGATGGGTCTGCTCAGCGCAAAGCCGGTGCTGTACGCCTGCAACGTAGGCGAAGACGACCTGATGGAGGGCATCGAGAACAACAAATATGTGCCTCTGGTGGCAGCACGTGCCAAGGAGGAGAACGCCCGGTACATCCCCATCTGCGCCAAGACCGAAGAGGATATTGCAGATTACTCTCCGGAAGAAAAGAAGGAGTTCCTTGCCGAGATGGGCATTGAGGCAAGCGGTCTGGACAACCTGATCACCGCCAGCTACGACCTGCTGGGTCTCATCTCCTTCCTCACCGACGGCAAAAAGGAGTGCCGTGCCTGGACCATCCGCAAGGGCACCAAGGCTCCGCAGGCAGCAGGTAAGATCCACAGCGACTTTGAGCGGGGCTTCATCCGTGCCAGCGTCATCGGCTACGGCGATCTGGAGGCAAACAACTTTGATTACGCCGCCGTAAAGGCAAAGGGTCTCCAGCGCACCGAGGGCAAGGAGTACGTGGTCCACGACGGTGACGTCATCGAGTTTTTGTTCAACGTCTGACAGCCTGCAAAAATCAGCTTCCTCTGCAGCCTTCCCCCGGTGGGGGAAGGTGCTGAACGAAGTGAAGCGGATGAGGGCGCACCGACAGATGCTGCCTCCCTGCACCCTCATCCGTCTGCTCCCGTTGGTCGCATCCACCTTCCCCCCACCGGGGGAAGGCTTTTTGTTCCACCAGACCCTTCCGGTCTCCGTTATTGTGCTATGTAAAAGGAGTCTGCCATGATCTTTGGTATTATGGGCGCAATGCCCGATGAAGTCGACCAGCTCTGTGCAAAGCTGGAAAATGTCACTGTGGAGCCCTACGGCGGCGTAGATTACCACAAGGGCACTCTTGCCGGCAAACAGGTAGTGGTGTGCTGCGCCGGCATGGGCAAGGCAAACGCCGCCGCCACCACTCAGGTGCTCATCACCAAATTTGGTGCGGAGAAGATCATCTTCTCCGGCATCGCCGGCAACATGACCAGCAAGATCGGCATTGGTGACGTGGTCATCGGCAAGACCGTGTTGTACCACGACGCTCAGCTGGATATGATCTGCCAGAACCCGCCTTTCCTGAAGGAATACACCGGGGATCCGGAGCTGATCGCCGCCGCCCAAAAGGCATGTGCCGATGCCGGGGTGAAGGCACTGGTGGGCAAGATCGCCACCGGCGACCTGTTTGTGGGAGACAGCGCCACCAAGGCAGCCATTGAGACAAAGTGCGCCCCGGACTGCGTGGAGATGGAAGGCGCTGCCGTGAGCCAGATCGCCGCCAAGAACGGTGTGCCCTGTGTCATCCTCCGCGCCATGAGCGACAACGCCGACGAGGACGGGCACGAGGTGCTGGTGGTAAAGAAATTCTCCATCGGGGAATATGTCGCCACCGCCACCAGGATCGTAGCCGCCATGGTGGAGGCACTGTAAGCACCCCGACATTTTCTGCATCTTCCCGTAAAAACACAGCGCCGGACGGTCTGCGGACCGCCCGGCGCTGTTCTGTTAAAAGGATCCCCGGCAGACATTACAGAAACTGTTCCAGCCGGATCCGGTTGTCCTCCTCAAAATCCTGCAGCCGCTGTGCCAGACGCTTGGCACCGGGGGCGGCGTTTGGGTAGTCCTTGCAGCTCTTGATGCAGTCCATTACTCCTTGACTGCTGCCCTCGCTGAGCATCTCTGCCAGATTCCGGGTAGATTTGTCCGCCAGGGTCTTTATGCCGATGCCCATGCGGGTGTTCAGCTTTGCCATCGTGCTCTGTCCCTGCGCAGTGCCGCCGCACGCCTCCATGGCGGTGTGCGCCTCCTGATTCAGCTGCTGGTACTGGTTGCGCTGGCGCAGCAGCTCCGCCCGGAACCGGGTGTCCTGGGTCATGGGCAGGATCTGCTCCAGGGTATTCTTGCCCATCTCGGTATTCTGCACCACCGCTTCCAGCAGGTTCAGGTTGTCGTTCTTCTGATTTTCCATACAAAAAATCCCCCTTCTGCACACAGTGTGTGCCGGAAGAGGGATTTTATTCAGTCCGTTCAGCCTGCGCAGCTCACAGCGTCGCCCCCGGCTGCCTGCAGGGTGCGGAGCCGCCGGTCGCAGATCTCATAAAGATCTTTCCAGCCGGTGCAGCCATCCTCCATGCCTGCCGCCGCACAGCTCAGGGTGTACTGGATCCGGCGCATCATGCCGGTGGTGGTGATGCACTCCCGGGGCATGGCATTGTAAAGCGCCTGCATCTCCTGCGCCAGCTGGGAGGCAGTCACATCCAGACAGCCCACCACAAAGACGCTGCCGGTAAGACGGCAGACCACCCGCTTTTCCGGGGTGTCAAAGCTCTTTCTCCACTGGTTTGCCACAAAGCAGTGGAGCTGGTCCATCACCGGCTGTCCGTAGCTGTCCCGCAGCTTCTGCCCGTCGTCCAGCGTCACCAGTGCCACGGCGGCACTGCGTCCCTGTGTGGCGCACTCTGCCAGCACTTCCGCAAAGACGGTCTCCAGATACCGGCGGTTGTACACCCCGGTAAGGAAATCGTGGCTCAGGTCATCCCGGCACAGCTCCCGCTCCCGGGGGGTCATGCGCTCCTCCGGCAGAACGTTGCCTGCCAGCGGTGCCGTCATCTGCAGCTGCCACATCTTGCCGTCTGCCTGAATACTGCGGTGCAGTACACAGTCCACTCTGCCGCCCCGCAGCTCGTAGTCCACCTGCAGTCCCTCGTCCTGCCAGCCTGTTCCCGGCTGGGCAGGGGTCAGGCTAACTTCCTCAAACACAGCCTGCGCATTCCGCACAAAGGTGTGCAGATCCTGCTCGGTCCATTCTCTGTCCATATGTTATTTTCCCCATCATCATGCTGCGCAGCAGTATCCAATTGTCGGTCTGCGCCGGTTACCCGCTTCCTCCACATCGCCGAGAAAGCTTTTTAGTTTCTATATTATACCATTCAGACAGGGTTTTTGCCAGCAGAATGCACTATTTTTCTGAAAATTTTTTACATTTTCGTCAGATTGTCAAATCCCGTACAAAGTAGCTCCCGGGTTTGGTCACTCCGCCTTTGCCGGGGTGCGGCAGTACACGGCGCACTCCTGCCGGATGGTCTCCGCCAGCTTTGCGGTACCAAAGCCGGCGGCGGCACGCCATGCCCAGTTGCCTCCCAGCTTGCCCGGGGTGTTCAGGTGCGCCTCGGCACCCAGCCCCAGCCAGTCATACAGGGGGATGATGGCACGGTCCGCCGGGGAGCCCAGCGCTGCCCGCAGCAGTCTGGTGCGGGCGGCAGCAGTCTTTACCGCCGCCACCTCTCTGGGGGTGGGCTGGCAGGATGCCGTCAGGTGCAGGTAGGCGGCGGCAGTCGCCTTTTCCGCCGGACTTGCCCGCTTTTCCCACCAGTCGGTCAGGGTGGTGTTGTCGTGGGTGCCGGGGTAGACCACGCAGTTCTTGATGTGGTTGTGGGGCAGGTACTCGTTGTCCCCGCCGCCGAAGGCAAACTGCAGCACCTTCATTCCCGGGAAGGTGCTGTCTGCCAGCAGCTGCCGGACACTGGGGAACAGCTCGCCCAGATCCTCTGCAATGATGGGCAGCCTGCCCAGTGCCTTTTCCAGTGCATCGAACAACTCCATCCGAGGTCCGATCTCCCACTTTCCAGTCTTGGCGGTGGCACTGTCTGCCGGGATCGCCCAGTAGGTGTCAAAGCCCCGGAAGTGGTCAATGCGCAGCAGGTCGTAGATACCCAGAGCGTGGCGCACCCGGCGGATCCACCAGGCATAGCCGGTCTTTTTGTGGTACGCCCAATCGTACAGGGGGTTGCCCCACAGCTGCCCCTCTGCGGAGAAGTAATCCGGCGGGCAGCCTGCCACCCGGGCAAAACCGCCCTCGCTGTCCAGCTCAAACAGCTCCCCGCCGGTCCATGCGTCCACCGAGTCCGCCGACACATAGATGGGGATATCGCCCAGGATCTGCACTCCCTTTTCGTTGGCGTAGTGCTTCACCTTCTGCCACTGGACGGCAAACTTGTACTGCACAAATTTCCAGAAGCCGATCTCCTGGGCGTTCTCCTTGGCAAACTGCGCCAGCGCTTTGGGGTCCCGCAGACGGTAGGGGCGGTCCCATTCCACCCAGTTCTTCATGCCGTTTTTCACCTTCAGCGCCATATACAGGGCATAGTCCTCCAGCCACTCCTCATTGGCAAAGGCAAAGGCATAGTATTCGTCCGGGAAATAATATGCGCAGCCGTTTACATTCCTGCACTGTGCCAGCCATGCGGCGTAGGCGGCACGCAGCACCTTGTAGCGGCTGGTGTACAGGGTGCCGTAGTCCACCTGCAGAGGGTTCTTGCCCCAGGACTCCGCCCGGAGCTGCGCCGGGGTCAGCAGACCTTCCTCTGCCAGCGTTTCCAGATCGATAAAATAGGGGTTGCCAGCAAAGGCGGAGCAGCTCTGGTAGGGGCTGTCACCGTAGCCGGTGGGACTCAGGGGCAGCAGCTGCCAGATGTTCTGCCCTGCAGCTGCCAGAAAATCCACAAATTTGAATGCTTCCTTGCCAAAGCAGCCAATGCCGTAGGGACCCGGCAGACTGGACACAGGCATCAGGATTCCACTTTCACGCATGATCTTACTTCCTCACTTTTCCACGATTCAAAGGGTGGTTTGTTTATTTCCTATCATAACATAACCGCAGCCTATTTTCCACAGGCAAAAATCGTGGTATACTTGGTTTTACAGAAATTCTTACGGGAGGTATTCGCGCCATGCAGCGCACCGAAAAATACTTTGAACAGGATCCTTTCCGCACCCAGTGCGACAGCGTCATCCTTGCCGCCCAGCTGGATCCCAAGACCGGCGGCGGGCGCATTGCGCTGGACGCCACGGTGTTTTACCCGGAAGGCGGCGGACAGCCCTCCGACCGGGGCACCCTGACCCTGCCGGAAGGCACCCGGCTGACCGTCACCGACGTCCACGAGACCGAAGGGGTCCTGTGGCACCGGGTGGACGCCCTGCCTGCCGGGGCGGTGCCGGGAGCGGCGGTACAGTGCGCCATCGACTGGGAGTGGCGGTTTGACAAGATGCAGCAGCATACCGGCGAGCACATCCTTTCCGGCATTCTGCACCAGATGTTCGGGGCGGAGAATGTGGGCTTCCACATCGGCACCGAGGCGGTGCGAATGGACACCAGTGTGCCCATCTCTCCGGAGGGGCTGCAGGCGGCGGAGCTGGCGGCAAACCGCATCGTCTGGCAGGATGTGCCGGTGGTGGTGAGCTATCCCACCCAACAGGAGCTGGCAGACCTTGTGTACCGCAGCAAAAAGGAGATCCAGGGGCAGGTGCGCATCGTCACCATCCCCGGTGCAGACATCTGCGCCTGCTGCGGCACCCACACCCACACCACCGGGCAGGTAGGACAGATCAAGATCCTTGCTGCCGAAAACTACAAGGGCGGGGTGCGGCTCAGCGTGGTCTGCGGACAACGCGCCCTCCTTGCGGCGCAGGAGATGCGGCAGCGGCAGGCAGACATTGGGGCACTGCTTTCCGCCAAGGCAGATCAGACCGCCGTAGCGGTGCATCGGGTCTACGATGAGTACACCGCCCTGAAGTTCAACCACTTTGGGCTCTGCGGGCAGCTTTTTGAAGCACTTGCCGCTGCCGTCACCCCCGGCGAAGACGCCGTCTGCGTGGTGCCGGGGCTGGACCCGGACGGGCTCCACCGGCTGGCAGCAAGACTGGCAGAAAGCACCACCGGGCTGTGCGCCGCCCTGACTGCCACCCCCCGGGGCACCGGCTACTGCCTTGCTCAGTCCGGCGGCGATGTGCGGCAGCTGACCAAAGAACTGAACGCCGCCTTTTCCGGACGGGGCGGCGGCAAACCCGGCATCTGTCAGGGCAGCTGCACTGCCAGCCCGGAACAGGTAGAAGCGTTTTTGCGGGAGCGGAATCGGTAAGCATCCTCGCCCTCTCCGTCTTTGCTTCGCAAAGCCACCTCGTTCCCCTTTTTGTCGCCGATGGCGACATCTTCCCCCGACCGGGGGAAGTCTGTCAGAGGGAGAGGTCTTGGCAGTGCGGAAAAACTTTCGGTTTTGCCAAAGGCTCCCCCTTTGGGGGAGCTGGTGCGTTAGCACCTGAGAGGGCGAACCATGTTAATTTGAAGGAGAACAACAAACTATGAGAATGCGTTTCAAACCCTATGCCCACGACGAACTGATGGCAGCGGACTTTCACGTCCACGAACCCCTGATCTGGGGCGGCAAATGGCACGCACAGTACGCCCGTCCAGAACAGCCCTTTGTGCTGGAACTGGGCTGCGGCAAGGGAGGCTTTATCTCCCAGCTTGCCTGTGCTCATCCGGAAAACAACTATCTGGGCATCGACATCACCGACAAGGTGCTGATCCTTGCCAAGCGGAAGATCGAGGCGGCATATGCGGCAGCAGACCGCCCCATCGACAACGTAAAGATCATGAGCACCGACATCGAGCGCATCAAGGGTGTCATCACCCCCCAGGATGAGGTGAGCCGCATCTACATCAACTTCTGCAATCCCTGGAGCAAGAACGACTCCTCCCACAAGCACCGTCTTACCTACCCCAAACAGCTCATTGCCTACCGGGAGTTCCTGAAGGACGGCGGTGAGATCTACTTCAAGACCGACGACGATGATCTGTTCCGGGACAGCGTGGAGTACTTCCCCGCTTCCGGCTACGACATCGAGTGGATCACCTACGACCTCCACGAGAACGAGCCGGAGTGGAACATCCGCACCGAGCATGAGGGGATGTTCACCGAAATGGGCATCAAGATCAAGGCACTCATTGCCCGCAAGAAGCCCGGTGCCGACAGTGTCACCTGGGTGGACCCCAAGGTGCTCAAGCGGATGGCACGGGAGGCAGCTGCCGCCGAAGCCGCCGCACAGGAAGGCAACGCCCATGTCTGATCCCTGTGAGCTGTGCCTGAACAACCTGCAGGACGAATACGGCTGTTATTACTGCGCCCAGAGTGCGGCACTGGATGAGGACGAGATGGCACGCTACCTCTCCCACGCCACCGCCGCCTGCCCTTTCTTTGAGCCGGGCGATGAGTATAAGATCGTAAACAAACAGCTTTGAGCGTGAGAACGGAGGTGTTCTCTTGGTATCCTTTTTTACCGACACCATGATCTGGGGCTTTTCGCTGTACCAGATCCTGGCATATTTCCTGATCTATTCCTGCATGGGCTGGTGTCTGGAAGTGATCTACGCCGCCGTCACCACCGGGCAGCTGGTGAACCGCGGTTTCCTCAACGGTCCCGTGTGCCCCATCTACGGCTTTGGCATGATCATCGTGTTGTTTACCCTCACCCCCCTGCTGCACAGCGCTCTGCTGCTATACATCGGCGGCGTCATCCTGCCCAGTGCGCTGGAGCTGGTGGGTGGTTGGGCGCTGTACAAGCTCTACCGCACCCGCTGGTGGGACTACAGTGATTACCCCTTCAACATCGGAGGCTTCATTTGTCTGGAATTCTGCCTGCTGTGGGGCGTGGGCACCCTGGTGGTCATGCGCATCGTGCACCCCGTCGTGGCGGGCATCGTCTCCATGATCCCTCCGCTGGTGGGACTGATCCTTATGATCTTCCTCTACGCCGTGTATGCAGTAGACGTGGTGGTCACCGCCATTTCTGCCTCCCATCTGGCAGACACGCTGGACACCATGGAAAAGCTGGGCGACAGCATCCATGCCGTCAGCGACGCCATGACCGAGCTGCTGGGCACCACCGCCCTGAATGCAGACCAGAAGATGGACGAGACCCGGCTGCAGCTGAAGCTTGCCGCCGCCGAGGCGCAGAACAATGCCTCAGCCCGCCTCTCCCTCCGGGAGACCCTTGCCGCCATCCGCTCCAAGACCGATGAGGCAATGGACGCTGCCCGCCGCGCCTCTGAGATTGCACGCCTGAACACCGAAGAAGCGGCAAATGCCGCTAAGCTTGCCGCCAAGGGGGCAGCGGAGCGTGCCTCCCAGCTGCTGCACCTGGAAGAGCTTGCCGCCGAGCTGCAGGCACGGTCCGACGAGATGCAGGCACAGCTGCTGCGCAGCTCCCGCATCGTAGGTCCCCGCCGTATGCTCCGTGCCTATCCCAAGCTGAAGCACGGTGTCAAAAAGACCTCTCTGGAGGCTCTGCGCCGGGCGCTGAACCGCCGGGACGAAAAGCCCCGGGAACCCGAAAAAAAGGACCGCAGTTAAGTCTGCTGCCGGGGCTGTCACGGAAGTGGCAGCCCCTGTTTTTCTGCAAAGCACCTCTCTGCAAAAGATTCCAGATATCTATTTTCAAATCGCCGGAATAGTGTTATACTGTTGTTATATAATTAGTATACTACCGGACTGGGTTAATCGGTCCGGCAGAGGATCGCAGCACCGCCTTTTCTCCCCTTTTTTGCAGGCGGCAGCTGAAAAAACGCAATGGTGCAGTTTCCCATTGCCTATATTATGTAGTTACTGCCCGATCATGAGGATTGTCCAATGTCTGAAAATTTGAGCGCTAAAAAAGATAGGGGCACTGCCGTTCCGGATACTCTTGCAGCCATTCCCCGCAGGGATGCTTTCCTGCAGCAGCTGCAGCAGTTTCTGGAAGAGCACAAGACAGAGCTCTGGTGTGTTGCAGCGATCGAGATCGAAAATTTCAAGCTCTACGGGGAGCTTTACGGCAGCAGCAAGGGGGATGCCCTCCTTGCTGCCCTTGCCGCCCACCTGCTGAGCTATTCCAAAAGCACCGGCTGCCCTGTGGGCTACTGGGGAAACGATGAGTTTTTCCTCTGTATGCCGGAGGACCGGCAGCGTCAGCAGGACATCATTGCCGCCGTGCAGACCTGCATGGACCCGGAGGAGCAGGACCTTGCCTTCTTCCTTTCCTTTGGTCTGTGCCCGGTCTCCGAGCATCCGGAAGCGGACGCCCAGACCCTGTGCCGCTATGCTCAGATCGCCGGTATGGACCTTTCTGCCTCCGGTTCCATCCGCCGGTTCGTGCCTGCCATGCTGGACCAGCTGAAGACCCAGCAGCAGCTGCTGCGGGAGCTGGAACATGCTCTGAACCACAACGAGTTCACCTTCTTCCTGCAGCCCAAGTGCAACATGGTCACCCGTGCCATCGTGGGCATGGAGGCTCTGGTACGGTGGAACCATCCCGTCCGGGGCTGCGTGCCCCCCGGAGAGTTCATGCCGCTGCTGGAAAGCACCGGTCTTGTGACCCAGCTGGACCGGTATATCTGGGAATCCGTCTGTCAGACCCTGAAAAAATGGCAGGACAACGGCAGCAATCTGGTGCCGGTATCGGTGAACGTGTCGGTGGTGGACATCGTCAGCATGGATGTGCCCCAGATCTTCTCGGATCTGGTGGAAAAGTACCAGCTGGAGCCCAAACTGCTGCTGGCAGAGATCACCGAGACCATGGTGGCAGAAAATTCCGCCGTGGTGGAGAACGCTATTCAGGGCTTGCACCGCAAGGGCTTCTCGGTGATGATGGACGATTTCGGCAGCGGCTACTCCTCCCTGAATATGCTCAAGGACACCAATGTGGACGCCATCAAGCTGGACATGAAGCTCATCGATATGAACCAGCAAAATCAGAGCAAGGGCGTGCAGATCGTGGAGTCGGTGGTAAACATGGCGCACCGGCTGAACCTGCCCATCATTGCAGAGGGTGTGGAGACCCCGGAGCAGGTGTCCATGCTGCAGGCGGCGGACTGCCTGTATTCTCAGGGCTATTATTTCTTTAAGCCCATGCCGGTGGACACCGCCGAGGAACTGCTTTCCCACCCGGGCAACGAGGAGTACTGGGATATTCGCCGGGACCTGCTGCGCCGGGACCGCCGCACCGCCGGTGCCGACAAGGGCAAAGCTTCCCTTGCCCTGCAGACCTACCAGAACCTGGCAGACAACGTGCTGGAACTGGCACTGCTGAACCTTTCCACCGGGGGATATCAGGTAATCAAACGGGATCCCCGTCTGCCCGGGGCAGAGCTGGAGCAGGAGGAGGATTTTGCCGCCTTCTGTGACCGTCTGGTGACGGAGGCAGAAGTGCACCCGGAGGACGCAGAGCTGTTCCGGGAGCAGACCGATCTGGAAATGCTGCGGGATGTCCTGTTCCACTCCCAGAAACCGGAGTTCTGCCGCTTCCGCAAGCAGCTGCTGGACCGGTTCATCTGGATCACCATGGAGATCCTGCCCTGTCGGGGCTGCTGTGCTCAGAACCCCTGGGCAACGGTGATGATGCGGGAGGATCCCCAGACCGACCAGCTCACCGAGGAGCTGGATTTCTCCTACAGCCACGATACCCTCACCGGGCTGTACAACCGCAGCCGGTACGAATCGGACCTGCGGGAGCTGCCCTGCTCCGAAAATGGAAACGTGGTGTGCACCTACATAGATGTGGTGGGGCTCCACGATGTGAACGATCATCTGGGGCACCACAGCGGCGATACCCTACTGTGCACCATTGCCAATGCGGCACGCAAGTTCTTTGCCGGCAGCCATATCTACCGCCTTGGGGGCGACGAATTTGTGGTCCTGACCCCCGATGTTCCCCCCTACGACATCTGGACTTCTGTGGACCGGATGCGCAGTTTCCTGCGGGAAAATGGTTGTGAGATCTCGGTGGGCATCCAGAGTACCACCAACCTGCGCCGGCTGGACGAGGCGGTAAAGCGTGCCGAGGCGGCAATGCGGCAGGACAAGCAGAATTTCTATGACCGCAACGGCAAACAGCGCCATCTGGAAGGACTCAACGAAAAGCTGGAAAAAACCCTGCAGGAAAAGCAGGATGCGGAACACTTCCTCCGGGTGCTTGCCCCCAAATACATCGGGGTCTATGTGGTGGACCTGGTGGAAGATACGGTGCGTCCCATCATTATGCCGGACTACTTCCGCAAGGCACTGGAGGACTTTGGCGGTTCCTTCCGCACCGCCGGTGCCGCCTACCGGGATTCTATGGTGGCGCCTGCCGACTGGGATGCCTTCAGCCTCCTCTTTGACTACGACAGGCTCCGCAGCCGGGTCCTGAACGGCGACATCGTGGAGCTGGATTACGCCAAGACTGACGGCTCCCGCCTCCACGTCAAGGTGACCCCCTATTCCAGCAACGGCATCCATGTCAACGAGACCATCTGGATCTTTGCTGACAAGGACGCCACCCTTACCCCTCCCCCGAAAAATGATAAATAAAACGCATTGACGTTACAACAACAAAACTCCCGTTCCGGTATGGAACGGGAGTTTTGTTGTTTGACGCTTATTCAGCCCAGAGATCCTCCGGGTATTCCCCTGCAGCAGTCTTGTGGGCGATGGCGTCCATTACCAGAGGCTTATCCTCCCGGTAGGTAACGCCGTACCATTTATCGGTGCTGTGCAGCACCTGGATCTTTGCCTTGCCCTCTTCGATGAGCTCGGTGACCACCAGCGGCAAAAAGTACTCGCACTTGAGGGGGTTTGCCGGGAGATTCTGGTCCAGCCAGCCGGCAAAGCGGCGCTCCGCCTCTGCAAGAAAGCTCTTGCCAAAGCCCCACAGGTTCATGCTCACCGGGGTATCTCCAGGCAGGTCGGTCCAGCTCTCACCGCCGTCCTCGGTAAAGTGCACCCCGCCCTCATAGGTCTCGATGCGGGTGCGTTCGGTGACGCTCCGGAGGGTGCCGTCCTCATTGGTGACGCAGACGCCCCGTGCCACGCTGCCATTTTCGGACACGGTATTCCGCAGCAGGTAGCTCACCATGCAGTAATCGTAGAACTCCCCGTCGGCGTGGGTGGACAGGTAGTCGTACATCACCCGGAACGCTTCGGGACCATAGTAGTCGTCTGCATTGATGACCGCAAAGGGACCATCGATGAGGTCCTTTGCCGCCAGCACGGCGTGGCAGGTGCCCCAGGGCTTTACCCGTCCTTCGGGGATGGTGTAGCCTGCCGGCAGCTCGTCCAGCTGCTGGAAGGCATATTTTACGTCCATGACCCGGGATACCCGATCGCCGATGGCTTGTTTAAAGGCGTCCTCGATCTCGTGCTTGATGACAAAGACCACCGTTTCAAAGCCTGCCCGGCGGGCGTCATACAGAGAGTAGTCAATGATGACCTGCCCGTTGGGTCCCACCGGATCGATCTGCTTCATTCCGCCGTAACGGCTGCCCATACCTGCTGCCATGACCACCAGTACCGGTTTGTTCATGTTATTTTCCTCCTGTTGTTCCTGTCATTCTGCCCGGTCCGCACTGCCGTGCGGCGTCTCTTTTTTTATTATACTCCCCCCGGACCCTTACAGCAAGCACATCCCTGTTTTCCTCTTTAGGGTTCTTGCGCAATTTTAAATTGCGCATTTTGTAAATTAAATCTTGCATAACTATTGTCTTTTACCGGAAAGTATTGTATACTGAAGCCGACGCACCGCAAGTAAAAATTGCCAAACCGTGGGTTTTCGCCCCGTTTTGCATTACTTGCCGTAATCAAAAAGCCTATGTAAACAAAAAGGAGTTCTCCGTCATGAACGAAGCTGTAACCAAGCGTTTCCTGCTGTACTTCCGCCTGATGCTGCTGGTCTGGATCCTGATCGCCAATTCCATCATCCACCTCACCGGGATGGAGTACAGCTGGCTGATCTTCCTGAGCAACATCATGATGTTCACTTTGGAGGGTGATGTCAAGGACCGGTTCTGGACCGTGGAGCTGGGCGGTCTGGTGGGTCTGGTGCTCACCGTTCTCGCTCTGCTCTCCATCACCGCTCTGACCCCCGTTCTGGGCAGCTTCTTCGGCTTCCTGCTGCCCCTTGCCGTGGTGCTGTTCATCCTCATCATCCTGCACCCCTATGCACCCAAGGTTCTGAACAATGTGGGCTTTGCCTACCTGACTGTGGCATGCGTCGACACCACTGCCTTTGCTACCCACCTGCCTCAGTTCTTCATCACCTTCATCGCAGGTTCTGTGATCTTCAACGGCGTCTGCGTGCTGCTGATGAAGCCCGCCAAGGCACTTGCCGTCAAGAGCGCAGCAAAAGAGACCAAGTAAATTTTCTCCTCATTTTCTCCTTTAAACGAGCAAGCCCGCTGTTCCGGAATGGAACGGCGGGCTTGCTTTTTGCGTTTATCGGTTGTTATTCAATGGGTGCTCCGGATCACAGGCTGCGGTCCCGGATCTCGGCAGTCACCTTGGCGATGAAGTCCTCAAGGCTCATCTCGCTGGTCTCGCCCTTGCGGTCACGGACCGAGATGTTGCCTGCCTCTGCTTCCTTGGCGCCCAGTACCAGCATATAGGGCACACGGTCCACCTGCTGGGCGGCACGGATCTTGTAGCCGATCTTCTGGTTGTCGTCGTCCAGAGCCACACGGACACCGGCCTCCACCAGCTTCTCGGTAACATCCTGGGCGTAGTCCAGGGTCTTTTCGGACACCGGCAGCACCTTGACCTGCACGGGAGCCAGCCAGGTGGGGAACTTGCCCTTGGTCTCCTCGATCAGGTATGCCATAAAGCGGTCCAGAGAGCCCAGGATAGCACGGTGCAGCACCACAGGGGTCTTTTCAGAGCCGTCCTTGTCCACATAGGTCAGGTGGAACTTTGCGGGCAGGCAGAAGTCCAGCTGGCAGGTGGACAGGGTGTACTCGGCACCCACGGCGGGCTTTACGTTCACGTCCAGCTTGGGACCGTAGAAGGCAGCCTCGCCGATCTCCTCGGTAAAGTGGATGCCCAGCTCGGTGAGCACCTCACGGAGGGCATTTTCGGCATGGTTCCACATGGCGTCGTCATCGTGGTACTTCTTCTTATCGGCAGGATCACGCAGACTCAGCACGCAGCGGTAATCGGTGATGTTGAAGTCCTTGTACACCTCAAAGATCAGGTTGCACACATCGGCAACCTCGCTCTTGATCTGCTCCGGGGTGCAGAACAGGTGGGCGTCGTTCTGGCAGAAGTGACGACCACGCTCGATGCCCTTCAGGGTGCCGGAGGACTCGTAGCGGAAGTCGTGGGCAATCTCACCGATGCGCATGGGCAGGTCACGGTAGGAGTGGGGACGGTTTGCGTAGATCATCATGTGATGGGGGCAGTTCATGGGACGCAGTACATAGCTCTCGCCCTCCATCTCCATGGCGGGGAACATATTCTCCCGGTAGTGATCCCAGTGACCGGAGGTCTTGTACAGGTTCACAGTGCCGATGCAGGGAGTCATAACGTGCAGGTAGCCGCGTGCACGCTCCTTCTCCTTGATATAGTTCTCCAGCTCCTGCCAGACGGTGTAGCCTGCAGGCAGGAACATGGGCAGACCACGACCCACCAGGTCGTCGGTCATGAACAGACCCATCTCCTTGCCGATCTTACGGTGGTCACGCTCCCGTGCCTCCTGCTGCTCCTTTTCCCATGCGTCCAGCTCTTCCTGATTGCGGAATGCCACGCCGTTGATACGGGTCAGCATCTTGTTTTCCTTATCGTTCTTCCAGTATGCGCCGGACTGCTGGGTGATCTTAAATGCCTTCAGCGCCTTGGTGTAGGTCAGGTGAGGTCCGATGCACATATCCACATACTCGCCCTGCTGGAAGAAGCTGAACTCGGTCTCATCGGCAAGATCTGCCATGTGCTCGATCTTGTAGTTTTCCTTGCGCTCCTCCATGAGCTTCACTGCCTCGGCACGGGGCAGCACAAAGGGCTTGATAGGCAGGTTCTCCTTGACGATCTTGCGCATCTCTTTTTCGATGTTGGCAAGATCCTCATCGCTGAGTTTGGTGTCTCCCAGATCCACATCGTAGTAGAAGCCGTTCTCGGTGGCGGGACCAAAGGCAAAGTCTGCCTCCGGGTACAGGCGCTTGATCGCCTGCGCCATCACATGGGCTGCGGTATGACGGATAACGTGGAGTTCCTGGTCCTGCGGGCACTCGTCCACATGACCGTCCTTGTAGATGATCTTCATGGCACATTCTCCTTTGACAATAAACAATAAATAGATACGAAAAAAGCGCTCCATCCCGCACACACAACGGGATGAAGCGCCTGAAAATTCAGAAGCGTTCCACGGTTCCACCCGAATTGCGTGCCTTGGCACGCCACTCGCTGTGCTGTAACGGGCGCACCCGGCAGAGGTTCTCCTCTGCACTCTGCGGTGGTAGGGGTCCGGCACATGACAGGCTGCTTGCAGCTCCCGGTACGGGGCAGCCCTCTCTGGGTCACGGAGAACGGGACTCCGGTTTGTCCGCATCATCGTTTTTACAGGATGAAACTAGGCTTAGTGTAGCACGCTGTGACGAAAAAATCAAGGGATAAAGCGGTGAAATTTCCTCAGCCCCTGCTTGACCACAGGAATTCCGAGAACAACTTGCTGGCACAGAAGCCCTGACTGCTGTACAGGCTGTGGTAGCCCGAGAACATATAGCTCAGCCCGCACGCCAGCGCCATCAGCTCCATACCCTCGCCGTTGAACATCTCCACCGCCAGCAGGATGGACGCCACCAGCGTGTTGGTGGCACCGCAGAACACACACACCATGCCCACTGCTGCAGAAAAGCCTGCGGGCAGACCCAGCAGCGGACCTGCCACACAGCCAAAGGTGGCACCGATGTAAAAGCTGGGCACCACCTCGCCGCCCTTAAAACCTACGCTGAGGGTCAGGGCGGTAAGAAACATCTTGCAGACAAAATCCCAGGGCAGTGCCTTGCCCAGAACCACCGCATCCCGGATGACTCCCATGCCGGCGCCATTGTAGCGCCCCACCCCCATCAGGTAAGAAAGCGCCACCACCGCCACGCCGCCTACAGCGGCGCGGAGCCAGAGGTTAGGCAGCAGCTGCGGGACCCGGTGCTCAAAAAAGTGCAGCACCTGGCAAAACACCACTGCCACCACCGCACATGCCATGGCAAGCACAGCGGTGCGCACTGCCACTGCCACACTGAGCTCCGGGGCTGTGATGACAAAGCGGGTGGGTTCCACCCCTGCTGCCAGCGAGATGCCGTAGGCGATGAGGGCCGCCAGGATCCCCGGCACAAACGCCACCGTCAGCATCATGCCGGCGTCCACCACCATCATGGCAAACAGGGTCGCCGCCAGCGGGGTGCCAAACAGGGCAGAAAAGAACGCCGCCATGCCGCAGACCGTAGCGGTGCGGCAGTCGTAGTTGTTGAACCGCAGCACCCTGCCGATGTTCCAGCCGATGCTGCCGCCCATCTGCAGCGCTGCACCCTCCCGTCCGGCAGAGCCGCCGCACAGGTGGGTCAGCACCGTGCCAAAAAAGATCGCCGGCACCAGCCACGGCGTCACGGCAGTGCCATCCTGCACCGCACGCAGCACATCGTTGGTGCCCATGCCCTGACAGCCCAGCAGCTTATACAGCGCCACGATGACTACGCCTGCCACCGGCAGCAGCCACAGCAGCCAGAACTGCTGGGCACGCCACCCGGTAACGATCTCCACCGCCAGATAAAACGCCGTGCCCAGTGCGCCGCACACCACGCCGGTGCACACCGCCAGCAGCAGCCACTGGAACAATGCCTCCAGCGACACCCGGACCGAAGTCTTATAGTGTTGAATAAAGCTGCTCATACATGCCTCTCCCCCTTTATCTTTGCTGTTTTATTGCGAAAGGACAGAATAGCACAAGCTTCCGGGCTTGTCAACCAAAAAACAGCTAAGATTTCTGTGCAGGTTGTACAAAGACTCCCCACCCCTTTGTGCGCAGGAGCGGAGAGTCTTTGTGTGCGGTCGATTCAGAAAAAAGGAAAAAGGAGAACAGATCTATCGTCACGCCATCACGGCGGAACGGCTGTTATGAACCGGAAGGGTCACTCCACATCCTGCAGAGCGGCATAATCTTCCTCGCCGGTGCGGATCTTTACCACGCGGGTCACGTTGTAGACAAAGATCTTGCCATCGCCGATATGACCGGTGTACAGTGCCTTCTTGGCAGCTTCCACCACCGAGTCCACGCTGATGCGGGAGACGATGACCTCCACCTTGATCTTGGGCAGCAGGGTGGAATCCACCGGCACGCCGCGGTACTTTTCGGAGGTACCCTTCTGGATGCCGCAGCCCATGACCTGGGTCACGGTCATGCCGGTGACGCCCAGATCGTTGAGGGCGGTCTTGAGCTGATCGAACTTGGAGAGCTTGGCGATGATGGACACCTTATGCATACCGGTGTCGTAGATGCCATCGTGGATCACCGGAGAAGGCTCCCGCACCACCGGCACGGCAGCATCCATCTGCTTTGCAGACGCCTTGGAGGCATCGTCCTCGCCCAGATCGGTGTTCTCGTTGGGGACCATGGCGGCGGAGTTGGCATCCGAAATGGAAAAGCCTGCATAAGCGGAGGCAAGACCGTGCTCGTGGATATCCAGACCGTCGATCTCCACCTCTGCAGGGACCCGCAGACCGATGGTCTTGTCGATGATCTTAAAGATGATGAACATCACCACCACCACGTAGATGTCCACGGTGACCAGACCCAGCAGCTGGGTGCCCAGCTGGGTCAGACCGCCGCCGTAGAACAGACCGGCGTGCTCCGTGTTGGAGCCGGTGGAGAACAGACCCACTGCAATGGTGCCCCAGACACCGTTGGCAAAGTGGACCGAAACAGCGCCCACCGGGTCATCCACCTTGGCGATGCAGTCAAAAAATTCCACGCTGAGCACCACCAGGATGCCGGCAACAAAGCCAATGAAGAAAGCACCGAAGGGGCTGACGGTGTCGCAGCCTGCGGTGATGGCGACCAGACCCGCCAGAGAACCGTTGAGGGTCATGGACACATCGGGCTTGCCGTAGCGCTTCCAGGTAAAGATCATGGTAACGCAAGTCGCCACTGCAGCGGCAAGGTTCGTGTTGAAGCAGACCAGACCGGTAAGGGTCATGGTCTCATCGGTGGACAGGCTCAGGGAAGAGCCGCCGTTGAAACCGAACCAGCAGAACCAGAGGATGAACACGCCCAGAGCACCGGCGGTCAGGTTGTGACCGGGGATGGCGTGGGGCTTGCCTTCCTTGTCGTACTTGCCGATACGGGGACCCAGCATCCATGCGCCCAGCAGGGCAATGACGCCGCCCACGTTGTGTACCGCTGCAGAACCTGCAAAATCATGGAAGCCCATGGTCTGCAGCCAGCCGCCGCCCCACATCCAGTGACCGCAGATGGGGTACACCAGCAGGGAGATGGCGGCGGAGTACACGCAGTACGCCTTGAAGTTGGTGCGCTCTGCCATGGAGCCGGACACGATGGTGGCGGCGGTAGCGCAGAACACGGTCTGGAACACGATGTAGACCCACAGGGGAATATCCAGTCCCAGATGGGAGTAATCTCCCTGAATAAAGGGATCAAAGCCGCCGATCAGGGCGCCGGTACCGCCGAACATCAAGCCGAAGCCGATGAGCCAGTAGCAAGGCGTGCCGATGCAGAAATCCATCATATTCTTCATCAGAATATTGCCGGTGTTCTTGGCACGGGTGAAGCCGGCTTCGCACAAGGCAAAGCCCGCCTGCATGAAGTAGACCAGAAACGCTCCCACGAGCGTCCAACAGGTGTTGACGGAGTTGAACATAACTTCCATACCTCCCCACGAATTTGTTGCCGCAAGCTGCCATATGCTGCGGCGCGTACCCAGCGCACCTGCCCGGTTTCCCGCACAGGAACGCAGTTTTATCCTCAGAAAACCCTCTATTTTTTCCCGAAGACAATATCCCCGAAAACACAAAAGGCGCCGACGGATCTTCATCCGTCAGCGCCTTTGCTTTCGATGGCACGAGTATAGACCGTTTGTGGAAAAGTGTCAAGAGTTCATCTCAAGGTTTTACGTTTTTCACAACGAAACAAAAAACTTCCGGGCAAAACTTTGGCAAAAGTTTCGTCCTCACTCCTTGTCTTCGCCCTCCGGCTGCTCCGCCCCGGTCTTGTCCCTGGCGTTTGCCGCGCGATGTCCGCCTGCCATTTCCCAGTGCAGCAGCAGGCTCATCACGGCACGCAGTGCAAAGGTAGCCGCCAGAGGCACCACAGAATCCAGATTCTGCAGCAGGAAGGTCTTGGCGATCTCTGCAGACATCAGAAATTCCAGTGCGGTGGTCAGACCGCTGGTCATCTCGTAGTGGAAATCATGATGGTCGTTAAAAAAGGTGGCACGCACATAGTGGTAAGTCGCTTTGGCAAGACTGGTGATGATGATGAACAGACCCACCACCTCGGCAAGCCCTGCGATCATGGGCACCGCTGTTTCCAGAAAGCCCTCCAGCAGATGGGAGACCACCTGATTGAACTGATACAGTCCCTGCATGGTGTCCTCGTTTCCGCCTTACAGCAGGGTCTTGACGTAAGCGGCAAGCTCTTCGTCCTTGCAGGAAGCGAAGAACAGCTCGCTGAACTTTGCACCGGCAACTGCACCCTTCAGCAGGTCCTGATCGATGCTCTTCAGGCACTCGATGAGGGGCTTAAAGGTGGCAGCACGGACGCCGTCCAGGATCTTCTTGTTCCGCTGCTCCGGCTCCACACGCTCCTTGGGGTAGCCCTGACCGTGACCAAAGCCAAAGAGCTTCTCAAAGCAGTACTCCAGATTCAGCTCACCGCCCCAGCCAAAGCCCTTGGCAAAGGGCATTGCCACTGCATTGCCGTCATTGACGTGGGCAAAGGTGTAGGCGTCCACGGGATCCTCCACGTGACCGCAGATCACGCCGGGGAAGCTGTTCAGTGCCAGCATGGCGCCCTCGCCGGTGCCGCAGCCGGTGATGACATAGTCGGCAGCACCGCTGTTCAGCAGGATGGCGGCAAGGATGCCGCACTGCACATAGGTGAGCTGTGCAGCGTCATCGGCGGCGTACATGCCGTAGTTGACCACCTGGTGACCCATGGGCTCCACCACCTTCTTCAGAGCGGCTTCGATGATGCCGTTCTTGGCGGCCTGGCTGTTTTCGTTGATGAGTGCGATCTTCATAAGTCCATTCTCCTTCTTATTCCGCTGCCCTGCCGGGCAATTTTATCCGGTTATACAAAGTCTTCCCGCATGGGGGTAAAAAAGTCCAGCATGACCCCGCCTTCCAGACAAAGGCAGCCGTGCATCACGCCGCCCTGTTTCAGAAGGGTGTCGCCGGGACCCACCTCCCGGGTCTCGTCCCCGATGGTAAACCGATACCGCCCAGAAACGATGTAGGTGATCTGGGTGTGGGGGTGGCAGTGCATGGCACCCACGCCGCCGGTCTCAAAGGTGTTCTCCACGCACATGGCGTCCTTGCTGTAGGCAAGCACCCGGCGCTGCACACCCTTGCCGCAGACCTCCGGCCGGATCTCCTCATGGGGGACCCAAGCTGCATCCTGATGCTGTTTTTCCATAGGCACCTTCCTTCCGGTTGAAACGCAAAAACGCGGCGGCAGACCGGACCTTCACCGCCCGGTATGCCGCTGCGCTCAGAACTGCAAAACTACCGTTGATTACTGGGGCTGCTTGCCGATGTAGGCAAGGATGCCGCCATCAACATACAGGATCAGACCATTGACAAAGTCGGAAGCCTCGGATGCCAGGAAGACTGCGGGTCCGCCCAGATCCTCTGCCTCGCCCCAGCGACCTGCGGGGGTCTTGGCGACGATGAACTGATCAAAGGGATGACGGCTGCCATCGGGCTGGATCTCACGCAGAGGTGCAGTCTGGGGAGTAGCGATGTAGCCGGGTCCGATGCCGTTGCACTGGATGTTGTATGCGCCGTACTCGGAAGCGATGTTCTTGGTCAGCATCTTCAGACCGCCCTTTGCAGCGGCGTAAGCGGAGACGGTCTCACGACCCAGCTCGCTCATCATGGAGCAGATGTTGATGATCTTGCCGCCGCCCTGTGCGATCATGTCGGGGATGACAGCCTTTGCCACGATGAAGGGAGCGTTCAGGTCCACGTCGATGACCTGACGGAACTGAGCTGCACTCATCTCCACCATGGGGATGCGCTTGATGATACCGGCGTTGTTCACCAGAATGTTGATGTGACCGACTTCCTCGGTGATCTTTGCCACCATGGCGTTGACGGCATCCTCGTCGGTGACGTCGCAGACGTAGCCGTGTGCCTTGATGCCTGCCTCCTCGTAGGAAGCAATGCCCTTGTCCACCAGCTCCTGCTTGATGTCGTTGAAGACGATGGTTGCGCCGTTGGCTGCCATTGCC
Organism: Faecalibacterium prausnitzii; assembly: GCA_004558805.1. GTDB lineage: Bacteria > Bacillota > Clostridia > Oscillospirales > Ruminococcaceae > Faecalibacterium > Faecalibacterium prausnitzii_M. The sequence goes on along the minus strand of SFDE01000004.1, from coordinate 26,003 downwards.
TTTGCAATTGCCATACCAATACCGTAAGATGCGCCGGTGATCAGCGCCACCTTGCCGGTCAGATCAAAAGATTTGGGAGTGCACTGTGCCATAATAGAGTCCTCCTGTCAGAATGTATCTCCTTGCGGGTGTGCCCCGCTCTGCCTTCTGGAATGCCCGGAAGCCGCACTGCCGCCTCCCGCATCCCTCTTGTATACAGGGTAACATTCTTTTGACGCTCTGTCAAGGCATTTTCTTTCGCATTTTTGCTGTATTTTTATTTTTCACAGAATTTTTTTCGTGAAATATCTCGCAAAATCGCAAAGATTCGTTTTTGGCTTGTATACACGCTTCAAAACATCGGCGGTACGCACAATTCCTGCCGAGATTTTTGGGCTTGTTGCCAAGTCCCCTCAGCCCAGCTTCTTTTTCTGCTGCCGTGCCACGATGGGCAGCAGCAGCGGCACCGGCACCAGCCGCTGCGCCGCCGTGCACGCCCGCATCAGCGCCGAGGGCACGATGATGGTCCTGCGCCGCCGCATCCCCCGCAGCGCCTCCTCCACACAGAGCCGGGGGGTGATGCCCTTCAGGGCAAACACCACGCCGGCGCGGTCGTTGAACTCCGTATCCACCGGTCCCGGGCAGAGGGCGCAGACATAGACCGGGCTGTGCTGCTGCCGCAGCTCCTCCGCCACCCCCCGGGTCAGGCTCACCATATACGCCTTGCTGGCGTAGTAGCCTGCCATGTAGGGTCCCCCGGGCAGCAGCCCTGCCGAGGACGCCACATTGAGGATGGTGCCGCCGCCTGCCGCCTGCATCTGCCGCAGCATATACCGGAACAGCCGTGCCATGGCGCAGACGTTGACCTGCACCATCTCTTCCTCCCGGGCGGGGTCGGTGTCCAGAAAGCTGCCGCAGACCCCCAGACCGGCGTTGTTGATAAAAACGTCGATCTTTTCCCCTGCCAGCTCCCGGCACAGCCGGCGGCATTCCGCCTCCTGCGTCAGGTCCGCCGGCAGGATGCAGCAGTCCGTATCCAGTTCGGCAGCCAGCGCCTCCAGCCGGTCCACCCGCCGGGCGGTGAGGATAAGGCGGCAGCCCATCGCCCCGTAACGGCGGGCAAACTCCCGCCCGATGCCGGAGCTTGCGCCGGTGATCCATACAGTCTTTGCCACAAAAAGCCTCCTGTAAAAACGCTCTTTTCCCTGTTTTACAACAAGAGCCTTTCCACAGGGGAAAGGCTCCGGGTCTGCTTTACTTCAGCAGGTTATCGTTATCAAAATAGTCGATGCGCATGGACTTGCGGACATCGGCGAGGGTGGCAGCGGCGGTCTGCTCCGCATAGGCGCTGCCTGCCTTGAGGATCTCCACCACCTCCGGCAGACGCTGCTCCCACTCCTTGCGGCGGGTGCGGATGGGTTCCAGCTCTGCCTGCATGACGCTGTTCAGGAACTTCTTTACCTTCACATCGCCCAGACCGCCACGCTGATAGTGTGCCTTCAGCTCGTCCAGGTTCTGGTACTCCGGCAGGAACTCTGCAAAGTATTCCGGGCGGCAGAAGGCGTCCAGATAGATGAACACCGGGTTGCCCTCCACCTTGCCGGGGTCCTGGACCCGCAGGTGGTTGGGGTCGGTGTACATGGACATGACCTTCTTCTTGATGTCCTCCGGTTCCTCGGACAGGTAGATGCAGTTGCCAAGGCTCTTGCTCATCTTTGCCTTGCCGTCGATGCCCGGCAGACGCAGGCAGGCGGTGTTCTGGGGCAGCACGATCTCCGGCTCCACCAGAGTCTCACCGTAGACCGAGTTGAACTTGTGAACGATCTCGCAGCACTGCTCGATCATGGGCTTCTGGTCCTCACCGGCAGGGACAGTGGTCGCCTTGAAGGCGGTGATGTCCGCAGCCTGGCTGATGGGATAGCAGAAAAAGCCCACGGGGATGCTGGTCTCAAAGTTCCGCATCTGGATCTCTGTCTTGACGGTGGGGTTCCGCTGCAGGCGGCTCACGGTGACCAGATTCTGGTAGTAAAAGCTCAGCTCAGTAAGCTGAGGCACCATGGACTGGATAAAGATATGGCACTTCTCCGGGTCCAGACCGCATGCCAGATAGTCCAGCGCCACCTGCAGGATGTTCTGGCGCACCTTTTCCGGGTTGTCGGCGTTGTCGGTAAGCGCCTGAGCATCGGCGATCATGATGTAGATCTCATCGTATTCGCCGGTGTTCTGCAGGCGTACCCGCTCCTTCAGGGAACCGACATAGTGACCCACGTGGAGCCGTCCGGTGGGACGGTCACCCGTCAGAATAATTTTTTTCATGATGTTCTCCTTTTGACAGGAAACTCCCTCCGTCTGTTTGCGCTGTTCCCGACGGCAGGAGGCTTTTCCGTACTTTTATTATAGTGTTAAGTATAGCCTGCCCTGCATTTTATGTCAACAAGCGCCGGATGGAAAAAGAAAAAAGCGATGGAAATATTTCCATCGCTTTACTGGCGCCTCTTGCCTGACTCGAACAGGCGACACCCTGATTAACAGTCAGGTGCTCTAACCGACTGAGCTAAAGAGGCATCTATATAAAACGGCTGAACAGCCGTTTTACTACTATAAAATGGTGACCCGTACCGGAATCGAACCGATGTTAAAGGCGTGAGAGGCCTCTGTCTTAACCGCTTGACCAACGGGCCATACGTCCATTTTGCATCGGGTGTCCGTTCCCGACTTGGCTATTCTATCACAGGAGTCGGACTTTGTCAACACAAAAATACAGGTTTTTTAAAAAAATCTGCGCACCCGGTCTTTGGCAAAGCCCAGCATCAGTCCCAGATAGACGCTGACCACCGTTTCCTCCTGTCCCAGATCCATTTTCTGGCGCTGGGGCAGCTCGTTCAGCTGTCCCTGATACAGGCACTCCAGCCCTTCCAGCCGGGTATAGTCATTGGGGTGCATCAGGGTGCTGTGCTTGGGCAGTTCCATGGAACCGCTCTTTTCCAGCACCTCGCTGACGAACTGAGAGCAAAAATAGTGCCGGCGGCGGTTCCAGCGGATATGCAACCCGCAGAGGATCAGCCCCAGGGTATTGAATCGGTACAGCCTGCCGTGTGCCATCATGTGGTCGGCGCGGCGCTTGGCACGGCAATATGCCTCCTCGGACACCTTCAGCGCATACAGAGCGCAGGGGGCATCCCCCCTCAGCTTGAAAACGCCCCGGTTCAGGTATTCCCGGCTGGGACCTGCCGGGAACATGGTGTAGCCGTTTTTCCGGGTGGAACTGTACAGGCAGCTCAGGTCCTCGTCGAAGGCAATGGAGGCGTGGGTATAGTTTGCCCCGGTAAAGGTATAGACCAGATTGGACAGCAGGGTCCCCGAACGGGTGAGCAGGATGTAGATGGTTTTCATGGCAATTTTCCTTATGTTGCGCCCTCCGGGTGGACGGACGGAAAAGTATTTCTGTATAAGATAAGTATAGCATAAGTAAAGTCTCTTTACCACCAAAACGTTTCCGCTGCCTCAAAAATTGCATACAGGCGCAAAAGCAGCGCAGCACCGTGGGGTACCCTGCGTCGACACACTCCCTCCGCACCGCCTTTTCCGCCCTGCGCCGGAAGGCTGCCTGTCCTTGTCCCCGCCCCGCTTTTGGGCAGGGTCCCACCTTGCATCCCGGTTTGTCAAAATTTTATCAAAACGCAGTTTTCCTTGCATTCCGCCTTATTTTTCGTACTTTTTTCTGGCTGCAGCTTCCTGAATTTTCTCAAAGCGGTAAAGATTCTTTATGAAATTTGTTTCTTTTTTGAAAACAGCATCATTCGTTTATTGCTTTCGTTAATTTTTTATGTATAATGATAAACAGGGGAATTTGCATATACATACTGCAAAACCCACGGTACAGTGCCCGTACCATAAAAGGCGCTGTTGGAATGTACGGATCAAACGAAAGTAGAGGTACGCAAATATGGCAAAGTTGGATCTTACCAAGTATGGCATTACCGGCACGACCGAGATCGTGTATAACCCCTCCTACGAGCAGCTGTTCGAGGAAGAGACCAAGCCCGGTCTGGAAGGTTTCGAGAAGGGTCAGGTCAGTGAGCTGGGCGCTGTAAACGTCATGACCGGCGTTTACACCGGTCGTTCTCCCAAGGACAAGTTCATCGTCATGGACGAGAACTCCAAGGACACCGTGTGGTGGACCAGCGATGAGTATAAGAACGACAACCACCCCGCTTCTCAGGAAGCATGGGCTGCTGTGAAGGCAATTGCTCAGAAGGAGCTGTCCAACAAGCGCCTGTACGTGGTGGATGCTTTCTGCGGCGCCAACAAGGACACCCGTATGGCGATCCGCTTCGTCATGGAAGTTGCATGGCAGGCACACTTCGTCACCAATATGTTCATCAAGCCCACCGCAGAGGAGCTGGAGAACTTTGAGCCGGATTTCGTTGTCTACAACGCATCCAAGGCTAAGGTGGAGAACTACAAGGAGCTGGGTCTGAACTCTGAGACCGCTGTTGTGTTCAACATCACCAGCAAGGAGCAGGTCATCGTCAACACCTGGTACGGCGGCGAGATGAAGAAGGGTATGTTCTCCATGATGAACTACTTCCTGCCTCTGAAGGGCATTGCTGCTATGCATTGCTCTGCCAACACCGACCTGAACGGCAAGAACACCGCCATCTTCTTTGGTCTGTCCGGCACCGGCAAGACCACCCTGTCCACCGATCCCAAGCGTCTGCTGATCGGCGACGACGAGCACGGCTGGGACGACAACGGCGTGTTCAACTTTGAGGGCGGCTGCTACGCCAAGGTCATCAACCTGGACAAGGACTCCGAGCCCGACATCTACAACGCCATCAAGCGCAACGCTCTGCTGGAGAACGTCACTCTGGACGCTGAGGGTCACATCGACTTCGCTGACAAGTCCGTCACCGAGAACACCCGTGTGTCCTACCCCATCAACCACATCCAGAACATCGTTCGTCCCGTTTCTTCTGCACCCGCAGCCAAGAACGTGATCTTCCTGTCTGCTGACGCTTTCGGCGTTCTGCCCCCGGTCTCCATCCTGACCCCGGAGCAGACCCAGTACTACTTCCTGTCCGGCTTCACTGCAAAGCTGGCTGGCACCGAGCGCGGCATCACCGAGCCCACCCCCACCTTCTCCGCCTGCTTCGGTCAGGCATTCCTGGAGCTGCATCCCACCAAGTACGCTGAGGAACTGGTGAAGAAGATGCAGGCAAGCGGCGCCAAGGCTTATCTGGTCAACACCGGCTGGAACGGCACCGGCAAGCGCATCTCCATCAAGGATACCCGCGGCATCATCGACGCTATCCTGAACGGCGACATCAACAACGTCCCCACCAAGAAGATCCCCTACTTCGATCTGGAAGTCCCCACCGTCCTGAACGGCGTGGATACCGGCATCCTGGATCCTCGGGACACCTACGCCGATGCTTCCCAGTGGGATGAGAAGGCAAAGGATCTGGCTGGTCGCTTCATCAAGAACTTCAAGAAGTACGAGGGCAACGAGCACGGCAAGGCACTGGTCTCCGCCGGTCCTCAGCTGTAATCAAAGCTCTGCATTTTTCTGATCTCTCCATAACATAAACGCCCGCCCTGTGGTTCATTGACCGAGCCGCAGGGCGGGCGTTTTTTGTGGAGCTTTTCCACCGGAAAAAACTGCCGGTATGTGGTTTTCATTCCCTGCCCGGCGTGCTATAATCGGGGCAGGAACCATCCGGGAACAAAACAAAGAGGTGTTTTTATGGATAATATTACCGTGCGGAACGCATCTCTGGCAGATGCACCCCGTCTTCTGGAGATCTACGCCTATTATGTGGAGCACACTGCCATCAGCTTTGAGTGTACCGTCCCCACTCTGGAGGAGTTCACCGCACGGATGCGCCGCATCATGCTCCGGTACCCCTATCTGGTCATTGAGCGGGACAACACGGTGGAGGGCTATGCCTACGCCGGACCCTTTGTGGGGCGTGCCGCCTACGACTGGGCGTGCGAGCTGACCATCTATCTGGACCACAACGCCCGGAAATGCGGTCTGGGACGCCAGCTGTACCACGAACTTGCCCTGCGGCTGAAGTCCATGGGTATCCTCAACCTCTACGCCTGCATCGGTGTGCCCCGGCAGGAGGACCCCTACCTGAACTGGAACAGTGCCGACTTCCACGCACATCTGGGCTTTTCTCTTGCCGGCACCTTCTGCAGCTGTGGCTATAAATTCGGGCGCTGGTACGATATGATCTGGATGGAAAAGCTTATCGGCAGGCACCGGCAGCCCCAGCCTCCGGTGCAGCCCTACCAGTACGAGTGACCCTCCCCCGCCGTTCAGACCGTGTTCCCTGCATTATTCCGGCTGTGCACCGCTTTGTACCGTGATATTTTCAAAGCTCACGTCCTTGCAGTGCTGCATCTGGATGTTCTGGGTCGGACCGCCGTTGTCCTCCAGCACCACATCCTTGAATCGGACCTTTTTTACCTCGCAGCCCGGCTCCTCAAAGCCTTTCAGATCAATGGCGGGGCAGGCGTGCCATTGGTGGTCGTGGTCGATGTACCGTCCCAGCAGGGTCACCCGCTCGCAGCGGAGATCTTCCAGCACCGGAGGCACCGGAGAGCCGATGCCATCGTCGTTGTAGCCCACCGAGTGGACCATCACGTGGGAGAGGGTACAGTCCCGCACCTCTACATTCCGGACGTAGCCGCCCCGCTTCCGGGTGGCTTTGATCTCCAGCCCGGAGGTGGACACCGCCATGTCACAGTCCCAGATCTTTACATCTTCCACGCCGCCGCTCATCTCGCTGCCGATGCAGATGCCGTGACCAAAATCACTGTGGCAGTCGAAGACCCGGATATGTTTGGTGGGGCGGTTGATGGCATTGCCCTCCGGGTTCTTGCCGGACTTGATGGCAACTGCATCGTCTCCGGTGCAGAACTGGCAGGCAAAGAGGGTGCAGTTGGTGGAGGAGTCCGGGTCCCAGCCATCCCCGTTCCATACGCCGTCCGATTTGATAACGCAGTGGTCGGTGACGATGCAGTCCGAGTAGACCATGTGGAGGTTCCAGCTTGCCCCGTTGGCAAAGGTGAGCCCCTCCATCCAGATGTTCCGGCAATTGCTCATGTTCACCAGCCGGGGACGGACCCGTCCCGGGATGGTGTCGGCGTTCTCGCAGGTGGCGACCAAGGCGGCGTTCTGCGCCAGATACTCCTTCAGGGCTTCCCGCTCGGTCTCGATGATGCGGGTCGCCAGCAGCTTGCCGCCGGAGGCGATGGTGCCCTTGCCCCGCAGAACAACGTTTTCGCAGTTGGGTCCGACGGTGTGGTCCAGCTGTCCCAGATTCAGCAGGCTGCTGTAGCACTCCATCTCAGTGCCCTCAAAGCGGCTGCGGATCCGGGGCAGATAGTCTGCCGGGTCTGCGGTGCCCTGCAGCACCGCCCTCTCTTCCAGATACAGCTCCATATTGCTGTGGAGACGCAGGGCGCCGGTCAGGTACACACCGGCGGGGAAGTATACGCAGTCCAGCGCACCGCAATCGTCAATAGCCTTTTGCAGGGCGGCGGTGTTCATGGTCCTGCCGTCCCCCACCGCAAAATAGGGCGCAGCGGTCACATCCAGACGGCGCTTTGCAGGGGTGGTGCGGGTTGTCAGCTCGCCGATGCCGCCGCCCCGCCACTGGACGAACAGGCTGTATTCTGTCTCCGGGCGCAGCCCTTCCAGCCGGTAGTGGGTCTTGCAGGTGGTGCCGGCGACGGTATCATCCAGCAGGACCGTATAGGTCTCCGCCGCTTTTGCCGCAGCAGGCTTATCCCAGAACAGGGTGACGGTGGTGTCGGTGCAGCAGGCGGCGAGCCCGTTTTGTTCAAAATAATGGTCCGTCATAAAAACTCCTTACAGCAAGCTCTTGTAGGCTTCCAGATACCGCAGACCCAGGGTCCGCAGTGCTTCGGTGGTAAAGTGGAGCCCGTCGGGGCGGGCAGTAAGCCCTGCAGCGGAGACCACCGCACAGTTCGGCAGCTGCGCCGCCAGTTCCGGCAGGCAGCGGTTGAATTCCTTCAGCAGGAGGGCAGGTGTGCCGTGAAAACCGTTTTCCGGGTAGCCCAGTTCCCCCACCACGATGGGCAGGTCCCCCAATTCTGTCCGGAAGCCCTCCATGGTGCGCAAGAACTGTTCCGGGTATGCCTCCAGCTGTTCCGGGGCAAGGCAGTCACTTTCGCCCTGATGCCAGAGGATGGCGGTCAGCAATGAGGTACGCTGTGCCAGCTTTGCCTGAAAAACGGCGTGGTCAAACAGCACTTCCCCGGGTTGCCACTGACTGATGCGGGTGCCGCCGTCGGCGCAGGGGATGAGACCGATCTTTGCGCCGGTCTCCTTTTGCAGCTGCGCCGCAAAACTGGCAGCAAGGTTTGCCCCGCTGCGGGGCACTGCCCCCTCTGCCACCGACCGATCCACATTGATAGGCTCACTCATGGGCTGCCAGCGTCCCATCCGCAGCATAAAGCAGTCCGGGGCGGTAAGGGCATTTGCCGCCGTCAGGTCCCCCCGTCCCGCCATATTGGACTGCCCCACCAGCAGAAAGGAACGGATGTCCTCTGCTGCCTCGTGTAAACCATCGTTGATCCACAGTTCCATTGTACAATACCTCCCGGCTTGATCCTGCCTTTATTATAACACAAAAGCAGCCGCTGTTTCCAGCTGCTGCTTTTATGCTGTAAAATGATGAAGAAGGAGAAACACATCGCAAAATATATCGGATAGAGTCCGCCGCTCCGGGAAGTTCCCGGCTGCACGATGCGGCGTTCTGCCAGTCGTGGAACAACTTCACCATTATCGGTGCCAATGCCGGCAACGAAACGCTCCCGCTCATCACGCCGCCGCTTAACCCCACCCACAACAAGGCGCTGTGGAACAACCCCAGCATGTTCTTCTCCATTGCCGAGACTTCTCCGGTGAAGAAAAAGTGTGCCGAGTTCATCAACTGGTTCCTGAATTCGGACGAAAACCGTGCGCAGAAAAGCCCCTGATTCGGGCAAATGTGCAAACGGTGTGCAGAAAGTGTGCAGCCGCTTTCCTACATAAAGAAAGAACGCCAAATCTTACGATTTGACGTTCAATATCTGGTGCACCTCCAGGGACTCGAACCCTGGGCCCACTGATTAAGAGAGCAAGCCGCCGGTTCGTCTCAATTTATGGAAGTTTCGAGCTATCGTTATTTTTGAACAAAGTAACGTGATTTTTCACCCAGTAATTTCTGCACTCTTTGTCGGATTTTGCAACGAAAAGCACCCTCTGCACGTTTTGAAACCGTGCAAAATCCGTGCAGAAACCGTGCACTTATTCTCTGACAAACAAAATCACCCTATCCACCACAGGCTTGACGGCATTGGTTTGAGTGGCCGCACCGCAAGATCAGGCTCTTTATCAAGAGCCTTCCCCCTTCGCACAGACCTTGCCTTATTTCAAAGGTTCTCTTATGAAAAAGCGATCCTCGGTAAAGCGGGTGCCCGTGTTCAGCGCACTTTTGCGGTATTGCAGGGGGCTTTGCCCGGTGGCTTTTGCAAAGCGGGTGGAAAAGTTGCTGGCATCCCCAAAGCCTACCTTCTGTGCAATTTCGCTGACGCTGTGATCGGTGAGGACAAGCAGTTCCTTTGCCTGTGTAATGCGGAAGTTGACGAGGTAATTATACGGTGTCGTGCCCATATACCGCCGGAACAGCCGCAGAAAGTAGCTTTTGCTCATGTGTGCCTCTGCCAGCAGGTCGGCAAGGCAAAGCTCCTTCTGGTAATTTTTGCGCAGGGTCTCCGCCGCCTGCAAAATCACCTGCCGTGCGCTGGTGGTTTCAGCTTCCGCAAGAATGCTCTGTGCACATAAGGCAAGCATTTCGTGGAGAGCCAACCCGGTGTGCACCATGCTGTCCACGGTGCTGCGCTCCATCTGCCCCAAAAGCATTTCAAAATATTCCTGCATCTTGACCCCGGTGAGCTGCACCGGGGTCAGTTTTTTGCCCGGCAGCAGCAGCGGCTCCATGGCGGCGACCCCTGCGCCGTCCAGATGCACCCAATAATGATGCCAGCAGCTTTGCCCCGGAGCGGTGCAGTAGCTCTGCGGGGTGCGGCAGTTCAGCAGCAGCGCCTGCCCGGTGCTGAGCACCACATGGCTTTCCCCCTGCTCAATCAGCCCTGCACCCCGGAGGGTATAAAACAGGATGTAACTTTCCTTATCTGTCCGGGCGGTGGAAAAATGCTGCTGGGCGTAAAACACTCCCGCCTCGGTGCAGTAGTAGGGCTGTGCCAGCTCTGCTTCGCTGGGGGTAGTGCGTTTCCATACACTCTCCGGGGTCACATCCATGTTATAAGTCAACATTTTCCGGTTCCTCACTTTCTGTGTTCAGTATAGCGCACCGGTCTTTGCCGTGCAAGAGTAGACTTTTCACAAAGAACGCGTCACCTTTGCGGATGGAATCGTTCGTGTTCTACCGCTATACTGGTAGCAGTCAAAGCCACACAGGAGGCGCATTATGCAGAAAAACTATCTTGCCATCGACATCGGCGCGTCCAGCGGACGGCACATTGTGGGATGGATGGAGAACGGCGTTCTCCGCACCGAGGAAGTGTACCGTTTTCCCAATAGCGTCCGGCGGGTGGACAGCCATCTGGAATGGGACATCGACAGCCTGTTTGCTAACGTGAAGCAGGGCATCCGGGAAGCCTTTGCAAAATATCCGAATATCGAGAGCCTTTCCATCGACACATGGGCGGTGGACTATGTGCTGCTGAAAGACGGCAAGCCCCTCTACCCGGTCTACGCCTACCGGGACGACCGGACACAGGCCGTGATCCCCGAAGTCCACAGCATCCTGCCCTTTGCGCAGCTCTACCAGCGCACCGGCATCCAGTTCCAGTCCTTCAACAGCATTTATCAGCTTTATGCCGATAAAAAGGCCGGGCGGCTGGCCGAAGCCGAGGACTTTTTGATGATCCCGGAATATCTGCTGTGGAAGCTCTGCGGCGTAAAGGCACGGGAGTACACCAACGCCACCTCCACCGGACTCGTGAACGCTCAGACCAAAGAATACGACCCGGAGATTCTCAAAGCTTTGGGCTTGCCGGAGGCGATGTTCCCTAAGCTCACCGCACCCGGTACGGTGCTGGGACCCCTGCTGCCCCACATTGCCGCCGAGGTGGGTGGGCAAACCAAGGTAGTGCTGTGCGCCACCCACGACACCGCCAGCGCCGTGGAGGGCATTCCGATGGAACAGGGCGATGCACCGTTCCTCTCCTCCGGTACATGGAGTTTGCTGGGGGTCAAGCTGGCAAAGCCCATCACCAGCCCGGAGAGCCGCCGCACCAACTTTACCAACGAGGGCGGCGTAGGGTACATCCGTTACCTGAAAAACATTATGGGTCTGTGGATCATCCAGTGCGTGCAAAAGCAGCTGGGTATCTCCTTTGCCGAGATGGTGGAACTGGCCAAAACCAGCACCTACACCCGCATTTTTGATGTGAACGAAGCCCGGTTCTCTGCCCCGCTGGATATGCGCGCGGAGATCAGAGCCGCCCTTACCGAGATCGGCGAAGCCCCTGCCACGGATGCCGACCTCATCAACAGCATCTACCACTCGCTGGCGTACTGCTATGGGGAGGCTTTCCGGGAGCTGGAAGCCCTCACCGGCCAGCACTGGGATAAGCTCTACATCGCAGGCGGCGGCGCAAAGAACGCTACCCTGAACGAGCTGACCGCCCATTATACCGGAAAGCAGGTGGTGGCGCTGCCCATCGAGGCCACCGCCATCGGCAATTTGAAAATTCAGATGCAGATTTAAGAAGGAGGAACCCTATGAGTTACGCAGAAGCAAAAGCCCGCTACGCCGCCATTGGCGTGGACACCGAAGCTGCCATTGCCCGGTTAAAGACCGTGCCTATCTCCCTGCACTGCTGGCAGGGAGATGATGTCCGGGGCTTTGATACCGACCCCACCAAACCCCTGACCGGCGGCATCCAAACCACCGGCAACTACCCCGGCCGTGCCCGCACCCCGGAGGAACTAATGGCAGACATGGACAAGGTGCTGTCCCTTTGCCCCGGCACCAAAAAGATCAACCTCCATGCATCCTACGCCATTTTTGACGAGGAAAACCCGTGGGTGGACCGGGACAAGCTGGAGCCCAAGCACTTCAAAAAATGGGTGGATTTCTGCAAGGCAAGAGGGCTAGGCGCAGACTTTAACCCCACCTTTTTCTCCCACCCCAAGTGCGACCCGCTGACCCTTGCCAGCCCCAACGAGGAGACCCGGAAATTCTGGGTAGAGCATGGCAAGGCCTGCATCCGCATCAGTCAGTATCTGGCCGAGGAGCTGGGGCAGCCCTGCACCATGAACATCTGGACGGGCGACGGCTTTAAGGACGTACCGGCGGATCGCAAAGGTCCCCGCGACCGTTACAAGGCCAGCATCGACGAGATTTTGAGCGTGCCTTACGACTTCAAGCTGGTGAAGCCCTGCATCGAGAGCAAGGTGTTCGGCATCGGTGTGGAGGCGTACACCGTGGGCAGTGCCGAGTTTGCCCTGAGCTACGCCGCCTTCAACCGGGAAAAGTGCATTCCGCTGATGGATAACGGCCACTACCATCCCACCGAGGTGGTCAGCGATAAGATCCCCGCCCTGCTGGCCTTCTTCCCGGAGATCGCGCTCCACATCACCCGCCCCATCCGCTGGGACTCCGACCATGTGGTACTGTTCGACGATGAAACGAAGGAGATCTGCAAGGAGATCGTGCGCTGCGGCGGTCTGGACGGCCGGGTGAACATTGCACTGGATTACTTTGACGCTTCCATCAACCGCATCTCCGCATGGACGGTGGGCTTCCGCAACGTGGAAAAGGCGCTGCTGTCTGCCCTGTGCACCCCGCATACGGTGCTGAAGGAGCTGCAGGACACCAACCAGTTCACCGAGCTGATGGTTCGGCAGGAGGAGCTGAAGACCCTGCCCTTTGGCGAGGTCTGGGACGAATACTGCCGCCGGAACAGTGTGCCGGTGGACGGTGCATGGTTTGAGGAAGTCAAAAAGTACGAGCAGAACGTGCTGAGCAAGCGCATTTGAATGAGAGAGGTTTTTGAAGATGGGTATTCTGGATATTGAGATTGTAAAAGGCTTTATGCGGATGTGCAATGATGGCTGGCTGCAGGGCTGGCACGAGCGCAACGGCGGCAACCTGACCTACCGCATGAAGGAAGAGGAAGTGGCGCAGTGCCGCCCCTTCTTTGATGAGCAGCCCCGCGAATGGGTGAACATGGGCGTGCAGGCGGACAATCTGGCTGGGGAGTATTTCATCACCACCGGTTCGGGCAAGTTTTTCCGCAATGTGGAACTGGACCCTGTTCACAGCATCGGTATTGTGGAGATCAACGACAAGGGCGACAGCTGGCGCATCGTCTGGGGCTTGGAGGGCGGCGCAAAGCCCACATCCGAGTTCCCCAGCCACTTTATGAACCATAGCGTCCGCAAGGCCGCCACGGGCAGCGCAAACCGTGTCATCTACCACTGCCACGCCACCAACGTCATTGCCCTGACCTACATCCTGCCCCTGACCGACCGGGACTTCACCCGCGCGCTGTGGCAGAGCGCCACCGAGTGCCCGGTGGTGTTCCCGGAGGGCGTAGGCGTCTGCCCGTGGATGGTGCCCGGCGGGGCTGACATCGCCATGGCCACCAGCGAGCTGATGAAAACCTATCAGGCTGCCATCTGGGCACAGCACGGTCTGTTTGCCTCCGGTCCGGACTTTGACACCACCTTCGGTCTGGCCCACACCATCGAAAAGAGTGCCGAAATTTACGTCAAGGTGCTCTCCATGGGCGGCGGCATCATCCGGCAGACCATCACCGACGACGACCTACGCGCCATTGCCCGCGACTTTGGCGTGACCCTGAACGAGAAGTTCCTCAACTGAGCCATCTTTCTCCATTCTTCTTCATCATAGCAGAACAGGCATCCTGCCCGATACCGCCAAACGGTAACGCAGGATGCCTGTTCTGCTTTATGTTTCCCGGAATTCCATGGGCGTTTTTCCGGTGACCTGCTGAAAGACTGCGCTGAAATAATTGCGGGTGGCAAAGCCAAGCTGCTCGGAAATTTCCCGGACGCTGAGCGGTGTGCTTTTCAGCAGAACCTTTGCACGTTCGACCTTTGCAAACTTTACATAGTTCGTGACGCTCAGACCGGTTTCTTCCTTGAATTTGTGGGTGAGGTAATATTCCGTGTAGCCCACCAGCACGGCAAGATCTTCCGCTACGATCTTTTTGTCCAGATTCATCTCGATATAATCCACACACTTCTGGATCTGCATACTGAGGTTCGGGTTCGTCCGGTGTTTGTGGACCCGCCGGATGAAATCATCGTACATCATCATTGCAAGCGGATTCAGTTCATCCAACGATTTTGCCGCTTCTGCGGTCTGAATGTAACTATCCCCCAGGGAGTACGCCTCCTCCGGGGAAAGACCACCCTCAATGGCGGCACGGCACACCAGCGAGGTGAACACGATGATGGATGTTTTACTCTGGCGCAGGACATCGCTGCTCTGTACCGGCACACCTGCACTCATGCTCATGCTGTTGGAAAGTGCCTGCTTGTAATTCATATCTCCGGTGCGAACCATTTGCAGCATTCCCTGCTCCGCCATCCAGATCTTATGCCGGTCGTGGGGGATGGCAGAGCTTTTCAGCCGCTCCTCCTGCGCTGTGCTGCTGTTGACACAGCTCAGCTCCAGCCGCTGCCCGGTGAGGCAGTAGTGCATCATCAGCAGATAGCGGTTCATAATGGTGTTTTGCAGGGTAGGGACTTTTTCAAGAGCTTTGTATAGCTGGATCGTCCATGCCACACTGATCTCCAGCTTGCTGTAATATTTCAGTCCGTCCTCGATCCCGCGCAGGGTCACGTCCTGATAGAACACCGGTCCGATGACCCAGACACGCTTCAGTTTTCCCTCTTCCTTTTCAAAGGCTGCGCCCCACAAAAGCCCCAGCGCCGTTCCCAAGGTAACAGGGATATCGTCCCGGTTCCCATGCTCCAGCATCCGCTGTTTGCAGCCGAACAGTTCAAATGCGCTGGCAAGAAAGGCCTCGTCCGGGCAGTTGCTCCGTAGTAGCTTTCCCTTTGCATCATAGCACCATGTATAAACATTGCCGCCGCACTGGACAAGCTCGGAAAACAGCATCATATTCTGGAGAACATCCATGTGTAACCCCTCCGGCTCATTGATAAAAGCAGTATATCATACTTCCGCCGTTTTTTCCACCGATGCCCGGAGCCAGTGCAGCAGGATGCCCGCAGAGATAGCCGCAGCGCCAACGTCTGCTATCAGGTGCGCCGCCGCAATGCCCTGCACGCCGCAAAGCGCATTCATCAGGTACAGCAGCGGAATCAGCAGCAGCCCCTGCCGCAAAAGAGAGAGCACCACCGCACCGCTTGCCTTGCCCACAGATTGCAGCAAATTGGTTGCCAGATAGGTCAGACCGATCACCGGGCTGCCCAGAACCAGATAGACCACCAGCTGCGTTCCCAGACGGAAAGCGCCTTCTTCCTTGATGAACATCCCGATCAGCGCATTGCGTCCGGCAAAGCTGGCAGCTCCGGTAAGGACGCCAAAAACAACGGTCAGCAGGATCAGATCCTTCAAAAGCTGTTTCAAACGTTTTGAGTCGCCTGCGCCGTAGCTGTACGCCAGAAGCGGCTGGCAGCCCATGCAGATCGCCATGGCGATCATGCTG
Organism: Faecalibacterium prausnitzii; assembly: GCA_004558805.1. Lineage (GTDB taxonomy): Bacteria > Bacillota > Clostridia > Oscillospirales > Ruminococcaceae > Faecalibacterium > Faecalibacterium prausnitzii_M. The sequence continues at coordinate 10,271 of SFDE01000004.1, read as the reverse complement.
ATGACCATGGTCGTCTTGCCTGCCGCTGCCATAGCTGCGACCGCCGCCGTACCGTGGGTCACCAACAGCCGGTTGCTGAAGGAGGATGCAAACCCGGCCAGCAGGCTGCTGATGCCGTTGGGCAGTCCAATGGCCAGCAGTTCGCCCAGCATCTGCGGCTTTTTCAGGGCAGGACGAAAATCAACCGTCAGCACCGTGCCGTGCTTGACGATGTAGCGCAGATAGCAGGCAGTCGCCACAAGGTTGCCCAGCACACTGGCGGCAGCCGCACCGCTGACACCGAAGTTCAGCACCAGAATAAACAGCGGGTCAAAAATGCAGTTGATCAGCGTGCCCAGAAGATTGCCGATCATGCCCTCTTTTGCCGCTCCCTCTGCACGCACCAGCATCGCCATGCTGTTGGACAGGATAAAAAACGGCGCACCCAGTGCCAGGACCTGAAGATACCGCTCCGCGTAGGGGAAGATTTCTGCATTGGAACCCAGCATTCCCAAAAGCGGCACTCTGCCCACCAGCAGACCGATGCTGACCAGAACGCCCAGAAAAAAGCTGGTCCAGAAGCAGAGCGAGGAGCAGATCTTGCCCTGCTCGATCTCACCCGCGCCAAAGCAGCGTGCAATGACGGCACTGCTGCCTGCGCCAAGCATCGTTGCCACCGCCGCAAGGATCGAAAACACCGGTCCCACAACGGAGACCGCCGCCACCTGTGCAGTATCGCCCAGACAGCCCACAAAAAACATATCCGCCATGTTGTACAGCACCATGACAAGGATAATGATGATGGAGGGCACTGCCATGGAAAAAATGGACTTCCAGACAGAGCCGGTACGGAAAAGTGCTTCGTTTTTCATGATCTCCTCCCAAAAATCAACCGCACGCAGGCAGAACGAAAGCCCCTGTCAAGGGGCTTTCAGAGCGGTTTCGGTCACAGGTTATCCAGCGCATCCAGCAGTGCTTTCAGCGCCGTTTCCGGCAGACCCAGCATGGAGCCGATCTCGCCAAAGGTCATGCCGTAGGCGGCTTTTGCCTGCTGATTGTCAGCAAAGCCGGGCAGGTACTGCTCCACAACGGCTTTTGCGGCCTCGTTTTCCATCAGAGCTGCAATGGTGCTCTGGCTGTTCAGCTTGCCGTCGGTCAAAATTTCCGGGTGCTTCCAGCTGCTGACGCTCTGGTGCCCGGCAGACAGTGCACCGTCCACCGGGATGGCTGCACCGGTGATGTACCGTGCCATACCGCTGGCAAGGAAAAGTGCCAGTGCGGCGCACTCCTCCGGGTCGCCCATCCGCTTTGCCGGGCAGTCGGATGCAAAAAAGTCCATGGCCGCAGCCGGTGCATCACCGAAGATGCTGGTCTTGGTGTAACCGGGGCAGATGGCGTTGACGGTGATACCGTATTCCGCATAATCCAGTGCCGCTGCACGGGTCATGCCCACCACGCCGAATTTGGTGGCGCTATACAGTGCCTGTCCGCGCTGGGGTACAAGACCCGCCACCGATGCCACATTGATGAGGAAGCCGCCCTCGCTGTGGCTCTTGAGGATGGCTTCTGCGCCGTACTTCATTCCGGCAAAGACGCCCTCGCTGTTCAGGGAGAAGATCTTCTCGTAATCCTCTACCTCATACTCATGCAGCGGTGTGCCGCCCATGCCGATGCCTGCGTTGCTGACAACGCCATCCAGCTTACCGTAGTGTGCCACCGTCTTGTCCACCAGTTCCTTGATGGCAGAAGCCTTGCTGCAATCGGTCTGGATAAAGATGGCATCGCCGCCCTTGGCGCAGATGCCGTCTGCCACAGCCTGTCCCTGCTCTGCGCTGCGGGCTGCACAAACCACCTTCATGCCGTTTTCGCCGAAGCACTCGGCAATGGCGCGGCCGATGCCGCGGCTTGCGCCGGTGACGATTGCTACCTTGCCTTTGACACTGTTGAAATCCATCATTTTCATTCTCCTTTTTCTCAGATCATGTTGCTCTGCTTCAGCCATTCCACTTCATCGTGGATGGTCTCCCGATGATTTATCGTATTTACGAATTAGATTTGCAACTCTCAGTTGTTTATCCATCCCTGTGGTGCTATAATAACACTGTGGCGCAGGGGCTGCAATCAGCAGTTTCCGGCGTATCCGGTGTTTAAGCAACGGATCACGTCCAAAGCGTTGGTTAAGCATCCTTTACGAAATACATTGACGGAGGAATTGTATGGATATCCGGGTCAAAAAAACGAAGCGTGCCATTCAGAAAGCGTTTATTGCGTTGCTGCGGGAGAAGCCCATCGAAAAGATCACGGTCAAAGAAATTGCCGAACGCGCCGAGATCAACAAAACGACCTTTTATTCCCACTACGAAACGCTGGATGCGCTCACCGCCGAAATAGAGCGGCAAACGGTCCAGCTCGTCTGCGACAACATGCGCGGCGCACAGAAGCTGCTGGATGCACCGGAGGCCTTTGTGCAGGAGATGTTTGCTTCTCTCCAGCAGGCAACGGATTACCTTGGTGTCGTTCCGGCATCCGCGATGAACCGCTTTACACAGCATCTGCGGGATGCGATTCTGGAACAAATCAAACTCGCAAACATGGAACCATCCCAATATGAAAATGTCGGTGCGATCCTGATCTTTGTAATGAACGGTCTTTCGGGGCTTCTGAACACCGATGCAAAACTGGCGCAAAAGCACATCACCGTAATTGCCGCCGTGGTTGCGAATGGTGTCCACGGTCTGCATCTTTCCCACTGAGCCAAAACAGGCTGCGAGAAGCATCTTCCGCAGCCTGTTTTTTGCTATTGCAGCTTATCTTTCCGCGTAACTACCCAGCACCGCAAGGCTGGGCTTTGCGGTCCGTTCCATGGTTTCACGGTTCACGGCGATCAGGCCGAACTGCATGGCATAGCCCTTCTGCCACTCAAAGTTGTCCATCAGGCTCCAATGGAAGTAGCCCTTCACCGGGATGCCGTCAGCGATGCAGTGCTGCACGCCGTCCAGTGCCTGCCGGATAAACGCCACACGGCGGGTGTCATCGGCGGTGGCAATGCCGTTTTCGGTGACGATGAGATCACCCTTGAACGCTTCTGCCACCTTGCGGAGGACGTGTTCCAGTGCCTGCGGATAGACCTCGTAATCCATCTGGGTCAGCTCTGCGCCCTCCGGTGCCGGCAGCTGCCCCTGCGGGCCGTAAAGGGTGCGGGTGTAGTTCTGCACACCAAGGAAATCATCCTCTTTGATGTAGGGCAGATAATGGGTGAACTCCTCCTGCCATGCGGCCTCGGCAAAGGCTTCGCCGCCGGGCTGTGCCTGCAAGTCGTGCAGAGAAAGGGTCAAGCCCACCTTGACCTGCGGGCAGATGGCCTTGATGGCATCCCGTGCGGCTGCATGGGCACGCAGCACCAGCAGGTCGCCCTCCGGGGTGCGCTCGTTGACAAAGATCTGCGGCTGGGGCGTACCGAACACCTGCGCGTTCTCCATGGCAGCATACTTCATGTTTTCCATCATCTTCTGGAAGTTCATGCCCACCTGCACCGTGCCCTCGGCAGACTTTCCGGCTGCAGCGGCATTCTTGGCAGCCTGTTCTGCCATCAGGCGGAACCGCTTGGAGATGGCGGCCAGCTGCAAGCCCATATTCGCTTCGTTGATGGTGCAGACATAGCGCAGCTCGCTGCCCAGCTGCTCCATGACATAGGCTGCATAGTGCTTAAAGTCCTCCACGGTGGACTCTGCTTCCCAGCCGCCCTTGCAGATGAGCCACTTGGGACTGGTAAAGTGCAGCAGAGTCACCACCGGTTCTACACCATGCGCTTTGCAGCAGACGATCACCTTGCGATAGTGTTCAATGGCTTCCGGGTCGAACGTTCCTTCCTCCGGCTCCACTCGTGCCCACTCGATGGAAAAGCGGTAGGCGTTCAGCCCGGCATCGGCCAGCAGCTTAATATCTTCTTCGTACCGATGATAATGGTCGCAGGCAATGCCGCTGGGTTCCGTAAAGCTGGAATGGGGCAACTGCTCCTGTGCCCAGTAGTCGCTGTTGGTATTGTTCCCCTCTACCTGATGGGCTGCTGTTGCAGCACCGATGAAAAAGCCTTTTTCAAATTTCTGCATGATGGTTCTCCTTTTATTCAGATTATTCAGAAGCCGAGTTTTCTCTTGTGCCTATTGTAACAGGTCTGCACGGTTCAAAAAGGATAATTTTTCATGTTATTGGTGAATTTTTCGTCGAGCGGTCATAACTGCGCGAATTTTTATCCTCAATTCAAGTTTTTTATCCGGCAGTACCTCTTGCATTCTGTTATTCTGGTGTCAGGAAAAGCGGAAACCGGTTCACACAAAAAAGGAGGAAAATCATTATGTTCCAAAAGAAACCCAGCGCCAGCGAGGTAGACGGCGTCCAGTACCGCCGCGCTAAAACCTGGCAGATCATCTGCTACGCCTGCAACGCCTTTGTGGGCATGAGCGTCTATTCCCTGATCGGTATGGCAAGTTATTCTGCCAGCATTGGCTACGGCATCACCACTGCAACCGTTGGCCTCATCCTGATGCTGGCCCGCATTCTGGACGGCTTCACCGACCCGCTGCTGGCATTCGTCTACGACCGCGTCAACACCCGTTTCGGCAAGCTGCGCGTTCTGCTGATCAGCGGCTACCTGATCGAGGCAGTCGGCCTGCTGTGCATGTTCAACCTGTTTTCCAGCAAGGGCTTCGGCCTGCCGGCGTTTACCCTGACCTACATTATCTACATCATCGGCTACACCATCACCAACATGACCGCCCAGACCCTGCCTGCCATCATGACCAACGATCCCCGGCAGCGTCCCACCATCGGTGTCTGGACCACGGCACTGAACTACGCCGTGCCCATGGGCATGAGTATACTGATTTACACCGTCATCCTGCCCAAGTGCGGCGGCACCTTTAATCAGGACTTCCTCAGCACGGTCTGCACCATCGTCCTGATCATCGCCGGTATCGGCACCCTGATCGTCTGCGCTGGTATCTCCGCTTACGACAAGCCCGAAAACTTTGAGGGCACTAACAAAAAGCATGAGCCGCTGAAGACGGCGGATATTCTTGAGGTGCTCAAGCACAACAAGCCCCTGCAGTGCTACATCGCCTCCAACGCTTCCGATAAGCTGGCACAGCAGGTGGGCAGTCAGGCCATCATCAACACGATGCTGAACGGCATCCTCATCGGCAACATGGGTCTTGCTACCACCCTTAGCGTCATCAGCATGGTTCCCTCCATCTTCTTTGCGGCCTTCGGCGCAAAGTATGTGGGCAAAAAAGGCAGCAAGAAGGGCATCGTGACCTGGACCTGCATCAGCATGGCCATCACCGCTGTGCTGATTTTGTTCTTCATCTTCACGGATACCCGTCAGATCGGTGTGATGGGCAGCTGGAACATGATCGTTTACGTTCTGCTGACCCTGCTGCAGAACGGTTCCAATATGTGCATCACCACCTCCAACACCTCTTACATGGCTGACACCATCGACTACGAGCTGGACCGCAGCGGCCGTTACATCCCGGCGGTAGTCTCCGGTACTTACAGCCTGATTGACAAGCTCATCACCTCGGTGGCTGCCGTCATCGCCACCGGTGCCGTGGCCGTTCTGGGCTACACCACCACCATGCCTCAGCCCACGGATGCCTACACCTCCGGCATCTTCTGGATGACCCTTGCCATCAAGTACGGTCTGCCGATGCTGGGCTGGCTCATCACCCTGCTCGCCATGGTGGGCTGCCCGCTGACCAAGGAGGAAATGGTCAACGTCCAGAAGCGCATCGCAGATAAGAAAGACGCCCTTCGTCATGAAGTAATTGCAGAACATATGCAGTAACACCCTGCAAAGACCGAAAGGGCTCATACGCTCTTTCGGTTTTTGCTGATTTGATCTATCTTTCACAAAGGAGTTTTTACCATGAGCAAGACCATCCTGCTGAATCATAGCAATTGGCATTTTACCAAAGAGAACCCCGGCATCCCCGCCGCTGTTATGGGCGAGGCCATCACCCTGCCCCACACATGGAATGCGGTGGACGGTCAGGACGGCGGCAACGATTACTACCGCGGCACCTGTTGGTATACGCTGGCACTGAAAAAGCCCGTCATCCCGGCAGGCGGCAAGGCTGTTTTGCAGCTGGACGGCGCAGCCATGACCGCCGCCGTTTACCTGAACGGAGAAAAACTGGCCGAGCACAAGGGCGGCTACTCCACCTTCCGGGTGGACCTGACCGACCACCTCAAAGAGGAAAATCTGCTGGCAATTTCCGTGGACAACCGCGACAACGACACCGTGTACCCCCAGAAGGCAGACTTCACCTTCTACGGCGGCATTTACCGGGATGTGACCCTGCACATCGTTCCCGCAGAGCACTTTGCCCTGCCCGCTAATGGCGCCCCGGCACTGAAGGTGACCCCTATCGTCACCGACCTTGCCGCCAAGACCGTTGAAGTTACTTTGGAAGCCGCCGTGGTGGGCGCACAGAGCGTAACCTTTGCACTGGAAGGCCAGAGCATCACCGCCCCGGTGGAAAACGGCACTGCAAAGGCTGTTTTCACCCTGCACGATGCCCATCTGTGGGATGGCGTGGAGGACCCCTTCCTTTACACCGTTTCCGCCAAGCTGGGCAACGGCGAGGAGGCATCTGCCCGCTTTGGCTGCCGGAAATTTGAGATCGACCCCCAGAAGGGCTTTTTCCTGAATGGACGCAGCTACCCGCTGCGCGGCGTTTCCCGCCATCAGGACCGCAAGGGGGCCGGCATTGCCCTGACCAACGAAATGATGGAGGAGGACATTTCCCTCATTCTGGAAATGGGTGCCAACACCATCCGTCTGGCTCACTATCAGCACGCACAGTATTTCTACGACCTGTGTGATGAAAAGGGCCTTGTCATCTGGGCAGAGATTCCCTACATCACTATGCACATGACCAACGGCCGTGCTAACACCCTGACCCAGATGGAAGAGCTGATCGTCCAGAACTACAACCACCCCTGCATTGCCGTGTGGGGCCTTTCTAACGAGATCACCGCCGCCTCTGCGGTCAACGAGGATCTGCTGGAAAACCACCGTCTGCTGAACGAACTGGCGCACAAACTGGACCCCACCCGCAAGACCACCATGGCAAACGTGTTCATGCTGGAGACCACCAGCCCCATTCTGGAGATCCCGGACGTGAACAGCTACAACCTCTACTTCGGCTGGTATCTGGGCGAGCTGGAGCAGAACGACGAGTTCTTTGACAAATATCATGCCGATTACCCCGACCGCTGCATCGGTTTTTCGGAGTATGGTGCAGACGCCAACCCCCAGTACCAGAGCAGCCACCCGGAAAAGGGCGACTATACCGAGAGCTACCAGTGCATTTACCACGAGCATATCGCAAAGATGATTGCCGACCGTCCTTGGCTGTGGGCGACCCATGTGTGGAATATGTTTGATTTTGCCGCCGATGGCCGCGATGAGGGCGGCAAGCACGGCGAGAACCAGAAGGGACTTGTCACCTTTGACCGCAAGCTCAAAAAAGACCCCTTCTATCTCTACAAGGCCTATTGGAGCAAGGAGCCTTTTGTGCACCTGTGCGGCAGCCGCTATGTGGACCGCGCCGAGGATGTGACCGAGATCAAGGTCTACTCCAATCTGCCGGAGGTCTCGCTGTACAAGGACGGTCAGCTGGTGGAGACCAAGCAAGGCGACAAGGTGTTTACCTTCCAGCTGCCCATCACCGGCAAGCACAGCATTGAGGCACGCTCCGGCGAGCGCAGCAGCGTGATCCTGGTGAACAAGGTAGACGCCCCCAACCCGGATTACGCCATGGACAACCGCAAGAACGTGACCAACTGGTTTGACGGCGAGTTGGACGAAAACTGCTGGTCGGTCAAGGACAACATGGCTGCCGCCATGGCAGACCCGAAAGCTGGTCCTATCCTGAAGCAGATCTCTGATAAAGCCGCCGCTGCCCGCGGAGATGTTGCCGCTGCCGTGAAGGACAACCCGGCTCTGGTGGCGATGATGGAGCGTGCCATGCAGCGGATGACCATTGAATCCATGCTGATGCAGGCGGGCACTTCGGAAGAGGATATCAAGCAGTTGAACCGGGTATTGCAGGGCATTTCCAAGGAGTGATTTTTGATGAAACAGACTTATTGCAACCCCCTTGATCTGGGCTACCGTTACCAGCACATGAAGGAAGGCCCGCGCACAGCGGGCTTCCGGGAGGGCGCAGACCCGACGCTGGTGTACTTCAAAGGCAGATATTATCTGTTCGTTTCCATGTCGGCAGGGTTCTGGTACTCGGAGGATCTTCTGGACTGGAACTTCCATGCAGACCCCGACCTGCTGATCTATGACTACGCACCGGATGTGCGGCAGGTGGGCAATTACCTCTACTTCTGCGCCAGCCGCAAGGGGCGCAACTGCCCCATTCTGCGCACCGCTGACCCCCTGACCGAGCCGTTTACCGAGGTTTCCGCGCCCTTTGCTTTCTGGGACCCTGATCTGTTCTGCGATGACGATGGCCGGGTGTACTTCTACTGGGGCTGTTCCAATATTGCCCCCATCTACGGGGTGGAGCTGGACCCGGACACCATGACTCCCATCGGTGAAAAGCAGGAGCTGATCTTCGGCAATGAAACTGCCCTTGGCTACGAACGCCCCGGCAACAACGGCATTGTGGACCGGGAAGCCAGCGTCCTGTACCAGTCCATGAAGCAGTTCTATGACCCCAAGACCGGCAAGCTGAATCTGCCGCCGCAGATGGCAAACATCCCCGGCCTGAGTGCCGAAAGCCTGACTGCCATGTTCAACGCCATCGGCAAGCCCTACATTGAGGGTGCCTTTATGACAAAGCATAACGGCCTCTATTACCTGCAATACGCCTGCCCCGGCACCCAGTACAACACTTACGCCGATGGTGTATACACCTCCCGTTCTCCGCTGGGTCCTTTTGTGCGGCAGGCATCCAATCCGTTTTCCGCAAAGCCCGGTGGATTCATCACCGGTGCAGGCCACGGCAGCACCATTGCCGACATCTACGGCAACTGGTGGCACGCCTCCACCATGCGTATTTCTGTCAACTATGACTTTGAGCGCCGGGTGGGGCTGTTCCCTGCCGGGTTCGACAAGGACGGTGTGCTTTACTGCAACCAGAACTTTGCCGATTACCCCCACCGCATCCCGGCTGGCAAATTCGATGCCGCCAGCCAGCAGCCGGAATGGATGCTGCTGAGCTACAAAAAACCGGTCACGGCTTCCAGCACCGCAGAAAACAGCAGCCCGGAGTTGGCAGTCAACGAGGACTGCCGCAGCTGGTGGAGCGCCGCCGGTGCAGAACCGGGCCAATGGCTGTGTGTGGACCTTGGCAAAGAGAGGGATGTCCGCGCCATTCAGGTAAACATGGCAGACGAAAAGCTGGTGGTGGACTTCCCCGCTGACAGCTACGGCGACGACCGCCAGACCCGCCACATCGAGACCCGGCCGCAGATCTCTCATTACACGGTGGAGACCAGTGTGAACGGAGCAGACTGGACGATCCGCGAAACGGTTGCCCGGGAATGCTCCAACGGCTACTACGAATATGCAGACGGCATCCGCGCCCGGTACGTACGGGTCACCGGCGGCGAACTGCCCTATGGACAGCCGCTGCGCATCAGCGGTCTGCGGGTGTTCGGCAACGGCGAGGGCGCAAAGCCCGCACAGGCCGAAGCCGCCGGGGCTCGCGTAGATGCACTGGATGCAACGATCACTTGGCAGCACATCGAAAACGCACAGGGCTGCAACGTCCGCTACGGCGCTGCGCCCGACAAGCTCTATCTGAGCTGGCTGGTGTACGATGCAGACGAAGTGACCCTTTCCACCCTGACCGCCGGGCAGGAATACTACGTCTGTGTGGACAGCTTTAACGAAAACGGCATCACGCCGGGCAAGACTTTCAAACTGGAGGGGTAAAATATGCCCATCAAAGCCGTGCAGCAATTTATGCTGGGCACTGTACTGAGCAACGAGCAGCAGGCAAGAGAAACGCTTGCTGCCATGAAAGCCGCCGGGTACGACGGCATTGAACTGTGTGGATTTATGATCCATCCCATTGGCTTTGTGGTAAAGCTGCTGACCAAGGCCGCCGGAATGCCGGTGGGCAAGGGCGGCAATCTGGACTGGCACAAGCTGGTGCAGGAAGCCGGTCTGAAGGTGGTCAGCCTGCACACCGACCTTGGCTCTCTGGAGCGGGATGCTCACGCTGTGGCTGAGGAAGCCAAGAGCTTCGACACACAGTATGTGGTCATCA
>SFDE01000032.1 GCA_004558805.1 Faecalibacterium prausnitzii | reverse complement strand
CTGCTGCATGAGCGTGGAATGGGTCGGGTGGAACGGCATTCTGACCGGCACCGCAGAGGGAACACAGGGCCGCACCGAGGACGGCACCGAGCTGCACTTCACGCTGACCGACACGGATGGCAGACCGTGCGAGTTCTGGACCATTTTGCTGAACGATGACGGCAGCCCCAGCGGCTGCAGCCTGAAATACCGCGCCGGAGAAGTGCTGTTTGACCGGGACACACGTCCCGCTTACTGGAAAAACGACTCCCCGGATCTAACCCTTGTACCGTGACCGAAACCAAACGCAATGCGATGACAAAGCGTTGTCGCTTACAACAAACGAATAACAGGAGGAAATTACTATGGGTCTTATCAAAGCAGGTATGGGCGCACTGGGCGGAACTCTTGCAGACCAGTGGAAGGAATTTTTCTACTGCGATTCTCTGGACAAAGATGTGCTGATGGTCAAGGGTCAGAAGCGCACCTCCCGCCGCAGCTCCAACAACGGCGAGGACAACATCATCACCAACGGCAGCGGCATCGCCGTGGCAGACGGACAGTGCATGCTCATTGTGGAGCAGGGCCGGGTGGTGGAGGTGTGCGCCGAACCGGGCGAATTCACCTTTGACGCATCCACCGAGCCCAGTGTGTTCACCGGCAACTTCGGCGACAGTCTGGCAGCTACCTTCCAGACCGTGGCAAAGCGCTTTACCTACGGCGGCGACACCGGCAAGGATCAGCGGGTGTACTACATCAACACCAAGGAGCTGGGCGAGATCCTGTACGGCACCGCCACCCCCATTCCGTTCCGTGTGGTGGTCAGCGAGGAGCGGGGCTACAAGCTCTCGGTGAACCTGCGGTGCAACGGCAGCTTCACCTGCCGTATCTGCGACCCGCTGCTGTTCTACACCAACGTGTGCAGCAACGTCTCCACCCAGTATGACGCATCCGAAATCGCACCCCGGCTGAAGAGCGAGCTGATGAACGCCCTGCAGCCTGCCCTTGCCACCCTTTCGGCAAACAAGGTGCAGTATTACGAGATTCCCGCCCACACGCTGGAGATCTCCGAGGCGCTCAACGAGCAGCTGTCGAATGTCTGGCGCAAAAAGCGCGGCATTGAAGTGTTCTCCTTCAACATCAACTCCCTGTCCATCCCGGAGGAACAGCAGAAGAAGATCACCGAGTGGGAAGAAAACGCCATGACCACCGACCCCACCACCGCCGCCGCCCGTCTGGTGGGCGGTCAGATCGATGCCATGAAGACCGCCGCCGGCAACACCGCCGGTGCCATGACCGGCTTTATGGGCATGGGCATGGCAGCCGGTGCAGGCGGCATGGGCGGCATGAGCGCCCAGAACCTGTTCGCCATGGGTCAGCAGACCCGTCCGGACAGCGTGGACGCACCCCAGCAGGTCAGCCGTCCCGCACCCGCCCCGGCGGACAGCTGGAAATGCAGCTGCGGCGCCACCGTTACCGGCAAATTCTGCCCGGAATGCGGCAGCAAAAAGCCGGAGCCGAAGCCCGCTGCGGACAGCTGGACCTGCAGCTGCGGTGCTACTGTCACCGGCAAGTTCTGCCCGGAGTGCGGCAAGCCCCGCCCGGCGGCAGCAGAAGGCTGGACTTGCAGCTGCGGCGCAGTGAATAAGGGCAGATTCTGCTCCGAGTGCGGCAGCCCCAAGCCCGCCGGTACGCCCAAGTATAAGTGCGACAAATGCGGCTGGGAGCCGGCAGACCCCACCCACCCGCCCAAGTTCTGCCCCCAGTGCGGCGACCCCTTTAACGAGAACGACCGGAGCTGATCCCGGAAGAAGATACCCCCGGCAACAGAAAGGAGCATACCATGATGGGATTCTTCTCCAATTTATTCGCAAAACAGAACTGTGCGGTCTGCGGCAAGGAGTGCGGCACCCTGCACCGCTCCAAGCTGCGGGACGGGCAGTTTATCTGCGATGACTGCGGCGACCGCTGCTCCAAGTATATCCGCCTCAGCGAGCTGACTCTGGACCAGGTCAGGGAGCACATGGCATACATGGAAAAGATGGAGCGGGTGTTCCATGAGGTCTTTGAAAAGACCGAGCTCCGGGTCAACGCATACCCCTCCACGCCCAGCCAGATGGGGCTTGTGTTCTGCGATGAGCTGGGTCTGATGTACATCCGGGACCGGACCGGCGGCAGGGGCAAGATGCCGGAGCTGATCCGCTACGACCAGATCGCCAGCTACGAGGAGTATCTGGACGAGACCCCCGCCAAGGAGCCGGGAAAGGAGCCGACCCTCAACGGCGGCGGACTGAAGATCCGTCTGGTGCAGCCCCGCGGCATTACCGAGGCCCAGACCAGACGGGGTCTGCAGCCCCACCCCTACATCAAGCAGGAACTGGTCATTTGCTTCAGCAAGCGGGACCGGCGGGAGATCGGCTATGCCCACATCGCACGGCAGCATCTGGACCACATCTTCGGGGTCCACGATAATGAGACCAGCCTTTTCGGCTCCGGCATGTCCAAGGCAGAAAAGCGGAACCTGAAGGGAGCCGCAGGCATGATCAATGCCATGGGTGCCGTGGCATCCGCTGCCATGAAGGGCGGCACCCTCACCGAGGAGCAGAAGGCGCAGTTTGTAGAAAATATCAACGCAGCAAACGACGCCCAGACCGGCGGCATGGCACTGTATACCCGCCGCGCCGATGCAGCGTTTGCGCAGGTGCAATAAGCAGAAAAAGGAGGATCTCCCGATGAAAAAGATCCAGCGGCGCAATTTCCTCAAGGCGGTGGGGGTCACCACCGCCGCCCTTGCACTGACGGCCTGCGGCGGCTCCGGTGCTGCCAGCGCATCCAGCGTTTCCAGTGCACCGGCTTCCAGCAGCAGTGCCCCGTCCGCTTCGGCACAGCCGGAATCAGCAGTGGACAAAGCCGTCCCTGCAGGGGCCCCTGTGACCCAGTTCCAGACCGGGGAGCTGACCATCGGCGAATACACCTTCAAGGCACAGTACATCCCCTTTGACATCCGCCGGGAGGTAGGCGGTGCCTATCATGTGATCCAAGCGGACAGCTACCGGGGCAATTACTTCTTCAGTTTCTACAACGAGGACGATGAAGAGCAGTCGGCAAAGATCTTCGAGTATGCCATCAAGGACGACCGGCTGACCCCGGTGGCAGAGTACAACATTGACGGAAGCAACGCCCTCAGCATCGACCGCAATGGCATCCTGTACGCCATGGATCCCTTTGATGTCTACTGCTACGATCTGAACAGCAGCGACCCGGAAGAGCCCGGCGACGCACTGGACTACATGGGCAGCTGCTATTCCTCCAAGGATCGGGATCTGACCGTAATCTACTGGACCGACTCCGCACCGGTGCTAGTGCAGGACGGCGAGTACACTGAGCTGACTCTGGAAGGCGATGGCGAGATCGGACCCTTTGAGCAGATGCCTTCCCTCAACCTCAGCGGGGACGAACTGCTGACGGTGGGCGAGTTTGATTCCAGCGGCGACTACTACTTTGCCGCCTTTGATCTGGACGGCAATGAGCTGACCCGCAGCACGCAGCCGGTGGGCAGCTTTGACGCCGTGATGATGAAGCGCCCCAACGGCTATCTGCTGGACACGGGCTATGTATGGGAGCTGTACGCGCCGGACGGCACTTTTTTGGAAAAGTCCCTCCCCGTGGGCGAGCGCGAGACCCTGTGCCAGCTGTGCGGCGACTTCTGCACCTTTGATGTTTTCCTGCCGCTGGAGGAAAACGCTTTCCTTGCAGTGGGCCACCACGGCAAAGCCACCGAGCCGGACGAGCCGGTGGTGTTCCGCATCACCACGGACTTCTGAGCCGCACAAGACCGCATAAAAACGGCGGGGCGGGCAAGGACCCGCCCCGCAGAATACAGGAGGAAACGCTATGGCAGGAATGCTGGAATACAAGTGCCCCTGCTGCGATGGCGCCATCCAGTTTGACAGCGCCACCCAGAAGATGAAATGCCCCTACTGCGACACCGAGTTCGATGTGGATACCCTCAAGGGCTACGACGAGGAGCTGAAGGACGAAAAGCCCAGCGAGATGGAGTGGGCGACCCCCGGCGGCAGCTGGGCAGAAGGGGACAAGAGCTGCGGCGGCGAGATCGTGGGCGACGACACCATGGCTGCGTCCGCCTGCCCCTTCTGCGGCAACCCCATCGTCCTCACCGGACAGTTTGCCGGGGCCCTGCGGCCCGACCTCATCATCCCCTTCAAGCTGGACAAAAAAGCCGCCAAGGCAAAGCTGCAGGAGCATCTCAAGGGCAAGACTCTGCTGCCCCGGGTGTTCCGCAGCCAGAACCACATCGATGAGATCAAGGGAGTGTATGTGCCCTTCTGGCTCTTTGACAGCGACGCCGACGCTCAGCTGCGGTTCACCGCTACCCGGACCCGCTGCTGGTCGGACAGCAAATACGACTATACCGAGACCAACTACTACTCCGTCCGGCGGGACGGCACCCTGGGTTTTGACGCAGTGCCGGTGGACGGCTCGTCCAAGATCGAGGACGACCTGATGGAGTCCATCGAGCCTTTTGCCATGCAGGACGCCATCCCCTTCCAGACCGCCTATCTGGCGGGCTATGTGGCAGACAAATACGATGTGAGCGCCGAGGACAGCATCGAGCGGGCCAACAAGCGCATCCGCCGCTCCACCGAGGAGACGTTCCAGCAGACCGTTACCGGCTACGATTCGGTCAAGGTGGAAAACAGCAGCATCCAGCTGCACGGCGGCAAGGCAAAGTATGCGCTGTTCCCGGTCTGGCTGCTGAGCACTAGCTGGCGGGGCGAAAACTATCTGTTTGCCATGAACGGTCAGACCGGCAGATTCGTGGGCGACCTGCCCGTGGACAAGGGCGCTGCCCGCAAGTGGATGCTGGGCCTTACGGCTGCCCTTTCCGCCGCTTCCTACGGCGTGATGTGGCTGCTGTGGCTGGCACGGATCCTGTAAAGGAGGGACGAACGATGAAAAAGACTTCCAACCGACTGCACTCCCTCTTTGCGGCGCTGGCAGCACTGGTCCTTGCGGCGGCGCTGGCTGTTCCGACCTTTGCGGTGGAGGGCGGCTTTGCCGACCTGTACTATCGCATGAACGACAGCGCAGGGGTCCTGACCGAGGACGAGGACAACGAGCTGGAGGATGCACTGGAAGAGCTGAGTCTGCGCCAGAGCTTCGATGTGACCATTGCTACCATCGAGTCGCTGGAAAGCGTGGACTACGACAACATGGAGACCTATGCTGATGACCTCTATGATTACTGCCAGTTCGGCTACGGCTCCGATATGGACGGCGTGCTGCTGCTGGTGAGCGTGGGCGACCGCAAATGGCACATCTCCACCTGCGGCTACGGCATCACCGCCTTTACAGACGCCGGCATCCAGTACCTTGGCGAACAGATGAGGCCCTTTATGGCGGAGGGAGACTACGCCGCCGCCTTCCGCACCTTTGTCCAATGGTCGGATACTTACATCGACGCTGCCCGGGCGGGTCACCACTATGACGTGAATAACCTGCCCCGGGAGCCGCTGTCTCTCATGTACCTGTTCCTTGCGCTGGGCATCGGTCTTGTGCTGGCATGGGTCATCGTCAGCGTGATGAAAAGCCAGCTGCGCAGTGTGGCGTTCCAGCAGAACGCCGCCAGCTATGTGCGGGAGGGCAGCATGAACCTGACCAACAGCCGGGAGCTGTTCCTGTACCGGGATGTGCAGCGCACGGAGCATGTGGAGGAAAAGGACTCCGACAGCTCCGGCGGCAGCTCCACCCACACCTCCTCCAGCGGCGTGACCCACGGCGGCGGAGGCGGCTCGTTCTGAAAGGAGTATGCTTATGAACCCTTATCTTTCGGAAAAAGCCCGCGGCGAGATCCCGCATGTCCTCAAATGGCTGCGGAACGCGGGGCTTGCCTTCTGCGTGTTCTGCTCCTTTGGCGGGCTGTATACCCTCTGCCTGAGTTTGCAGGATAAGGACTATTCCCACATCGGAGGCTATGTGTTCTGGATCGTGGTGGGCGCTGTGCCCCTGGCGCTGTTTGCCCGCGGGGAGGTCCGCCGCTACCACGCAAGGACCATCGCCCGGCGGGTGGAGAGCTACTCCGGGCCGGAGGTGCCCCTGCGGTGGCTGTGCAACAGCGTTGGCATGGACACAAAGGACCTTGCATGGTATTTTGAAAACGGCTATTTTGTAAACCTCAGTCTGGACCTGAACCAGAAGATGGTCCGCAGGCGGACCGTGCCCCGCCATGACCTGAGCCGGGGCTGAACCCTCACAGCTGAAACAGAAAGGAGTATTCTCATGGGACTTTTTGATAGGATGAAACAGGCCGCTGCCACCGCCGGTGGAAACCAGACCGTCACCTTTACCTTTCAGGCTCTGCCGGAAAGCCTTGCCCAGATGCAGGAGCTGCCGGAGGCCAGTCTGGACACCCCCTTTAAGACCGCAGCCCTCACCGTCTGCGCACTGTGCGCCTACGGTGCCGACAAGACCATCGGGCAGGAGATGCTCAACTGGCTGCGGGGCCCCCGCCCGCTGAACGGGCAGGACATCTCCTTTTTGAACGACCGCTTCCGGGACGGCAAGAGCTACATCCCCTTCTCCTACTTTGTGGGCGCATCGCCGGAAAACGGCTATACCCCCCGCCAGCCCTTCACCCTTCTGGTGGGCAGCAACCACACCTCCTATGTGGAAGATGGCTATTGCAAGCTCTTCATCCCCTGCGGCGGTGCCGATGCCCCCCGACCCATCAAGCTGCGCCGCAAGGGCAACGGACAGTGGTTCTTGTGGGAGCAGTACCTTATGACCGGTATCCGCACCCCGGTGTCCGCTGACCCGTGGGCGTAAGATGAAGGACCTGACCATGAAGCTGTTTACCGCCCTGCTGGCGCTGACCCTGAGCCTTGCGGGCTGCGTGCCGGTGGACGGCGACCCCGTCCGCCCCGCCCCCGGCAGCGCCGGGCAAGGCAGCAGCACAGCCGCTTCCGGTGCTGATTCTGCTGAGCCGGAGCAGCTTGTCGTGCTGCGGCAGCGGGCCGAACAGAACGGCAGCCTTGCCGCAGTGCTCTATCTGGGCAGCGTCCCGGAGCGCACCGCCGACGTGGACGCTGCACTGGACAGCCTGCAGGAACAGCCGTGGCAGTTTGTTGCGGACATCCCGGCAGACCACCGGGTCGCAGCGCCGGGCGGCGGGCGGGAGCTGTACTGCATCTTTGCTGTGCGCAGGGAGGATACACTTTTTGTCTATGAAAAACAGGACCCCCAGTACCCGCACCAGACAGGCAGAGAGCTGTATTGCGGGCGGGATGGTCAACCCGTGCTGCTGCTGTGCAACGACACCCCGGACACCCCCGACACCACGGCGGTGGTCTACTGCACCACCGGCCGCGCGCTGGACTGGTCGCCCCGGCTTTCTGCCGGGACCGGCAGCCCGGAGCCGGTGGAGGGCGTAGACGATTTTTCCCAACACCCAACGCCCGGCGCTGCCCCCTGAGGTGCGCCCCGGCAGGGCATGAGAAAGGAGAACTTATGAAACGACTGAAACTTCTGGCAGCCCTGCTGGCGCTGACCATCGGTCTGGCGGGCTGCGGCAAAGGCAGCAGCCCGTCCAGCTCCAAGCCCGAAAAAAAGCTGGACGGAGACAACATGATCGCATCGCCCTCCGCCAAACAGGAGTACACCGAGCCGGAGGACGTGACCTACATGCGCCTTCTGGCAGGGGAGGACGAATACCGCGCCTGTGTGCTGTATCTGGGCGGCTCCTATGAGATCACCACCGATGTGCAGAAGGTGCTGGACAGCCAGCCGGACTTACGCCAACTGTGGGGCTTCGTCTACGACATCCCGCAGGATCACTGGGTCGTGGCACCGGATGGCGGGTGCGACCTGTACTGCATCTTCCCGCAGGAGGCGCAGACCACCCTGTTCGTCTACGAGACGAGCCTGACAGACGATGCCGAAAAACCGCTCCAGCGCGGTAAACAGCTCTATTACAGTGAGGACGGTCAGCCCATCCTGCTGCTGTGCAACATCAGCGATATCGTCCCCAACACCGAGGTGGAGCTGTACCCCAGCACCGGCGAAGAGCTGGTATTCAGCCCCTTCCTTTCCGGTGAGAA
The DNA here is from genome assembly GCA_004558805.1 of Faecalibacterium prausnitzii. Lineage (GTDB taxonomy): Bacteria > Bacillota > Clostridia > Oscillospirales > Ruminococcaceae > Faecalibacterium > Faecalibacterium prausnitzii_M. Next base: position 5,770 of record SFDE01000032.1, on the reverse strand, counting down.
CGGTCATGTGGTGCAGGCAGACGGCGTGTGCGACTTTACCATCTACCCGGAAGGGGACGACTGGGAGACCACTACCAGTCCGTGGTCGTTGGAAGGCAACTGGCTGGAGATCTACCGCGACACCGACGAGGGCGTTTTTGACACCGCCCCGGAGGATGCCGACCGGATGTGCTTTTTGCCCACAGACGCCGAGACCGAGGGCGATCAGCTGCCCCTGACCGCCAGCTATATCACCCCCTACCCGGAGCTGAACGTGGAAGAGGCAGAGCTGTTCTACCACGATGGCACCCCGGAGGTGCCCTTCCAGTCCAATCAGGAGTGGTACGCTACCTTTACCGGGGAGGACGGCTCCCGTTACGCTGTCACGCTGGAGGACGAGAACACTCTTGCCTTGAAGTTCTATCTGGAGGGCGAGATGAGCTACCTGAGCCTTGTCAACACCGTCTACTTTGCGCGGCAGGAGGCTATGGGCTGACCGGCACACACAAACACCGGGAGGAATGCACCATGAAACAGACCAAAAAGATCACCATCCTCCACTCCAATGATCTGCACGGAGATTTTCTGGCAGAGCAGGTGGACGAAAAACTGGTGGGCGGCGTTTCCATGCTGTCCGGCTACATCGAAAAGGTGAGGGCAGAGGAGCCCAACACTATCTACGCCATTGCGGGTGACATGTTCCGCGGCTCGGTCATTGATTCTGAATACAAGGGGCTTTCCACTATCGAGATTATGAACGCCCTTGCCCCGGACGTGGTCACCATCGGCAACCACGAGGTGGACTACGGCATCGCCCACCTGCTGTTCATCGAAAAATGCGCGCGCTTTCCCATCATCAACGCAAACCTCTACATCAAAAACACCCCCACACGGCTGTTCACCCCCTACAAGATCCTGCGGATGGACGGCATGAACATCCTGTTCATCGGCATCATCACCCAGGACGTGATCAACCAGACCAAGTCCGAATCGCTGGTGGGGTCCTTTGTGGACACCGCCGCCGCTGCCGCCGAGGTGGGCAAGATCTGCAACGCCCACAACAGCATCGACATCGATTTTACCGTTCTGCTGACCCACATCGGCTTTGAGGAGGACCGCCATCTGGCGCGCCAGCTGGACCCGGCGTGGGGGGTGGACCTGATCATCGGCGGGCACAGCCACACCTTTTTGGACCATGCCGTCGAGGAAAACGGCGTGGTCATTGCGCAGGCGGGCACCGGCACCGACCAGATCGGTCGCTTTGACATCGTGGTGGACACCGACAACAACTGCATCGACTCCTACACTTGGCGCACCGTGCCCATCTGCGCCGAGACCTGCCCCCGCAACCCTGCCATGGAGCAGGTGCTGCACCGCTTCACCAGTCAGGTGGATGAGAAATACAGCCACATCGTGGGGCGGTTCCGCCGGGAACTGACCCACCCGGAGCGCACCCGGGAGACCGAGCTGGGCAACCTGTTTGCAGACATCTTTACCAAGAGTCTGGGCGTGGATATCATGCTCATCGGCTCCGGCAGTATCCGTGCCGAAAAGCTGGGACCCATCGTCACCTACGGGGATCTCATCGAGGGCTTCCCCTACGACGACGGTGTGTTCATGTTCAAGGTCACCGGGCGGCAGCTGCGGCAAATGCTCCACTACATGCTGCGGGAGGAGGCATACACCGGTCACACCGAGTTCTATCAGCTGCCCTCCACCCTGCGGCTGCGGTACGACCGCCAGAAAGGCGATTTTGATTACTTTACCTACTGCGGCAAAGAAGTGGGCAAAGAGATCAGCGATGATGCGCTGTTTACCGTGGGACTGCAAAACTACCACTTTAAAAACATCGAAAGCTTTTTCAACATCTCCTACGACACCCTTTGCAAGCTCCAGAAGCCCCGCAGCGTTGCCACCTCCTGTCAGGATATCCTGATGGAGTATTTCCGGGAGCACGAGATGCTGGATGCCGCCGTGGACGGCAGAATGACCATTCTGCCCCCTGCCGGGCAATGACCACTTTTTGAAAAAAGGGTATCCTTTTTTCGGGGGAAGCTGACGCTTCTCCCGAATGGGGCCCTGAAAAAATAAATTTTACCACAGAAAGGAGCACACCATGAATCAACGATTCTCAAAACGAACGCGCCTTGTCAGTATGCTCTTGGCGCTGGCAATGGTATTCACCTTTTTGCCCTTCAGCGCCTTTGCGGCGAATACAGGGATTGATTTTAATTCGCCGGATTTTAAGCTTAATTTCCCGGATGCGGAATTTCGGCGCTTTCTCCAAGATTGTTGTGACACAAATGGCGATGGCAAGCTTGATGTGGATATTGTAAATATGACGATTCCAACCAGTTACGCAATCAAAAGTCTTGAAGGAATCCGTTTCTTTGAAGATCTCGAAAAGCTGGATTGCCACGGTATCGGCTTGACAACACTTAATGTTGGCAAAAATTTCAAACTGAAGGAGCTGGATTGTTCCCAGAATCAACTGAAAAAGTCGGTTGATATTCTTTCGAGCGGACTGAAAAAACTGAATTGCTCCAATAATAAACTGACCTACATGAATCTGGGCATTCTCTATGGGCTGAATCTTGAGGAGGTGAATTGCTCCAATAACAATATAACGAATATCGTAATGGATAGCGTGGGGGAACTGGTCAAATTTGATTGTTCCAACAACGACCTGATGACGTTGGATGTCAGCCAATGCTCCAAGCTGGAAGAACTGAATTGCTCTGGAAATCAATTGATGGAGTTGGATGTCAGGAACCAGACGCAGCTGAAACAGCTGGATTGTAGCAAAAATAAATTGACGGAACTGAATGTGAAACAGAATGGCGGCTTGACATCTTTGATATGCAATGATAATCAGCTGACAACGCTGGACCTGAGCCGAAATCACAGTTTGAATAATCTGAATTGTGCAAGGAATCGGTTGGCTTGTGTAGACGTTACTGGAATCAGCGGCACGGTAACAGCTGATGGCAACAGGTGCCCCATTGCAGTCCGTACAGACGGAAAGTTTGACTTGACCACCCTGCCCGGCTTTGACGTGAGCAAGGCAACCAGTTGGAATGGCGGCTCTGTTTCCGGCACGATGCTAAGTGTGAATGCGGGCGCAGACGAGGTGAGCTACCAATACAATTGCGGCAATGGAGTAAAGCCCACATTCATCTTTGAAACCAGTCTGCCCATCAATAAGAATAATTTCCCCGACGATAGCTTTAGAAATTACATCAAAACCTACAAAGCAGGTGGCAGAGATGTCCTCACGGTGGAAGAACAAAGAAAAGTCGAAACAATCGAAGTCGAAGGAAAGAACATCAGCAGCTTAAGAGGCGTTGAGGCGTTCCCCAACCTGACCGAATTGAAGTGCGGAAACAATTCTATCCAGAAATTAGACCTGAGACAGAATCCAAAGCTGAAAACGTTGAAATGCAATAAGAATCAACTGACCCAGCTGGACCTGAGCAAGAACCCGGATATCGACTATCTGAATTGTTCCGAGAACCAGTTGGAACAACTGGATGTATCGCATCTGAAAGATTTGGTGACTCTCAATTGCTCGCACAACGATCTGGAGCAACTGGATGTCAGAAATAGTAAATTTCTGGAAACACTTTACTGTTCCTCGAATCGGTTGACAGAGCTGGACGCAGATGTGACCCATAAGTCCCGTCTGGTAAGTGTAGAATGCCAAAACAACCAGCTGACATCGCTGATTCTGGGCGAGAATAAACTGCTGAAGAAACTGAATTGTGCCAACAACCAGTTGACCCAGCTGAATTTGAACAATATGAATTCCTTGAAGGAGCTGAAGTGCCAAAACAACCAGCTGACCGCGTTGGACGTCAGCAGCAGTCCAAACTTGACTACATTGGTGCTTAAGAATAACCATCTCACCAGCCTGAATCTGGATAGCAATCCGCATCTCGATTTCACTTATACGGATGTTTACCATTCCGATTTTAATAATGTTTACACCGTTACCCTGAACCCTGACCGTACGTTTGACCTGAGCACTCTGCCCGGGAACTTTGATATAAACCGGGTTACAGGATGGGAGTATGGCAAATCCAATGGGAACATTCTGACAGTCGATGAAGGCACAAACGTAGTGTACTACAGTTATCAGTGCAGAAGCGGTATGTTGGAAGTAAGTTTCAAACTGGATGTGACTGGTACTGGCGGTTCCACTGGTGGCGGCTCCACAGGTGGTGGTTCTACTGGCGGCGGCACCGTTCCCCCGGTGACGCCTCCCTCCGGCGGCGGCTCTACCCCCGGCGGCTCTACCGGCGGCAGCACCGGCGGTGACGGCGGTGGCGGCGGCGGTGCCGTGATCCTCCTTGCCGGCGGCGCAGCCCTGCTGGGCGGCATCGGCATCGGTGTGTACAACTACGTCACCAACGCACAGCTCAAGGCACTTCTGCCCGCAGGCACCCCGGTGCCTCAGACCCGTGGCGAGACCGCCCTGCTGCTGTGGAATACCGCAGGTCGTCCCCATCCCATCGGCACCCCTGCCTTTGTGGACGTGGCAGACCCGGATACCGCCAAGGCGGCACAGTGGTGCGTGGAAGCAGGCATCATGGACTGCAAGAGCAACGACCAGTTTGCACCGGACAAGTCCATCTCCCGCAGCAAGGTCCTCAAGGCATACAAAAAGCTGGTGGGATAAAACCTCTCAATCTCGCTTTGCTCGACAGTTGCTCTACAAAGGGGAGCCAGGAACGCAGGCGTGTTCCGGCAAATGACATCAAAACGCAGCCGATGCCCTGACTCTCCCATCAGGAGAGGGGGCACGGCAAAAAAATAAGCATCCGCAGCGTACTGCGCCTGAGCTGAAGCAGCCCGGTCATGCGCTGCGGATGCTTTTGTTGTGCGGTGGGCACGCCGCCAAAAACAAAAAATTCGAACCCTTCTCTTTCGAGAAAAGGTTTGGATCTTCCCTGTCTGGTGCGAGTAGTGATACAGAACTTTTTGAAAACAATCGTAGTACAATTTATTTTTGAGACCATCAGATAGCAACTTGCTTGTATCACATCCCGATGGGCAGCTGTATTGAAAAAACAGCTGCCTTCTATTCCGATCATTTCGGTACATGGTCTGCGGCACACCCATGCTTCTGTGCTTCTGTTTGCAGGCGTATCCATTGCAAGCGTGGCCGCCCTGACGTTATTTACACTACAGAAAAAGCGTGGCAGTGTTCAAAGCAAAACACTGTTAGTCTTTTTCAGGAGCGGCTGTCTTATTTCATACGCTACTCTTAAAGCGTGATGCTCGTGTTTGCCTAGATAATGTGTTCTCTCTGAGTGGTTGCGGAAGGATTACAAGTAGGAAGCATCAAAGAAATCCTTCAGGGTGATTCTCAAGCCCAGACAGATTCTTTCGATCGTCTCTACGTTCAACTGGTCTCCCTGCGGATAATCGTGGCTGCGTGGGATGGCAAGCCCGATTCATTTTGTGCATCTGTCCTGCGTGGCATGATGCACTTTGTGGAGTTGTATCACGGCGAGTTCAGCGAGGAGCGGCTGGTTCGTGCGCTTGGCAGCGTCCATCCCATAGAGATTTACCGTGTTGGCAGGGATAACCCTGCAAAGCTGCCCGGGCTGGCGGCGGTACGTTTATCCCATCTACACCACCTACAACGGCAAGTGCAGGAAGGATACACTGCCGATGAAGTTCTAAAACGTATTTTCTCTGCCAAGCAGCACAGGATGCCCTGACCGCTGCACAGAACAAGCTGTAGGAGATTGAGCAGGAAAACAAGAAAGCTGAAAATGATTGCAGC
>SFDE01000016.1 GCA_004558805.1 Faecalibacterium prausnitzii | reverse complement strand
CAACCGTTCCATGCAGCGGGTGCAGAAGGACACGCTGGCACAGGTGGACAAGGGCTGCATCCTCCGCATCTTCCCGGACAAGCTGGAGGGCAGCAAGACTTCCCTCATCCTGAAGGACACCAAGACCGAGGCCTCCTGCCGCACCATCTTTATGACCGCCGCCCTGCGGGAGGAGCTGAAGCAGTGGCTGGAACGGCTGAAGCGGGAAGAAGCCCTCGACCCGGAGCGCTCCCGGAGTTCCCCCGCATCGTCTTTCATGGGCTGCGCCATTCCAGTGCCACCTACCAGTTGATGATCTCCGGCGGCGACATCAAGGCGGTGCAGGGGACTACCGGTCACGCCAGTGCGGATATGCTGGTGAACACCTACGCCCATATCCAGCAGTCCTCCCGTGTGGAGCTGGGCAAGAAGTTTGAAAGCGGCTTCTATGCCAAGCCCGACACCTCCAGCCCGCAGGCTGTACCCGCCACAGGCGAACCCACCATCTCCATGACGGCTCTTTTGGAATTGCTCAAGGATGCCGACCCGGAAATGAAGGCAAAACTCCGCCTGGCACTGCTCACCTGATGCAAAAAAGGGCACTGATTGCAATGCAATACAGCGCCCTACATAATCGGACATAGATAACACCGACCGTGCAGAAACCGTGCAGAAACCGTGCACCCATGGCTTACAAAACAAAAAAGCCATGAAATCTCTCGATTTCACGGCATTTTCTGGTGCGATGGAAGGGACTCGAACCCCCGGCCTACTGATTCGTAGTCAGTCACTCTATCCAGCTGAGCTACCAACGCATATGTTCCGGTCGGAACATGATGTATTCTATCACTGCGCAGAGGTTTTGTCAACAGGTTTTTTAAAATTTTTTCGTCTTTTTAGAAAAAGAACGTCTTTTCCGGACTTTGCCGTGGATTTTCCGGCAAAAAGCCGCCGGGAAAAAGAGAGAACTGCGCAAGATCCCCCCGTTTTCCGCCTGTGCCCTCTGCCGGGAGGTGCCCCGGGGCGGGGGAAGCGCCGCCCTGCGCCGGGGCATTTTCCTTTATTATGGCACAAATCTGCAACAACAGCGTTTTTTATGGTTTTTCGTATATCACTTTTAGCTTTCTTGTGCTATAATGATAGTACTATATCTTTGAAAATGCGTCCCTGCAGGAACACAGAAGATCTTTTCTCTGTACAACGGGACCACACGGAGGGTAAATCCTATGAAACTGGTAAGCGTGGAAACTCCTGAAAAGAGTGTCTGCAAAATGACTTTCAGCGCAACTGCCGAAGAGCTGGAGACCGCTTCCAATGCGGTCTACGAGCGCACCCGTGCCAACTATACCATCAAAGGTTTTAAGAAGGGCGAAGCGGACCGGGCACAGATCGAAGCGGACCGGGGCGAGCACACCTTCTGGTATGACGCCATCAACGACCTGATGGACCAGGACGTGCCTGCACTGTACGATGCAGCCATGACCGAGCACGGCTTTACCGCCGTGGACGAGCCCACCTACGATCTGGTGAGCGTGAAAAAGGACGAGGGCTTTGTTGCCACCGCCACCGTGCCGCTGCAGCCGGAGCTGAAGCTGAACCAGACCACCGGTTTCGTGGTGGAATGCGTCACCCCTCCTGTCACCGACAAGGAGATCGACGCTGTGCTGGAGCGCCGCCGCCACGCCGCCGCCGAGCTGGTACCCCACAAGGGTCCTGCCGTGAAGGGCAACGTGGTCCACATGGACTTTGAGGGCTTTATGGACGGCAAGGCATTTGCCGGCGGCACTGCGCAGAACCAGTCGGTGCAGCTGGGCAGCGGTCGCATGATCCCGGGCTTTGAGGACGGCATTCTGGGTCACAAGGCAGGGGACGAGTTTGAGATCAACGTAACCTTCCCCGCCAACTACCGTGCCAAGGAGTACGCCGGCAAGGAAGCTGTGTTCAAGATCAAGCTCCATGACGTCTGCGTGCGTCAGCTGCCTGCCATGAACAGCGATTTTGCCAAGAAGGTCGGCGGCGTGGACACCATGGAAGAGTTCCGTGAGAAGGTCCGCAAGCAGCTGTACGACGGCAGACACGGCGGCGCCCTGAACCACGCCAAGGACCGGGTGCTGGAGAAGCTGGCAGAGGCGACCGAAGGCGAGCTGCCCAGCGTGCTGGTGGAGACTACTTACCAGCAGCAGATGCAGAACCTGCAGCAGCAGCTTCAGATGCAGCATATGGGTCTGAACACCTACCTGAGCCAGATCCACCAGACCCGGGAGGCATTCACCGCCAAGATGCACGAGGGTGCCGAGAAGAACACCCGCGCCCGCATGGCACTGCTGCAGATCGCACAGCAGGAAAATCTGGTGCCCACCGAGGAAGAGATCAACAAGGTCCTTGCAGACCGTGCCGAGCGTACCAAGAAGTCTCTCGACGAGGTAAAGGCAGCGGCAAATGTTGCCCTGATGCAGCGCACCGAGGCGATCCGCCGGGCTGCCGACTGGGTCATCGAACGCTCCACCATTGAGGAAAAGTGATCCACTTTGCTTTTCCCGCCTGCGCTTGTGATATTTAAGGAATCATTTTCAGAACAGCCAAGCCTGCGGGCTTGGCTGTTCTGCGTTTTTATGGAGGAGGAAGGTGGTCTACGGTTTCTGGTGACGATCTTTCCGCAAAAAAGAGGTCCCGGAAAGCTGTCAGACTTTCCGGGACCCCAAAACCAGAACAGCTTTTCCCGACGCAGGGGCAGGGCGCAGCCACGCCTTAACATCTCCTGCCCTCAGGTCAGAAGGTTGAAGGTCATGATCACCAGACCCAGCACCACCAGCACCACGCCGGTGGCACGGTTCAGAGTCTTGGGGGTCGCCTTGTTGGCAAACACCGCCGCAATGCGTGCCCACAGCAGGGTGAACACCACGCACAGCCCCCACACCATCCAATCCGGGGTGCCGCCGATCATAAAGTGGGACATCGCCCCGGTAAGAGCGGTAAAGGTCATGATAAACACGCTGGTGCCCACGGCAGTTTTCAGCTCGTAACCCAGCACACTGGTGAGGATCAGCAGCATCATCATGCCGCCGCCTGCTCCAATAAAGCCGCAGATGAAGCCGATGATCACACCGCAGATCACCGATTGCACCGCCCGCTTCTGCGCCGAGACCCCCTGCATTGCCTCCTTGGTGGTCATCACCGGGCGCAGGATGAACTTGATGCCCAGCAGGAAGGTCATGAACACTGAGAAATTCCCCATGGTGGCGGCAGGCACCTTACTGGCGACCCAGCTGCCCGCCACCGTGAACACCAGCACGCTTGCCATCATGATCAGACCGTTTTTGACGTCCAGATTCTTATTTTTATGGTAGGTGTACGCCGACACAGCGCTTGCCAGCACGTCGGAAGAAAGGGCAATGCCCACCGCCATATAGGGGTCCATGTGCAAAAAGGTGATGAGCATGGGGCTGATCACCGCCGCCGCACTCATGCCGGCAAAGCCGGTGCCAAGACCTGCCCCCATGCCGGCAAAAAAGGTTACAAGGACTGTAAACAAAACACTCATATCATGGGTTCTCCTGTATGATCTGGTCCAGATTTCTGCCGATGGTCTCCATGGTGCGGAAGAACACCTCCCGGGTGGCTTCATCGGTATGGTCCAGCAGCCGGGCAAAGAAGGCGTTCTGCACCGCCCGCCCCTGCCGGATCACCGGCTGTGCCTTTTCGGTGCACAGCAGCCGGGTCTTGCGGCGGTCGCCCTCCACGGCGCAGCGCTCCAGATACCCCTCCTGCACCAGTCGGTCCACATGGACCGACACCAGATTTGCCTTGATCTTGCGGATCTCCACAATGTCCCGGGCGGTGGTGCAGTCCGGATTATTTGCCAGAAACATCAGGATATCAAAGGCGGTCTGAGGCAGTTTAAGCTCCTGACACAGGGGCTTGCAGACTGCATTGTACGCCTGCGAGACCTTGATGGCATATTCCATGCTGGGATTCATAACATCCTCCATCGGTTTGGTTTTAGATATTTCATTTTTGAAGTATTATAATCCGACCGCATGATTTTGTCAAGGGCTGTAAAGTACAACACCCACAGGATTTTGTATTCACCGCCTCGTGCTGCCTTCTCCTTGACTATAGAGAACCTTATAATTTTTCGTTTCCATATATGCCCATTCACTATAGTAATCCGGTTTTGGTACGGTCTTGCAAAGTGCGCAAAATGCAATGCACCCCGGCAGAAAACTCCCGCCGGGGTGCATCATCTCAACATTCTATATTCCCATCCGGAGAGTTTTGGATCCCCGGGTATGGCATTTCTTATCGTTCCGCTTATTAAACTATAGGATTTGGAACAGTTTGTCAAGTAAAAAATGAACAGACACCTGCGCAGAGCTGATGCTCCATGCAGGTGTTTTTCGTTTATGTTCCGGTCAGAACAGGGCTACCGCAGCCAGCCGCACCAGAAGGGCGCAGACCCATGCCACAGCACACTGATTCACCACCATGATGGTTGCCCACTTGCCTCCCAGCTCCCGTTTTACCGCCGCTACAGCAGCGATGCAGGGGGTGTACAGCAGGCAGAACACCAGCAGAGGTGCTGCCTGTGCCGGGGTAAGTGCCGCAGACAGCGCCGCCGTGGAGCCAAAGAGGATGATAAGGGTGGACACCACGCTCTCCTTTGCCATAAAGCCGGTGATGAGGGCGGTAGACACCCGCCAGTCTGCAAAGCCCAGAGGCGCAAAGAGGGGAGAGATGTCCCCGGCAATACGTGCCAGAATGCTGTCCTGCGGATAGGCGGTAAGGCTCAGCTGCAGATCAAAGTTCTGCAAAAACCAGATGACGATGGTGGCGGCAAAGATCACCGTAAATGCCTTCTGCAAAAAATCCCGCGCCTTTTCCCACAGCAGCTGTCCCACATTTTTCAAGCCCGGCAGCCGGTAGTTGGGCAGCTCCATGACAAAGGGCACAGCCTCGCCCTTAAACACGGTGCCCTTCAGCAGCAGAGCCGCCAGCACACCCACCAGAATACCGGTAAAGTACAGCAGCACCATCACAAGCCCCGCCCGGTCCGGGAAGAATACCGCCGCAAAGAGGCTGTAGATAGGCAGCTTGGCGGAGCAGCTCATAAAGGGGGTCAGCAGGATGGTCATTTTGCGGTCCCGCTCCGAAGGCAGGGTGCGGCTTGCCATGACTCCGGGCACCGTGCAGCCAAAGCCGATGAGCATGGGCACGATGCTGCGTCCCGACAGACCGATGCGGCGCAGCAGCTTATCCATGACAAAGGCGACCCGCGCCATGTAGCCCGTGTCCTCCAGCATGGACAAAAAGAAGAACAGCACCACGATGATGGGCAAAAAGCTCAGCACGCTGCCCACGCCGGTAAAGATGCCGTCGATGACCAGAGAGTGCACTGCCTCGTTGACATTCCAGTTGGTGAGCAGACCATCCACCAGCCCGGTAAGGGCGTCGATGCCCATCTCCATCAGATTCTGGAAGAACAGACCGATGACGTTGAAGGTCAGGAAGAACACCAGCGCCATAATGCCCACAAAGGCGGGGATGGCGGTGTATTTGCCGGTAAGGAACCGGTCGATGCGGTTGGAGCGCAGCTGCTCCTTGCTTTCGTGGGGCTTTACCACCGTCTGCGACACCAGCTCCTGAATAAAGGAGAACCGCATATCTGCAATGGCGGCGGCACGGTCCAGCCCACGCTCCTGCTCCATCTGCACAATGATGTGCTCGATCATTTCTTTTTCGTTCTGGTCCAGGTCCAGCGCCTGCTCGATGCGCTGGTCCCCCTCCACCAGCTTGGTGGCGGCAAACCGCACCGGGATGCCCGCCGCCTTGGCGTGGTCCTCGATGAGGTGGATGATGCCGTGGATGCACCGGTGCACCGCACCGCCGTGGTCGTCCTCACTGCAGAAGTCCATTCTGCCGGGACGCTCCTGATATTTTGCCACATGGACGGCGTGGTCCACCAGCTCGTCCACGCCCTCGTTTTTGGCGGCGGAAATGGGGATCACCGGGATGCCCAGCATTGCCTCCATCTTGTTGATACGGACGGTGCCGCCGTTGCCCCGGACCTCGTCCATCATGTTCAGCGCCAGCACCATGGGGGTGTCCAACTCCATGAGCTGCATGGTCAGGTAAAGGTTCCGCTCAATGTTGGTGGCATCCACGATATTGATGATGCCGGTGGGCTTTTCTCCGATGATGAACTGCCGGGTGACGATCTCCTCACTGGAATAAGGGGACATGGAGTAGATGCCCGGCAGGTCGGTGACCTCGGTCTCCGGGTGCCCCTTGATGGCGCCGCTCTTACGGTCCACCGTCACGCCGGGGAAGTTGCCCACATGCTGGTTGGAACCGGTGAGCTGGTTGAACAGGGTGGTCTTGCCGCAGTTCTGGTTGCCTGCCAGAGCAAAGGTAAGAGTCTTGCCCTCCGGCAGGGGAGTCTCACCCTTTTTGATGTGGTACTTGCCGCCCTCGCCAAGACCCGGGTGCTCCACCATCTTATCTTCCAGCGGAGTATGTACCGCCGGGGCTTTTTCGGTGGGGATAATAGTGATCTGCGCTGCATCGTCCAGCCGCAGGGTAAGCTCGTAGCCGTGGATCCGCAGCTCCATGGGGTCTCCCATAGGAGCCAGCTTTACCAGTGTCACCTCTGCACCGGGGATCAGACCCATATCCAGAAAATGCTGCCGCAGGGCGCCGGTGCCGCCCACCACATCCACCACGGCACTTTTGCCGATCTGTAACTCTTTTAACGTCATATCCGTCTGCCTTCTTTATATGTACCGTTTTTGCGTGTTAGTCTGTGTTAACAAATGTAGTATAGGCTAACTGGCAGCGGATGTCAATAGAAAAAAGAGGGGGAAAACCCTCTCTGTCATGGCTGTGCGACGCCAGATTCCCCGAGGGGGAGATGCTCAATGGACAGCATCCTCGCCCTCTCCGTCTTTGCTCCGCAAATCCACCTCTCCCAAAGGGAGAAGCTTTGGCATAATGGTACAGTTTCCGGTCACACCAGAGGCTCCCTCCCTGAGGGAGCTGGCAAAACCGTCAGGTTTTGACTGAAGGAGTTTACAAAAAACACCGCACACTCTCAGGTGAGAATATGCGGTGCTCGGTTTCAGATCCTGATCACTTCACGGTATGGTAGCCATCGGGGTTGTTCTTCTGCCAGTTCCAGCTGTCGGCGCACATCTCGTCGATGCCGTACTCAGCCACCCAGCCCAGCTCCTTCTTTGCCTTGGTGGGGTCAGCGTAGCACTCGGCGATGTCGCCGGGGCGGCGGGGATCGATGACGTAGGGGATCTCCTTGCCGCATGCCTTGGAGAAGGCGTGGATCACATCCAGCACGCTGTAGCCCTTGCCGGTGCCCAGGTTGCAGATAAAGAGACCGCAGCCGGTCTCCAGCTTCCGGATGGCGCAGACGTGACCCCGTGCCAGATCCACCACATGGATGTAGTCACGGACGCCGGTGCCGTCGGGGGTGGGGTAGTCGTTGCCAAAGACATGGACCTTTTCCAGCTTGCCCACAGCGACCTTGGCGATGTAGGGCATCAGGTTGTTGGGGATACCGTTGGGGTCCTCGCCGATGAGACCGGACTTGTGGGCACCGATGGGGTTGAAGTAACGCAGCAGTGCCACATTCAGGCTGGGATCTGCCTTGCAGACGTCCTGCAGGATCCGCTCGGTGAATGCCTTGGTGGTGCCGTAGGGGTTGGTGGTGGCACCCACGGGGAAGTCCTCGGTGATAGGCACGCTGGCGGGGTCGCCGTAGACGGTGGCGGAAGAACTGAACACAAAGTTGTGGCAGTTGTGGCGGCGCATGACGTCCAGGATCACCAGAGTGCAGTTCAGGTTGTTGTAGTAGTACTCAATGGGCTTGGACACGCTCTCACCCACTGCCTTGTAGGCAGCAAACTGGATGACTGCGGTGATGTCCGGGCACTCGGAAAAGATCTTCTCCACGTCCTCGTGACGGGTCATGTCTGCCTGATAGAAGCGGAAATCCTTGCCGGTGATCTGCTTGACCCGGTCCAGCACCACCGGACACGCATTGTAGTAGTTGTCCGCCACTACGATGTCGTAGCCTGCGTTCAGAAGTTCGATACAGGTGTGGCTGCCGATATAGCCGGCGCCGCCGGAAACCAAAATTGCCATAGCAGATACCTCGCTTATCCTATTTACTGTGCTCAATCGCCGTACTTGATGCCGGATGTCTTCCGGTCTGCCTAAAGGATACCGCTTTTGGGGCACAGAATCAAGGGACGCCGCTTCTATTTGCCTGTATTTTTGTTGCATCTTTGTTTTTACAACATTTGATTTCAAAGCATTTTTTGCACATTGTCCATGGAGGGATAGCCCTCTTTGTGCAAAACATCGAAATAGAGACGGAAACTCCCTCAATCAAAGCCTGACGGCTTTGACAGCTCCCTCGGGGAGGGAGCCTCTGGCACACCCGAAAGGTTTGCGCTTTAGCCGGAAACTGTACCGCTATACCAAAGCCCCATCTCAGAGACCGCCTTCCCCCGGACGATGTCATTTCCCACAGGGAACCTCCTGTCACGCAAAAAACGCCTGCCGCAGCAGACGTTTTTTGCGTGGTACGTCATTTTATTACAGCTTGCCGCACTGTTTGCCGGTGAAGAACCGGAGGGTAGTGGTGGCACGGAACACCTTGCCTGCACGCAGCACCGTAGAGGGGAACTCCGGGTGGGAGGGGCTGCAGGGGTAGTGCTGGGTCTCCAGCGCAAAGCCGCCGTACTTGATCATGGGCACGCCGCCCTTGCCGGGGCTGGGGCAGTCCTGCAGGAAGTTGCCGGTGTACAGCTGGATGCCGGGCTGGGTGGTGTATAGCTTCATGCTGATGCCGGTCTTGTCGCTGGTCGCCCAGGCACAGATGCTCTGGCTGGAACCACGGGCACGATCGATGACATAGCAGTGGTCGTAGCCGCCCCCCACCATGGTGGTCTGGGGATAGCCGGTGTCGATCTCCTTACCGATGACCTTGCCGGCGGTAAAGTCCATGGGAGTGCCTCCCACCGGCAGGATGGCGCCGGTAGGGCAGGTCTGGGCGTTGCCTTCCAGATAGCGGGAAGCGTAGATCCGCAGCTTCTGGTTCAGCACATCGCCGCCGCCGTCCAGATTGAAATAGCTGTGGTTGGTCAGGTTCACGATGGTGTCCGCATCGGAGGACACCCGGTAATCCATCCGGAAGGTGTTGTCGTCGGTAAGGGTGTACCGCACGGCGATCTTCAGATTGCCGGGGAAGCCGTCCTCTCCGTCGGGGCTCTCCGCCTCCATCAGCAGGGTATCGCCAAAGGACTTGACCCGGTACAGCTTGCGGCTGAAGCAGCCGTGAAGGTGGTTGGGACCATTATTCGCCTCCAGCTGGTAGGTGCGTCCGCCTACGCTGAACACCGCATTCTCGATGCGGTTGGCATAGCGTCCCACAAAGGCTCCGCAGCAGGTACTGCCGGAGGAGTTGAAGTCCGTTTCGTAGTCTGCCATGGTGTCGTGACCCAGCACCACATCCACCGGACCGTTTTTTGCCGGAACGATGATGTTTTTGATGATGCAGCCGTAGTCCAGCACACTGACCGTCAGACCGCCGGGGTTGGAAAGGATGTACTCGGTTACGTTTGCGCCCTCTCTGGTCACACCGAAGGGCTTGGAGCGGATCTGTGCCATTGGGCATTCGCCTCCTCAGGTATTTTTCGGAAAACACGGCTGGGCAAACTCCCACCGTATCGTCATTGTATTTATGATTATATCACAGTTTTACGCATTTGTGTTGGATTCATTTTAGAATTTGCATCCAATTTTTCGAGTTATTTTTTGTGGCATTTGGAAAATCTGCCGATTCATCCCCCTGCAAAGCAAAAAAGGCACATACATCGTCCCTTTCCCGTAAAGACCCGGTGTCGGGGGATGTATGTGCCCTGTGTGCTGCAAAAAAGTTACTCGCCCAGAGCAGCAAACTTATCCTCACCGCCTGCAGCGGTGGTGGTGCTGGAGCCGGAACCGCCGCAGGCTGCCATGGCACCTGCTGAGGCAACTGCGCCGGATACTTTCAGGAAGTTGCGACGAGAGATCTTTTTCATAGTATTTTCCTCCATGTGTCAGGCTGCCGGGAAACGGCGGCTTTCCGCTTCCTCCGGGTCAAACCTGTATACAGCATATATTCTGCAGCGCTATCGCAACAAAAAATCCATATTTCCACAAGAGTAATATTTGCCGAACTTGTTGTAAGTTCTTTGTGCATATAGCACAGTTTTTGCTTTTTTTGTGTGTTTTTGCACAGGTTTTTCTGCCTTTTTAGCTAATATATTAATTTTTATTTTCCAGAGAATTCCATTTTTCCTCCCGGCAAACCCCTGTATACAGGGAATCGAATAATCTTTTGTTACAGCATTGACATTCTCCCCCGGGAACGGTACAATGGTATTGACCTTATTTTCTTACGGTATAATGGAGAACGAACATGACGACATTTCAGAGCACTGACGAGATCTATCATATTCTGGAAGACGAGATCTGCGCATTGAAGATCCTGCCCGGGGAAGCTCTGAGCGAGAACCAGCTGTGCAAGCGGTTCGGCGTCTCCCGTACCCCCATCCGCAGTGTGCTGCAGCGGCTGGAACAGAACCGCTTTGTGCAGATCATCCCCTGCAAAGGCACCATCGTCACCGCCATTGACATCGGGGTGGTGGACCAGCTTATCTTCCAGCGTGTGGCGGTGGAGGGCATGGTGTTCCGGGACTTTGTGCAGAGCTGCTCCCCCATGGAGATCCTGGCGGTGGAGCATCTGTTCAACCTTCTGCTGGAAGCTGCGGAGGCACGCAACCGCCCGGAGGAATTTGATTTCAACAACTTCCTTCGCTGCGACCTTGCCATGCACCAGTACTGGTTCCACAAGACCAGCAAGGAATACCTCTGGGAGCAGATGACCCGTCCTCAGGCGGACTATTCCCGGTTTATCCGTCTGGACATTCTGGGAGCACGGAACGTGCCCAGCGTGGTCAGCGAGCACCGGGAGATGCTGCGTATCCTGAAGGAAAAAGATCTGGACGCCATCGAACCCCTGATGCGCACCCACCTTTACGGCGGTGTCAGCCGTATGGGCAGCAAGATCTATTCCGATGAGTACCGACCCTATTTCAAGCACATCTGATCGTTCCGGACAGACAAAAAAGCGCAGCCCCTGCAGAAATTCCGCAGGGGCTGCGCTTTTGTTTATGAGGTCACAGAAACGCCTTATGCTTCCGGCTGGGCTGCAGCGGAAGCGCCGCTCTGTGCAATGAACTCGGCGGCATCATCGGGGATGTCGTCCAGTTCTTCGTCGCTGCCCACATCCACATTGAGAGGCGGCTTCTTGAACAGGATATCGTACAGGATCGGCACGATATACAGGGTCATCAGGGTGGCATAGCTCAAGCCGCAGATAATGACGATCGCCATACCGCTCATGAGCTGGCTTGCCATATCGCCGCTGAACACCATCTGCAGCATGGCAAGAACCGTAGTCAGAGTGGTCATAAGGATGGGACGCATACGGGTCCTGCCGGTGGCGGCAAGTGCCGCACGGCGCTCCATACCGCCCAGACGCAGCTGGTTGGCGTAGTCCACAAAGACGATGCCGTTGTTGACCACGGTGCCCATCAGCACGATAAAGCCCATGAGGGAGATCATGGTGAGCTGCTGTCCGGTGAACAACAGACCCAGCAGACCGCCGGTAAAGGCAAGGGGCACGGTGAACAGCACGATAAAGGGGGACAGCAGGCTCTGGAACTGTGCCACCATGACCAGATACACAAAGGGCAGTGCCAGTGCCATCCACTGGACCATCTCGTTGGTCATATAGTCCACGCTCTCAGTCTCGCCGCCCATGGAGAAGGAGCAGCCTTCCGGCATCTCATCGCTGAGGGAGAACTCGTCCAGCTTCTTCTGCATCAGACGGGACTGCACCTTGGTGTTGTAGCCCTTTTCCGTCTCCGCAGACACCGTGACGTACTGGGTCTGGTTCAGGCTGGTGATGGAGTCCGGTGCCGTGCCAGTGGACCAGGTGGCAATATCCGCCAGGGTGCAGGTGCCGGTGGCAGTGGTGCCGTCTGCAGACATGGTGGTGGTGTCAAAGGTGATGTCCATCATGTTTTCCTTGGTCACGGGATCAAGGTTGTCGGTGATCTCCACGTTCATGGTGGTGCCGTCCACCGTCACAGGGGTCTGGGCGGTGGTGGTGGTAGTAAGCTTTGCTGCGATCCGCTGGTACACCTGCGCCACGGTGAGACCGTAGGAGCGCACCTTGTCCCGGTCGATCTTCAGAATGATGGTGGAATCGCCGGCACCCAGACCGTTGGTGGCATTGGTAAAGCCCTCGGTGTCGTTGACCATCTCCACAACCTTTTCGGACAGCTTGGTCATGGTCTCGGTGTCAGTGCCGTAGATCTTGATTTGCAGACCGCTGGAAAGCTGGCTGGTCAGGTCATCGGTCATGCCGTAGAGCTGGACCGTAGTGGAGCAGTTTTCGATGCCGGAAACCGCATCCTCCAGCGCCTGACGGATCTCTTCGGTCTCCTTGGAGGACAGGTCCTCGTTGAGCATCACGTTGACCTTGTATCTGCCGTAGCTGTTGGCGGCGTTGAGAAGGTCCGTAATGGCACTGGGCAGACCCAGCTGGCTGATATCCAGTCCTGCCATGCTGGTATCGGTGGTGATACCCACCTCTTCCACGTTGTCCACGCCCATGACGGCTTCCACTACCTTACCGGCAATGGCATAGGACTCGTCCTTGGTCAGGCTCTCGTCGGTGGTCACAGAGACCAGTGCCTCATTGCTGGTGATGGTGGGCAGCAGCTCGATGCCCATGGACATCACCGACCAGCCGCTGAACACCAGCAGCACCACCGCTGCGATCAGGGGCAGGGCACGGTGATTCAGGCACCAGTCCAGACTGCGACCGTAACCGTCCTGGATCTTTTCAAACCAGGGCAGGCGCTTGGGCTCTGCCTTTTTCAGCACGGTGGATGCCGCAGCGGGCACCACCGTCACAGCCACGATGAGGGAAGCCATGAGGCAGTAGCCGATGCACAGGGACATGGGCAGCATCAGGCTGCGGACAATGCTGGCGGAGAACACCACCGGCAGGAAGACGCACACCGAGGTAAGGGTGGACGCCACCACCGACATGCTCACCTGCCGTGCGCCCTGCACGGCAGCACGTGCCGCCGGCACGCCACGACTGCGGAGGCGGTAGATGTTCTCGATGACCACCACCGAGTTATCCACCAGCATACCGATGCCAAGGCTCAGACCCGCAAGGGTCATGACGTTCATATCCAGTCCGGTAAAGTACATGAGCACCACGGCAAAGAGCACCGACAGGGGGATGCTGATGCCTACCACCAGCGTGGGCTTGACATCCTTCAGGAAGATCGCCAGCACGATGATCGCCAGCGCCGCACCCACAGCCATGCTGGTAAGAATGCTCTTGATGACGATGGTGATATAGTTGCCCTGGTTGGACAGGGTGACGATGTGCAGACCGTCGTACTGTGCCTCCAGCTCGCTGAAGGCGGACAGACAGTTGCTGGAGACCACACCGGCGCTGGAGGAGGAGCTCTTGAAGATCTTGAGCACCGCAGCCTGCTCCCCGTTCAGACGGGTGTAGCTGTCTGCAGCGTTGTCGATGATCTCCACATCCGCCACGTCGGACAGGCGCACATCACCGTAGCCCTCCACGTGGAGCAGCAAAGCGCCCTTGATATCTGCCACACTGTTGTACTCTTCGCCTACCTTCAGCAGCCAGGATTCGCCCAGCTTGTCCTGCACATAACCTGCGGGCATGGAGAAGTTCTGGGCGTAGATCAGGGTGGCAAGGGTCTGGATATCCAGCTGCTTTGCCACGTCTGCCTGTGCAAGGGCACTTTCCTTGGCGGTCTCGTACTGCTGCTTTGCTGCAGTGAGCTGCTTATCGTACTCGTTGAGCATCTCCCGTGCCTCGGT
Source organism: Faecalibacterium prausnitzii (assembly GCA_004558805.1). Classification (GTDB taxonomy): domain Bacteria; phylum Bacillota; class Clostridia; order Oscillospirales; family Ruminococcaceae; genus Faecalibacterium; species Faecalibacterium prausnitzii_M. Next base: position 78,892 of record SFDE01000016.1, on the reverse strand, counting down.
AAACTTCATATACGCCATGAGCTGCTGCTGGGTAAAGCTGCCCAGAGCCTTGGAGAACTCGCTCATGAGGTCGGGCACATTGTCCATGGCGGCAATGGTCTCCTGCAGGGTGTTGTAGATCACATTCAGGCTCTCCTGCACCTGCAGCTCGTCTGCCAGATCGGTAGCGGTGCTGCCCTCGGTGCCCTCCTGAGCGTTCAGCCGCTGCTGCAGGGTCTGCAGGGCATTGGTGAGCTTATCGGTAATGGTGCGCAGTTCTGCCACGATCTCAATGAGGGAGTCGATGTCCCGCATACCGGTCTGGTTGAACTTGTCCAGCACCTTCTGCAGACCCTGCTGCACCTCAACGAGTGCCTGCTGGATCTCCGGCTCCTTGACCACGGCGATGAGCTGATTGACGCTTTCCAGCAGCTTCTGCGCCTGATCCCGGACCACTTCTACGGCGTCCCCCACTTCCACGCTGAGGCTGCCCATGACCGAGTTGGACACAGTATCGCCAAAGTTCTTCATCTGCTTTTCGTACTCGGCGCGACCTGCTTCGATCTGCTTTTCTGCACTTTCCAGCTCTTCTCTTGCAGCGGACAGCTGGGTGTTGATGAGTTCCAGCAGCTTTTCGTTGATGACATCGATCTTATCCTGGTTCAGCTGGACCTGCACCATCTTCTCGATAAGACCATTGGAGGAGACGCTGGACACGCCGCCCTTGCGCTGGATGTAGGGCACGATGGTATCCTTGGTCAGCTCCGATAGCTGGTATACATCGCTGCCCTCCCGGCTCACAGCCACCGTCATGAAGGCGTTCATGTTCAGGTTGTACTCGATGATGGAGGGGGTCAGGCAGGATTCCGGCAGGTCCGATTTGACCTGATCCAGTTTGTTGGACACCTTGACCAGTGCGCTGTTCATGTCCGTATCGTCTTCAAAGTGCATCAGCAGCAGACTGTAGTTTTCTGCCGATGTGGCGGTGATGCCGGAAACGCCGGGCACCGTCAGGGCATTTTCCAGCACGTCGGAGACTTCGCTCTCCACACGCTCCGGGCTTGCTCCGGGGTACACGGTGACCACCATCAGATACGGTGTGCTGACGTCCGGCAGCAGGTTCGTCTGCATCTTTGTGATTGCCACAAAGCCCAGGATCAGAACCATGACCACCGCCACAAGCACCGTGAACGGTTTTTTGACACTGAATTTTTCCATTTTCTCCTACCGTTTCTCTGCTGTGCGCCGGGCACAGCAGCTGCGCCGTTTTAAGAGGCTGAATATCCACTATAACATTCCTATTATACACGCCGGGACCGGGGTTGCAATAGTTCTGCCGTGTTTCTTTTGCAAAACTTTAACCTTTCTGCGTTTTTTACCACGACTCCCCGGTTTTTTCTCCGGGTATAAGACAGAATTCCGACAGTTTCCATTCTGGAATACGAGTCAAAAGCGGGAATTGTTGCAGCCAGGGAAAATTTTGCCGTTTTTGGCGCCGGGCGCCGCCGGCAGCACCGGCATCTTTTTGTTTTAATGCGTGGAAATGTAGTTTTAAATATGCTATACTGTCTGGTAGAATGGAACAAAAGCCCCTGCCGGGGCTTTCTATGATAGCAAACGAGGAAAACTATGAAAAAAGTCATCTCTGTCCGTTTCAAGGAAAACGGTAAAAGTTATTATTTTGACCCTGCCGACGCTCAGATCAACACCGGGGACCACGTCATTGTGGAGACTGCCCGTGGCATCGAGTGCGGCGAGGTGGTGCAGGGGGTCCGGGAAGTTGCGGATTCCGCCGTGCCCAAGGCACTCAAGCCCATTACCCGGATGGCAGACAGCGTGGACATCCGCCGGATGCGTCAGAACCGGGAGGACGAAAAACGTGCCTACCACACCTGTCAGGAGTGCATCGCCCGCCACAAACTGGAAATGAAGCTGGTGGAGGCGGAGTACACGCTGGACCGGTCCAAGATCATGTTCTACTTCACCGCCGACGGGCGGGTGGACTTCCGGGAGCTGGTAAAGGACCTTGCCGGCATCTTCCACACCCGCATCGAGCTGCGGCAGATCGGCGTCCGGGACGAGAGCAAGATGGTCGGCGGTCTGGGCATCTGCGGGCAGCCCTTCTGCTGCAGCCGCTTTTTAAAGGATTTCCAGCCCGTGTCCATCAAGATGGCAAAGGAGCAGGGACTTTCTCTGAACCCCACCAAGATCAGCGGCGCCTGCGGACGGCTCATGTGCTGCCTTGCCTATGAAGAAAGCGCCTACGAATATCTGAACAGTATCATGCCCATGGTGGGCAGCACCGTGCGGACCCCGGACGGTCTGGGCACCGTGCTGGAGGTGAACCCGGTGTCCGGCTACCTGCGGGTCCGCTGCGGCACCGAGAGCCTGTCCCCCCGGTACTACAAGGTGGGGGTCTGCGAGTATATCAGCGGCGGCAAACGCGCGCCCCGCCGCCCGGACCCGGAGGACGACTATTCCGGCGTCCGGAACCCCGCTCCGGTGGTGGCAAGCTCGGAGGAAAACGGCTGCAGCTGCGGAAAGAAAAGGGGCTGAGAGACCTTTCCGGAGAGACTGGCGGTTAGTACGTTAAAACTAACTTCAATTCGTGATTTTCGCTAAAAATCTCCTGCAATTTTGTCTATAAGTTAGCCCGTGCTTTTGTGCAACCCCACAAAAAAAATTTTTTTCGCTTTGACTCATACGGTTAGTCTTGCCTTTTCGGTCCCGCTTTGTTAAAATGCAGGCAAGGATACAATTTCCGGAGTGGCGTGCACAGCCGTGCCAGAGCACGTCTCTTCATAACAGTATGGGCACGGGGATAAAAAGGAGAGTTTATTATGGCACACAAGGTTTCTGACGCATGTGTTGGCTGCGGCGCTTGCGAGGGCGCTTGCCCGGTTGGTGCTGTCACCATCGAGAACGGTGTTGCAGTTGTGAATGCAGATTCCTGCATCGATTGCGGCGCTTGCGAGGGTGCTTGCCCCACTGGTGCAATCGCTGCTGAATAATCAGTGGCATTGCTGTAAAAACGCATCGAAAGCAGCAGACCTGTTGAAGCGGGTCTGCTGCTTTTTGTTTGTGCACAAATTTGTCAGGAAAAACCCGCATTTTTTTTTGAGAGGAAACGGCACTCTTTCTATGGAACATTCTACAGAAGTTTTGTATAATAGAACCGAGGTCTTTTGCACTCCCGCCCATCGATTTGGCTCCGATGCGCTGCTGCTGGCGCGTTTCTGCGAGCCAAAGCGGAGCCAGAAGGCGGCGGACCTGTGTTCCGGCTGCGGCATCGTGGCACTGGAATGGCACGACCGGGGGCACCGGGGCAGCTGCGCCGCTCTGGAGATCCAGCCGGAGGGCAGTGCCCTGCTGCAGGCGGCGGTGACCCGACAGGGCATCGACCACATCACCCCCTATTGTGCAGACCTGCGCAGTTTTTGCCAGGGGGCAGGCAGCTTTGACCTGTGTGCCTGCAACCCGCCTTATTTCACCGATGGTCCCCAGAGCAGCAACGCCGCCCATGCACAGGCACGGCACGAGAACACCTGCACTCTGGAGGACGTCTGCGCCTGTGGCTTCCGCCTTTTAAAGGACGGGGGCAGGCTGGCGCTTTGCCACCGCCCGGAGCGGCTGGCAGAGGTGCTGAGCGTGCTGCGCGCCCATCGGCTGGAACCGAAACGGCTTGCCTTTGTAAAAAACAGCCCGGAGGGTACCCCCTGGCTCTTTTTGGTGGAGGCGCAGAAAAACCGCAAGACCGGACTGCGGGTGGAACCGGATGTGCTCATCAGCGCCGGTGCCGCCCTGTATGGTAATGGAAAGGGATAAACAATGGCAGGAACGCTTTACATCGTAGCCACCCCCATCGGCAACCTGGACGACATGCCGCCCCGGGTGGCAGCGACCTTTGGTGCGGCGGATTTCATCGCCGCCGAGGATACCCGGGTGACCATGAAGCTGCTGAACTTTCTGGGTCTCAAAAAGCCCATGGTCAGCTACTACGAACACGCCTTGCAGAAGGGCGAGGCGATCCTGCGCCGCATTGAGGCAGGGGAGAGCTGCGCTCTGTGCAGCGATGCGGGGATGCCCTGCGTGTCGGACCCCGGCGAGGTCATCGTCCGGGACGCTCTGGCACGGGGCATCAAGGTGGTGCCGGTGCCGGCAGCGTCTGCCTGCGTCACCGCTCTGGCGGTGTCCGGACAGGATACCTCCCGCTGGGTCTTTGAGGGTTTTCTGCCGGTGAACCGGAAGCAGAAAAAGGAGCGTCTGGCGGAGCTGCTGAACGAAAAGCGCACCGTGATCTTCTACGAGGCCCCCCACAAGCTGCGGACCACGCTGGACGACCTGACCGCCGCCTTTGGGGCAGACCGCAGCATCACCCTGTGCCGGGAGCTGACCAAGCTCCACGAGGACATCTGGAAGACCACGCTGGGGGAGGCAGTGGAACACTACAGGGCAGCGGACCCCCGGGGAGAGTATGTGCTGGTAATGGCAGGCGCTCCCGCATCTGCCGACGAGGAGGAGCCGCTGACCCTGGAGCAGGCGGTGCAGCGGGCGCTGGCGCTGACCACCGAGGGCTTTGCCGCTTCCGCTGCCGCAAAGGCGGCAGCACAGGGCACCCCTTATTCCAAAAGCGAAGTATACCGGCAGCTGCTGCTGTTGCAGCAGGAAGCCGAATGATAGAGGAGGACAAATCCCGTGACAAAACTTCTGGTCCTGAGCGACAGCCACGGCGGACGTGCGGCGATCGAGCGCGTGCTGATGAAGGAAAGCAAAAACGTTGACGCATTGATCTTTTTGGGAGACGGGCTCCGGGATCTGGAGGCAGCCCTTGCCGGTTATCCCAAGCTCCGCACCTACTCGGTGGCGGGCAACTGCGATTTTGGCGCACTGGAGCCTACCGATGGGCTTGCCGCCTTTGATCAGGTGGTTATTTTCTATACTCACGGTCACATGTATGGGGTAAAATACGATCTGGACACCATCGCCGATGCTGCCGCCGCCCGGGGCGCCGAGGTGGCACTGTTCGGACACACCCACATTCCCCACGCCGAGCAGCGGGGCAATGTGTTCCTGTTCAATCCCGGCTCCTGCGGGCGGTGCTATACCGGTGCCGACACCTACGGCATCCTGACCACCGACGAGGGCAAAGTCGTTGCCCATGAGCACAAAGAGGTACCACAGAAATGAGCATCAACGAGGTGCGCTATCTGCCGGAATGCGGCAGCACCAACGCCTATGTAAAAGAACATTTTGAAGAATTTGGTCCCGTGGGGGCGGTCTATACCCAGAACCAGACCGCCGGACGGGGGAGACTGGGACGCAGCTGGGTAAACGCCGAGGGCAAGGCGCTTTACTACACCGTGGCGATCCGGGAACCGCTGGCGCAGCCCGCCACTCTGCCCCTGCTGGCAAGCCTTGCGGTGCGCCGCCAGCTGCAGCTGCGCTACGGGGTGGACTGTCAGATCAAGTGGCCCAACGATCTGCTGCTGAACGGCAAAAAGATCGTGGGCATCCTGTGCGAAAGCGTGAGCTACGGCTACCAGCAGCAGGGCAGAGGCATCCTGTGCGGCATCGGCATCAATCTGGCACAACCCCAGAGCTATTTTGACGCCGCCGGGCTGCCCAACGGCACCTCTCTGGAGCTGCAGGGGGCAAAGGTGGACCTTGCCACCGATCCCGGCTGGCTTGCCGAGGCGCTGACCGACTTTGGCTTTGACCGCCCCATGTACGTCTTTGCCCGGGACGGCTTTGCTCCCTTCCGGGAGGAGTACAAAGCCGCCTGCGTCAATCTGGGCAGACAGGTGTTCTTTGATCTGCCGGATGGCAAGCAGGGCACCGGCACCGCAGTGGACGTGGACGAAGAGGGCAGGCTGGTGGTGCGCACCGACAGCGGCGAAGAGCGGGTCTTTACCGGCGAAGTATCGGTCCACGGCATCTATGGAACGGTATAACAGGCTCACAACTGTATGATTGCGGCTGCAGAAATGAGGATTTTCCATGGAAACAGAATACTATAAGCGTTACGAGCCGGTCTTTGGGGTGTGGAACATCCGGCGGCTCATAGGCACCGGCAGCTACGGCAAGGTGTTCGAGATCCAGCGCACCGATTCTCTGGACGGCTCGGTGTACACCGGCGCCCTGAAGATCATCAGCATCCCCGGCTCCGATGAGCAGGCAGCGGATACCCTGAACAGCGGCATGGACGCTGCCAGCGCCTCCGCCTACTACCTGAGCTGCGTTAAAAACCTGAGCAACGAGATCCGGATGATGGCGGCGCTGAAGGGTCACACCAACATCGTCAGCTATGAGGATCACCAGATCTACCGCCAGCCCAACAATATCGGCTGGGATATCCTGATCCGCATGGAGCTGCTGACCCCCATCAGCCAGTATTTCAGCCAGATCCACACCGTCCCCCGGCAGGAGACCATCCAGCTGGGCATCGACATCTGCCGTGCTCTGGAGCTGTGCGCCAAGTACAACATCATCCACCGGGACATCAAACCCGCCAACATCTTTTTGTCTGCCGCCGGGGACTACAAACTGGGCGACTTTGGCGTGGCTCGGGTGGCGGACACCGCTTCCGGCGCTTCCACCCGCATCGGCACCGTGAACTACATGGCACCGGAGGTGTTCCACGGCAGGAACTATACCCGCAGCGTGGACATCTACTCGCTGGGTCTGGTGCTGTACCAGCTGCTGAACAACAACCGGCTGCCCCTGCTGCCTCCCATGCCCCAGCCCATCACCCCTGCGGCACGGGAGCAGGCACAGGTGCAGCGGCTGAACGGGGCGGTGCTGCCCCCTCCCGCCTATGCGGACCCGGAGCTGGCACGGATCATCCTGAAGGCATGTGCCCCGAACCCTGCAGACCGCTACGCCGACCCTGCCCAGATGCGCAGGGAGCTGGAAAAGCTGCAGTATAAGGATAACGGCACCATATTTATCACCCCGGAGGAGCAGGTCTTCGATGGCGGCTCTCTGGGCGGTTCCCACAGCGGCTCCCACGGCGGCACCATCCCCCCGGTACAGCCGCCGAAAAAGAAGCCCAACCCTCCCAAGCCGGTACCGCCTCCGCCTCCGCCGCCGGTGCGGACGGAGTCCAAACCCAAAAAGCTTCCGCCGGTGGTGTGGGTACTGATATCTGTGCTGGTGGTGCTGTTTATGTTCTGCATTGTGCTGGCACAGTTCTGGGAAGCCACCGGGACCCAGACCGGCAGCCGGAGCACCCCTGCTTCCTACGCATCATCCTCTGTACCGGACTCTTCTTCGGAGCCTGCGGCATCCGAGGAAAGCGCCAGCGCAGAAGCCGAGGATTCTGCTTCCACCGAGGTGGATGCATCCACCCAGCTGCCGGAAGAGGACGAAAACCATCCGGACTCTTCGTCCCCGGTCAGCTCCTCCAGCAGCTCTGTACCCAGCAGCTCCAAGCCTGCCTCCTCTTCTCATCCCACTGCGCCTCCCAGCACTCCGGCAAGCTCTACGCCCACTTCTTCCTCAACCCCTGCATCTTCCTCCACACCTGCCGTTGAGCCTAAAGCCACTCCCAAAACGGAGCCTGCCGGCACCAATGTCAACTGGCAGTACGAGGATTACGGCAGCGGCGTAATGATCTACGGCTACACCAGCAGCTCTTCCGTGTCCAATCTGGTCATTCCTGCCGAGCTGGGGGGCAAGCCGGTGGTGCGCATCGACAATTATTCCTTTACCGGGCGTACAGAGCTTAGATCCGTCTATATTCCCAGCAGCGTCACCCACATCGGCTCCGGTGCTTTTTCGGAGACCAGTCTGACTTCCGCCTCCATCGGCTCTAACTGCGAATGTAGTACAGGTTGTTTCCCTGACGGCTGTTCGGTCAGCCGTCATTGACTGTTATCATTTTGAAAGTGAGGAATCATTATGAAAAACACCATCACCTATCCCATGTCCTACGCTCTGATTCCGGAAGACGAAATGGTCTATCTGGGCGGCGGCAGCAATGCCAGCGACGATGTAGGCAACGATGTCTCCGGTCCCGTCGGAGTGTTTGGTCTGCTGGGTCTGGGGGCAGTCGGTATCGGTCTGCTGATCTATGACATCAGCGAGGATCGGGTCCGTCGGGAATACGAGAAAAAGACCGGGCTCTCCTCCCGGAACCCCGATGGCAGCGATACCACCGACTACCTCAACTACAACAAGCGTGCCTACGTCCAGAACCGCAATCCCTATGCCACCCAGAGCCTTTTCCTTGCAACGGGTCTGATTTTGGCAGCTGGCTTTGCCTTCTTCCTCTCTGATAACTTCGATTAAGAGACCCACATACAAAAACCCCCGGCACTGCAGCTTGCGGTGCCGGGGGTTTCGTATTACAATAGAGCTGTGCCGCCGGTCATCTTCTGGGTCTGCGGCGGCGCAGAGTCACATCTCCGGTGCCGCACAGCAGGGTCACAAAGGTCAGCCCTGCCAGCAGCAGCACCAGCACGCAGAGCAGCAGGACGGTCGCCTTGCTGTCGGTGCGGAAGTCCGAGATGTATTCCCGGTGGGTTACAAGGTCGGTCTGCCCCACCTCATAGCCGTCCAGATAGACGGTGGCGGTGCCCAGCACCTGCCCCTCCTTCACAGTGGCGGAGACCTTCTCCGGCAGGTCGAAGGAATAGGTGACCCGGTCGTCCGGGTGTCCGTAGCCGCTGACCGGGGTGGCGGCGTACAGCTCCACCGCAGGCTGGGTGCGGCACTTGGTCAGGTCCACGGTGGTCAGCACCGTGTTGGTGTCCACCAGTGCCCGGTCCCCAAAGCTTTCAAACGCCCAGTCCAGCAGCTGCCCGCACTCGGCGTAAAGGTGTGCGGTGTCCGAGCCAAGGATCACCAGCCCGTAGGTGTGCCCGTCCTTTTCTGCAAATGCCACGGCGCAGCGCCCCGCAAGGGTAGTAAAACCGCCCTTGACACAGCGGATGTAACTGCGGTAATACTGGCTGCCGCTGTCGGTCAGGGGGTTGGTGGAGGCAATGCTCCGCTCGTTCTGGTGGAGGTTGGTGGCAGGCAGGGTATACGCCGCCGTGGCGGACACCTGCACAAAGGTCTGGTTGCCGTAGCACGCCGCCGCGATCTTGGAAAGGTCCTCTGCCGATGCCACGTTGCCGTAATCGTACAAGCCGTGGGCGCAGGTAAAGGTGGTGTTTTTACAGCCCAGCTCCGCTGCCCGGGCGTTCATCTGCTGGATAAAGGCAGGCAGGCTGCCGCCCACATCCCAGCCAATGACACTGGCGGCATCGTTGGCGCTGGATACCAGCAGGGCGTACAGCAGGTCCACCCGGCGCACCTTTTCGCCAATGCGCAAGCCCATGGTGGTGCCGTTGGCGTTCTGGATGTCCTTAAATTCCTGGGTCAGCTCAGTGGGTACCGTGACCTCACCATTCAGGTCCTTGCCGCTTTCCAGCAAAAGCAGGGCGGTCATCATCTTGGTCAGGCTTGCCACATACCGGGGCTGGTCGGCGTTCTGCGCCAGAATGGTCTTGCCGGTGTCGGCGTTGAACAGATACACCGCCTCGGTGTCGCTGGCAGTCTGGATAGGCATGGGGTAGACCGCCAGACCCGGCAGGGCGGCAGACACCGCCAGTGCCAGTGTGAGTACCAGTGCCACGCTGCGGCGGAAGAACTTGTTGTGGACCATGAGCGTACCCCCTTGAAATTCCGTCCCGGTGCGGTGCATACAGGACGCTGTTTTTCATTCTACTTATAAGAATACCATAAACGAACCAAAAGAGAAAGGTGGTTTTTAACAATGATGCTGTCCTTTTGTGGAAAAACTCCCCGGGACGAAGGAGCCGTCTTTGTGGCGGCAAATGCCACGGTGCAGGGAGATGTGGTGCTGAAGCCCGGTTCCTCGGTGTGGTACGGTGCCGTACTGCGGGGGGATGACGGGGTGCTGACCATCGGCGAAAACGCCAACGTGCAGGACAACGCCGTGCTCCACTGCGACCGGGGCGGAAGAGTGACTCTGGGCAAAAATGTAACGGTGGGGCACAGCGCCCTTGTCCACGGCTGCACCGTAGGGGATGGCAGTCTCATCGGGATGCACGCCACCCTGCTGAATCACTGTGTCGTGGGCAAAAACTGCATCATCGGGGCAGGGGCACTGGTGCCGGAGGGCATGGTGGTGCCGGATGGCTCGGTGGTGGTGGGGGTGCCTGCAAGGATCATCAAACAGGTCTCCCCGGAGCAGATGGAAGCAAACCTCCGCAATGCAGAACACTATGTGGCAGAGGGCAGGCTCCACGCCGCCCAGCAGGGCTGACCCGTTGCCGGGTAAAATGCGGTCCTGTTGGATATCACCTTGTTCAAACTGACCTGCTTATGTGGATTTTGTCCTGAGAAACCGGGTTTATAGTAAAAGATTCTTCGTCTTTTACAGTTTTTTCACAGCTTAGTAATGACTTTTCACTTAAAATCGGGTATACTATACATTGTGAGGGCAGCGGGGCCGCAACCGCTCTCTCACACATGATTCCTCCTCACACCAAAGCAATACCCCAAACAAAGACCCCCTCCGGTGTACCGCAAGCGCCGGAGGGGGTCTTTGTTTTCTTTTTTTATTTCCGGGTCACAGGGCACGGAACTTTGCCGCCAGCACCGTCAGCACGATCTTGGGGTTCACCTGTGCTCCCAGCCGTTGGAGCGCCGCATCCGCAAGGCGCAGCGCACGCTGGGCGGCAGCTCCCTGTACCGGGGCATGAGGGCTGCTGCCCAACCCTGCAGCCGCCACAGCCTGGAAGTCTGTCAGCAGGGCGGCGGCTGCTGCCTTATCCTTTTCGTAGGCGGAAAGCAGGACTGCTGCGGCGTAGCTGTCCCTTGCGGCGGCGGCTGCTGCCAGCTCCAGCGCTTTTTGCATCTGGGCGGTGCGTGCCTCGTCCTTTGCTGCGCTGAGGACGGTGCCGATCTTGCCGTCCAGCAGCTCGCTGTACAGCGTCGCTGTTTTTTTGTCCACACCCTGTGCCATGCAATAGCGGGCACACTCTGCCGGGGACACCGGCGCCACCGCAAAGCTGATGCAGCGGCTGCGGATGGTGGGCAGCACCCCTGCCAGAGAATCTGCCGTCAGCAGGAACAACACCCCTTCCGGCGGCTCTTCCATGACCTTCAGCAGGGCGTTGGCGGACTCCTGATTCATCTTTTCCACATGGTACAGCAGCACCACCCTGCCCTCTGCCGAAAGGCTGGTGTTAAAGATCTCGCTGCGCATGGCGGTGACCTGACTGACCAGATACTTGCCGCCTGCACCCATACCGGTCACCGAGATCGCCTCCCGGACGATGCCGGTCTCGATCCTGCCGCTGTCCCGCTTGCCAGGTTTGCCCACGGCACGGCAGCACTCTCCCCGGACCATTGCCTCTGCCGGAGCCCCGCCTGCGGGGTAGAGGTAGTCCGCCGCAATGCACCGTGCCGCAAAGCCGGCGCCCAGTCCCTGTTCTCCTACCAGCAGTACGCTGTGGGTCAGTCTGCGGGACGCCAGCATCTGTCGGATGCTGGTCTTTAGTTCTCCGTTGCCTTCCATGCGGTCAAGCATCATGTTGGCGCACTCCTTTTCGTGTTGGGACCCTGTGGAGATGGGCAGGGCGTTTTATCTCCGGTTCTTCCGCTTCCACTGCTCCCGGCGGATCCATGCCCGGATGCTGCGGTAGCCCATGGGGGCAAAGAACACCCAGACATTGAGCATGGACAGCAGCAGACTCAGCTTGCCCGGCAGGGAAGCGGTCGCAAAGCTCAGCACCCACATTGCCGCCGCCAGCAGACCAAAGTATTTTACCCGGATGGGGATCACAAAGAACAGCAGGATCTGCACCTCCGGGTACAGCATGGCAAAGGCAAGCAGCAGAGAAAGGGACAGGCAGTAGGTGCTGGCAGTAACCCCCGTCAGCAGGCAGGCAAGCACCGTGCCCGCCATGCCCAGCAAAAAGTAGACCGTGTAGCGGAAGTCTCCCCACTCCCGCTCCAGCGCCGTGCCGATGAACCAGGTAAAATAGATGCCCAGCACCACGCTGAGGATACTGCCCCCGGAAAAGGGGATGAACACGAAGGTCAGGACCCGCCACACCTGCCCCTGCAGCAGCAGAAAGCGGCTCAGCCCCAGCCAAAGGGTAATGGCGCTGTTGACGAACAGTTCCACCGCAAACACAAGGACCTGCCCCGCCACAAGGATATTGGTTAGATTGGGGATACCAAAGCGCCCGTATTTGCACTCCAGACGATTCAGCCAGTTGTTCATGCAGTTTCCCTCCCGGAAAGTATTTGTAGGATATCAATGGTATTGTACCATGATTGCGCCGGGCATTCAAGAAAAGAAGGACTGGGGAAAACTTTGTTCCTGTACTGGTATACAACAGCACAAATTTCCCCTGTACCGCTGTCATCACAACCAAAAAGGGTGACAAAACCGCCTTTGTGAGGGATCTTTTCACTTTTTCCACCGGGTTTTCCACCGTTTATGTGAAAAAGAGGGGGAGTTTCCAACGATGTTTTCCACTTTTTCCACAGAGTTTTCCACCACAAAAAAACTGTCCGCTTATACAACCCGTAAAGGAACCGGTCTTTTGCTGGAAAAACATGGGGGTTAATACGTGCATTTTGCCTTTTATAAAAAAGAAAGTCGAGGATTTTTCTTTGTTTTTCACAGTGCTTTCCCCGGCGGGTCTTGGCTTTCTCCAAATTGGAAAAATCCCGGTCAGAGTTTTCCACAACCGGCAGAGCCCCGGGGCGGTGTGTGGAAAATCCGAGTTTTTCGATGTTTTCCACAGCGGAAAAAGAGGGGCGAGGAAACTCCTTCAGTCAAAGCCTGACGGCTTTGACAGCTCCCTCAAGGAGGGATTTGGCAAAACCGGAACGCATTGCATTTGAGCCTGTCACTTTCCCATCGTACCAAAGACCCCATCTCTGAAGGGGATATCCCGCAAAAAAAGCCGGACAGTCCGCAGACCGTCCGGCATTGCTTTATTCTTTACATCATGCCGTGGAAAACCAGCTGTGCGATCTTGAAGTACAGGATCAGGCTGCAGGCGTCCACGATGGTGGTGATGAAGGGGGTGGCCATGATTGCCGGGTCTGCGCCCACCTTCTTTGCCGCCAGCGGCAGCATGCCGCCTACCAGCTTTGCAAGGATGACGCTGAAGAACAGGGAAACGCTGACCACAACGGCATAGCCCATGACATTGGCGTAGTGACCGGGGAACACATAGGTGTACATCAGGTAGATGCGCAGACCGTTCACAACGCCCAGCACGGCGCCTACGATGGCAGAGACCCTCAGTTCCTTACCCAGGACCTTCAGGAAATCGCTGGGCTCCACCTCACCCAGAGCAAGACCACGGACCATCAGGGTGCTGATCTGGTTGCCGCAGTTGCCGGCGGTATCCATCAGCATGGGCATAAAGGACACCAGCAGGGGCAGGCTGACGAACGCCTCCTCGTAGTGGGTGGTGACCATGCCGGTAAAGGTGGCGGACAACATCAGGATCAGCAGCCAGGGAATACGCTGCTTGGCGTGGGTCCAGACGCTGGTGCCAAAGTAGGTGGTGGCATCGTCGTCCGGCAGAATTGCTGCCATCTTCTGCATATCCTCGGTGCTCTCGTCGGTCAGAACGTCGATCGCATCGTCGATGGTGATGATACCCACGAACATGCCCTCGTTGTCCAGAACCGGCATGGCGGTAAAGTCATAGCGCTGCATCTCACGTGCCACATATTCCTGGTCGTCGGTGACCTTCACGGTGACCAGGTTGTCGTCCATGATCTCGGTAATGAGGGTGTCCCGGTCGGACAGCAGCAGGCTGCGTGCCGACACAACCCCCAGCAGACGGTTGCTTTCCACCACATAGCAGGTGTACACAGTCTCGGCGTTCTCGCCCTGCACACGGATAGCGGCAAGTGCCTGCTCCACGGTCATGCCCTTTTTCAGTCGCACATATTCGGGGGTCATAAGGCTGCCGGCGGAGCTTTCCGGGTAGTTCAGCAGTTTGTTCAGGCTCTCACGGGTCTGTTTGGAGGACTTTTCCAGCACTCGCTTTACCACGCCGGCAGGCATATCCTCCAGCAGGTCGGCGGCGTCGTCCAGACTCATCTCTTCAATGGCGCTTACCAGCTCCACATCCGAAAAGGCATTGACCAGATCGTCCCGTGCCTCATCGGACATATAGGCAAACGCCTCGGTGGCGACCTCTTTTTTCAGCAGGCGGAACACCACCAGACGGTTGTTCTCGTCCAGCTCTTCCAGCAGCTCTGCAAGGTCTGCAGGCTGCTCTTCCTCAGTGACCTCCCGGAGCTTTACATACTGCTTTTTGATCAGCAGCTTCAGCAGGCGGCTCTTGGTGAGCATCTCCGGGTTTGCCTTGACCTCTTCGTCCTTTGCCTCTTCCCGTTCTGCCTCCCGGACATCCTGCCTCAGTTCCTCGGTTGCCTGTTCGTTCAGGTCCTCAGCCAGCTTCTGCCGGACCTCTGCGGGGATATCCGCAGGCAGTTCCTGCACAGGCAGGCTCTGCTCTGAGGTCTGTCCTGTCTTCTTTTCTTCCATTTCCACGGGGCGTTCCTCCTCTGTATTACGTTTGGGTCAACGGAAGGCACTGCCTTCCGCCGCCGGAGGACGCAGCAGGTCGGGAAACAAAAAATGCGCCGTCTTCCGCCTGCAGAAACCTCGTTTCTGCGCACGCAAAGCTGCGCCTTCCTCTATTGTTTGCCCACAGCCCCTGCAAAAACCGGGTACCGTGCCGCTCAGATCAAGAAGAAGGCGAACGCAGTCTTTTTTGTTGTCCGATCTACCGCATCGGTCGTTCGGTTTGGACTATGATCCGGGTCCATTGTCCTGCGTTCACCTCCTGTATTCCTTGGGATATTTTTATTATAGCGCCGCAAAAAAACCGGGTCAACCCTAAACCACCGTTTTACAGGAATTTTTATTTTATTGCAGGTATTTCTTCCTGTAAATGGATGCAGACGCCGCTGCTGCCTCATCGGCACCGCTGCCGCTGTCTGCCATACCCGGAACTGCCCGGAAAAGCAAAACACCCTCTCCGGCGTTGCGGCGCGCCGGAAAGGGTGTTCTGCTTGGATATTGCCTTGGTGTGAGGAGGAATCATGTTACTTGGGGAACGGTTGCGGCCCCGCTTCCCATGTCAGAAGTATAACAGCTTTCACAATTCATTTCGTTAAGAAGCTATGAAGAAACTGTAAAAAGGAAAAGGGTATTCTTCGAAAATTTTGTGATAGGTTTTTGCCCACAAAAATACGCCCCGGTCATCGTTGCCGATGAGCGGGGCGCTAAAAACGATATTCGTTTTTTCTGCGGCAAGATCCCTGCACAAGCAGGTCTTATGCAGCAGGCGGGGCAAGGTATCTGAAACCAGACCTTATGCTCCTGACACATGCGGGGTGTGCTTTCAAGGACCCTCGCGGGCGCTTTGGTATCTCAGACCCCTGCGCCCTGCCGCCCAAAAGCGGCAGAGCCGGGGGATGAAATCAGGTAAAACCTCGTGGGGTGCGGGCTGTAATTTCAGCTGCATCTCTCCATGGAACGAACTCTTCGCACAGTTCTGCACCGCTGCGTTGCGCAGTAATCGCCGGTGCAAAGCCGCCGCTGCCCTCTCCTAACGGGCAGTGGGTGCCCTGCGTCCCAAGTCCGGAACATAGGGGAAAAAGCTTACTTGTACAGTTCCACCAGACGGGTCAGGTGCTCGTAGCGGTCGTTTGCAACCTGCTGGTTGCGTGCGAACAGCTCCTTAGCACGCTCGGGGAAGGCACGAGTCAGACGGCTGTAACGGGTCTCGTTTGCCAGCAGAGCCTGATACTTCTCGTTGTCCACAGCCTTGGAGGTCAGGGTGAAGGGGTTCTTGCCCTGAGCCTTGTTGGCGGGGTTGAAGGTGAACAGGTTCCAGTAGCCAGCCTCAACAGCCTTCTTCATCTCGTTCTGGCAGTTGGTCATGCCGCCCTTGACACCGTGCAGCTCGCAGGGAGCGTAGCCGATGATCAGAGAAGGACCGGGGTAAGCCTCAGCCTCAGCAATAGCCTTGACAGCCTGAGCCGGGTTAGCACCCAGTGCGATCTGAGCAACATAGATGTAACCGTAGGTCATAGCGATCTCGGACAGGCTCTTCTTGCTGA
Organism: Faecalibacterium prausnitzii; assembly: GCA_004558805.1. GTDB lineage: Bacteria > Bacillota > Clostridia > Oscillospirales > Ruminococcaceae > Faecalibacterium > Faecalibacterium prausnitzii_M. The sequence goes on along the minus strand of SFDE01000016.1, from coordinate 62,791 downwards.
TTTCCTTACCAGCAGCAGCGAACTGGCAGACTTCACCAATGTTGGAAGCCTTGGATGCCTGTCCACCGGTGTTGGAGTACATCTCAGTATCGAAGACCATCACGTTGACATCCTCGCCGGAAGCCAGGACGTGGTCCAGACCACCGAAGCCGATGTCGTATGCCCAGCCGTCACCACCGAAGATCCAGACGGACTTCTTGGCGATGTACTGCTTGCTCTTCAGGATCTCTGCAGACTTCTCGCAGCCGGCAGCAGCCGCCTTCTCCAGCTCAGCAATCAGAGCCTTTGCGGGCTCGTCGTTTGCCTTGGTGTTGTTCTTGGTTGCGATGAACTGCTCGTAAGCAGCCTTCAGCTCAGCAGAAGCCTTGTCGGAACCAGCAACCTCTGCGATCTCCTTGATCAGGTTCTCGCGGATGGTCTTCTGACCGATGTACAGACCCAGACCATGCTCTGCGTTATCCTCGAACAGGGAGTTGCACCATGCAGGACCATGGCCGCTGTCCTTGTTGACGGTGTACGGAGAGATGGAAGCGGTGCCGCCCCAGATGGAGGAGCAGCCGGTAGCGTTGGAGATGTACATCTTCTCGCCGAACAGCTGAGTGATCAGGCGAGCGTAAGAAGTCTCGGCACAGCCTGCGCAGGAGCCAGAGAACTCCAGCAGCGGCTGGTTGAACTGAGAACCGATAACGGTATCGTCAGCAAACTTGGAAGGCTTCTTGGAGATGTTGGCCACGCAGTAGTCGAACACTGCCTGCTGATCGGCCTGGCTGTCCTGCGGCACCATGGTGATAGCCTTGGTGGGGCAGACGGTGACGCACTCGCCGCAGCCCATGCAGTCCAGAGGAGACACAGCCATGACAAACTTGTACTCGTTTGCGGGCTTGTTGTCGCGGCTCTTGGTCTGTGCAGGAGCAGCTGCCAGCTCGTCGGCGGTCAGCTGGAAGGGACGGATGGTTGCATGAGAGCAGACGAATGCACACTGGTTGCAGCCAACGCACTTTGCAGCATCCCACTCGGGGACGTTGACAGCGGTGCCGCGCTTCTCGTATGCAGAAGCGCCCTGCTCCCACTCGCCGTTTGCATTTGCCACGAAGGAAGAGACAGGCAGGCTGTCGCCGTCCATACGGGCAATGGGCTCCATGACCTCGCGGATCTGCTTGACCAGCTCCGGACGGCCGGTGAGAGCCTTGGGTGCGGGATCAGCCTCGGGGTTGGACCAGGATGCGGGCACGTCCACCTTGTGGATGGCGTCAACGCCTGCATCGATAGCCTTCCAGTTCATCTCAACGACGTCCTGACCCTTCTTGCCGTAGCTCTTCTGAGCTGCCTGCTTCATGAAGTTGACGGCATCCTCGATGGGCATGACATCAGCCAGCTTGAAGAATGCAGACTGCAGGATGGTGTTGGTGCGCTTGCCCATGCCGATCTCGATAGCCTTATCGATAGCATTGATGGTATACAGCTGGATGTTGTTGTCAGCGATATACTTCTTTGCCTCGGCGTTCAGGTGCTGACCCAGCTCCTCATCGGACCACTGGCAGTTGATCATGAACACGCCGCCGGGCTTGACATCCTGGACCATCTTCATGCCCATGTGGATGTAAGCGGGGTTGTGGCAAGCCACGAAGTCAGCCTGGTTGATGTAGTAGGGGCTGCGGATGGGCTTGTCGCCAAAACGCAGGTGGCTGATGGTCACGCCGCCGGTCTTCTTGGAGTCATACTGGAAGTATGCCTGAACATACTTGTCGGTATGGTCGCCGATGATCTTGACGGAGTTCTTGTTAGCACCGACAGTACCGTCGCCGCCCAGACCCCAGAACTTGCACTCCTTGGTGCCAGCAGCTGCGGTGATGGGAGCGGGCTTGACTTCCGGCAGAGACAGGAAGGTCACGTCATCGGTGATACCCAGAGTGAAACGCTCCTTGGGCTGATCCTTCTCCAGCTCCTTGAACAGAGCAAAGATGGAGGACGGCGGGGTATCCTTGCTGCCCAGACCGTAGCGACCGCCGGTCAGGACCACGTCGTTCAGACCAGCCTCACGCAGGGTAGCGGCAACATCCAGGTACAGGGGCTCGCCCAGAGAGCCGGGCTCCTTGGTGCGGTCCAGCACAGCCACCTTCTTGGCGGTCTTGGGCAGGACCTTCAGCAGGGAAGCGGAGACCCAGGGACGGTACAGGCGGACCTTGACGATACCGACCTTCTCGCCCTTGGCGTTCAGGTAGTCGATGACCTCATCAGCAACGTCGCAGATGGAACCCATAGCCACGATCACACGGTCAGCATCGGGTGCGCCGTAGTAGTTGAACAGATCGTAGTTGGTGCCCAGCTTCTCGTTGATCTTTGCCATGTACTTCTCAACAACAGCAGGCAGAGCGTTGTAAACGCTGTTGCATGCCTCACGATGCTGGAAGAACACGTCGCCGTTCTCGTGGGAACCGCGCATCTTGGGGTTTTCGGGGTTCAGAGCCTTCTTACGGAACTCCTCCACAGCCTCCATGTTGCACATTTCCTTCAGATCGGCGTAATCCCACTTCTCGATCTTCTGGTACTCATGAGAAGTACGGAAGCCGTCGAAGAAGTTCAGGAAGGGAACCTTGCCCTCGATGGCGCACAGGTGTGCGACAGGGGACAGATCCATAACTTCCTGCACGCTGCTCTCGACCAGCATTGCGAAGCCGGTCTGGCGGCATGCCATAACATCGCTGTGATCACCGAAGATGTTCAGGGACTGGGTAGCAACAGTACGTGCAGAAACATCGAACACGCAGGGCAGCTGCTCAGCAGCGATCTTGTACATGTTGGGGATCATCAGCAGCAGACCCTGAGAAGCGGTGAAGGTGGTGGTAACAGCACCTGCACCCAGAGAGCCGTGCACTGCACCGGCAGCGCCTGCCTCAGACTCCATCTCGACCACCTTGACCTGGTTGCCGAAGATGTTCTTCTGACCGGCTGCAGACCACTGGTCCACAGAGTCAGCCATCGGAGAAGACGGGGTAATGGGGTAGATGGCAGCCACGTCCGTGTAGGCATACGCTACATGGGCGGCAGCGGTATTGCCATCCATCGTTTGCTTTGCTCTAGGCATTTTTCTTCCTCCATTATTCAGAATTTTGGTACCTTTAGCGCGGGGCAATATGCCCGCTGGAGCCGGAGAACTCCTTAAAAGGCACTATTGCTTGTATACTATAATAACAAATTCCGCCCGCAAAGTAAACGTATAGCGACCAACAAACACACCAAAAATAAAAAATATTTTTTAGCTGTTTTGTACGTCTTTAGCGTATTAAAGCAAGAAACCACGCCGTTTTTTCGGTTTTTTATTTTTTGCCGGAGCGGTTTTCTCCGGATAGTGATATTTTTGTCAAATATTTCATTTTTCCCTGGTTTTTTGGGGATATTTTCCCGGTTGGCTTTGGTATCGTTTCCATCTTGGTTATTGACAAAAAACCCTGCCTTGCCGTAAACTGAGAAGCAGAAAACCGGCGTTTCGCCGGAAAAAAGGGGCAAAGGCAAATGGAACGTACAGTGCATTTTGAAAAGACTCTTTCCAGCGAGGTGCTTTTTGAGGGCAGGGTCATTACCCTGACCAAGGATGTGGCTCTGCTGGAGAACGGCAAGACCGCTTCCCGAGAGGTGGTCCACCACCACGGCGGCGCCTGCATCCTGCCGTATTTTGAGGACGGCACCATCTGCATGGTTCGTCAGTTCCGCTACGCCATGCAGCAGGAGCTGTGGGAGCTGCCTGCCGGTAAGCTGGAAAAGGGAGAGGACCCTTTTGAGGCGGCAAAGCGGGAGCTGGAAGAGGAGTGCGGGCTTACCGCCGATCACTACACCTCTCTGGGAGAGTTCTACCCCACCGTGGGCTATGACACCGAGGTGATCTACACCTGGATCGCCACCGGACTGCACCAGACCCAGATGCATCTGGATGCAGACGAGTTCCTGACCCCGGACCGGGTGCCTCTGGAGAAGGCATACCAGATGGTCATGAGCGGGGAGATCAAGGACGGAAAGACCATTGCCGGCATCCTGAAGCTGAAGGCACTGGTGGCAGAGGGCAAGCTGTGATCCCTGTGGTATACGAAGACGCCGCCCTTGTGGTGGTGGACAAGCCCGCCGGGCTTTCCAGCGAGGAAGGGGTCATTGCCGCCCTGCGGGAACAGTGGCAGTGTCCGGACGCCTTTGTGGGGGTGGTCCACCGTCTGGACACCGGCGTATCCGGGCTGATGGTCTACGCAAAGACCCCTGCTGCTGCCGCCCATCTCAGCCGGCAGATCACCCAGAGTCAGACCGCCTACGCCGTACAGGACGGCAGAGCCGAAGGTGCACCAGAGCCACCCCGGTTCATCAAGCAGTACCGCGCCGTGGTCGCCGGTGCCCCTGACCAAAATTTGCCGGAGACCGGCGTCCTGCGGGACTATCTGTTCAAGGACAGCCGGAAGGGGCGGGTGTTCCCGGTGAGCCGCCCCCGGAAGGGGGTGCGGGAGGCGGTGCTGGAATACCGGATCCTGTCCACTGCAGGGGAGTGCAGCCTTGTGCAGATCACCCTGCACACTGGACGCACCCATCAGATCCGGGTGCAGTTTGCCTCCCGGAAACATCCCTTGTACGGAGACGGCAAGTACGGCAGCCGCCACAAGGGCAGCATTGCGCTGCAGAGCTGCGGGCTGCAGTTTGTGCACCCCGTGACCGGAAAAGATATGAAGTTTGAACTGCCCCTGCCGCAGACCGGACCATGGAGAGAATTTTTAGAATGATGGATCGCCGCAAATACATCATTTCAACTAGGTGAGTGATATGGAACAGCAATACAAGACCGACGCCGAGATCTATGCCGTGCTGGAGCGGGAGATCATTGACCTGACCCTGCGCCCCGGCTCTTCTCTCAGCGAAAATCCCCTGTGCAGCCGGTTTGGGGCGCCCCGGACCCTGATCCGGGTGGTGCTGCAAAAATTGCAGGAAAACGGACTGGTAAAGATCGTACCCTACAAGGGCACCACCGTCACCCGGCTGAACCGGCGCATCGTGGACGAGCTGATCTACGAGCGCACAGCGGTGGAGGCGCGGGTGCTCCGGGACTTTACCCCCCGGTGCACCCCGGAGCAGCGTGCCGCCATCCGGGTGCGGGTGGACGCCTACGAAAAGCTGGCGCACGCCCCCGAGCCGGATTTCAACCGTCTCTATGAGGCAGACCGCCTGCTGCACGAGACCTGGTTTGCCGCCATGGACAAGATGTATCTGTGGGGCACGCTGCAGAACGCCCATGCGGACTACAGCCGGTTCCGGATGCTGGACACCATGACCAGCGGCGGGCTGGACGAGGTCATTGCAGACCACCGGAACCTGCTGAACGCCATTGAACGGTGCGACCTTGCCGCCTTTGAACCTCTGGTGGAGCGGCACCTCTACGGCGGCATCCGCCGCCTGGGCAGTCGGCTCACCGAGGAATACGCCGACTTTTTTGAACCGGAGACCGTGAAATAAGTTCAAATTGTTCCACGGGGAACAATGACAGACCCTCTCAGTCACGCCTTACGGCGTGCCAGCTCCCCCGAAGGGGGGAGCTTAAACTCCCTCAGTCAAAACCTGACGGTTTTGCCAGCTCCCTCTGGGAGGGAGCCTTTGGCACAGCGGTAAAGTTTCCGGCTAAAGTGTAAAGCTTGCGGTAACGCCATAAGCCCCCTTCAGGGGAGCAGACGGAGAGGTTGGCGCCCTCCTGGAGGGAGCCTTTGGCACAGCGCAAGCTGCGACGGAAGGAGTAAATCACAAGCCCGGAAGGTATTTCTGCCTTCCGGGCTTGCTTTTTACAGTCTTTTTTACAGCACCCCGGAGATAAAGATCTCCAGACCGATGCCGATAAGGATGACGCCTCCCAGAATATTCGCCTTGCCGGAAAGCTTTGTACCAAACTTTTTGCCGATGTCCAGTCCCGCCATGCAGATGAAAAAGGTCACCACCGCAATGATCACCGCACACACCAGCGCCATGAGCCAGCCGTATTCCGAGATGGTAAAGCCCACCGAAAGGGCGTCGATGCTGGTGGCAATGCCCTGCATCAGCAGCGCCCCGGTGCTGAGCTCCGCCGCTTCCTCTGCCTCACCGCCCCGGATGCCTTCCAGCAGCATCTTGCCGCCGATGTAGCCCAGCAGTGCCAGCGCGATCCAGGGAATGAAGGTCTCAAAAGAAGAGAACAGTTCCAGAATGGTGTGGACACACACCCAGCCCGCCATGGGCATAAGCGCCTGAAATGCTCCAAAGGTGCCGGCAATTTTTGCCATGGTGCTCCGGTTCATTTTGGGGTCGTGAAGACCGTTTGCCATGGACACCGAAAAGGCATCCATTGCCAGCCCCACTCCCAGCAGGGCGCTGTTGAGAAAAAACACAAGATTCCATTCCATATCGTCTGCCTCCTGAATCCGACCTGAATATATGAGGATAACACAAAACCCGGTCCCGGATGCGCTGTGCATCCGGGACCGGGTGGTTTTTTTAACCGACTCCATGTGTCCGGGCGCACTTTTACACGTCCTTAAAACACATGAGTCTCGCAAATGAAAGCAAGCCAGACCAGAACGGTCATTGTGTTGACTTGCTGCGCTCTGCAAAGCGCCTGCTACTCCCCCACGGGCATTGTGATTTTGTTTATCTTATCACAGTTTTGAGGGGAAGTCCAGACAAACCTGACGGTGAAACGATTTTAAATGTGCTCCGCTTCGCTCTGCACATCATTCCTTTTCTTCCGGGTCTGCCTCCGGGGCTTCCACAGCGGCGGCAGCGTCCTCTGCCTCCATGGCGGCAAGCTGCTCGGCAGTGGGTTCTTCCTCTGCCTCGGAAGTATCGATCTGCTCGGTCTGTGCCTCGTCGTCGTGGTCGGTGCGTGCCAGCACCATCACCTTGTCGTTCTCGCCCAGACGCATGACCCGGACGCCGGAGCCGTAGCGGCTCTGGAGGGGGATCTCGTCGGCGTGGAGACGGATGATGATGCCCTCCTGACTGCTGAGCAGGATGTCGTCCACATCGTCCACGATCTTCACAGCGGCAACCTTATCCTTGGAGGCATCGTAGTTGCGGATGCCCTTGCCGCCACGGGCGGTGATGCGGTAGGTGTCGATGTCGGAGCGGCGACCCTTGCCGTTTTCGGTGACGGTCAGCACAGTGCCGCCTTCCCGGCAGATGCACACGCCCACCACTTCGTCGCCTTCTGCCAGACGGATGGCACGGACGCCGTGACCGTTGCGTCCCATGGGACGGGCGTCCTCTTCGTTAAAGCGGATTGCCTGACCGTTGCGGGTGGCAACGATGAGCATATCGTGTCCGGAGGTGAGACGGGTCCATGCCAGAGCATCTCCCTCGTTGAGGGCAATGCCGATGAGTCCGGACTTGCGGATGTTGGCGTACTGTTCCAGCGGGGTACGCTTGATAAGACCCTGCCGGGTCACCATGGTCACAAAGCCGCCCTCGGTGTCCGCCTCCCGGCTCTGGCAGATCATGTTGGTGACCTTTTCGCCCTCTGCCAGCTGCAGTAGGTTCACGATGTTGGTGCCCTTGCTGGTGCGGCTGCCCTCGGCGATGGTGTAGCCCTTGATGCGGAACAGACGACCCCGGTCGGTGACAAAGAGCACATAGTCGTGGGTGGAGCCTACAAACATCTCCTGCACGATGTCCTCTTCCTTCCGGGTCATGCCGGAAATGCCTCTGCCGCCCCGGCGCTGTGCCTGATAGGTCGCCTTCAGCTGACGCTTGATATAGCCTGCCTCGGTGAGGGTGTAGACACACTGCTCCTCAGCGATCAGGTCCTCAATGTCCACCTCGCCGGTGACCGACTGGATCTCGGTGCGGCGCTCGTCACCAAAGCGGCGCTTCATCTCCAGCAGCTCGTCCTTGACGATGGCAAGCACCCGGGTGTCGTCCGCAAGGATCGCTTCCCAGTCCTGGATCTTGGCGTGGAGGGCTGCCAGTTCTTCTTCGATCTTCAGAATTTCCAGACCTGCCAGACGACCCAGCTGCAGCTTGACAATGGCATCTGCCTGCAGATCGTCAAAGCCAAACTGTTCCATGATCGCCTGCTTTGCCTCTGCCATGCCGCCCTTGCAGGCACGGATGGTGGCGATCAGCTCGTCCACTATGTCGGTTGCCTTTTTCAGACCTTCCAGAATGTGGGCACGTTCCTTTGCTTTTTTCAGGTCGAACTGGGTGCGGCGGCGCACCACTTCGTCCTGGAACTCCACATACTTCTGGATCATCTGCTTCAGGGTCAGCACCTTGGGCACCTTGTGGTCGATCGCCAGCATGATGACGCCCACGGTATCCTGCAGCTGGGTATACTGGTACAGCTGGTTCAGGACCACCTGTGCGTTGGCGTCCTTACGGATGTCCACCACAATGCGCATACCCTTGCGGTTGGTCTCGTCGTTGAGTCCGGTAATGCCCTCGATGCGCTTGTCCTTTACAAGGTCCGCCATGTTCTCAATGAGCCGTGCCTTGTTGACCATATAAGGGATCTCGGTAATGACGATCTGGGTGCGACCGTTTTTGGTCTCCTCGATGGTGGCACGACCCCGGAGGGTGATCTTGCCTCTGCCGGTGGCGTAGGCGGCACGGATGCCGCTGCGTCCCATAATGATGCCGGCGGTGGGGAAGTCCGGTCCCTTGATGTGCTCCATAAGCCCCGGCAGGTCGATGTCCGGGTCATCGATGTAGGCAACACAGCCGTCAATGACCTCGCCGAGGTTGTGGGGCGGGATGTTGGTCGCCATGCCCACGGCGATGCCCTGACTGCCGTTGACCAGCAGGTTGGGGAAGCGGCAGGGCAGAACACTGGGTTCCTTTTTGGTCTCGTCAAAGTTGGGGTCCCAGTTGATGGTATCCTTGTCGATGTCGGTGAGCATCTCCACCGCCATGCGGCTCATGCGCGCCTCGGTGTAACGGTAGGCAGCCGGAGGGTCGCCGTCCACAGAGCCAAAGTTACCCTGACCATCCACCAGCGGATACCGCAGGGAAAAGTCCTGTGCCAGACGGACCATGGCATCGTAGACCGATGCGTCACCGTGGGGGTGGTAGGAGCCCAGCACCGCACCAACGGTGTCGGCGGACTTGCGGTATGCGTGGCTGGGGTCGTTGCCACGCTCGTGCATAGTGTACAGAATGCGGCGGTGCACCGGCTTCAGACCGTCCCGCACATCGGGCAGAGCACGGGATACGATGACCGACATGGAGTAGTCCAGAAATGCGGTCTCGATCTCCTTTTTGACATCGCGGATGATCTTTTTGGTTCCGCTGCCCGGTATCATCACATAATCTTCTTCCATTTGTTCCTCCGTAGGGTTTGACCCTCTCTACTTTTACAGGAAAGGGATTTTTTCTCGGAAAACAGCCTCGCCCTCTCAGGCGCATATGCGCCAGATTCCCCCTTTTGTCGCTGCACGACATCTTCCCCCGGTGCGGGGGAAGTCTTTCCTCAAAGGGGGAGCCTTTGGCAGTCCACGCAAAGTGCATCTCTTTGCCAAGACGGAGAGGGCGAGCCCCCTTACACGTCCAGCTTTGCGTACTGGGCGTTGGTCTCGATAAAGCGGCGGCGGGGCTCCACCTGGTCGCCCATCAGGATGGTGAACGCCTCATCTGCCTTTTCGGCATCCTCAATGGTGATCTGCACGATGACCCGGTTATCCGGGTTCATAGTGGTCTCCCACAGCTGGTCCGGGTTCATCTCGCCCAGACCTTTGTAGCGGCTCACTTTGGCGCCGGGCATCTCCTGAGAGAGGATCGCCATTTCTGCATCGTTGTAGGCGTATTTGATGGTGTTGCCCTTCTGGACCTTGAACAGGGGAGGCTGCGCCACATACACATGACCCTGCTCAATGAGGGGGCGCATATAGCGGAAGAAGAAGGTCAGCATCAGAGTGCAGATATGAGAACCGTCCACGTCCGCATCTGCCATAATGAACACCTTGTCGTACCGCAGCTTGGAGATATCAAATTCCTCACCGATGCCGCAGCCCAGAGCCAGCACCACCGGCATCAGCTTGTCGTTGCCGTAGATCTTGTCCGCACGTGCCTTTTCCACGTTCAGCATCTTGCCCCACAGCGGCAGGATCGCCTGGATCGCCGAGTCCCGACCCATCTTGGCAGAGCCGCCTGCAGAGTCGCCCTCGACGATGAAAATTTCCGTCTTGGAGGGGTCCTTTTCCCGGCAGTCTGCCAGCTTGCCCGGCATCCGGCTGGTTTCCAGAGCACTCTTGCGGCGCACCAGTTCCCGCGCCTTTTTGGCGGCGGCGCGGGCACGCGCCGCCTGCGTTGCCTTTTCAAAGATCGCCTTTGCCACGCCGGGGTTCTCCTCAAAGAACTCCATGAGCTTGGAATAGACCATGTTGGACACCAGAGTGCGGATCTCCGTATTGCCCAGCTTTGCCTTGGTCTGTCCCTCGAACTCCGCCTCCTGCAGCTTTACCGAGATGACGCAGATCAGACCTTCCCGGACGTCGGTACCGGAGAGGTTCTCGTCCTTGTCCTTCAGCAGACCGTGGCTGCGACCGTAGTCGTTGAACACACGGGTGAGGCTGGATTTAAAGCCCTCCTCGTGGGTGCCGCCGTCGGGGGTGTTCACGTTGTTGGCAAAGCTCAGCAGCAGCTCGTTGTAGCTGGAATTGTACTGCAGGGCGATCTCTGCCATGCCCCGGTCGGTCTGCCCCTTCAGGTAGATGACATTGGGGTGCAGCACCTCCAGCTTCCGCTTTTCGCCCAGATAGGTGACAAAGCTCTTGATGCCGCCCTCGTAGCACATGATCTCGGAGCGGTAGCAGGGTTCCCCCTCCTTGCCGTCCTCCAGCACCGGGGTGTACAGCTCCCGCTCATCGGTCAGGGTGATCTTGACGCCGGCGTTCAGGAAGCTTTCTTCCCGCAGCCGCTTTTCCAGGGTGTCAAAGTCGTATACAGTGGTATCCCGGAACATCTCCGGGTCCGGCTTAAAAGTGACCCGGGTGCCGGTGACTCCCTCCGCCACGGTGCCCAGACACTTCAGCTCTCCGTCCGGTTCGCCCCGGCGGAAGGTCTGCTGGTACTCGTGCCCGTCACGGCGGACATTGACGGTGAGCCATTCGGAACAGGCATTGACCACCGAAGCGCCCACGCCGTGGAGACCGCCTGCCACCTTGTAGCCGGAGTTCTCGCCGCCGAACTTGCCGCCGGCGTGGAGGATGGTGTACACCACCGTGACTGCCGGCAGACCGGTATCGGACTGGATATCCACGGGGATGCCGCGACCATTATCGGTGACCTGAATGATGTTGTCCTTCAGGATCTTCACCTCGATGTGATTGCAGTAGCCGGCAAGCGCCTCGTCGATGGCGTTGTCCACGATCTCGTAAACAAGGTGGTGGAGACCCCGCTCGCCGGTGGAGCCGATATACATGCCGGGACGCTTGCGGACAGCTTCCAGACCCTTCAGGACCTGGATCTCGCTGGCATTATACTCGTGGTCGGTAGCGGTTTCGGCATTTGTGCTGGTAATGATTTCTTCTGCCATTTCCTTTCTCCCTTTGTCAGTATTTGTTTGATAATCCCTCGATCTATGGGGTAAGACGCCGGCATCTGCCGGGTCCGGTGTCATGTCATATGGATCCGGAGCGTTTCTCCGGCAGGTCAGCGGATCATCTGTTCCGCTCTGCGCCGCAGCGCTGCGCTGGACAGCTCGGAAAGATACACCGTATCCACCGGTGCATCTGCCAGAACATAACTCTGGGGCAGCTCGTCCGAAAGGCTCACCACCGCCCCGTTTTTCTGGGCATAGTTCAGAAACTCCCGCCCACGGGGGGAGATGGTGGTGGTCTCCAGATTGAAGATACCGATGATGTCCCGGTCGTTGAGGACGTAGTCCCGTCCCAGATGAATATACATTTCGTATTATATCCTTCCCGATATCCCCTGTATATGCAGCCTTTGGATTGCATTTTATACATTCCTATCTGCATCATTTTTCCATGTGTTCAGACCTTGTTCAGTACGCCGCCGTCCATGCGGTATACCTCGCCGTCGGTCTTGAGGAAGGCGGTGTCATCGCAGCTGGTCACAAAGGTCTGCTTTTCCTTCATGCGGGTCAGCAGATACTGCTTGCGCCCCTCGTCCAGCTCGCTGAGCACGTCATCCAGCAAAAGCACCGGGTGTTCCCCGGTGATCCGGGCAGCTGCCGCCGCCTCCGCCATCTTCAGGCTCAGCACCACGCTGCGCTGCTGTCCCTGACTGGCAAACACCTTTGCGGGCTGGTCATCCAGCAGCAGCTCCACGTCTTCCCGGTGGATGCCGCACAGGCTCTGTCCGGCACAGAGCTCCTGATCCTGCCGCTGCTTCAAAAGAGCGGCAAGACCGCCGGGCTCAAACTGTGCCGCATACCGCACCGCCATCCGCTCCGCCCCGTGGGACAGGTCGGCGTAGTTGGCGCAGGCAAGGGGAGCCAGCAGGGCAAGATATTCCCGCCGCCGCTTCTGGATCATCTCCCCCAGTGCGGCAAGCTCCACATTCAGCACCTCCAGCAGAGCGCATTTTTCTGCATAGGGGCGCTCTTTTCCGGCAGCAGAATGCCGCAGCAGCGCATTTTTCTGCTGCAGAGTGCGGACATACCTGCGGTAGGTGGCAAGGTAGCCGGGATACAGCTGACACAGTGCCGCATCCAGAAACCGGCGTCTGCCCTCCGGCGCCCCTTTTACAAGGCTCAGGTGCCCGGGGTCAAAGACCACCGCAGGAAAGCTGCCAGCAAGGGAGGCGGCACGCTTCGGCGCTGCCCCGTTGACACTGGCATACCGTCCGGGGCGGGGTGCGTCCGGCGTGCCCACTGTCATGCGGACTCGGGCGGGGTCGTCCGGCTCCTGATCTTCCTGCCGGGTGCGCTGGGTCACTGCCTCCAGCACCGCAAAGGTCTCCCCCCGGCGCACAAGCTCGGCGTCCTTGCCGCCCCGAAAGCTTTTGCCCCCGGTCAGCAGCCAGATCGCTTCCAGCAGGTTGGTCTTGCCCTGTCCGTTGTTGCCGCAGATCACCGTAAGTTCTCTGCCGGGCTGCAGCTGTGCCGTCTCGATGTTTCGGTAGTTCCGGACTTCCAGAGAAAGCAGGCGCATTTATCTGCCCTGCCCCACTTCCACGGACTGCCCCTCCAGTTCGATCACATCGCCGGGCACACATTTTTTGCCCCGCATGGTGCAGACCTCGCCGTTCAGCTTCACGGCACCGCCCTGCACCAGCTCCTTTGCCTCACCGCCGGTCTCGCAGAGTCCGGCGTACTTCAGCAGAGCATCCAACTTGATAAATTCGGTATGGATCAGGATCTTCTGCATAAAATATCCTCCCTTAGTCGTTTTTGAACCGCACCGGCAGCACAAGATAGAGGAAATCATTGCCCTCTTCCGGCAGCACCTTCACCGGACTCAGCGGTCCGCTGATCTCCATGCGGACCTGCTCGGTGCGGGCATTCCGCAGAGCGTCCAGCAGATAGCGGTTGTTGAAGCCGATCTCCACTTCCTCACCCTCGCACCGGGCATTGAACTCATCCACCACCCGACCCAGATTGGTCTGGCAGCGCACAACAACTTTACCCTCTGTAAAGGAAATGCGGAGGGGATTCTTTAAACGCTCTGTAATAATCAGCGAAGCGCGCTCGATGATCTCAATGAACTCCTTGGTGTTGATGGTCACCTGGGTACGGCTGCCATTGGGGATCACGTTGCGGTAGTTCAGGAACTCGCCCTCGATGAGACGGCTCATGATGGTGTAGCCGGCGGTAGTGAACACCACATAGCGGCGGTTGGCGGAGATGTGCACCAGCTCTTCGTCGTCGTTGGCAAGGAGGTGGGACACTTCGTTCATGGTCTTGCTGGGCACGATGATGCGGATGTCCTTCACGGCGGTGACGGGACGCTCCACAATAGCAAGGCGGTAGCCGTCCAATGCCACCACCGTGAGTTTATCCGGCTGGATCTCAAAAAGTTCGCCGGTGTGGGCAGGTTTTTTCTCGTCCTGGCTTACGGCGTACAGGGTGCGGTCGATCATATCCCGCAGCACTCCGGTCTTGATGGTCAGAGTTTCCTCGGCACCGGTATTGGGCAGTTCCGGGAAATCGGTGGCTGCCATGGACTGGATCTCAAACTGTGCTACGCCGCTCTGGATGGTGGTCTTGCCGTTTTCTGCCGAGTGGATGGAGATCTGACCGGAGGGCATCCGGCTCACCATGCTGCTGAGGAGTTTTGCATTCAGCACGATTTCGCCGGGTTCTTTTACATTAGCCTCAATGGTGGTGACGATGCCCATTTCCAGGTCGTAGCCCGTAAGGGTCAGCTGAAAACCTTCTGCCTTTAGCAGGATGCCTTCCAGCACAGGGATCGCCGACCGCATGGTGACTGCCTTGGAAACGCCGTCGATGGCAGCGCTGAGAAGGGTCTTATCGCAGATAATATTCAAAACAAATTCTCTCCTTTTTGTTCACAGGACCGGTTGCTCCGGGATATTTCTCTGTTGCCGGATCTGTCTATGATATTGAACTTGTTGTAGTAACCGTAGTAGGGGGTGGGGAACTTGTGGAAAACTCGGAAAAGTCTTGGCGGGATGCGGGGAGAAGGGTTTCCACGGTGTTGTGAATGTGTTGTGAAAGAAATGTTGAATTGTGGGAAGGAGATCTTCTTTCCACAGCCGGTGTGGAAAGATTAAATTAAATGTTGAAAACTCGGTGGAAAGTGTGGAAAGATACCTCCGTTTACCACAAGATGTGGGTTGATTTTCCGCTTTTTGTTCCATTTTCTCCCCATATTTTGGGTTTTGCCCTCAAAAAGAGTAGTACTTTTGCTGCCGGGCGGGTGGTCACGCCTTGACGTTTTTGATGATGTCGCTGACGGTCTCCCGCAGGTGCTGGTCGTTCTTCATATCCCGCTCCATGGTCTTGAGGGAGTAGACGATGGTGGAATGGTCCCGTCCGGAGAACTCCCGACCAATCTCCTCCATGCTCATGCCGGTGACTTCCCGCAGGATGTAGATGGCGACCCGGCGTGCGGAGGCAACGTTGGCGTTGCGTTTGGTGCCCCGGATGTCTGCCGGGGAGACGTTGAAGGTGCGGGACACCTCGCCGATGATCTTCTCGATGGTCACCGGTACCGGCTGGGTCTCGTTGAGGATGTCCTTGATGGCGTTCTGCGCCACGCTGATCACCGGCTGGATGCCCTCCAGCATGTAGTAGGCGTTGAGCTTCTTCACGGCGCCTTCCAGCTGGCGGATGTTGTTCTTCAGGTGATTGGCAATGAACTCTGCCACGTCCTCCGGCAGGTCCAGATGCAGCAGCTCTGCCTTGCGCTTTACGATCGCCACCCGGGTCTCAAAATCCGGCGGCTGCACATCGGCGGTAAGACCCCACTCAAAGCGGGTCCGCAGACGCTCTTCCAGGCTCTTGATCTCCTTGGCGGGACGATCGGAGGCGATGACGATCTGCTTGTGGGCATCGTGGAGGGAGTTGAAGGTGTGGAAGAATTCTTCCTGAGTAGACTCCTTGCCAGCGATGAACTGGATATCGTCCACCAGCAGCAGGTCTGCCACCCGGTACTTCATGCGGAAGTCCTCGGTGCTGCCGGCGCGGATGGCGGCGATCAGCTCATTGGTGAACTGCTCGCAGGTAACGTACATGATGACGAAATCGGGGTGGGTGCGTTTGATCTCGGTCTGGATGGCGGTGAGCAGATGGGTCTTACCCAGTCCGGAACCACCGTAGATGAACAGGGGGTTGTATGCTCCGGAAGGGTTTGCCGCCACAGCCTGCGCCGCAGCAAAGGCAAACTGGTTGGAAGGTCCCTTGATGAAGTTCTCAAAGGTGAATTCGTAGTTGCCCTGAGGGGAGGCGGGGTTTGCCTCGTACTGCTGCGCCAGCACTACCTCGTGGGGCGGGGTGCTGGGCACCACCAGAGTGATGTCCACGTCAAAGCCCAGCACGGTCTTGAATGCCTCTTTGAGCAGACCGAGGTAGCGGTCGGTGACGATCTTGCAGATGAAGTCGTTGCGCACCGACAGGGTGATATGGCTGGAATCCTCGAAACTGATGGGTTCCAGTCCGTCGATATAGAGATTGTAGGTCGGCTCTGCCATCTGAGTCTTGCAGTACGCCTGTGCCGCCTCTAAAACATCCTTGAAAGAATCCATAAAACATCCACTCCATTGAAGTTTTCAACAATGCTGCTGATACCAGGCTAGTATACCACAAAAATCCCTGTGCGTCCACATTCTATAATGTAATTTATAATACATAAAAAAAGCCGCCCTTTTGCCGTTGTGGATAAGGGGACAAAAAGCCACAATATCTTGTGGAAAAAAGTTTTCCACGGCAAAATGGTGAAAAAGTTGAAAATCTTTTCACAAAAAAGTTTGCAGGAAAGCGAAAAAAACGCTTGACAGAACGCCATACTGTGCGATATACTGTTGAATTGCAAGCCTGTCCCCATTTTGGAGGAAGTTCATGGCTTTCTGACCCGCATGAGCACCAAGAACGGCCGCAAGGTCATCAATGCTCGCCGTGCAAAGGGCCGCAAGAGCCTGACTGTCTGATTCCGGTTTCTATGACGGAGTCCGGCGCAGAAATGAATATGCGCAGAAAAGACCGCTGATATTGGATTGGCGGTCTTATTTTATTTTCTGCACAATGCCCTGCCGGAAGCAGCTGTCCCGCTTTTGACAGCAGGAGCGGAAGATTTTTTTGCAAAAAGGCATCTGTGGGCTTTCAAAGTAGAAAATTTTTTGATATACTGGCTAAAGAGTGCAGCTTCTGCACTTGGCAAAACCGAAAGGAGGCGCCGGAACCGTGCGCTATCGTCCCATCCGCCGCAACAGCGAGTTTGGCAGGGTATACGCCCGCGGCAAGTCCTATGTAAACCCGGCACTGGTGATGTATGTGCTGAAGACCCGGGGCAGAAACACCCGGGTGGGTCTTACCGCCACCAAAAAGATCGGGCACGCCGTGCAGCGCAACCGTGCCCGCCGCGTAATGAAGGCGGCGATCGATGAGCATCTGGACTACAACATCGGCGGTTACGATCTGGTATTCGTGGCGCGGGGCATGACCCCCCGCCTCAAGAGCTGGCAGCTCAGCAGCGTGGTGGCAAAGCTGTTTGCCCAGGCAGGTCTGCCGGACAAGGCAAAGCGTCCGGATGCACCGCCCCCCGCCACCCTTCCCCCGGCAAAGAAAAAGAAGCCGGAAGGGGAATGAACCGGTTCCAGCGCAGCTGCCGCAGGGCGCTGTGCGTGCCCATCCGGATCTATCAGCATACCCTCAGCCCCTGGATCGGGCGCAGCTGCCGGTTTACCCCCAGCTGCAGCAACTACACCATACAGGCGATCATGACCCACGGCTGCCTCAAGGGCATCCTGCTGGGGGCATGGCGCATTGCCCGGTGCAACCCCCTCGGAAAGTGGGGCTTTGACCCGGTGCCGGATGCCGGAAGATGGAAAAACCCCAAGCGGGTGCTCTATCCTTCCCGGCTGTTTTCCACCCGGCGGCAGAAAAAGGTGGAAAAGTAACCTGCTTCTTGTGACGCGGCGAACTGTGGGCGGCGTGTCCTACGATAAAAAATAACAGGTCCCGTGCCACAGGCGGGGCAGAATGGACAGAGGTATGAATTTCTTTTACATCCTGAGCGCCCCTCTCGGCTATGTGATGGAGTGGATCTATAAGCTGATCCCCAATTACGGCTGGGACATTATCCTCTTCACCCTGCTCATCAACATCGTGAAGATCCCCCTCCAGCTCATCCAGCAGAAGAGTACCGCAAAAATGTCTGCATTCCAGCCCATGATGCTGGAAATCCAGAACAAGTACAAGGATAAGCCCGAAAAGCAGCAGGCAGAGATACTCAAGCTGCAGCAGGAGTACGGCTACAATCCCATGGCAGGCTGTGTGCCCATGCTGCTGAACTTCCTGGTGATCTTTGGCGTTATCGGCGTGGTGTACAACCCCCTGCAGCGGATCTTCCACATCAGTGCCGCTGCACTGACCAACGCAGGCGAGGCACTGACTGCTGCCGGCATCTCCTTTACCGCCATCACCCGGGATACCAACATCATCGCTGAGATCCTGGCAGGCAACAGCGGCGTTATCGGCTGCTTTACCGCAGAGCAGATCAACGTCATCACCGAGTTCAGCCAGCACATGAACTTCCTGGGCATCGACCTGACCCGGATCCCCAAGCTGGGTCTGTCTCTGGATCTGGTGCTGCCGCTGCTGTCGGTGATCACCATGTTCCTGTCTACCCACATCACCATGAAAGCATCCGGTCAGCAGATGCAGGGCAGCATGAAGCTCACCATGTACATGATGCCCCTGCTGTACCTGTTCTTCTGCTTTACCTATCCTCTGGCATTCTCTCTGTACTATGTCATTTCCAATATCGTTATGACCTTGCAGACCCAGGTCATGCGCAAGTTCTATGACCCGGAGAAGATGCGTCAGGAGATCGAGGCGCAGATCGCCGAAAAGCGCAAGCAGGAAAAGCGGGGCGTGAAGGACACCACCGTGAGGGTCGTGGACAAAAAGACCGGCGAAGTGGTGGAGAAGAACCTTTCCGCCAGCGAGATGAATAAGCGCCGTCTGGAGTATGCCCGTCAGCTGGATGCAGAACGCTACAAGGACGAGCGCACCGTCCCTCTGTGCGAGCTGAACAAGCAGGACAAACCGGAATCGGAACAGTAAGGAGGAAAAACGGCTATGATCCGTACGCAGGAAGCAACCGGCAAGACGGTTGATGAAGCACGCGCCAAGGCTTGTGCCTTGCTGGGTGTGCAGACCGATGACATGAACGTCAGCTATGAAGTGCTGGAAATGCCCCAGAAGACTGGTTTTCTGGGGCTGAAGCTCACCCCTGCCAAGGTGAAGGTGAGCGTGGAAGAGCCGGATGCCCCGGTCCAGGAGCCGGCACCGGAAGCAGCTCCCGCTGCTCCCGCCCCGGAGGCTGCTGCTCCGGCAGAGACAGAACAGCCAGCTCCGGAACAGCCTGCGGCTGAAAAGGAGCCGGAAGCCGCTGCAGTTGAGGCAGAAGCCCCGGCAGCAGAGGAAGAGGAGACCGAGGTCCCCATCAACATCGAGGAAAACAACAAGGTCAAGGCTGCCGTGGAGTATCTGCGGGAAGTCATTGCCCTGATGGGTGTGGAGAACGTCACCTTCAGCGCAGTGCAGAAGGGCGAGGCAACCATCATCCGTCTGGACGGAGAGAAGCTGGGCGCCCTCATCGGACGCCGGGGCGAGACCATGGAGAGCCTTTCTTATCTGGCAAGCCTGGTGGCAAACCGTCTGGAAGGAGACTACATCAAGCTGGGTCTGGATGTGGCAGGCTACCGGGATAAGCGGGAAAGCGACCTGACGGCGCTGGCACAGCGCATTGGCGCAAAGGTCCGCAAGACCGGTCGCAGCTTTGCCATGGAGCCCATGAATCCCTACGAGCGCCGCATCATCCACTCTGCCATCAGCAAGATGGAGGGTGTCCGCAGTGAGAGCAAGGGCGAGGGTCGTGACCGCCGTGTGGTCATCTACTCCACCGCTCCCGATGCCCAGACCGAGAACACCTACGGAGAGCGCCGTCCCCGCGGCGGACGGGGCAATGGTCGCCGTCCCGGCGGCAACCGCAGCAACGACGGTTATCGCAGCGGCAATCGCTCCGACCGTGGTGCCCAGAGCGGCAATCGCGGCGGCTACCGCAGCGGTGGTCGTCCTGCTAACCGTGGTCCCCGTCCCTCCGGCGTGCCGGAGCGCACCTACGCTCCCCGTGAGGCAGAGAATGCCGCACCGGTGGCACCCAAGCGCACCGAGCGGGTGGACGATTTTGCAGATTTCAGCTTTGGCAAGATTGAGCTGTGATCGGAACACAGACTTCTGAATTTCGGGAGCCGCAGCACTGCAGCCGCAGTGCTGCGGCTCTTTTTTGCGTTGCAGAGATTTTACCCGGATCGTTCCTGACTGTGGTTTTGGGATGGAAAAGGGTTTGGTATGATAAAACGCAGGGGATAAAGCCGGAGATTCCTGCCGGAATTAGTCGTACTATCCAAAAATTCGGCGTTTTTTTCTCTGATCCATCAATTGTCTTGCAGGCGGCTGTGGATTTATACTGAGGGCAGGAAAACGGACCCTGCAAATTTGCAAAATTTGCCAAAAGAAAAGAGAGGTTTCTACTATGTCACAGAACAGGATCTCCCGCCGCAGCTTCTTACATGCCGCCGCCGCTTCCGCAACGGCAGCCGCCGTCAGCTGCGCAGTGCCCTCTGCCGCTGCATGCGATGTGTCTTCCCTGTGGAAGATGGATCTGCAGATCCTTGCATCCAGCGATACCCACGGCAAGTTCGATCCCTGGGACTATGCTGCCAACAAGGCAGACGCTTCCGGCAGCGTGGCACAGCAGGCAACTGCCATCAAGCAGTGCCGCACCGCCCACACTCTGGTGGTGGACTCCGGCGATACCATTCAGGCAAACTCTGCAGACCTGTTCCTGAAGGATGACCTGCATCCCATGGTGGCGGCAATGAACGCCATCGGCTACGATGTGTGGACCACCGGCAACCACGAGTACAACTACGGCATGGACACCCTGAAAAAGGTGATGGCACAGCAGAAGGCAAAGGTGCTGGTGGGCAACGTTTACAGCCCCGAAGGGGAGCCTCTGGCAGACGGCTACACCATCGTCCGCAAGGGCTGCCTGAAGATCGGTCTCATCGGCATGGTCACCCCCAACATCACCCGGTGGGACGCCATGAATCTGAAGGGTTGGACCGTTACCAACCCCGTGGATGAGAGCCGTAAGATCATCGACAAGATCAAGGACAAGGTGGACATCCTGATCGGTGTCATGCACATGGACGTGGACAACGAGTACGATGTCTACGGTTCCGGCGTCACTGACCTTGCCAACGCCTGCCCGGAATTTGCGGTCATCGTGGCGGGTCACGGTCACAGGAGCATCCCCCACATGATGATCAACGATGTGCTGGTGGTGGAGAACAAGAGCTCCGGTGCCACCCTGTCGGAGATCCATGTCCATCTGGAGCGGCAGCTGAACGGCAAGTGGAAGGTGGTCGAGCGCACCTCCGAGAACCTGAACATGAAGGATTACGAGCCGGACCCGGTGCTCACCGAGCTGCTTGCCACCTACGATGCCCGCGCCAAGGAAGACGCCATGACCATCATCGGCGAGCTGCGGGGCGGCAACCTTGCCCCCGAAAATGAGATCGCCACCCTGCCGCAGCCCATGCTGCAGGACACCGCTCTGCTGGACTTCATCAATGAGGCACAGATGTACTACACCGGTGCACAGGTCGCTGCCACCTCTCTGACTTCCATGAGCTCCCAGATGCTGGAGGGCGTCATCCACAAGTGCGACATGGCAAGCATCTATACCTACCAGAACACCCTGTACAAGCTGGAAATGAACGGCGAGCAGCTGCTGCGGTTCATGGAGTGGTCCGCTGCCTTCTTCCGGACCTGGAAGCCCGGGGATGTTACCCTGGCATTTGACCCCTCGGTGCGCTTCTTCTTGTACGATGCCTTTGAGGGCGTGAACTACGAGCTGGATGTTTCCAAGGAGCCGGGTCACCGGATCCGGAACCTGACCTGGCCCAACGGCACCCCGGTGAAGCCCACCGATGTGTTCGTGGTGGCAGTGAACAACTACCGTGCCAACACCCAACTGCTGACCGCAGCGGATATCTTTATGGAAGGCGAGGAGCTACCCAAGCTGCTGGAGCTGGACGTCCGGGGCGATGTAGGCGGCATCCGGGAGCTGCTGGCGGACTACGTCCGCAACGTCAAGGGCGGCATCATCGAACCGCGTGTGAACAACAACTGGAAGATCGTGGGCAACAACTGGAAGGCTGCCGACCACGAAAAGGCAGTCCGTCTGCTCCGTGAGGGCAAGCTGAGCCTGTACGATAATCCGGACGCCCGCAACCTGCCCGGCAACGTGCTGACCACCGCCGACATTGCCGCCTTCTGATCCATAGACCCGACACAGGAAGCCTAAAGACTGACCCCGCCCGGGGCTGCCGCAAAGCGGCAGCCCCGGGCTTTTACTTTTGCAGAAGGACTGCGGCGGGTTTTCCACACAAAAACATAAAAATGTGCAAAGATGGTTCCTTTTCTAAAAAAAACGTGGTAAAATTGAGATTATAATCGGGACATAGTGTCCACCGGAAATAAAATCACGCCGAAACGAGGAAAAATGACCATGCAGGAAACTACTATCGCAGCTATCGCCACAGCTCCCGGAGCAGGGGGCATTGCAGTGGTGCGCCTGTCCGGCGCCGAGAGCTATGCTGTGGCAGAAAAGGTGTTTCTTCCTGCAAATGCCGCCAAAAAGGTGCGGGAGGCAAAGGGCTATACGGCGCTGTTCGGTAATTTTGTGGAGAAGGGCGAGACCTTTGACGAGGGTGTGGCACTGTTTTTCCGTGCCCCTCACAGCTACACCGGCGAGGATGTAGTGGAGCTGTCCTGCCACGGCGGCAATGCGGTGGCGCAGCGGCTGGTGGAGGCGTGTCTTGCAGCGGGAGCACAGCCTGCGGCACCCGGCGAGTACACCCGCCGTGCCTTCCTGAATGGGAAGCTGGGGCTGACGCAGGCAGAGGCGGTGATGGACCTGATCTCCGCAGACGGCAGACAGGGGGCGGCGCTGGCAAATGCCGCCCTTACCGGTGCGCTGGCAAAAAAGATCGGCGCACAGAAGGAAGCGCTTACCGCCCTGCAGGCGCATCTTGCCGCCTGGGTAGACTTTCCGGAGGAGGATGTGCCGGAGCTGGAACCGCAGCAGCTGCGCCGGGTGCTGGAGGGGGTGTACCGGGAACTGGACACCCTGATCCGGAACTACAGCGCCGGAACCGTGCTGCGGGAAGGGGTGGACTGTGCCATCGTGGGACGCCCCAATGCAGGCAAATCCACCCTGCTGAACCTGCTGGCAGGCTTTGACCGTGCCATCGTCACCCCGGTGGCGGGCACCACCCGGGATGTGGTGGAGCAGGCGGTGCAGCTGGGGGATATCCGGCTGAATCTTTTTGACACCGCCGGTCTGCGGCAGACCCAGGACGCCATCGAGGCGGAGGGCATCCGCCGCAGCTGGAAAAAGCTGGAGGAAGCAGGGCTGATCCTTGCGGTGTTTGACGGCTCCGAACCCCCCACCCGGGAGGATTTGGAGCTGGCACAGCGCTGTGCCGGACGCCCCGCCATTGCCCTTGTGAACAAGGAGGATAAGCCCACCCGCTTTGATGCAGAGCTGGTGGCACCCTGCTTTGCCATGGTGCTGCCGGTGTGCTGTCAGGAGGAAGGAACCCGGAAGGTCATCGCCGCCGCTGTGGCACGTCTGCTGGGCACCAGCAGCATCGACCCCCACGCCGCCAGCCTGTCCGGACAGCGGCAGCTCTCCGCCGCCCTGCGGGCACGGGATGCCGTGGCAGGGGCGCTGGAAGGGGCACAGAGCGGGTTTGGGCTGGATGCGGTGTCGGTGTGCGTGGACGATGCGCTGGACGCCTTGTGCCAGCTCACCGGCGAAAACGCCTCGGAGGCAGTCATCGAACAGGTGTTTGAGCGGTTCTGTGTGGGCAAATAACAGCGGGGATCTCCCGGCAGGATCCGGGAGATCCCAAAACACGGGTACAATAGAGGGAACCTGAGAAAGTATGAATCATTTAGGAGATTACGATGTGATCGTCATCGGCGCAGGACACGCCGGGATCGAGGCGGCGCACGCAGCGGCAACGCTGGGGGCAAAGACCGCCATTTTTACCATGAGTCTGGATTCCATCGGCAATATGCCCTGCAACCCCAGCATCGGCGGCACCGCAAAGGGCACTCTGGTGCGGGAGGTGGATGCACTGGGCGGCGTCATGGGACTGGCAGCGGATGCCACCTATCTGCAGAGCCGGATGCTCAACAAGGGCAAGGGACCGGCGGTCCATGCCCTGCGGGTGCAGACCGACCGCCGCCGCTATCACGAATACATGAAGCTGCTGCTGGAAAAGACCCCGGGTCTTGCCATCCATCAGGGAGAGATCGTGAGGCTGGAAGTGGAAGAGGGGCAGGTGAGGGGCGTTGTCACCCAGCTCAACGGAGAGTACACCGCCAAGTGCGTGGTCATCGCCACCGGCACCAACCTTGGAGGCAAGATCTTTGTGGGAGACGCATGGTTTGCCTCCGGACCCGACGGGATGCACGCCGCAAACGCCTTGACCGAAAGCCTGAAGGCGGCAGGTCTGCCCCTGCGCCGGTTCAAGACCGGCACCCCCGCCCGGGTGCACCGCCGCAGCATCGACTTTTCCCGGCTGGAATGCCAGCCCGGAGACCCGGATGACCAGCTGCAGCCCTTTAGTTTTATGACCGACCAGCCCATGCACAACAAGGTGGAATGCTGGATCGCCTACACAAATCCAACGACCCACCGCATTATTCTGGATAACATCCAGCGCAGTCCTCTGTACGGCGGCATGATCGAGGGGGTGGGACCCCGGTACTGCCCCTCTATTGAGGACAAGGTGGTGCGGTTTGCCGGCAAGGACCGGCACCCCATCTTTGTGGAACCCTGCGGGGAAAACACCGAGGAAATGTACCTGCAGGGAGCTTCCAGCAGTCTGCCGGAGGACGTACAAAACGACTTCTATCGCAGCATCGTTGGTTTTGAAAATCTGGAGATCATGCGCCCTGCCTATGCCATCGAGTACGACTGTGTGGACCCCACCAGTCTGGAAGCAACGCTGGAAAGCAAGGTGGTCCGGGGCTTATACGGTGCGGGGCAGTTCAACGGCACCTCCGGCTACGAGGAGGCGGCGGCACAGGGACTGCTGGCGGGACTCAATGCCGCCCGGAAAGCGCTGGGCAAAGAACAGCTGATCCTGCCCCGGCATACCAGCTACCTTGGCACCCTGGTGGACGATCTGGTGACCAAGGGCGTCATGGACCCCTACCGGATGATGACCAGCCGCAGCGAGTACCGGCTGACCCTGCGGCAGGACAACGCCGACAGCCGCCTGACCCCTATCGGCAGGGAATACGGGCTGGTGCAGGCGGACCGCTGGGAAAAGTTCCAGAATACTCAGAATATTCTGGAAGCGGAGCGCCGCCGTCTCCACGAGACACATCTGCGCACGGCTGACCTCCGTGCCGCCATGGAGCAGGCGGGGTTGGAACCGGCAGCGGAGGGCGGCATTGCCGAGGAGCTGCTGCGCCGTCCGGAGATCCACTACGATCTGGTGGCACAGATCATCGGCAGGGGAGACCAGATCACCTCCATGCTGGCAGAGCGGCTGGAGACCGAGATCAAGTATGCAGGCTACATTGCCCGGCAGGACCGGATGATCCGGGATGTGGCACGCCACGAAAAGACCCTGATCCCGGAGGACTTCTCCTACAGCGGACTTACCGGTCTGACGCTGGAGGCACGGGAGAAGCTGGCGCGGATCCGCCCCAAAAATCTGGGGCAGGCAGGGCGCATCCCCGGGGTATCCCCCTCGGATGTGGCGCAGCTGAGCATTGCCCTTGCCGCAAAGAAATAAACGGAAGAAAGGAAAACACTATGATCGACAAACAGCGTCTGGAAAGCAAATGTTCCACATGGAACATCACGCTCACCGGCACCCAGCTGGACCAGCTGGACGCCTTTGCCCAGATCCTTGTGGATTACAACCAGAAGGTCAACCTTACCGCCATCACCGACCCGGAGGGCATTGAGGACAAGCACTTTCTGGACAGCCTGCTTTTTGCCAGCCAGCCGGAAGTGGCGGGACGGATGGTGGACGTGGGTGCCGGGGCAGGCTTTCCGGGCATCGTCACCAAGATCTACAAGCCGGAGCTGGAGCTGACCCTGATGGAGCCCACCGGCAAGCGGGTGGATTTTCTCAAGTACGCCTGTGCCCAGCTGGGGCTTACCGGGGTGGAATTTGCCAAGGAGCGGGCAGAGGAAGCTGCACGGAAGGTGTGGCGGGAGCAGTTTGACCTTGCCTCCGCCCGGGCGGTGGCAGCTCTGCCCATGCTGGCGGAATACTGCCTGCCTCTTGTGAAGGTGGGCGGAAACTTTCTGGCAATGAAGGGGGCTTCCGGGGAGGAAGAATTGACCGCAGCCCGGGGAGCCATCCGGAAACTGGGGGGCGAATACAAGGAGACCCGGACCCTGCACCTGCCGGGCGGGGACCTGCGGACCCTGATCCTGTGCAAAAAGATTTCGCAAACTCCGACTGCATACCCCAGAAACGGCGGCAAGATCGCAAAAAGCCCCCTGAAATAAGGCAACAAACAACCGAATAGCCCGAACCCTGCCGAACGAAACTTCTGGCAGGGTTTTTATTTGTGTGGTAAACTGACACTGGATTTTCCACTATTTCCCGGAGAAATGTGGAAAACCGGGGGAGCTTTTTTCAGAAAGGAGCCGGTCGTCATGTTTGAACGCAAAAAACAGGGAGGAAAGATCTATTTGCTGCCCATTGATCAGATACAGCCCTCGCCCTTTCAGGCAAGAAAGGTGTTTGATGAGCAGGAGCTGGCGGCTCTGGCGCAGAGCATCCGGGAAAACGGACTGCTGCAGCCGGTGTCGGTGCGCAGGACCCCGGAGGGCTACCAGCTGGTGGCAGGGGAAAGACGGCTCCGTGCCTGCAAAATGGCGGGGATGCAGCAGATCCCCGCCATCCTCTGGGACTGCGGGGAGGAGCGCACCGCCGCACTGGGGCTTTTGGAGAACATCCAGCGGATGGATCTGAATCCCTTTGAGCAGGCGCAGGGACTGAAGGATATCATGGTACTGTGGGACTGCACCCAGGCAGAGGCGGCAAAGCGTCTGGGCATGGCGCAGCCCACCCTTGCCAATAAGCTGCGGCTGCTGCAGCTGACGGCGGACCAGCGGCAGTTCGTGCTGGAAAATGCTCTTACGGAGCGCCACGCCCGTGCGGTGCTGCGTCTGCCGGAAAACCGCCGCAGCGAGGCGCTGATCACCATTGCCAGACGCCGGATGAACGCCCGCCAGACCGACCAGTACATCCAGAAACTGCTGAACACCACCCGAGAAAAGGGACATCGGCTGTCCATGGTAAAGGATGTGCGGATCTTTGTAAATACCATCGACCACGCCATCCGGCTTATGACCGACAACGGTGTGCCTGCCACCGCACACCGGGAGGAAAAAGACGGCTACATCGAGTATACGGTGCGCATCCCCACAGCGGCAGCGGAAAAATGAGAAAAATGTTCCATGTGGAACCGTAAAATCTCTGCAAAAGAGGGAAAAACCGCACAAAAACGCCCGAAAGCGGTTCAAAAAGCAAACTGAATGTGCTATACTAACTCTTAGGGCGTCTGCTTGACGGGAAACGGGCGGACGTGACTGCGAATGTTCCATGTGGAACAACCGATTTTTCCCGGAAGGAAGAAATATGCGTGGCAAAAATTGTAGCAATCGCAAACCAGAAAGGCGGCGTTGGTAAGACAACGACGGCAGTAAACCTGTCCTCCTGCGTGTCGGCACTGGGCAAAAAAGTGCTGATCGTGGATCTGGACCCTCAGGGCAACACCACCACCGGGTATGGCATCCCCAAACGCAGCGTGGATAAAGGGACCTACGAGCTGCTTATCGGAGAGGCGAGCGCCGCCGAGGCGATCCGCAAGACCGAGTTCCGTACCGATGTTATTGGTTCTAACACCCGCCTTGCCGGTGCAAGCCTTGAGATGATCGATCTGCCCGGACGGGAAAGCCGTCTGCGGAAGGCACTGGCAGAGGTGCAGAAGGACTACGACTTCATCTTTATTGACTGCCCGCCCAGTCTGGACCTGCTGACCCTCAACGGTCTCAGCGCCTGTGACAGTGTGCTGATCCCGGTCCAGTGCGAGTATTACGCACTGGAAGGTCTGTCGGAGCTGATCAGCACCCTCAAGACCATCCGCAAAAAGTACAATTCCTATCTGGATATCGAGGGTGTGGTGTTTACCATGTTCTCGCTGCGGTACAACCTGACGGTGCAGGTGGTGGAGCAGGTGCAGAAGTACTTTGGCTCCAAGGTGTATAAAACCACGATTCCTCGTTCGATCCGCATCTCGGAGGCGCCCAGCTACGGGCAGCCCATCAACTTCTATGAGCCCAAGGGCAAGGGAAGCGAGGCGTACATGGATCTGGCGATCGAGTTTGTGAAGAACAACCGTCCCCACGAGCCTAAAAAGTCCCGTGCACGGGCAAAGACCGCACCGGCACCGCAGAAAAACGCACTGGAAGACTAAAGCACACAGGGGGAAGTTACATGGCTAAAGGAAAAGGAGGACTGGGGCGAGGGCTGGAAAGTCTTTTTGAGGATGCAGCACCGAGTTTTGACTCCGATGCAAAGATCGAGACCCTGCCCCTGCGTGAGATCGAACCGGACCCGGACCAGCCCCGCAAGACCTTTGAACAGGAGGCACTGGGGGAGCTGGCAGCGAGCATTGCAGAGCATGGTCTGCTGCAGCCCATCGCCGTGCGCCCCCGGGGGCTGAACGGCTACACCATCGTGGCAGGCGAGCGCCGCTGGCGTGCCTGCCGGATGGCAGGGCTTACCGAGGTGCCGGTGGTGGTGAAGGATGTCACCGAGGAGCAGGCAATGGAGCTGGCTCTGGTGGAAAACCTTCAGCGGGAAGATCTGGACCCGGTGGAAGAAGCGGCAGGCATCCGGGAACTGATGGTCCGCTGCGACCTGACCCAGGAGCAGGCGGCACAGAAACTGGGCAAGAGCCGCAGCGCACTGGCAAACAGCCTGCGTCTGCTGAACCTGCCGGAGACGGTGCTGGAGCTGCTGAAGAGCGGGTTTATCAACATGGGACATGCCAAGGTGATCCTGGGTCTGCCCACGCCGGAGCTGCAGGAGCAGGCGGCGCAGATGGTGGCGGACAACCAGCTGAACGTCCGTCAGACCGAGGCGCTGTGCAAAAAGCTGATGAAGCCGGCAAAGACTCCGACGGAACCGCCCATCCGCTCCGCCTTCCCGGTGGAAGTGGAAGAGAGCCTCAAGCAGGTGCTGGGCAGCGAGGTAAATGTGGCGTATCACGACGGAAAGGGCAAACTTACCGTCCATTTCTACTCCGACGACCAGCTGCGCGCCTTTGCAAACCTGCTGGGGCAGTACCGGACCGAGGTGTGAGCCGCCGGGACCCGGCAGCCGAAAACAACATGCGATCCAAGACGGGGGTCCCCGTCTTTGAACGGCGCAGGGGAGCAGATCCTCTGTGCGAACGACATAAAGCAAGGAGAGTAAATCATGCTTGATATCAAATTTGTCCGTGAGAACCCGGACGCCGTCAAGGAGAACATCAAGAAGAAGTTTCAGGATGCAAAGCTCCCTCTGGTGGACGAGGTCATTGAAAAGGATGCTCAGTACCGCGCAGCCCTGAAGGAAGTGGAGGCACTGAAGGCAGCACGCAATAAGCTCAGCAAGGCAAACGGTCCTCTGTTCGGTCAGCTGAAGAAGTGCACCGATGAGGCACAGAAGGCGCAGCTGCAGGCACAGATCGACGCCAACAATGCGGCGGTGAAGGCGGATGCCGACAAGATGGCAGAGCTGGAGAAGGAAGAGGAAGCTCTGGCAGCCCGGATCCAGGAGATCATGTACACCATCCCCCAGATGATTGACCCCAGCGTGCCCATCGGTCCCGATGACAGCTGCAACGTGGAAGCACAGCGCTTTGGCGAGCCTGTGGTGCCGGATTTCCCCATCCCGTACCACACCGAGATCATGGAGAGCTTTGACGGCATCGACATGGACGCAGCAGGTCGTGTTGCCGGCAACGGTTTCTACTACCTGCTGGGCAACGTGGCACGCCTCCACGAGGCTGTGCTTGCCTATGCCCGTGACTTTATGATCGGCAAGGGCTTTACCTATGTGATCCCTCCCTTTATGATGCACGGCAACGTGGTGCAGGGCGTTATGTCCTTCCCGGAGATGGACGCCATGATGTACAAGATCGAGGGCGAGGACCTGTACCTCATCGGTACCAGTGAGCATACCATGATCGGTCGCTTCATCGATCAGACTCTGGACGAGAGCAAGATGCCCCTGACCCTCACCTCCTACAGCCCCTGCTTCCGCAAGGAGAAGGGCGCCCACGGCATCGAGGAGCGCGGCATCTACCGCATCCACCAGTTCGAGAAGCAGGAGATGATCGTGGTCTGCCGTCCCGAGGAGAGCGCAGAGTGGTACGAGAAGCTGTGGCAGATGTCTGTGGAGCTGTTCCGCAGCATGGAGATCCCGGTGCGTCAGCTGAACTGCTGCTCCGGCGACCTGGCTGACCTGAAGGTCAAGAGCTGCGACATCGAGGCATGGAGCCCCCGCCAGCAGAAGTACTTTGAGGTCTGCTCCTGCTCCAACCTGGGCGATGCACAGGCACGCCGCCTGCACATCCGCATCAAGGGCAAGGACGGCAAGACCTACCTGGCACACACCCTGAACAACACCTGCGTGGCACCTCCCCGTATGCTCATCGCCTTCCTGGAGAACCATCTGCAGGCAGACGGCAGTGTCACCATCCCCAAGGTGCTGCAGCCCTACATGGGCGGTCTGGAAGTCATGGTCCCCACCAACAAGAAGGACTGAGACCGGACCTGTCTTTCCACAGGAACTTAATAAAATGTTGAAAAGGTCCCGCTTTCCGAGATACGGAGGGCGGGACCTTTTTTGCCTTTTCCGAAGGGGGAAAAGAGAAGCTGAAAGAAAAAATAAATTTTTTGAAAATATGTGTTGACAAAATGCCCCGGTATGGATATAATAATAAAGCACCGTTCAGGTGCAAACAAAATATGGCGGTATAGCTCAGTTGGCTAGAGCATTCGGTTCATACCCGAAGTGTCACCGGTTCAAATCCAGTTACCGCTACCACTCTACAGAGTTTCGCTAAGATAAGGGGGACGGTCGTTCGCAATAGTGGACGATGGAAGTCGGAGGTTTTAGCGAAGCTCTGTATTTGTAAGGCCCGTTGGTCAAGCGGTTAAGACACGGCCCTTTCACGGCTGTAACATGGGTTCGATTCCCGTACGGGTCATGAATAAAATCCCTGATCTTAGGATCAGGGATTTTTTTATATGACCCGTAGGGAATTGCAGCGGAGCTGACCGCCGCCAGCGGCAGAAACAGGGAAGCGGAGCTGGGGCAGTGGTCAGCAGGCTGCGAGAGCCGCCCAAGGCGCGAAGCAGACGCTGGGAACCACAACCCGGGACAGGACGGCGGTGCGCAGCACCGCAATCAAAGCCCCGGTGGGGCTTTGATTAGTCCGCGGGTGTCAACCGCAGGGTACTGTGTAATGGGGGTGCTGCCGCCGGAACGGGATCTTATTGGACCCGTACGGAATTGCAGCGGAGCTGGAACAGGACGAAACCCTTCTATTAAAAAGGCAACGCCGGGAGGTCTCTCAGATCTCCCGGCGTTGTTCTATGTACGGATCCTTTCCGGCGCTCCGGAGGAAGGGTCACCCGTTTTGCTGCTGGATATACGCAAAGATATCCTCCGGCACGGCGGCAAGAGCGTCGGCTCCGGCGGCGGTGAGTTCTGCTCTGCCCCGGAAGCCCCACAATGCGCCCATGGCAGGCAGACCGGCGTTGTGTCCTGTAAGGATGTCCACGTCACTGTCCCCCACAAAGAGGGTGGCAGCGGGGTCTGCGCCGATCTGGTCCATCAACTGGTACAGTCCGGTGGGATCGGGCTTGGTGGGCACCCCGGGGCGGTTGCCCCGGACAGCGGCAAAGCGTCCGGAACCAAAATAGTGCTGGATGATCTTGCCGCACAGGGGGTCTGCCTTGTTGGAAAATACGGCGCACTGGATGCCGGCAGCGGTGAGTTTGTCCAGCAGCTCCGGGATGCCGGGATAGGGGGCGGTCTTGTCCTCCTTGTGGGCGTCGTACCGGGCGGTGAACTGTGCCAGAGTCGCCTCCAACTGCCCGGGCGTCCGTGCCTGCTCCGGGGAGAACCGCTCCACCAGCTTGGGGATGCCGTTGCCTACCATGTGTTTGAACTGCTCTACCGTAAAGGTATCCCAGCCATTCTGCCGGCATACCCAGTTGCCGGCGTCTGCAAGGTCGTCGATGGTGTTCAGCAGGGTGCCATCCAAATCAAATAATACTGTTCTGATCACAAAAAAAGACTCCTTATTACATAAACTCCAGTTCGCTCCAGGCAACGCTGCGCACTTTAAAGCGGAGCCTGCCGGGAAAGCTCAGGGTCAGGTTGGTGCGCTGTGCCGCCACCGCCCAGGGAGATTGTGCCGCTGTCAGGCACAGGTCCGGGTGAAGGGCACACACGCAGTGCAGGTGGAACCGGTGCTGCCGGCGCAGGGTCAGCTGCCCGTTTCGGAGCCAGACCCCCTCCCGGCGGTATCCTACCCCTGCAGCGGCACACAGGGCGGCAAACACCCCGGTGGGGATCAGCAGAGGGACCGTCAGGGCAGGCAGGGTATAGCGGGAAACGGCGGTCAGCAGCAGGCACAGCCCCAGCGGGATGCCGGAGGGCAGAAAAAATATCAGACTGCGGCGGCAGATGTCCGGTGCTGCATCCGGGGGCAGGGCAATGTCCGGCAGCAGCTCCTGCAAAAGGTCGGTGCCCTCCCGCCACACAAACAGCGGCAGCTCCGGCTTGCAGCTGCCTGCGGTGACAAAGACCGGGCAGTAGTGCAGCGCCCAGGTGATGGGGGAGCGGCGGACATCTGCATAGTTCAGCTCCCGGCGGCACAGCCGCATCTCATACTGACGCAGCAGCCCGCCCCGGCTGCCCAGCTGGGTGTCGGTGCCCCAGACGATGTAGTGCGCCACCTGCGCTCCGCTGCGGGCAAAGCTTGCTCCTGCCAGAGCGCAGCCCAGCACCAGCAGCCACGCCGTGCTCATGGGCAGCCACCGTGACGCAAAGGCGGCAAGCTGGCTCAGATGGGCAAAGGCAAGGGTCTGGGCGTCCGGGGCGTAAGAGCGGCTCTGGCGCACCGCAAGGGCAAGCAGGGCAAGGGTGGAAAGTCCGTTTGCCCCCAGCACCGCAAGGGCAAGCTTTTCGCCGCCCCGGGGCTTGTGGAAAGAGGGCTGTTCCACCGGCAAAAGACGGTCTGCCAGCCATGCGGCGTCCTGCCGGGTGAGGTATAAGGTCATGGGACGGCTCTGCCCGGCGGGATACAGCTTTATCCGGCTTGCCCCCGCAAAGCGGTGCAGCAGAGGCCGGTCTATGGTCAGGGCTGCCACCGCACCGACCCGGAGGGTCCGGTCCAGCCGCAGCCCCAGCCGCCACCGCACCAGCAGGTCTCCTTTGTCGTCCAGCTGCCAGCGGCTGGCGTGGAGCACCGCCCAGCTAATGAGAGAGAGCAGGGCAAAAAGAGCAAGCGCCTGCAAAAGGGCGGCACGGAGAGCGTCCCAGTTCCGCCCGAACAGCACCTGCACCAGAGGCAGCAGGTAGACCAGAATGGTCTTGCGCAGGATGTGCAGGGCTGCAAAGGGGTGGAACCGCTTTTCGGCGGTCATGAGGGCTCCTCCGTCAGGATAGCGGCAAGGGCGTCTGCCTGCACCGCCGGAACGCCGGGCAGCAGCAGATGTCCGCCGGGACAGCGGATCACCAGCACGCTTGCCCCTGCCAGCCACAGCAGAGGAGTGCGCAGCAGGTGAACGCCGGTGACGGCACGCCGGGGGATCTGCCTTGTGACCGGAAATGCCACCCCGGCGTGGACCGTAAGGTTCCGGGGGCTGAGGGCAGCGGTAAAGCTGCAGGTGCGGATCCGCAGCGCAAACACTGCCCCTGCCCACAGAAGGCAGAAGAGAATGCCGGCATGGAGGCTCTGCCAGAATATAAAGGGGGCACAGACCACACCGGGCAGCGCCGCCCAGAAGCACAGCACACTCCGTGCCCGGGGCGGAATGATCAGCGCAGTGCGCAGCAGTTCATACTCGGTCATTTGTCGGTGAGACCCCACGCATCCGTCAGCAGATGCAGGGTGTCGTCCTGGGTCAGGCAGAGGATGCGGTCCCAGGGCAGCAGGGTGGTGTTGCCGTGGGGGATGATGAACTCGGTGTCCCGGGTGATGCTGACCAGAATGGCATCTCCGGGCATGGGGATGTCCTTCAGGGCGTGCCCGGCAAACTTGAAGTTTTCCGGCAGCAGGATCTCGTTGAGACTGGCGGTGCCGCCGCCCAGCGAAAGCAGCTGGCGGATGGTGTCGGTCTCGATCTCTCGCTCCAGAATGTGGCTCAGGTTGTCGGTGCCGCAGACCACCGTATCCACGCCAAGGGTGTGGAGCAGTTCCCGGTTCTTGGGGTTGGAGGCACGTGCCACAGTGCGGTCTACCCCAAACTCCCGCTTGGCGATCTGACATGCCACAAGGTTGTCCTCGTCGGTGCCGGTCACCGCCACAAAGGCGTCGCAGCTTGCCACATCGGCGGTGCGCAGGGTGTCAAAGCTCACCGAGTCGCCGCAGATCACCGGGATGTCCAGCGTGTCCGCCAGAGAGCGGCACAGCGCCTCCTGGGGTTCGATGATGGTGACTTTGTGGCGATGTGCAAGGAGACTCTGCGCCAGATACATCCCCACTTTGCCGCCACCGGCAATACAAACTTTCATATTACTACCTCTTTATACACGGCGGAATCAAAAACAAACCGTTTTACTTGGAAAGTGCCCGGAACACCGCCTGTTCCGTCAGGACGGTGGGACAGATGGTCTCCAGTCCGTATGCCTTGTGGTACAGGATCTGCAGATGGGGGTCCGACACCCGGCAGATGACCTTTTCCCGCTGGAAAATGTTTTTGGCGATCTGCGCCGCCATCAGGTTCAGCGAGTCGTCCTCGCTGACCGCAGCGACGGCGTCGCAGTTTTCCACACCGCCCCGGCGCAGGATGTCCGGGTCGGTGGGGTCTCCCACCAGAGCTGTGCCGCCAAAGGTATAGTCGTCAAATGCTTCCAGCCGCTTGAGCTGCTCCGGGTCCCGCTCGATCAGGGAAATGTCGTGACCGATATGTTCAAGGTCCCGGATAAGGGCTGCGCCCACCTGATCGCAGCCGATCACAAGAATATTCATGGGATGCTCACCTCGTTGTCTATAGTGTTACAGAGCTTTGGTCCAGTATACCACATTTGAGTTTGCAGATAAATACAACCGGCAAAGCAAAATTTTTGCATTCCCCGTGCGCAGGGGCACATAGTATGGTATACTGGACAGGAAAAACAATACCTGCACACCCTGTGTGCAAGGAGGAGGGATCTTCTACGTTCTGGGAAATCATCAAAGCGATCCTGATGGGCATCGTGGAGGGCATCACCGAGTGGCTGCCCATCTCGTCCACCGGTCATATGATCCTGCTGGAGCAGGTGGTAAAGTTTAACGCAACCGAGGAGTTCATGTCCATGTTCCGGGTGGTGATCCAGCTGGGTGCCATCCTGGCGGTGGTGGTGCTGTTCTGGAATAAACTCTGGCCCTTTGGGCTGCGGCAGGGCAAGGTCATCTCCAAGCCCAGTGTCTGGAACCTGTGGTTCAAGGTGGTGGCAGCCACCCTGCCGGTGCTGGTCATCAGCCCGCTGGACGACTGGATGGAGGACCACTTCTACAATTACATCACCGTGGCGGCAATGCTGATCCTGTACGGTGTCCTGTTCCTTGTGATCGAGAACCGCCGCATTGCCCCCCGCATCACCCGGCTGGAACAGATCAATTACCGGGATGCGCTGCTCATCGGCGTGTGGCAGATGCTGGCGATCATCCCCGGCACCTCCCGCTCCGGTGCCACCATCGTAGGCGGCTTGCTGCTGGGTCTGTCCCGTGCCTGCGTGGCAGAGTTCACCTTCTATCTGGCGATCCCGGTCATGGCAGGAGCATCCCTGCTGAAGGTGATCAAGTTTGCCGTCTCCGGCGTGGCGATCTCCGGCACCGAGGTGGCAGTGCTGGTGGTGGGCTGCATCGTGGCATTTGCAGTGAGTCTGGCAGCCATCCGTTTCCTGATGGACTACGTCAAGCGCCATAACTTCAAGTTCTTTGGCGTGTACCGCATTGCCCTGGGCGCAGTGGTGCTGGCAGTCGCCGCCATCACAGCGCTGGTGTAAGAACTTTAAATTTCAGAGCACCGGAAGGTCTTGGGATCTTCCGGTGCTTTTTTGTCTCTAAAAAGGCTTGCACCGGGGGTCCTGTGAGGGCAAATTCATATGACGGGAGTATAAAAGGACACAAACGGCACAGAGCCGCCGCAGGGGCACCCCTGCGGCGGCTTTTCTGTTTGCAGTGCCTGCCCGGTTGTGTTATACTGAAAAAAGAGAGTATCTGCGGCAGACCATGCCGCACAAGAGAGCAGAAACAAGGGAGGAACTACAATGGAAGCTTCCAAGGTATACTATACGGATTTCCGCTGCCCGGTGGGCACCAGCCTGCTGGACAAGCTGCGCCGGGTCTGCATTGCGGCGGGCATCAAGGACATTGATATGGAGGGCAAGTTCGTTGCCATCAAGATGCACTTTGGAGAGCTGGGCAATCTGGCTTTCCTGCGTCCCAACTACGCCAAGGTGGTGGCGGATCTGTGCAAGGAGCAGGGGGGGATGCCCTTCCTCACCGACTGCAACACCCTGTATCCCGGCAGCCGCAAGAATGCGCTGGAACATCTGACCTGCGCCCAGCTCAACGGCTTTTGGCCTATGACCACCGGCTGTCAGGTCATTATTGCAGATGGTCTGCGGGGTACCGATGAAGTGGAAGTGCCGGTGCCGGGGGGTGAGTACTGCAAGACCGCCAAGATCGGTCGTGCGGTGATGGACGCCGATGTGTTCATCAGCCTGACCCACTTCAAGGGACACGAATCCACCGGCTTTGGCGGTGCCATCAAGAACATCGGCATGGGCTGCGGTTCCCGCGCCGGCAAGATGGAGCAGCACGCCGCCGGTAAGCCTGCCATCCAGCAGGAGCTGTGCCGGGGCTGCCACCGCTGCGCCAAGGAGTGCGGCTCCGACGCCATCACCTACGACAGCAACAACAAGGCGGTCATCGACTACGACAAGTGCAAGGGCTGCGGTCGCTGCATCGGTGCCTGCAGCTTTGACGCCGTGTATTCCCCCAACGACTGTGCCAACGAGGAGCTGGACCGGAAGATGGCGGAGTATGCCGCTGCCGTCTGCGCCGGTCGTCCCTGCTTCCACATTTCGCTGGTGCAGGACATCAGCCCCAACTGCGACTGCCACGGGGAGAACGATGCCCCTATCCTGCCGGATATCGGTATCTTTGCCTCCTTTGACCCGGTGGCGCTGGATCAGGCATGTGCGGACGCCTGCCTGAACGCTGCTCCGCTGCCCAACAGCCAGCTGAGCGCAAACCTTGCAAAGCCGGGCTGGAACTGCCACCACGACAACTTTAAGGATTCCAACCCCAACATCGAGTGGAAGGCGACCCTTGAGCAGGCAGAAAAGGTCGGCATGGGCACCCGCCAGTATGTGCTGAAAAAAGTGTAAAGCAAACGGGCTGCTGCGCAGATGCGCAGCAGCCCGTTTTTTGGTTATCAGAATTCGCCCTGTGCCTCCGGCACACGCTGGTCCAGCACGTTCTGCAGTGCCTGCCAGTTCTTCAGGGTGCAGCCCGGCAGGGTATCCGGGTCCAGTCCTGCGTCGGAGATCAGGTCGGTCATGCTGTCCTTGTCGCTGAGCAGGTCCAGCGCTGCAGGTTCGATCATGGTCCATGCCTCTGCAAAGTTTTCCTGATCGACGGCGGAAAGGGCGTTGAACCAGCCGTAGAAGGCGTCCTGGATCTCCTCGGAGCTGCGGGCAGAAAGGTGTGCCTGCTCTGCCCAGTGCAGCAGGGATGCCGCCGCAATGACCGACTTTAAAGAGCAGCCGGACACCCCGGGACCCCAGCCCAGACAGGGGGCAAAGGCGTCGGAGATGCTGTCCAGAGAGGAGACGGAGTTCTCGTCAAAACTGCCGGGCAGAAGGCTGCCGGTGTTTGCCTGAGTGGTGGAGTCGGGCAGCGGGACCGAAGAAGCGGTGCTGCCGGAGGAGGTGCTGTGGGAGGCGGAGTCGCCGGAGCTGCCGCCGGTGCAGCCTGCCAGCAAGCCGCACACCAAGGCGGTGCAGAGCACCAGAGAAAGAATACGAGTGTGTTTCATAAGGAAGGACCTCCTTGTATGTTCGTAAAAAACCGCCGGAAACACCGGAAGGGTACAGCTTTAGTATAATGTTCCCGGGGGCGGTTGTCAATCAGCGGAGGGGAGACGAATTTCAAGTGGTGCTGTACAGGCTGCACAAATCCGGGCGGCAAAATTAGGAGCTTTGCCGCATTGACATTTCCGGCGCAAGGCGGTTGACTACAGACAGAGGGGCTGCAACGTCTTGCGGCGACCCGAGGAATGAGGAGGATGGGAAGATGAAGAAAAAGGTCCTGAATGGGCTGGAGACCTTTTCCCGGGCAATGATCACCCCCCTGAGCTATTTTTCGGTGGCAGGTATGCTGCTGTCGGTGGGGGCGCTGCTTACCGGCAGCGGGCTGCGCCGGGTGCTGCCGGTGCTGGACTGCGCCCCGGTGCAGCAGCTGGGAAAGCTGCTGTACGGCTGCATGATGCTGCTGGTGCAGAACATCGGTCTGCTGCTGTGCGTAGGCATTGCCGCTGTGGCAGCAAAGCGGGAAAAGCAGCAGGTGGTGCTGATCGCCCTTATGAGCTTTATGGTGTATCTGATGGCAGGGCATGTGGGGCTTGCGGCACAGGGTGCTCTGGCAGAGTCTGCCGGGACGCTGGGGCTCTACGGCACCGGGCAGACCCAGATCCTGGGGGTCCAGACCGTGGATATGGGAGCGCTGGGCGGCATCCTGCTGGGGCTGGCGGTGAGCTGGATCTATAACCGCACCTGCGGGGTGCAGTTCCGGGGTGTGGTGTCCCAGCTCTATTCCGGGGTGCGGTGGTCCTTTGTATGCTCGGCGGCATTTGCCATGGCACTGGGCTGGGGCAGCTGCTATTTTATGCCGCCGGTGCAGCACGCCATCTCTGCTCTTACGGGCTGGATGGCAGACTCCGGCAGCGGAGGGTTGTTCCTCTATGGCTGTCTGGAGCGGCTGCTGATCCCCACCGGGCTGCACCATCTGGTGTACGCCCCCTTCCAGTTCACCGCACTGGGCGGCAGCATCACCGTGGATGGGGTCACCAGCACCGGGGCATATGCGGTGCTGATGACCGAGTACGCCAAGGATCTGCCCTTTTCCCACAGTGTGGTGTGGATGTACACCGGCTTTACCAAGACCTTTGGGTATTTTGGCATCGCCGCCGCCTTTATCTTCTGCGCCCGGAAGGAGAACCGCCGCAGCACTGCCGCCATGCTGATCCCTCTGGTGCTTACCGCCTCCCTTGCCTCCATCACCGAGCCCATGGACTTTCTGTTCTGCTTTACCGCTCCGGTGCTGTGGGCGGCACACGGGATCATTGCCGGCAGCTTTGTGGTACTGCTGGACCGGTTCCACGTTACCGGTTTTACGTCAAACCTCATCAGCTCCCTGCTGATGAACCTGACCGCCGGGGCGGACCGGACCCGGTACCCGGTGCTCTACCTGCTGGCGCTGTGTGAGATGGTGGTCTACTTTGTAGTGTTCACGGTGCTGATCCGTGCGCTGGACCTGCCCACCCCGGGGCGTGCCGCTCCGCCGCGGGAGGAAAAGCAGGCGGAACTGCCGGACCCGGAGGAGCTGGAAAAGCTCCTGCGCGCACTGGGAGGGGCAGAAAACATCCGGGAGCTGGACCACTGCTTCACCCGGCTGCGCATCGCCCTATGGGAGCCGGAAAAGCTGGACGAAGCATTGCTGGGCACCCTGTCCCACAAGGGTTTTGTGAAGCGGGGAGACCGGGTGCAGATCGTCTGGGGTCTGCAGGCGCAGGCAGTGTGTCAGGCGCTGTGGCAGCAGCTGAAGATGCCGGAGCTTTGTTGACCTTTGGCGGAGGAGCTATTATAATGAGGGACGTATAAACGAAAAAAGGAGCATCCATCATGGCAAACGAGACTTTTTCCACAAAGGGGCGTTTTGCCCCCAGTCCCAGCGGCAGGCTGCATCTGGGCAATCTGGCGTGCAGCCTGCTGGCATGGCTCAGTGCAAAAAGTCAGGGCGGGTCCATCGTGCTGCGCATTGAGGATCTGGACGCAGAGCGCTGCCCCCGGATCTACGCCCAACAGCTGGAGCAGGATCTGGCGTGGCTGGGGCTGTTCTGGGACGAGGGAGGCAGCAGCGGCGGACCCAACGGACCCTATTACCAGAGCGAGTGCGGGGACATCTATACTGCCAGCTACAAAAAGTTGCAGGAAAAAGGGCTGGTGTATCCCTGTTTCTGCTCCCGTGCCCAGCTCCATGCGGCAAGCGCACCCCACACCTCCGACGGCAACGTGATCTATCCCGGCACCTGCCGGGACCTTACGCCGGAGCAGATCGCCGAAAAAAGCAAAACCAAAGCCCCTGCATACCGGGTCCGGGTGCCGGACGAGGTGATCCGTTTTACCGATGGCTGCATGGGTCCCCACAGCGAGAACCTGCTGCGGGACTGCGGGGATTTCTACCTCCGCCGGGGAGACGGGGTCTTTGCCTACCAGCTGGCGGTGGTGGTGGATGACGCCCGCATGGGGGTCACGGAAGTGGTGCGGGGGGCGGACCTGCTGTCCTCCACGGCACGGCAGCTCTACCTGTACCGGCTGCTGGGTCTGCCGGCACCCCGGTTTGCCCACTGCCCGCTGCTGCTTGCCCCGGACGGGCGGCGGCTGTCCAAGCGGGACGGCGACCAGAGTCTGGAAAACCTGCGGGAGAAGTATACCCCGCAGGAGATCGTGGGAAAGCTTGCCTTTGCCTACGGTCTCCAGCCGGAACCTGCGCCCCGGACCCCGGAGAGCCTCATAAAAGACTTTGCATGGACAAAAGTCCCCAAGACCGATATCTGCCTGCCGGAGGGGCTGTTCTGAATAAAAAACGAGGGATGACGCCGAAAAAGGGTCATCCCTCGTTTTTGTTGTTGCAGATCATGCCTTGCGCACCTGAGGCAGCTGGCTGCGCTCGGCGGCACGGGTGAACATGGAGTCAAGGACCAAAGCAAGCAGCGCTCCCAGCACCACGTCGATGCAGCTGTGCTGCTTCAGCAGCACGGTGGAGCACACGATGGAAAGGCAGAGCACCGCAGCGGCAGGACGCATCCAGCGGCGTCCGGGCTGGGTGAAGATGGGGCAGCGGTAGTACGCCAGCAGCAATGTCACCGAGTTCAGCACATGGATGGACGGGCAGACGTTGGTGGCGGTGTCGGCGCGGTACAGGAACCGCACCACCCGGGCAAAGATGTCATTGCCCGGGACGTAGTAGGGACGCAGGGCAAGCCCGGTGGGCAGGATGACGTAACATGCCAGTGCAATGGTCATGCCGGCGAACAGGGGCAGGCACAGCCGCCAGAAGTCCTCCCGGGGAGCTTTCCACAGCAGAAAGAACAGGGTAAAAGGGATCCACAGAAACCATGCAAAGTAGGGCACAACGGCATACTTGCAGAAGGGGATCAGATCGTCCAGACGGCAATGGACCAAAATCTCCGGCATGGAGATCCGTGTTTCCAGAAAATCAAAAGCTGTGAGATACAGCACCGAATACAGCGCCATGAAGCAGATGGGATGGCGCGAAAACCAGCCACGTTTCATAGTAGCAGCCTCCTTTTTGCGAAATGGCAAAAAATCTTAGCATCAAAAAATTATACGCCCCTTTTGTGACGATTACAAGAAGGAAAAATGACAACTTTGTCAAAACTCCCACAAAATATTTGTAGAATCTGCGTAAATATCGGGGAGGAAAAAGGGTCGTTCTGCCTATAATACGAATCAGAAAAGCCATTTCCTGCACCAAAAAAATTTTTTGAGGGGCAGATCTGCGGATGGAGGCTGCAAAAAACAGGGCAGCCGGACCGGCGGGTCCGACTGCCCTGTAAAAGATGCGGATGGCGGTGTTTTTAGATCACGTTCTGTTCCAGCCACTTTCCCCGGACGAACCGGGCGGTAAAGCAGATGGAGCGGAACAGCCAGTCCAGATACATGCCGACCCAGATGGACAGCAGCCCGCCGTTGAACTGCAGCACCCACAGGTAGCAGAAGCCCACCCGGAACACCCACATGGAGAGGATGCTGACACTCATGGTGAACCGGGAGTCGCCGGAGGCACGGAGGATGTTGGGCAGGGTAAAGCTGGAAGGCCAGATGAACAGGGATACGATGTTGAACCACCGCATCACCTCCAGTGCCATGGTCTGCGCCTCGGCGGAGAGGTGGAACAGGGATACCGCATACTGGTTGACAAAGAAGAAGGCGGTAAGGTTCAAAGCCCATGCGCCGCAGTAGGCAAGGAACAGCAGGCGGCGGGAGTAGTCCACCGCCTGTTCCTTTTCGCCGGCACCAAGGCACTGTCCCACCACCGTCAGCGCCGCCATGCCCACGGCGTTGGCAGGCACGTTCAGGAAGGTGGTGGTGCTGTTGACCACGGCGTTTGCCGCAATGGCGGCGGTGCCCAGGGTGGAGGTCAGGCTGGACACCGACAGCTTGCCGATCTGGAACATTCCGTTCTCGATGCCGGCAGGGATGCCGATGCGGAGGATGCGCCGGATCAGTGCACCGTCCGGGCGCAGCGCCTGCAGTCCCTCCACCCGCAGCGGGCATTGGGGCTTCTGCAGCAGGTACAGTACCGCAAAGCACGCCACCATCCGGGAAACAAGGCTTGCCAGAGCAGCGCCCATGACCCCCATGCCAAAGCCGAAGATCAGGATGGCGTTGCCGCCGATGTTCACCACGTTCATCACAAGGCTGGACAGCATGCTGATCTTGCTGTTGCCCTGCGCCCGGAACAGGGCGGCACCGGCGTTGTACAGACCGATGAAGGGGTAGCTCAGGGCAGAGAGCAAAAAGTAGGTCTCGGCGTAGTGCATGACGTCGGCGTCAATGGAACCAAAGATGCCCCGCAGGATGCCGTGGCGCCCCACCACCACAATGGCGGCGACCAGGCAGCTGAGGCTGGAAAGGATGAACAGGATCTGCGCCGCAGCGGCACGGGCGTTTTTAGGCTCCCGGTGTCCGATGTACTGGCTGGTGACCACAGCGCCGCCGGTGGCAAGAGCGCTCATGATCTGGATCAGCAGGGTATTAAAGGTGTCCACCAGACTGACGCCGGAGACGGCGGCTTCGCCCACCGAGGAGACCATCAGGGTGTCAGCAAGACCGATGGTAACGTTCAGAGTCTGCTCGGCAATGAGCGGCAGCAGAAGGGCAATGAGCTGCTGTCGGGTAAACAGCGGGGCGGACCGGGCTTTGGTCGATGACATGTTTTTCCTCCACATCCTGTAAAAAAGTACGATACCCTTATCATACAGCGGATGTACCGGAATTACAAGTAATGTGTACAATAAAAAATTCAAAAAATCAAAAAAGCTGGACGCTCAGGCAAAGTCTTTGCCAAGGGCGGCGGAAATTGCCGGGGAAATACGCCGCACTGCCGCAGCCGTTCTGCTTTACCGCTGCAGAAAATTGTGTTAGAATAATCCTGGAACCTGCTGCTGCAGTGCAGGAGCGCAGCGGGAGAAAATGATACGAATGATAAAAGGTAAGACCCATATAAAGGGGGAGAATTTATGCCCAAAGCAGCCCACAAGGTAGTGGTCATCGGACATCGGAATCCGGATACCGACTCCATCTGCTCGGCGATCGCCTATGCAGAGCTGAAAAACAAGACCAGCGATCTGGTCTGCGAGGCGCGCAGAGCCGGAAAGATGAATCAGGAGACCGAGTTCGTCCTGAAAAAGTTTGGGGTCACGCCGCCCCGGATGTGTACCGATGTAAACCCCAAGATCCGGGACGTGGATTACCGTGAGATCCCGGGGATCCCCGGCTCCACCAGTCTGCGGAAGGCGTGGGAGGTCATGCGGGACCAGAAGATCGACACTCTGCCGGTGACCGACCCGGATAACGAGCTGGAAGGCGTCATTACGGTCAAGGATATCGCCACTGCCAACATGGACCTTTTTGATACCGGCATCCTTGCCAAGAGCTGCACCAGCTACCGGAACATTCTG
The DNA here is from genome assembly GCA_004558805.1 of Faecalibacterium prausnitzii. GTDB lineage: Bacteria > Bacillota > Clostridia > Oscillospirales > Ruminococcaceae > Faecalibacterium > Faecalibacterium prausnitzii_M. Next base: position 18,776 of record SFDE01000016.1, on the reverse strand, counting down.
GAGACGCTGGGGGCGACCATGGTGGTGGGCAGCGAGGACGCTGCATGCACCACCGGGCACATCCGCATTGGCACCGCCACCCCGGAAATGCTGGAAAACAGCATGGAAAAAGGGGATATCGTCATCCTCACCAACCGCTACGAGAGCCAGCTGTGTGCCATCGAAAAGGAAGCCTCTCTCATTATCATCTGCAACGGGGCAAAGGTGGGACGCACCATCCAGCGCATTGCAGAGGAGACCGGGGTGGCGATCATGACCGCCCCCTGCGACACCTACGCAGCCGGTAAGCTCATCAGCCAGTGCGCCCCCATCTCCTATTACATGACCCGGCAGGACATCATCAAATTCACCCTCGTGACCCCGGTGGCGGATGTGACCCGGGTCATGGCAAAGGTGCGTCACCGCTATTTCCCCATTCTGGACGAAGAGGGCAAATACTGCGGTATGATCAGCCGCCGGAACATCATCAACCTCCGCAAGCGCCGGATCATTCTGGTGGACCACAACGAGGCGACCCAGGCAGTGGAGGGTTTTGAACAGGCGGAGATCCTGGAGATCATCGACCATCACCGCATCGGCAGTCTGGAGACCAGCGGACCGGTGTATTTCCGCAACCAGCCGGTGGGCTGTACCGCCACCATCGTCACCCAGATGTACGATGAAAACGGGGTGGAGATCCCCCAGCAGACCGCCGGTCTGCTGCTGGGCGCCATCCTGTCCGACACGCTTGCCTTCCGCAGCCCCACCTGCACCCCCGTGGATGTAAACACCGCCAAGCGGCTGGCAAAGATCGCCGGGGTGGACATTGAGGAGTTTGCCAACGAGATGTTCGAGGCAGGAGAGCGGCTGGACGGCAAGACCGCCGAGGAAGTGTTCCTGCAGGACTTTAAGGTGTTCATGTGCGGCGATATCCGTTTTGGGGTGGCGCAGGGCAGCTACATGACCCGCAAGAACCTTTACGGGGCAGAAAAGCTGCTGAATCCCTACCTGGAGGAGGCACGGAACAAGCAGAACGTGGAGGACCTGTACGTCCTGCTCACCGATGTGCCCAAGGAAGAGAGCGTGGTCATCTGCACCGGGCGCTATGCAGGGGAAGTACTGGCAGAAGGTTTTGATACCCAACCCACGGAGGACGGCAGCTGGACATTGCCGGGCGTGGTGAGCCGCAAAAAGCAGTTCATCCCCGCCCTTATGGCGGCATATCAGGAACTGTAATGGAAAGAATGTGCTGCGCCCGGCGCAGGATATCTTTCCCCTCAAAGGGGGAACACAAGGTGTTTGATTTTCTGAAACAGAAGGACCGTACTCCGCCGGTGCTGCCGGAGGGTACGGTGCGGCGGCGCTATTCCATCTGCGGGCAGGTGCAGGGAGTGGGCTTCCGCTACCGGGCACGGTATGCCGCCCAGACGCTGGAGCTTACCGGCTGGGTGCAGAACGAGGACGATGGCACCGTGACGCTGGAAGTGCAGGGAGACCCGGACAAGTTCCTGAAGCTCTTTGCCCTGATCCAGAAAAGCGACTACATCCAGATCACCGATATCCGGCAGAAAGACCTGCCCCCGGATCCGTGGGAGCGAGGCTTCTCGGTGCGGGGCTACTAAAAACAAAAGCAGGAGCGGCTGGCGAAAATGCCAGCCGCTCCTGCTTTTATAATGAATCAGCCTGCAATTTTTAAGGGAGAGTTTTCGGTCCAGAGGGTGTTGTCCAGCAGACGGGTCACTGCCAGCCTGCCGTTTGCCGTGACCCGTGCCGGGTCAAGGGCGTAGAAATCGCTTTCCTTCAGGTTTTGCGGGTCGGCGGCGGGGTCCATGCCCACCACACACACCCAGTGCCCGTAGGTGGAACTGGTGGCAATGTGGGGGTAGTTCACCTGCTGCCAGCCGGAGCCGGTCAGGTGGTATTCATAGGTGGAGGTGCGGTTGGTGTGCCGGGACACCCCGCTGACCGTGGTATTTTTAAGATGTACGATGACCGGGTTCCCGGCGCAAAGCTGGTTGTACAGGGTCTGCAGACACTCTGCCCGGCTGCCGGAATAGCCGTAGTAGCCACCGGCGGACCACACGGCGCCGTTGGACCACATACCGCTGCCGGAAGAGATCTTGCCGTCCAGAATGGTGCGGGCGTAGCGCAGAGCAAACCAGCTGCATTTGCCGGAGGTCTGGTTGCCGATGGAAAGGATCTGGCTGTGGTCAAACGATAACAGCCGGATGCCGTGGGTCTCTTCAAGGGAGGCGGCATGGGCGCAGGGAGCGGCAGAGGCAAACAGAAGTACCAGCGCAAGCACTGCTGCCGCAAACCGCTGTGCCGCCCGGGCAGAACAGTGCTGCATGGGTATGGTCATCCTTTTCTTTTATTTTATGACCTTATTTTACCGCCCAAAGGTGGTGAAATTGTGTAAAAAATGCAAAAAAATCGGGAGCTGCGTGGAAAATTTGTGACATCCACGGCGGAAGGCTGGACTTTGCGTGGCACGGAACACAACATATGTCCAAATTTAACCGCCGCTGTACGCCCCCAAAATACAGTGTCTGGGGCAAAAAGGGCGGCAGGGGAAAAGGCTGGCAAAGAACCTTTGCTAAGTCCGGAACAAGAGCAACAAATGCGCAACAAATATTGCTTGTTTTCGTACTTTATTCACGAAAAGCACAGGGATTATTTGGCTATCTTCACACTTGACAAAACCAACAGGAGTCGGATATAATCGGGTCAGAGAGAGCGCCCACAGCGTGGGAGAAGCTTTCGGAACAAAGAAAGATACCCACAAACAGAACTGACAGGAGGGATATCCTATGAAAAATCTGAAAAAGTTTGTAGCACTGTTTCTGGCAGGTGCCATGGCTCTGCTGATGCTCACCGCTTGCGGTGGCTCCGGTGCAGGTGAGACGGATGCCCAGAAAACTGAAAAAGTATTTAATAGGCTTGCTGGCGGCAATCAGGCAGCAGCTACTGTGTCGAATAACGACCCGGCTCTGCAGAAGGTCGCGGAGGGGTATCTGGACGAGGACATGAAGGCAAGCATCAATTTCTTTGGTGCAGAGCTCTTTGGCAAGGTCCGTGTGGAAGGCAGGCAGGAGCAGTACCTGACCGTTACCGTGACTGCAAAGTATCAGTATGGTCCTCTGCTGAAGGCGTTCCTGGATGCTGTCCAGACCGAGATCGGCAGAGAGTTCGAGGATACCGGTGTCAATATCAAGGGCGATAGCAGCTGGACCAAGCTGGGCGTCGTGGTCAAGACCAACGGCAGCCGCAGCTACATGGCAGTGGCATTCCAGATCAAGAACCCCAAATACGGCAAGTAAATTCCTCATCCTTTCCCCCGGAGCGTAGCCGCAAGGCTGCCCTCCGGGGCTTTTTTATGCCCGGTTGTGACAAACAACCGGGTTTTGTGGTACAATAGGGGTGTATTTCCATCTGAACAGAAAGGACGTTTCCATGCAGCTGTTTGAACTGGTATCCCCCCGGCTGTTCCGCCCGCTGGCGGGACCCAACCGGGCTTTTTATGCAGAGCTGCTGCTTTTGCTCTGGGAGGAGTGCCGCCACACGGCGGACTACAGCATCTCCCGTGCCGAGGCGGTGTGGCGGGGAGAGGATTATTTTGCGGCGCTGGCAAAGCCCCTGACTCTGGACGACGACGGCGCCGGAGATCAGGAGCAGCAGCCCACCCGGGACCCTCACACACTGGCAGTGGGCTTTCTGCTGCGGCTGCGCCGCACCGGCTGGCTGGAGGAGATCCCCGGCAGCTACGAGTCGGAGGCAAAGCTTGCCTTTATGCCGGAGGTCACCCCTCTGCTGGACGCACTGGAAGAGATCCTGAACCCCCGGGTGGTCACCTACACCGGCAAGCTGTACAAGGCGTGGCAGCTGCTGCAGGGGGTGGAAGAAGAAAAAAGCCCCTACGAGAACGTGCTGCGGGAGGTGGCGGCGGATCTGGAGGCACTGAACCAGTCTCTCCGTGCCCTCAATGCGTCCATCGGGCACTACATGGACCGGCTCACCCGGAACCGCACCCCGCAGGAGGTGCTGGAGCTTTTTGACCAGTACGAAGAAAAGGTGGTGGCGGCAGCATACCACCGGTTCAAGACCAGCGACAACCTGTTCAACTACCGTGCCTATCTGGAAGAAGGGCTGGATCGCTGCGAGGAAAACTGCCTGCCAAGGCTTGCGCTGGATTACGCCCGGGTGGAGCGCTGCGCCCCCGGCGAGGCAGCACCCCGGGTGCGGGAGCTGATCCAGCAGCAGCGGGATGCGCTGGAAGAGATGAGCAGCCTGATCCGGGAGATCGACGCCAGCCACATCCGCTACCGCAAGCGTGCGGTGCAGCGTGCCCAGTTTTTGCTCCTCAGCGACCGGTCCAGTCAGGGCAGCGTCACCGCCCTGCTGCGCCGCTACGCCGAGGAGATCCGCACCCCGGACCAGCTCTTTGAACTGGATGACGGTCCGGTGGCAAAGCGGCTGCACCTGTACCCGGCGGCGGTGTTTGGGAAAAAGTTCCTCTACCCCCCGGCGGCGGCACGGACCGCCGAACCCCTTGCGCCGGTGCAGAGCGGTACACTGGACCCGGAGCAGCTCCGCAAAGAACAACAGCTGCTGCTGGACTACGCCCGTCTTGCCGTCACCGAGGAGAACGTCTCCCTGCTGGCACAGAATGCGCTGGCGGCACGGAGCCGGGTGGCGGCGTCGGTGCTGGTGGAGGAGTACCCCGGAGACATGACGGGCATCATCGGACTGCACACCTATTCCCAGTCGCCCCACCGGGACTACGATATTCAGCTCACGGGGGAGTGGGTGGAACGGGGCGGTTTCCGCTTTGAGGATTTCATCCTGACCCGCCGTAAGGAGGAAGATACAGATGGCAACCATTGATATGCTGGAAGAGACCGCAAACTACCTGCTGAACCACTGCTTTGTGCTGGGCGGCGTGGAGGATCAGCGGGCAAAGTACCTCTATGTGCAGGACCACCTGTCGGAGGTCCGTGCCGTGTTCCGCCCGCTGGGCTATAACGTGGTGCTGTACCCGGCACCCATGCAGGCGGCAGCGCTGGTGAACGGGCATGAGGGCAGTCAGGCACGGCTGCTGAAATACGAGAGCATCCTGCTGCTGGTGCTGCGGCTGCTGTACCTGCAAAAGCGGGAGAGCCTTGCCGCTGCAGATCAGGTGCTGGTGACGGTGGAAGAGGTGCAGACTGAGCTGCAGAAGATGAACCTGCCCCGGCGGCTGGACCAGAAAACGCTGGAGAACCTCATGCGCACCCTGCGCCGGTATAACCTGGCACGTCCCGTGGGGCGGCTCACAGGACTGAACAGCCGCATTGAGGTATTCCCCACGGTGCTGCTGGCACTGCCGGATGCAGATCTGGCAGACGCCGCAGCGGAAGCGGGACGCACCCGCACCGAGCTGGGGCTGTATGAACGCGCCGACGACACCGGGGAGGCAGAAGAATGATCGAACTCAAACGGCTGAAACTCATCAACTGGCACAATTTTGAAAACGTTACCTTCGACTGTGCCCGGCTTACCTACATGATCGGCGTCAATGCCGTGGGTAAAACCACCATTCTGGACGCCATCCGCTACTGCCTTACCACCAACCGCAACTTCAATGCTCTGGGCAACAAAAAGAGCGGACGAACCCTGCAGGGTTCGGTCCACGCCAAGCAGCGAGGGGAAAACGCCTACCGTCGTCCGGGGCACACCGTGGCGTATATCGGGGCAGAGTTCTGGGACAGTGTCAAGCGCACCAGCTTTGTCATTGCGGTCCGGGTGGAGTCCGAGGGACCCATGCAGGAGCTGCACCCCGGAGACCAGACCTGGTATCTTTCTGAGGACGGGATCACTCTGGAGCAGCTGCCCTTCATCGACCCCCGCACCGGGGCACCCAGCGCAAAAGAGGATTTTAAGCCCGCCGCCGGACGGCTGGCATACACCCGCAGCCCCAGTGAGGCACGGGACCGCATCTGCCGGGCGCTGGGCATCGGACGTGCCTCCAGCCCCCTGGGCAAAAAGTTCAACGAGGTGTTCCAGATGGGCACCAGCATGGACGAGATCCCCAATTTCCGGGAATTTCTGTACCAGTATATCCTGCCCCAGCCGGAACTGGATCTGGAGGCGCTGCAGGGAGACCGTCTGGAGCTGGAAAATCTCCACGCTGTACTGGCAGAGGCACAGACCCGTGCCGCCGCTCTGGACCAGATCGTGGAATACGGGCGGGAAGCCGCTGGCAAGCAGACCGAGGCACTGGTGAACCGGGGCGCAGCGCTGCTGGCACGTGCCGAAGCGGACGAGGGCGAACAGACGGTCTGGCAGGACCATCTGGAGGCAGGAAATCGGCAGCTGGAAGAGCTAAAGAACCGCTACGCCGAGGCAAAGGACGCTGAGGCACAGGCGCGCCGGGCGTACCTTTCCGCCCACGGTGCCGCCTCCGCCAGCGGCGAGGGACGTGCCCTTGACGCCATGGGAGAGGAGCTGACCCGCCGCCGGAGCCTTCTGGAAACCGCCCGCCGCCGTGCCGCACAGGCAGAAAACGCAGCCCAGAGCACCCAAGCGCTGCTGGCGGTGCTGCGCCGCAGCGGTTTTACACCCCGATACACAGTGGAGGAGCTGACAGCAGACACCCTGCCGGAGCTGACCGGCTGGCTCTCCGGGCAGGAAAAGCCGCTGGAAGAGGCGTATTTTGCCGCCCGGCAGGCTGCCGCCGCCTTGCAAAAGGAGCAGACCGAGGGACGTGCCGAGCTGGACGCAGTGTCCGGCGGCAAATGGGTGTATCCCCACGGAGATGCCGCTACCCGGGTCCGGGATGCTGTGAATGCAGAGCTGCAGAGCCGGGGTATGAAGCCGGATGCCAAGATCTTCTGTGAGCTGCTGACAGTGGAGGATGAGAGCTGGCAGGATTGTGTGGAGGCGTGTCTGGGAGACCGCCGGTTTGACATCCTTGTGCCGCCGGCACACTACGAGGCAGCAAAAAGTGCCTTTGTGGCGCTGAAGGACCGGGTAGGTCCCATCAGCCTGCTGGACACCCCGGGCATCCGCAAGGCGAACCGCCGCACCGACCATATCGATCCCCAGAGCCTTGCGGCACAGGTCAGCAGCGCCAACCCCCTGGCGGCGCAGTACGTCCAGACCATGCTGGGACGTATCGTCTGCTGTGACACTCCCGACACCTTGGAAAACTACCCTGACAGCGCCACCCGGGATCTGCTGCGGCACCATCCCTTCCGGCTGGAGCGGCTGCGGACCCCCCAGCGCTATGTTGGTCTGGAGGCACGACGTGCCCGTGCCGGGTTACTGGCGCAGCAGCTGGAAGAACTGGCGGAAAAGGTCCGCACTGCTGTCCGCACCGAGCAGAACCTGAAGGCGGCGTACAACCAGTATCAGAGTCTGCTGCGGGGCAATGTTCTGGATGCCTTTGCGGGGCTGTGGGAGGCACGCACCGCCCTTGCCGCCGCCGAAGCAGGGGTGAAGGAGCAGGAAGAAAAGCTCACCGAGTACCGGGAAAACCCCCTGCTGCAGCAGCTGTACCGGGAAGAGGAAAGCTGCGAGGCAGCGTGGGAAAGGGCACGCACTGCCGTGGAGCAGGTGGGCGGCGACATCCGTGTGTGCGAAAAACAGATCGCCTCCTGCAAGGCAGAGCAGGAAAAGGCGGGGGAGACCGCCCGGCAGAGTGCTGCTGCTGCCCAGAGCTTCTTTGAAACGCACCCCCTGCTGGAGCCGCTGGCACGGACCCGGGTGCAGAACCTTGCCGCCCCCGGCAAGCCCCGTGCCGCCGCACAGGCGGCGGAAAAGGCACAGGCAAAGCTGGACGATGCTCTGGCACTATACCTGACCGGCACTTTGGAGCCTGCCCAGCAGGCGTATAACCAGCGTTACGTCTGCGATTACCCGCTGGGACTTTCGGGGCTGGACCAGTACCGTGCCCAGCACGAAAGCCTTGTGCGCATCGATCTGGAACGTTACGCTGCCCGTCTGGAGCAGGCGCAGCGGGACTGCAAGGACCGGTTCCGCAAGGATATCCTGTTCCGCATGAAAGACGATATCTTCAACGCCCGGCGGCAGTTCCGGGAGCTGAACAAGGTGATGGAACAGCTGACCTACGGCGAAGAGGTGTACCGCTTTGAGCTGGAGCCCAGCCGGGACCCCCGGCTTGCCGCCTTCTATCAGGTCATTGTGGACAAGGGCAACCGGCAGATGACCGATGGGGATTCTCTGGATAACCTTGCCGCCACCGCAGACCCGGTCTACGAGCGGCAGGTGGACGAGCTGATGGAAAAGATCATGGCGGATGTGGACGAGAATACCCGTGCCCGGCAGGAAGGGCGCAGCACCGGCACCGCCACTCTGTCGGATTATGTGGACTATCGCACGTATCTGGACTATGACATCAAGGTCACCAACCGGGTCACCGGGCAGCAGGCGTACCTGTCCCGGGTCAGCCGGGATTCCTCCGGCGGCGAGAATCAGGCGCCTTTCTATGTGGCGATCTGCGCATCCCTGCTGCAGATCTACCAGAAGAGCGAAAACAGCATCCGGCTGGTGCTGCTGGACGAGGCATTCAGCAAGATGACCAGCGACCGCATCCGCCCCATGATGGAGCTGTTCCGTCGCCTGCAGCTGCAGGTGCTGCTGATCTCTACGGTGGAAAAAAGTACTGCCATCCAGCCCTACTGCGATATTACCTATTCCATCGTCCGTCACGGCGACGCCAACGCGATTGCACCGTTTATCCGCCTTGGGGCGGAATGATCTGTGCGGTGACTGCACAGCGGGATATCAAACAAAAAAGAAGCACGCTTTTGCGTGCTTCTTTTTTGTTGTGTCACCGCAGGGGCAGCACATCTTCGTCCTCGTTGATCTCGTCCATGGTGCCATCGGTAAAGTACCATGCCCTGCCGTACAGGGTCTCGTGCCCCTCGGCGCACATGAGGTAGGAGCCGTCGGGCAGGGCAAGGAAGGGGTGCTGCCGGCTGTCTGCCAGTGCAATGTCCTCCACCCGCTGCCCGTCCAGAATATGATCCCGGATGAACTGGTAGTGGGGCAGGATCCGGGTCTCGGTAAGCCCCAGCCCGGACAGCCAGCGGCAATAGTGAGGGTCGGAGGCTTCCCCCGGCTCTTCCGGGGCGGCGTACACCAGCCGGGCGGCGTTCATGCTGCCGGCACTGACCCCCAGCACGATACCGTGGTAGTTCTGCAGCAGGGCAGGCAGCCCCAGCTGAGAAAAAAAGTGGTTTTGGGTGGGTACGTGCCCGCCGCACAGCATCACAAAACTGCTGCGTGCCAGCAGGGCGCAGATCTCCTCCGGGTTGCGGCTGTCGCAGGGCACAAGGTCCGTGAGGGGCAGGTGGGCGTCGGCAAAGCTCTGCCGGAACACCCGGCACATGGCGTCGTTCTCCTGGTGGGCGTTGGGGTCGGCGGCAAGGGCAAGACCCAGCCGGGGGTGCTGCCACACCGCCCGGAGGTTTGCCACAAAGTGGTTGCGCTGGTCCAGACGGGGCACCGCAGGTCCCGGTTCAAAGGGGCAGCCGCTGGGGCTGCTGGTCAGAAATAAAGTCATAATGGTTCCTCACAAAAAGGTGGATGGAAGTTGTGTCCATTCTAGCACGAATCGTCCCCCGGCGGCAGGGCAAGAATCCACAAAAAAATCCCCTGTTTTTTGCTGTTTTGCAAAAAACAGGGGGAAGATCAGGGGGTGCGGTAGTGGAATGCCTTGTCCTTGGCGATGAACATTCCAGTGCTGACACCCAGCGCTGCAAGCTCGGCGGCGGTGACCGCAAGCCAGATGCCGTCGGTGCCCAGCAGGGCAGGCAGGATCAGTACTGCGGCGACTTGGAACACCAGCGTCCGCAGGAAGGAGATCAGGGCGCTGGTAACGCCGTCTCCCAGTGCCGTGAAGAAGGAGGAAGCGTAGATGTTGAAGCCCAGGATCAGGAAGCTTATGGCATACAGCCGGAAGGCGTGGCTGGTCAGCGCCAGCAGTGCCGCATCATATCCAACAAAGAACCGTGCCACATGGGGGATGATCGCCATGGATGCTCCGGTCAGGGTCACGGCGACCACCCCGATGAGCCGCAGGCTCTTGCTGTACAGGTTGTGGACCTCCTTCAGGTTCCGTGCCCCGTAGTGGAAGCTGACGATGGGGGAGCTGCCAAAGGCATAGCCCACGAACACCGCCACAAACAGGAAGGAGGCGTACATGATGACCCCGAAGGCTGCCACACCGTCCTCTCCGATAAGGCGAAGCAACTGAAAATTATACAGGATGTTGACCAATGACATGGAAAGATTGGTCATCAGCTCCGAAGAACCGTTGATGCAGGCGTCCAGCAGCACCCTGCCGTGGAAGCCGGTGGGGCACAGGTGCAGGCGGCTGGAATTGTTCCGGTCCAGAAAATACAGCACCGGCAGCACGCCGCCCACCAGCTGGCTGATAAAAGTGGCGATGGCGGCGCCTTCCACCCCCCAGCCCCAGACTCCCACCAGCAGCAGGTCCAGCACCATGTTGGTGCAGCCGGCGCCTAGGGTGAAGCAGAAGCCCAGGTGGGGCTTTTCGGCGGTGACAAAAAAGCTCTGGAACATATTCTGCAGGGCAAAGGTGGGCAGGGAGAACATCAGGATGCGCCCGTACCGCAAAGCGTAGTCCAGCAGCTCACCCTTTGCCCCCAGCAGCAGGGCAACGGGCTCCAGAAAAAGTACGCCCAGCACTGCCAGCACGCTGACGATGACGGCGGCGGCAAGGAGGAACATGGTAAAGTAGCGGTCCGCCTTCTGCTGGTCGCCCTCGCCAAGGGTGATGCCCACGATGGCGCTGCCGCCGGTGCCCAGCATAAAGCCTACGGTGGCAAGGAGCTGGGGCAGGGGCATGATCAGGTTTACCGCCGCAAAGGCGGTCTTGCCCACAAAGTTGGACACGCACAGCCCATCCACGATACCGTAGATGGAGGTAAAGAGCATGGTGCCGATGCAGGGCAATACGAACTGCAGCAGCCGGGGATAGGTGAAGTGGTCGGACAATTGGATGGGATGCTTCGACATAAAAGGTCCTTTCCGGGGAAGAATCATTCAAAGTGGTATTCCACCAGCTCGCAGTTTTTGATGCCGGCGGCGGCGTATTCCTCGTTGGTCATATCTCGAAAATAGGACTCCACCACCCGGGCGATGCCGTTGTGTGCCACAAGCAGGTAGGTGGTCCCGGTGTCGGCACGGAGCCGGTCCAGCAGGTTGTAGATCCGCTGCGCCAGCTGCATCATACTTTCGCCGCCAGAATAGCGGTCTGCAAAGTGGGTCTTGGAAATCTGGAACTCTGCACCGTCCCGGGGCGTGCCCTCGTACCTGCCAAAGCACTGCTCCCGGAGCAGTGGCTCGCACTGGGCAGGGATGCCGGTGGCGTCAGCGATGGCTTTGGCAGTGTCGGCGGCGCGGGACAGAGGAGAGTAGAGGATCCGGTCAATGGGAGCGCCGCTGCGGCGCACCGCCTCCCCCAGTTCCTGCGCCTGCTGCTGCCCCCGGGGGGTCAGAGGACTGTCGGTCATGCCGCAGATCTTGTTTTCCACATTCCACACCGTCTCCCCGTGGCGGGTGAAATAGAGCCGGTGGGGTGCCTTTTGCAAGGTGTCCTCTCCGGCAAGCTCCACCGCATCCCCCTCGTTGATCCCAAGGCGGGTCAGTTCTTTGTCCGGGTAGGGCAGGGTGCGCTCTGCCCCGGCGGCGTCCCGCAGCAGGACGTCACACAGCACCGGCTGTCCGGCAGGCAGCTCTTCGCAGCCGTACATTTGTTCTTCAATGCGCACAACACGGTAGATGGATCCCATAACGACTCCTTTTATAATAACGTATAATACTTTCCTGAATGCAGAGACCGGAATGACCCTATTATAAACGCCGGAGATGGCAGCGTCAACTGCTGCGCCTTGACAGCGGGGGCAGAGAATTGTTAGAATAAAGCTACTTTTTGGATAGGGAGACCGGCAATGAATATTACGGAACTGCGTTATCTGGTGGCGATCATGAAGTGGGGCTCGGTCAGTGCGGCGGCAAAACAGCTGTATGCGGCGCAGCCCAATGTAAGCAAGGCGCTGAAAAATCTGGAGGAGGAGTACGGCATCCGGATCTTTGAACGTTCCTCCACGGGCATGATCCCCACGGAGCAGGGACGGCGCTTCATCAAGCAGGCACAGCGGGTGCTGCAGGAGGTGGACCGTCTGGATGTGGATGCCCGTCAGAAGCAGAATAGCTGTGCGGAGCTGCGGGTAGCACTGCCCCACGCCACCTATGCCTCCTATGCAGTGGTGGATTTTCTCAAGCAGGCAGCGGAAGGAGAACAGCTGCGGGTGCACATCCGGGAGAGCAGCTCCATGGAGGCGCTGGATTTTGTGCTGCGGCGGGGATATCATCTGGCGGTACTGCGGTACGCCGAGGAGGACGAGGATTACTATGCCCACTACTGCTCCCGACGGGGTCTGCACCGGGAGACGGTGATGGAATTTGAGTACCAGCTGCTGGTGAACCGGGAAAGCCCTCTGGCACGGAGGGAAATCACCGATATCGCCCAGCTCAACGACTACACCGAGATCCTCTACGACGACTTTCAGCTGCCGGGAGACGAGGGCAGCGGGCTGCGCTGGCACGTCAACGCCAACCGCCGGGTCCACGTCTATGAGCGGTGCAGCCAGTTCTCCATCCTGCAAAATCTGCCCACCGCCTATATGTGGTCCTCCCCTATGCCCCAGCGGGCACTGGAACAGTATCATCTGGTGCTGAAAAAGTGCCCTGCCCAGCGTCAGCGGATGCGGGATGTGCTGGTCTACCCGGACAAGGGCAGTCTGCGCCCGGAGGAACAGGAGCTTGTGCGGCTGCTGCACCGGCAGGCGGCGCTGACCCTGCGGTGATCTGCCGGGCTATATAAGAAAGGAATAGGAAACAGGACCGCCTGCCATTCTTTGTTAAAAGGAACAGCAGGCGGTTTTTGCACAACGAAATTGCATTTTGGAAAGAAGTTTCTTCATAATTAAGCAATCTGCACAAAAAAGGATGAAAAAGTTTGGCGACGTCCCTTTGACCGTTCCCGGAAAGAGGAAAAACGGCGATTTTTTTGGAATAGGACGATGACACGCAAAAAGATTTCCGACAGCCGTTGGAAAGATTATGGAACTATATACTTTTTGATATAGGAACCATACCAGAAAAATATTAACACGTTTATGAAAAAAGTGTTAACATAGTGCCAGAGATTGGTAAGGACCACCGGGTGGAACGGAAAGACCCGGCGGTCTGAAATCAAAGGGAGGTTTCTGGTATGATTAGTTTCTTACTCTGTCTGGCGCTTCTGATCGTAGGCTACTTTGTCTACGGTAAGATCGTGGACAACACCTTTGGACCGGACGACCGCGAAACTCCTGCTGTGCGCATCAACGATGGCGTTGACTACGTTGTGATGCCCCAGTGGAAGCTGTTTCTGGTCCAGCTGCTGAACATTGCTGGTCTGGGACCCATCTTTGGTGCACTGCAGGGTGCTCTGTGGGGCCCCGTGGTGTTCCTGTGGATCACCTTTGGTACCATCTTTGCCGGCGGCGTACATGACTACTTCTCCGGCATGATGAGCGAGCGCAACGAAGGCGCATCCATCGCTGAGGTCACCGGTAAGTATCTGGGCCCTGTGATGCAGAACATCATGCGTGTGTTCTCTGTGGTGCTGCTGATCATGGTCGGTACCGTGTTTGCAGTGGGTCCTGCCGGTCTGATCGTTACCCTGTGCAAGAACGGCGGTATGTCCGGTATGCTGACCACCACCCTGTTCTGGCTGATCATCATTCTGGTGTACTACTTCATCGCTACTTTTATCTCCATCGATGCCATCATCGGTAAGATCTACCCTCTGTTCGGCATCTGCCTGATCATCATGGCTGTGGGCGTTATCTTTGGTATCTTTACCAACCCCGCTTACACCATCCCCGAGATCTGGGCAAACTTCAGCAACATGCACCCCTCCAACACTCCGATCTGGAGCTTCATGTTCATCACCGTGGCATGCGGTGCTATCTCCGGCTTCCACTCCACTCAGTCTCCTCTGATGGCTCGCTGCATGAAGAGTGAGAAGCAGGGTCACTTCGTATTCTACGGCGCTATGGTGTCCGAGGGCATCATCGCTCTGATCTGGGCTGCTGCTGGCTGCGCACTGTACACCGTCACCGATGGCAAGATGGTCGGTCTGGCTGAGATCCTGAAGGCTGGTCAGTCTGCTGCCATCTACGATGTCTGCCTGCAGACCATGGGCAAGGTCGGCGTGGCTCTTGCCATGATCGGCGTCGTCATCTGCCCCATCACCTCTGGTGATACCGCCTTCCGTTCTGCTCGTCTGACTCTTGCCGACTGGCTCAAGATCGATCAGGACAGCTACGTAAACCGCCTGAAGCTCTGCATCCCCGTGCTGGGCGTTGGCGCCTTCCTGGGCGTAGGCAACGCACTGGGCTTCATCAACTACACCGTCATCTGGCGTTACTTCAGCTGGACCAACCAGACTCTTGCCATGATCGTTCTGTGGGCTGCTTCCATGTACCTGTTCAAGGAGAAGAAGAACTTCTGGATCACCGCTGTGCCCGCTACCTTCATGAGCGCTGTGTCCTGCACCTACTTCGTGCTGGCTCCCGAGTGCCTGGGCAAGATGATCAACACCTATGCAGACGGCAAGCTGGTGGCTTACAACACCGCCGTTGCTTACCCCATCGGCATCGTCTTTGCCATTGCAATGCTGGCTCTGTTCCTCTTTGCTACCAAGAAGCATAACGCTTCCCAGAAAGCATAAGGTGCCGACAGCATAGTCTATCCGATCTCATGCGCCCGCCGCTGTCCTTCCGTGCAGCGGCGGGCGCTGTTGTTTATGGAGCATGCCGGAGCTTTGCGGCGGTCTCCGCCCCAAATAGGGCTTGCATTTCCCTGCCGACGGTGGGAAAATATAGAAAAATAAAAAGCAAGGAAGGGAACTTCTATGATCTTCAAACCTGCACAGCTGGGTCTTGCCCGTCTGGATAAACAGGAGCTGGAACAGGACAAAAAGTCCTGCCGCAAAATCGGTCCCTGCGGCGTGGGCAAAAAGGCGCTGTACCTCAACAGCTTTTACATCGACCGCCGCTATTATCTGCCTTACGGCAGCATCAGCCGGGTATTCAAGCGGGTCGCCATGAGCTCCGGCGGCTTTTCCGGCAAGGGCGTGTTTGCCTCCATGGCGTATCTGGTGGTGGAGTACGACGGCGGCAAGCAGAAGCAGTGCAACTTCAAGGACGAGCGGGATGTGGACAAGCTGCTGGAGGTGCTGGCGAAGGAGCAGCCGCAGCTGCATCTGCTGAGCGCCGCCGGTGAGCAGGCGCTGCAGAAGAAGGCGGAGGAGAAGGCGGCACGGAAGCTGCCGGAGCTGTCCGATGAGGCACGTCACAGCGTCTCGGTGCTGCAAAAGGCAAAGGAGTATCTGGAGGCAAAGCCGGAGCTTTCCGCCGAGCTGAGCGCTGCCCAGCGCCGCAAGCGTGCGCAGCTGCAAAGCAAACCGGTGTACCGCTATGTGGCGCTGGCGATCTTTGTGCTGGGCGTTGCGGCTGCGGCCTACGGTCTGTATTCCGTGTTCAGCCACACCGGCAATTACGGCATCTACTTTGCCCTGTTCGGCTTTGCCGCCATCTTCCTGTTTTCCAGCTACAATATGCTGCCCACTGCCCACAATAACAACAACGCCATCATGAAGCGTGCGGAGAAGGCAGAGGCTGCCATGGCGGACTATGTAAAGCACTATCCCCATGGCGCCTTCCCGGTGCCCAGCTGGTATGCCCACCCTGTGGTGCTCAAGCAGATGACCGACGCCGTGGAGGAGGGCCGTGCCGTCACCGTGCCCGAGGCACTGGAAGCAGTCAAAGCGCGCCTGAAGGAGCTGAACGCCGACGTGCAGGTGGAGCAGGAGGAATACGATGAGGTGGTGCTCATCAAGGCAATGTTCCTGAATCATCAGTACCAGTAATAAAAAGAGAAGCCTGCCGGGCACGCCCGACAGGCTTCTCTTGTATGTTATGCAGCGGCTTTGATCTTGTGGAAGATCGCCATGGCTTCTTTGTAGCAATGGACAAAGTACAGGATCTCCGCAATGCCGGTAAGGGTCCAGCTGCAGGGATACAGCAGGTACAGCGCCGGAATGCTGTGGAAGTGGGCAAAGATGGTGTACACCCAGATCACCCGGAACACACAGGAGCCCATCACCACGATGATGGTGGGCACCACCGTCTTGCCCAGCCCCCGGGAGGCGGCAATGGTACAGTCCATAAAGGCAGAGATGCAATAGGCAAACGCCATCACGGCGATCCGCTTCATGCCGGCGTCAATAACGGCGCTTTCGGTGGTGAACAGCGCCAGAAAGGTGGGACCGCAGAAGAACAACGCTGCCCCCAGAGCGAGCCCTACGCCGAAGGAGTAGCCCAGACCGATGAAGTAGCTCTTCTTTACCCGTTCCGGCTTGCCTGCACCGTAGTTCTGGCTCATAAAGCTGGCACACGCCATGTAGAACGCTGCCATGCAGTCGTAGATCAGGGCATCGGCGTTGGCGGCGGCGGAGTTGCCTTTTACCATGAGAGAGTCAAAGGAGTTGACGCCTGCCTGAATGAACAGGTTTGCAATGGCAAAAATGGCGTTCTGGAAGCCTGCCGGCAGCCCCAGTTCCAGAATGCTCCGGGTCATGGCGGGATCCAGCTGCAGCTTTTTAAGGTCCAGTACATAGCAGTCCTGCACCTTTGTGAGGGCACGCAGGATCAGCCATGCAGAGAGGCACTGGGAAATGGCGCTTGCCAGCGCCACGCCCACCACGTCCAGATCACAGACGATGACAAAAAACAGGTTCAGCACGATGTTCAGTCCACCGGCGATGGACAGGTAGGTCAGGGGCTTTTTGGTATCCCCGATGGCGCTGAACACTGCATTGCCAAAGTTGTACAGCGCAAGCGCCGGCATGCCGAGGAAATAGACCCGCAGATAGAGGATGGCACCGGGCAGCAGGTCTGCCTTGGTATTCAGCAGCCGCAGCATGAAGGGGGAACCCAGCAGACCGACGAACAGCAGCACCACGCCGGAGATAAGACTGACGATGGCGGCGGAGTGCATGGTCTTTTCCACATCCCGGGGATGACGGGCACCGTAAAAACGTGCCACCAGCACATTGATGCCGTTGCTCAGACCAATAAGAAAACCGGTGAACAGGGTGACGAGGATGCTGGTGGAACCTACTGCGCCCAGAGCAGTGGAGCCGGCAAATCGTCCCACAACGGCAACGTCCGACATATTGAACAACACCTGCAGCAGGTTGGAAAGCATCAGCGGCAGGCTGACCATCAGGATCTGTCTGGCGAGAGGTCCCTCTGTCAGAGTTTTGGTAGTTGATTTCATATTCTCTTTTTCCTTTTGCCTAAACACCGTGCCCGCGCACACCGGGGCACAGCCTCTATTATAAGGCACAGCGCCGCTTTTGCAAGATGGATTCCATAAAAATTTGTACCTCTCTTCTCCGGGGATGCTTTTGCCGGGAAAGTGGTGTGCTTTCCACCCGGTTTTGCGTTCTGGGCTTCCGGAAATATTTGCTTTTCGTACAAAAAAGGACCGCCGCACAAAACCTGTGCAGCGGTCCTTTGGTGCGACCGGGAGGATTCGAACCTCTGGCCTTCCGGGTCGGAGCCGAACGCTCTATCCAGCTGAGCTACGATCGCATATGCTGTACCCTCAAGTGGGCACAACATAGTATAACACAACGGAGCGCAAAATGCAAACGAAATTCTTCAACCTTTTCGGTTTCGCAGCCAGATCCGGTACAAACCGTCGGTGATCAGGGTCTCCCGGTACTGGATGGGGGTACGGCAGGCGTTCCGGATCGCCAGCGGCAGGCTTCCGGTGGCATAGAATGCAGTCTGTGCGCCCAGTTCGGCACAGAAACGGGCGGCAAGTCCATCCAGCAGACTTGCGGTGCCCAGAACGAAACCGTTCTCCAGACAGGCAGAGGTGCTTTTGCCCAGGATGGAGTCCGGCGTCTTTGCCGCCAGATCGATCTGGGGCAGCTGTGCGGTTTTTTTTACCAGTGCATCCAGAGACAGCTGGGGACCCGGCAGGATCACGCCGCCTACCAGCTCCTGCCGGTCGTTCACCGCCATCATAGAAATGGCGGTGTCTGCCGAGATCACCACCAGCGGACCACCGCACTCTCCCAGGGCGGCAACGGCACCGCACAAAAGCTCGGCTCCCAGCTGGGCGGGGTTGTCCAGCCGCAGCTTGATGCCGCTTTTAAGCCCGGGACCCACGGTCAGGATCCGCACCCGGCACAGGGTGTGCAACGCCTTCAGCACCTGCCCGGTCAGCACCGGCACCACGCTGCCCAGAATGCCCCCCTCGATCTGTTCTGGAGATGCACCGTGGAGAGAAAGGAGACTGACCAGCCCGATGGCGTATTCATCGGCGGTGGTACAGGGGTCGGAGTGCAGCCGTCCGCAGAACTTCAGGGTGTTCTGTTCGTAGCCGCCTACCGTGATGTGGGTGTTGCCGATGTTGACGGTGAGGATCATAAAGAAAAAGACTCCTTTCTCGGTGCTTTATAATGTATATATAATATAACGCACTCTGCCGTAAACCGCAAGTGCTGCCCGCCTTGAGCCTTTTGGTTTCCCCGGGGGTAGAGGCAGAAGAGAAAAGTGCACAGATCGCACCGTTTCCGCCTGCAGAAAGCTGCCGGAAAGAGCACCCGAAAGAAAGACTGGAAGAAACCGCAAAGAAAACCG
>SFDE01000015.1 GCA_004558805.1 Faecalibacterium prausnitzii | reverse complement strand
AAATACAAAAGAAAGAGAAGATAAAATTAAAATTCTTGTTCTTTCTGTTTTCTTATATCTTCTAATCTTTCAGTTGCTATTTGTTCCTTTTGTCCAAATTTTTCTCTCCTAATAACTGAACTATACCTCTTTAACTTCTTTTCAAAATAAGAATGCTCTTCTTTTGAATATAATTCTGAACCTTCTATTTTTAATGTACTATAAATCTCGCACATCTTTTCAAGAATCTTAATTTTATCTTCTCTTTCTTTTGTATTTTTCAGTAATAGCTCTAGCTTTTCCAATTGCCAACTTAATGTTTTCTCCCAATTTTCATCTTGATGCCTCTCTGTATTTTCATAACTTTGCATTTTTCTCACTCCATTTTTCTAAATTTTATACTGCCTATCTCATATCTTAGATGTCGCAAACGGTAACATCTCCAATGAGACACAAATGTCGCAAACAGTAACGTCCCCAATGCGACACCCTAACTAAATAATTGCATAATTTCATCTTTAGAAAGTTTATTTACAAAAGTAGTTTGAGTATTAAGCATATTATCAGCCAAATCCGCCTTTTGCTGTTGCAATTCATAAATTTTTTCTTCAATTGAATTTTCTGTAATCAATTTATAAACCTGTACATTATTTTTTTGTCCAATACGGTAGGCTCTGTCTGTTGCTTGATTTTCTGCAGATAAATTCCACCATGGGTCATAATGTATTACCATATCTGCTCCTGTTAAATTTAGCCCTGTTCCTCCTGCTTTCAAATTTTCCCTTAACTGCAAGGGTTCTTTCTATTATTTTAGAGTTTATAACTCTATTTGTCAAGTGGAAGCCAAAAATCCTTATACTATTTTGTGTAAGGTGGTGAATTTTGTGCGCTACACTGAACGCATCCGTGAAATAAGGGAAGATAATGCCCTGACCCAACAGAAGATTGCAGACCTCTTGCACATCGGGCAGCGCACATATTCTGACTACGAAAGCGGCAAAACAAGGATTCCGATTGACAACCTTTTGATACTTGCCCGCTTCTATAACGTATCTATGGACTATCTTTCAGGTGCAAGCGACATTAAAACCGAATTTCCCAAAAAGTAAAAGCAGCGGCTATTCTTTAACCGCTGCTTTTGTGTTTGTATTCTGTTATCGGGTTCTTCAATCGGATTCTTTGATGTTCTTTGTTCGGCTGGCTTTTTTCTTTGTTGTTGCCAGCGGAGAGAAGCGGTCATAATCGCTTGTAATATCCGCTGCTGCCAGATTGACATACCGCCTTGTCATTTCCATGGTAGAGTGTCCTAAAATCTTTTGCAGCTTGAATTGATTACCACCGTTCCTTACATAGTCAAGAGAAAATGTATGCCGCAAGCCGTGGATATTGTGCTGTTCAACCCCTCTGTCCTTGCAATACCGCTTAAAAGCACAGCGCAGAGCGTTTGTTGTAAGCTGCTCGTCACCGATGTTCGGGAAAAGATAATCTTCCTCTGTTGCGCCGTATCTCCACTTTCGGATGTACTCTTTCAGAATGGTCTTGAGGGTGTCCGACATACCGACTACTTGCGCCTTTTTGTTCTTCGTGTGGGCGTATGTAATGGTCTTTTTCTTTAGGTCTATATCTTCCATCTTAACACAACAGACAGTTTGCGCTCTTGCACCGTTGTCCATAATCCAGCAAACAATCACATAAGTGCGCCACTCTGCAAAATCTGCTTTGCGGTTCGGCTTTTCCATCAACAGTGCAATATCATCATCACTAAAAGCTTTCGGCTTTGTGTCCTGCACAGACAGTTCTTTCATCTTGAAGCGCTTTTCAATATAAGCTCTGTCCTCGTCCATGCACCAGTTCAGAAATGTGCGCACATCCCGCAAATAGTGGTTTACCGTTGTAGGGGTCAAGTCCTGTGCCATCGTGTTGACCCAATGTAAAAAGGCTTTTTGGTCTGCTTCTTCTATGCCTGTGTTATCGTCAAACTCGTTAAATGCACAATACTTTTCAAAGCTTTGTTTATAGTTGTGAATCGTGGCTGCACTTTTATTCTGTGCTTCCTTTTCTTCTATAAACTCTGCAAATGCTTCCATAAGGTTGATACTGTCCGCTGTTGCGCTCTTTTTGATGGTTCTTTTCATACGTCTTTCAGCCTTTCTTGTTTGATTTTCCAGTATCTTCCAACTATGGAAACCACAAAAATCATTCCTACTAATCAGTCAGTCAGGACTTAACGGCTTTATCTGCCTTTACTAATATTAAATCAGTTGGTCTTAAAAGTCAACCCGCACATGAAAAAAGAGCGTTCAAACGCTAAAACAAGCGTCCGAACACTCTGAAAAATTTGTTTTCTGGCTCGCTTTGATTACAAATCAGTTGCGCTGCCATTGCGCCACACCAGCGGATGAAAATCGTCTGCCCCATGCCAGCGCACAAAACTACGGCGCAGGCGCAGAGCAAATTACTGTATAGTAGAATACCAGAAAAGCACCGGATTGTCAATATTACAGTGTCATTACACACGGAAATCAATTTTCCTCTAAAGGCTTCCCCGGTCGGGAAAAATTCTTCCCGTTCCGGGGAGAAATGTCACCGCAGGTGACGGATGAGGGCGCAGGCAAGCTGTTGATTGCGGGAAATCACCCCTTATCCGTCTGCTCGCTACGTTCGCAGCCACCGGTTCCCCTTCTGGTACTTCGTGCCACCTCCCTCGGAGCGGGAGAGTTTTTCCCCAAGGGGTGAAGGCTTAGACTCTGGGTCAATCTTCAAATGTTGATTTCCATTTTTACCGCCCAATACGACAAAGCAAATTGCCAAAAGGACGATCGCAATCACGGCTGCAATGATTGTAACCTTCTTTAGATTCCCAATGTGGTGCCCCAATTACGGGTATAATACAATCGAGTGTACCCAACATGGCTGATCTCCTGCCCGTATGTATATGCCAGTATAAAAGAGCCGATGATACCAAATACCAATTCGACATAGGAAAGAATTTTAATCAACTGTCTTACCGTTTGTTCCATTCGTTCTACCTCCGGGTTCTCACATCAAGATCTATGCCGCCGGTTGAACATTTTCCATCCTTTCCATTCCCGTATTTGGCGGCTATCTCTCCATAAGCTTAGAGTTTATAACTCTATTTGTCAGGTAGCAGCCAAAAATCCTTATACTATTTTGTGTAAGGTGGTGAATTTTGTGCGTTACAATGAACGCATTCGTGAAATAAGAGAAGACAACGCCCTGACCCAACAGAAGATCGCAGACCTCTTGCACATCG
Source organism: Faecalibacterium prausnitzii (assembly GCA_004558805.1). Classification (GTDB taxonomy): domain Bacteria; phylum Bacillota; class Clostridia; order Oscillospirales; family Ruminococcaceae; genus Faecalibacterium; species Faecalibacterium prausnitzii_M. The sequence goes on along the minus strand of SFDE01000015.1, from coordinate 66,873 downwards.
GGCAGCGCACATATTCCGACTACGAAAGCGGCAAAACAAGGATCCCCATTGATAACCTTTTGATACTTGCCCGCTTTTACAATGTATCCATGGACTATATTTCGGGCGCAAGCGACATTAAAACCGAATATCCCAAGCAGTAAAAGCAGCGGCTGTCCCTGACCACTGCTTTTTTGTTTTGGTCCCGTTGCCGGGTGCTTTTGGGGTTTTGAGTAACATTCTGCCGCTTGCACTAAGTCCGACAAAAAGGTACAATAGGGGCAGTGCTTTTCTTCGCAACAAAAGGAGCTATATGAAACTGGATCTGTATACTCTGGGTGTATTTTATATGGTCTACTCCTTCCTTGGGTGGGTAGGGGAGACAGTGGTGGCAACAGTGCGGGGCGGACGATTTACCAACCGCGGCGTTGCGGCGGGACCCTTCTGCTTTGTGTACGGCGTTGCCGCCGTGCTTATGGCAGTGGGCTTTGCAGACCTGCGAGGGCGTCCGGTGTACCTGTTCTTTGCATGTATGCTGGTTGCCACGGTGACCGAGTGGGTCACCGCCAAGCTGCTGGAGCGGCTGCACCGGCGGAAATGGTGGGACTACTCTCACAAAAAGTTTAACCTGAACGGCTACGTCTGCCTGCAGTATTCGGTGCTGTGGGGCGCACTGGGCGCAGGGTCGGTGCTGTGGGGCGACGACCTGCTGCTAAAACTCTGCGCTCTGATTCCCGGGTGGCTGCTGCACCCGGCGGTGTGGGTGGTACTGGCAGTGGCAGTGCTGGACCAGGTGAGTTCGGCAATTCTGGTGGGGCAGTATGCCGCCCGGCATCCCTATCTGGAGCAGCTGAACCAGAAGTTGGAGCAGCGCTCCGACAGCCTGCGCAGCCGCATTGCCCTCTACGTAGAGCGCCGCATTCAGCACGCCTATCCGGAGGCGGCAAAGCCCCGGGCGGCAGCGGCACAGGGGGAGGAAGCGCCCCTGAGTGCGGCGGACCTTTTGTGGCTCTTTGTCATTGGCGCGCTGGTGGGAGACTTTACCGAGACCATCTTCTGCCGGGTGACGGCAGGGGTGTGGATGAGCCGGTCCAGCCTTGTGTGGGGACCTTTCAGCGTGGTGTGGGGTCTGGCACTGGCGCTTGCCACCGTGCTGCTGCGGCAGAACCGGGATAAGAGCGACCGGTACCTCTTTGCTTTTGGCACCGTCATGGGCGGCGTATACGAATATGTGTGCAGCGCCGTCACCGAGCTGTTGTTCGGCACGGTGTTCTGGGATTACAGCAAGTTCAAGTTCAATCTGGGCGGACGCATCAACCTGCTGTACTGCTTTTTCTGGGGCATTGCGGCGGTGGTGTGGATGCGCTACGGCTACCCGTTGGTGATCCGTCTTATGACGAAGCTCCGCAGCCGGGTGCGTCCCTGGATGACGGTGGCGCTGGCGGTGTTCATGACGGTGAACATGGTCACCAGTGCCCTTGCCCTGGCACGGTACGATGCCCGCACCAGCGGCACAGCCCCTGCCAGCCGGGTGGATCTGCTGCTGGATGAGCATTTTGACAATGCCCGGATGGAGCGGATCTATCCCAATGCCAAAAAAGTGCAGAAGACCGGGTAAAAATTTTACGGTTTTGCTTGCTTTTTGCACAGGGATACAGTATAATATCCGACGGATAAAAGGGAGTAGAGGGCGTCGGTGCCACAAGAGACCGGCGCTGTGCCGCAGCGACATCCCGGCAGCAATGCCCGCTGCGGTGCCGGAAGCTTGAGACTTTTATTACAGCCTTGCCGTAAGGAGGAGGTTGTAATAAAGGTCTCTTTTTTTCCGTATCGTATTGGAAGAATGGTCTGAAAAAAGGAGAAAAACTATGCTGATCGCCATCTTATTATTCATTGTTGGTCTGCTGTGCCTGATCAAGGGCGGCGACTGGTTCGTGGACGGTGCCACGGGCATTGCCCGTCGGTTCCACGTGCCGGAGCTGCTCATCGGCGCAACCGTGGTGTCCATCGGCACCACCCTGCCGGAGGTGATGGTGTCCACCACCTCCGCCCTCACCGGTCACGGTGAGATCGCCTACGGCAACGCCATCGGCTCGGTCATCTGCAACTCTGCGCTGATCGCTGCCATCACCATTGCGGTGCGCCCGGGCAAGGTGGACCCCAAGAGCCTGCGGACCCCGGTGCTGTTCTTCTTTGTGGCAGCGGCGTTCTACGCAGGGGTGGCGTATACCACCGGTTCTTTCACCCGCCCTGTGGGTATTATTCTGCTGGCAATGTTCGTGGCGTATATTACCTGCAACGTCATGGCAATGAAGAAAGCCCCCGCCCCGGAAGAGGAAGATGAGCCGGAAGAAAACAGCTCTCTCGCCAAGGAGCTGGGTCTGCTGGCAGTGGGCGCTGCTCTGATCGCCGTGGGCGCTGACCTGCTGGTGGACAACGGCACCCTCATCGCTCAGGCACTGGGCGTGCCGGAATCGGTGATCGCCCTGACCTTCGTGGCACTGGGCACCTCTCTGCCGGAGCTGGTCACTGCCATCACCTCGCTGGCTAAGGGGCACGGTGCCCTGTCTCTAGGCAACGTCATCGGTGCCAACGTGTTCAATCTGGTGCTGGTCAGCGGTGTCAGCGTGACCCTTGCACCCTTTACCATTCCTCAGAACTCCATGCTCTTTGGGCATAACGCCTCTCTGGTGCTGGAGATCCCGGTGATGTTTGCCGTTATGCTGCTGCTGACTCTGCCGGCACTTGTGCGGGGCAAGCTCAGCCGTCCTCAGGGTATTGCCCTGCTGTGCATCTACGCCGCATTCTGCGTGGTGCAGTTTACTATCTGATAGCTGTTTCATAAAGCAAAACGCTCCCCGGTGCTGCGGCACCGGGGAGCGTTTGTCATTTGTTACAGGATCAACGGATCTTACTGCTGAGCAAAGATCTTGACCTTGTCCTTGTCCATAAAAGCGGCACCGGCAAAGCCTGCGGCTTCCAGCTGACCCAGCTGCTTGCCCAGTTTTTTGCCCATGGGCAGCACGGTGACGTTGTAGCTGCTGCGCAGGGCGTCTGCCTTAGCGAGGACGGCGGTGAAGTCTGCATCCTTGCCATAGAGCAGGGCAATCTTCTGCTTTGCACCGGGGATCTGGTAGCCCTGCTCCAGCAGGATGCCGCAGACCCGCTCAAAACCGATGGAGAAGCCCACTGCAGGCACCTGGGTGCCCAGGAACTTGCCTACCATGTTGTCGTAGCGCCCGCCGCCTGCCACGGCACCGCTGAACTGCGGGCAGGTGACCTCGAACACCATTCCGGTGTAATAGCCCTGACCCCGCACCAGACTGGGGCAGTATGCCACCTGATACCGTCCGCCGGCAATGGCGCTGGCGGTGGCAAGGACGTACTTCAGGTCGTCGGCAATGGCGGGGTCGGCACAGCGGGCGGCAACGGCATCCAGGGTCACCGCACCGGCGGCGATGAAGTCTGCAAGGGCGTTGACGGCGGCTTCCGGCAGCTGCTTTTCGGTAAGCTCTGCCTTGACCCCCTCGGCACCGATCTTGTCCATCTTATCAAAGGTGATGCAGACAGAGTCCAGAGTGTCGGGAGCAAAGCCCATGCTCTCCAGCATCCCCCGGAGGATGCGGCGGTCGTTGATGTTGACGGTAAAGCCGGTAAAGCCAATGTTCAGCAGTGCCCGGGTGGTGACGTCGATGAGTTCCACCTCGGCGTTGGGGGAGGAGTCTCCCAGAATGTCGATGTCGCACTGGACGAACTCCCGCAGGCGACCCTTCTGAGGACGCTCGGCACGGAACACCCGGTCGGTCTGGATCACCTTAAAGGGGCTGGGCAGCTTATCCTTGTTGGCGGCGTAGTACCGGGAAAGGGGCAGGGTCAGGTCGTAGCGCAGACCCATGTCGGAAAGCTGCTTGGGGTCCCCGGTGGCAAGGGCGGCGGTGAGTTTGTCGCCCCGCTTCAGCACCTTGAAGATCAGGTTCAGGTTGTCGCCGCCCTCGGACTTGTCCAGATTCTCCATATCCTCCAGCATAGGGGTGGAGATCCGCTCAAAGCCGGCGGCACGGTAGGTCTCCAGGATCTTGCCCTGAATGTGGTCCCGCAGGGTCTGCTCGGCGGGCAGCAGGTCCCGCATACCTTTTAAAGCCTGTGTTTTCATAATCGTAATTCCTCTCTATCGATTGCCCGCCCTCCCGGTCATCGCAGGAGCGATGCCGCCGGTCCCCTCTTGGCAGTCCATGGGGGAGCCGGTGCAAAGGGACCGGAGAGGGCAAAGATGCTTGGTCTTTTCCTTTTTCATTATAAAGGAAACTGCGTTTTTGTCAATCAGAATGGACATACTATCTCAAACGCAGGGAGCGCAGCGCCGGAGGTGAGACCATGAAGTTTGCCGCAAAACATCCCTGGACCATTCTTGCTGCCGGGGCGGCGGTGCAGATCCTAACCGGCATCCCGGCGGCGTGGGGGGTGTTCCAGCAGCCGGTGATGGAGGAATACGGCATGTCGGAGCAGGGGACAGAGTACGCCTTTGCCCTCCTCATTGCCGCGTTTGGGGTGGGCTGCGTGCTGGGAGGTTTTTTGCAGGACCGGCGGGGACCCCGGTGCGCCGGGCTGTGGGGCACGGCGCTGCTTTGCGGCGGCTTGTGTACGGCGGCGATGCTGCCGGAGGGCGGGGCGGGATTTTATCTGGGTTTCAGCATCCCGGCGGGGTTGGGTACGGCGTTTCTGTACCCCTCCATCCAGTCCTGTGCTCAGAAATGGTACGCCGGGCGCAAGGGACTTGCCACCGGAGTCATCGGCGGGGCGGTGGGTCTCTCCGGAGCCTTTCTTACCTTTTTTGTCCGGACAGCGGTGCGGGGGATCGGATTTTTGCAGGGCATCCGGGGAGCGTTTTTGGGTCTGGGGGCGGTGAGCCTGCCGGTGTGTCTGGCAGGCAGCCTGCTTTTGCAGGACCCGCCCGAACCCCGGCAGAAGAACACCGGCGGGGTGGACCTTTCTCCCTGGCAGATGCTGGGTACGAGGCAGTACTGGCTGTGCACCGGGGCAGTGTGCTTTTCCACCCCGGCGGTGCTGCTGTTCAGTCCCGTGATCCTCAAACTGGGCGTGGAGCGGGGTCTGGACGAAAAGGCGGCGCTGTGGAGCGTGGTGCTGGGCAGCGTGGGCAGTGCGGCGGGGCGGCTGCTGATGCCCCTGTTCAGCGACCGGGTGGGGCGCAGAGCCGCCGACGGGCTGCTGTTTGCCGGGTCGCTGGGGCTGTCGGTGGGCTTTGCCTTTGCCCGGGGCTGGATGGTGGTGGCGGTGTACGGAGGGCTGACCTTCTGCTATTCGGGACTGGCGGCGGTGCTGCCCGCCCTTTCCACCGACCTGTTCGGGCTGCCCCACGCCGGGGTGAACTACGGCTTTCTGGCACTGGGGCAGAGCGTGGGCAGCCTTGTATTTCCCGCCGCTGCAGACTGGCTGGGGCTGGAGCGGGGACGGCACTGGCTGGCGGCGGCGGCAGCAGCGGCGGGGCTTGCCGCCATAGCTGCCCTAAAGCCGGTGCAGCCCGGAGGCGGGGATGAAAAAAAGACTCTCTGACAAAATTGACAAAAACTTGACGATTACGGGGACAAAAGCGTCGGAATTGACAGTTAGCTGCAGGCAACCGCAAAAGGAATTGCGGGATTTTGTCGAAAATGACTTGCAAAATCCTGCTGCTTTCTCTATAATAAAATTATGCGTGGTAGTACCGGACAGCGCCGGAAAACGGGGCTTGCCCGGACGATGCAAACGGGGCAGGGGAGGTCTGCCGTGCCGGCAGGGATTTGTCAAAAGGAGAGTATGATTATGACCTATTCGCAGCAAGTACAGAATATGTGCCCGATCACCAAAGGTCCTAAGCATGGTCCGGCTCCCATCCCCGAAGAGGGCGCATGGGTCAAGGCTTATGAGATCAAGGACATCAGCGGCTACACCCATGGTGTGGGCTGGTGTGCTCCTCAGCAGGGCACTTGCAAGCTGTCCCTGAACATCAAGAACGGCGTCATCGAGGAAGCTCTGGTGGAGACCATCGGCTGCTCCGGCATGACCCACTCTGCTGCAATGGCAGGCGAGATCCTGCCCGGCAAGACCATCCTGGAAGCTCTGAACACCGACCTGGTGTGCGATGCCATCAACGTGGCAATGCGCGAGCTGTTCCTGCAGATCGTCTACGGCCGCAGCCAGACCGCTTTCTCTGAGGACGGTCTGCCCATCGGCGCAGGTCTGGACGACCTGGGCAAGGGTCTGCGCTCCATGACCGGCACCATCTTCTCCACCAAGGAGAAGGGCGTCCGTTATCTGGAGCTCACCGAGGGCTACATCAATAAGCTGGCTGTGGACGCAAACGGCGAGGTCATTGGCTATCAGTTCGTCAAGCTGGGCAAGATGATGGAGGATATCCGTCACGGCAAGAGCCCCAACGAGGCTTACGAGAAGAACGTGGGTACTTACGGTCGCTTCAGCGCTGATCAGGGTGCTGTCAAGTACATCGACCCGCGTGAGGAATAAGAGAGGAGGAACGACTCATGGCAACTTTTGAATCTATGGATCGCCGCATGCCGAAGATCGAGGCATGCCTGAAGGCTAACGGTCTGGAGTCTCTGGACGCCTGCAACGAGATGCTCCTCGCTAAGGGCATCGACTGCGACAAGATCGTCCGCGGCGTGCAGCCCATCTGCTTCGACAACGCTGTCTGGGCATACACTCTGGGCACCGCCATCGCTGTGAAGCGTGGTCTCACCGATGCAGCCGAGTGCGCTGCTGCCATCGGCGAAGGTCTGGAAGCATTCACCATCCCCGGCTCTGTGGCTGAGCAGCGTCAGGTGGGTCTGGGTCACGGCAATCTGGGTGCTCGCCTGCTGAGCGAGGACACCACCTGCTTTGCATTCCTGGCAGGTCACGAGTCCTTTGCAGCTGCTGAGGGTGCCATCGGCATCGCCCGCACTGCCAACAAGGTCCGCAAGACCCCCCTGCGTGTCATCCTGAACGGTCTGGGCAAGGATGCCGCTTACATCATTTCCCGTATCAACGGCTTCACCTACGTGCAGACTGAGTACGACATCCCCACTCAGACCCTGACCGTCGTGAAGGAAGTTCCCTTCTCCGAGGGCGAGCGGGCAGCCGTCAAGTGCTATGGCGCCAACGACGTTATGGAAGGCGTTGCCATCATGAAGAAGGAGGACGTCCAGTGCTCCATCACCGGCAACTCCACCAACCCCGTCCGCTTCCAGCACCTGGTTGCCGGCACCTACAAGAAGTGGGCTATCGAGAACGGCAAGAAGTACTTCTCCGTTGCTTCCGGCGGCGGCACCGGTCGTACCCTGCACCCTGATAACGTGGCTGCAGGTCCCGCAAGCTACGGTCTGACCGACTCTCTGGGTCGTGTGCACGGCGATGCTCAGTTCGCTGGCTCTTCCTCCGTGCCCGCACACGTGGAGATGATGGGTCTCATCGGCATGGGCAACAACCCCATGGTCGGTGCTACCGTTGCATGTGCAGTTGCTGCTGCGCAGGCTAACGCCTAATTCTCTTTTGCTCGGCAAAGGGGGAGCTGTGTTCCGAATACGCAGCTCCCCCTTTTTATGCTGATAGACGTTTTTCAAGCAAACCACAAGGATAAGAAGATCAAAAAGGAAGAAATCATGAAAAAGAACCAAATCAAGAAGAGTGTGGCAGCGCTGGCAATGTCTGCCATTCTCGCCGTCAGCCTGCTGGGCTACGGCTGCAGCAAGCCCGCCTCCAGCACCAGCGGCGTGTCCGGTGAATACACCGGTACCGCCAAGGGCATGGGCGATGTTACCGTTACCCTGACCCTCACCGATGGCAAGATCACCGGCTGCACCGCAGAAGGCGCAGACGAGACCCCCGGCATCGGCACCATGGCACTGGAGCAGCTGCCCACTGCCATTGCAGAGAGCGGCAGCATTGCTGTGGACGGCGTGTCCACCGCTACCATCACCTCCAATGCCATCAAGGAGGCAGCCGCAGCGGCTCTTACCGCAGCAGGTCTCGACCCCGAGAACTTCAAGACTGAGGTAAAGGCAGACGACACCAAGGCAGAGGACGCCGTGGTCGATGCCGACATCGTTATCGTGGGCGCAGGCGGCGCAGGTATGACTGCTGCCATCACCGCTGCCAACGAGGGCAAGAACGTTGTGGTGCTGGAGAGCCAGCCCATGGTGGGCGGCAACTCCGTCCGTGCCACCGGCGGCATGAACGCCGGCGACACCGTCTACCAGGACGAGAACGAGTTTGGCGAGTCTGCAGGCGTGGAAAAGACCCTGAAGACCGCCGCCGACAAGTACGCCGACAACGAGACCATCACTGCGCTGGCAAAGACCGTCTCTGAGCAGTGGGCGGCATATCAGGCAAACCCCGTGGGTTACTTTGACTCTGTGGAGCTGATGGAGCTGGACACCATGATCGGCGGCAAGGGCATCAACGACCCCGCTCTGGTCCAGACTCTGTGCGCCAACAGCGCCGACGCCATCGACTGGCTGGATGAGCATGGCATCACCCTGCACAGCGTTTCCAGCTTTGGCGGCGCATCCGTCAAGCGCATCCATCGCCCTGTGGATGCAGAGGGCAAGACTGTCTCTGTAGGCTCTTACATGATCCCCCTGCTGCAGGAAAACTGCGAGAAGGCTGGCGTTCAGATCATGCTGAACACCACCGCCAACGAGATCCTCACCGATGCCAACGGCGCTGCCGTGGGCGTCAAGGCAACCGGTGCTTCCGGTGAGACCGTTACTGTCAACGCCAAGGCTGTGGTGATCACCAGCGGCGGCTTTGGTGCAAATCTGGACATGGTGGTAAAGTACAAGCCCGAGCTGAAGGGCTTTATGACCACCAACGCCTCCGGCATTCAGGGTCAGGGCATTGAGATGGCTACCGCCATCGGCGCAGACACCGTGGACATGGACCAGATCCAGATCCACCCCACCGTGGAGGCAAACACCGCTGCCCTCATCACCGAGGGTCTCCGCGGCGACGGCGCTATCCTTGTGAACGCTGAGGGCAAGCGCTTCATCGACGAAGTGGGCACCCGTGACGTGGTCTCCGCCGCCGAGATCGCACAGACCGGCAGCTACAGCTGGCTGGTGGTGGATCAGGCAATGGCAGACGCTTCCAGCGTCATCCAGGGCTACATCAAGAAGGGCTACACCGTGGAAGGTGCTACCTACGAAGAGCTGGCAAAGGCTATGGGCGTGGACGAGGCTGCCTTCGCTCAGACTATGGCAGACTGGAACAGCTGCGTGGAGGCAAAGAGCGACGCCGAGTTTGGTCGTACCAGCTTTGCCAACAAGCTGGATACCGCTCCCTACTATGCCATCAAGGTCACCGCAGGCGTCCACCACACCATGGGTGGTCTGAAGATCAACACCAACACCGAAGTGCTGAAGGCAGACGGCTCCGTGATCCCCGGTCTGTTTGCAGCAGGTGAGGTCACCGGCGGCGTCCACGGTGCAAACCGTCTGGGCGGCAACGCTGTGGCAGACTTTACCGTCTTTGGTCGCATTGCAGGTGCAGCAGCAAGCAAGTACGCTGCATGAGCATGAATCAGAAGCCGCAGGCAGACAGCAGAACAGGCTGGAAGCCGTGGCAGAAAAATGCTCTGTTTGCCCTGTTGGTGCTTGGGGCGGCGGCAGTACTGCTGCTGGTACTGGGCACCCGGCAGAAGGGCAGCGGCACCCGGCTGGAAGCCGTGGTGGATTTTGGTGATGGCATCACCGAGACCCTGCCGCTGGAGCAGGACCACGATTACCTTTACGAGGTGGGGGACTACGTCGTCCACCTGCAGGTAAAGGACGGCGCCATTTCCTTTCGGGACAGCCTGTGCCCGGACCATGTGTGCGAGCAATTCGGCTGGCTGTCCCAGGAGGGAGCATGGGCGGCATGTGTGCCCGCAGGGGTATACGTGGAGGTGCAGTCAGCAAGCGACGCTTCCTGACCGGACACCGGAATAAGGCTCCAAAGGACCGTTGCACATCCTCTGTGCAGCGGTCCTTTTTGCATTTGGGGGTGCTTTTGGGGAGTACAGTGCGAAAGTTTGATGAAAGATGCCGTAAAATCACGGGAAATAAAATTTGGACGCTTGTGCAACCGGGGGAAATGCGTTACACTACAACTACGAGACTTTGATGGGTCCTTGCCGGGACCCTGTCATAGAATGAACCTAGGAGGAAACTGCAAGCATGATCTGGAAAAAGAACAGGGAAGACAAAGCTCCCCGGCAGGAGGGTGCGGCGTCTGCCGCACCCAAAGGAGGCAAGCCGGCGGCATTCGTAAAAAAGAACTGGAAATGGCTGGTGCCGGTGCTCTGCGTGGTTCTGGCAGGCGGCTGGTGGCTGGTACGTCCCAAGGACCAGACGGTGAATGCGGACACCAGTTATGTGGAGACCACTCCCCAGAAGATGGACATTTCCAACACCATGAGCGGCACGGGCACCCTGAACCCCGCCAACACCTACAGTGTCAAGTCTCTGGTAAGCGGCAAGATCCTTACCGGCAGCATTGAAGAAGGTGACGTGGTGGAGGAAGGCACGGTGCTGTACACCGTGGACTCTTCCGATGCCTCCACTAAAGTGGAGCAGGCGGCGATCACCCTGCAGCAGGCACAGCGGAACTACGACAAGACCGTAGACCGGCAGTATGTCCGTGCCGAGGTGGCAGGCACCGTCAGCAGTCTGAAGGTGGCAAAGGGCGACGAAGTCACCAGCGGGCAGGAAGTGGCAGTCATCCGGGACAGCTCCAGGATGCTGCTTGTGGTGGAATTCCCGGCAGCAGACGCCGCTGCCTTCTCGGTAGGGCAGAGCGCACAGGTTACTCTGGACGGCACCTTTGAGGTCCTTACCGGCACTGTCACCGCCGTCACCGGCACCGATGCCCTGAGCACCGGCAACCTGCTGACCCGCACCGTCACCATCTCGGTGAAGAACGCCGGTGGTCTTACTACCGCACAGGCGGCGACCGCCACCATCAACGGGGTCAACTCCATCGGCGCAGCGACCTTCCAGTATCAGGCAGAGCGGACCCTTACTGCCCTTTCTGCCGGTACCGTAACAGCGATCAATGTGCAGGAGGGCAGTACTGTCAACAAGGATGATATCCTGATCCAGCTCAGCGGTGAGGACCTGACCGAAGTGATCCAGTCTGCCTCTGAGACTCTGCGGGGTGCGGAGCTGTCTATGGAGAATATGCAGGATACCATGAACAACTACACCATCACTTCTCCCATCAGCGGCACCATCATTGAAAAGTCCGCCAAGGTGGGAGACGCTCTCAGCGCAGGCAGCGACCTGTGTACCATCTATGATCTGAGCTATCTGGAAATGACCATCAATGTGGACGAGCTGCAGGTCAGCAGCCTGTCGGTGGGGCAGAGCGTGCAGGTGACTGCAGACGCTGTGCCGGACAAGACCTATGAGGGCGTGGTGACCCGCGTGTCCATGAAGGGCAACGTCAACGGCGGCACCACTACCTACCCGGTGACGGTGCGCATCGACAACACCGAGGGTCTGCGCCCGGGCATGAATGCCAACGCAGAGATCGTGGTGGCACAGGCAAAGAACGCCCTTGCGGTGCCCAACGCCGCCGTGGTGCGGGGCGGTTATGTACTGGTGAGCAAGTCCTCGCCCAGCGCTGCCATGGCAGACACCACCATGATCGCACCGGAGGGCTACGTCTACGTGCAGGTCAAGACCGGTGTCAGCGATGACAACTACACCCAGATCGTCAGCGGACTCAGCGAAAGTGATGTGGTGGCATACGATCCCAGCTCGGTGGTCAGCGACAGCTACTACGATGACGGTTCCGCTTATGTAGGCAGCGGTTCCGCTGTGGTGGTGTCCGACGCAGGCAATGGGGATACCGTCGCCGCAGCAGAGCCGGAAGAGACTCTGCCGGAGGAAGGCGGAGAGGAGCTCTCCGGGGCAGTCGATGAGGCTGAGGCGGAAGTAGGAGAACTGGAAGGTGCGGCAGGCTGACACAGGAGGAAGGAATGAGCGCTCTGATCGAGTTTGATGAGGTGTGCAAGTATTACCAGATGGGTGACACCACGGTAAAGGCTGCAGACCACATCACCATGCAAATAGACAAAGGCGAGTTTGTGGCGATCGTGGGACAGTCCGGTTCCGGCAAGTCCACCTGTATGAACATCATCGGCTGTCTGGACGTACCCACCTATGGCACCTACCGCCTCAACGGCAGGGATGTGGGCAAGATGAACCGCAACGAGCTTGCCTCCATCCGCAACGAGATGCTGGGATTTATTTTTCAGCAGTACAACCTTCTGCCCCGGCTGAATCTGATGGAAAACGTGGAGGTGCCGCTGGTGTACGCAGGCATCTCCCGTGCCGACCGTCACGTCCGTGCAAAGGAAGTGCTGGAACAGGTGGGGCTGGGGGACAAGCTGAAAAACCGTCCCAACCAGTTGTCCGGCGGTCAGCAGCAGCGTGTGTCCATTGCCCGGGCACTGGTGCGGAACCCGCCGGTGATCCTGGCAGACGAACCCACCGGCGCACTGGACTCCCACACCGGCAGAGAGGTGCTGGGGATGCTGCAGCAGCTCCACAAACAGGGGCACACGGTGGTGCTCATCACCCATGACAACTCCATTGCGGTGCAGGCAGACCGCATCATCCGTCTGGAGGACGGCAGGGTGGTCTATGACGGGGATTCCCGTGCACCGGAGGCGATGGTGCAGCCCACCATGCAGCCCGAAACGCCGGAAAAGGAGGAACAGGCATGATCTTTGAAACCTTCCGGCAGGCGATCCAGAATGTGTGGAGCAATAAGCTGCGCACCTTTCTGACCATGCTGGGTATCATCATCGGCGTTATGGCAGTCATCGTCATTGTGGGTCTGGGCAACGGCATGACCAAAAGCATGCGGGACAGCTTTTCTGCTCTGGGCACCAACACCCTGTCGGTGCAGGTATGGGGGGAAGGCAACCGCAATGTCTCGGAAGAGGATATGTACGAGATCGTGGACCAAAACCCGGATCTCTACGCCACCGTGTCCCCCCAGATCGATTTCAGCAGCATGGGTACCCTGAAGATCGGCACTGCCACTTTCCGCTGGAGCACCATCTACGGCGTGGACGAAAACTACACCGAGACGATAAAAAACTATCAGCTGGCGCAGGGGCGCGGGCTGCAGTACATGGACATTGAGGACAACAAGCAGGTCTGCATCATCGGTGACTACCTGAACCGGGTCGCCTTTGGCGGCAACGGGCTGGGGCAGACCTTAAAGATCGGCACCGACAAGTTCCGGATCGTGGGAGTTCTTGCTCCCAAGGTCAGCAACACCGAGATGCAGCAGGGTTCCGATGACGACTGCGTCTACCTGCCCTACACCACCGCCATGCGGCTGTCCAGACTCAGCTCTCCCGGCAGCTTCAACGTGGTGATGCGGGACGAGAGCCGTGCCAACGAGGCAAAAAGCCTGCTGGAAAGCCAGCTGCAGCAGCTGCTGCGGTCCGAGAACGGCTATTACATCTACAGCGCCAGCGAGTGGCTGGAAGAGATGAACAAGATGATCAACATGGTCATCGTGATCCTCACCGGTATTGCCAGTATTTCCCTGCTGGTGGGCGGCATCGGCATCATGAACATTATGCTGGTGTCGGTGACCGAGCGGACCCGGGAGATCGGTATCCGCAAGGCGCTGGGTGCAAAGGAACGCACCATTCTGGCGCAGTTCGTGGTGGAAGCTGCCACTACCTCGGCGCTGGGCGGCGCACTGGGCATTGCTCTGGGCTATGCTGTCAGCATGGCGGCAAACCGGGTGCTGCCCATGTTTACCGAGGGCACCAATATTACCGTAAGCCCCTCACTGAACTCCATCGTGGTGGCATTTGGTATTTCGGCAGGCATCGGCGTGCTGTTTGGCTATCTGCCCGCAAGACGGGCGGCGCGGCTGAACCCCATCGAGGCTCTGCGGTACGATTAAAATAACCCTCTCGGTGCCACGGCGGCATCGCTTCCCCTTGGGGAATCAGGGATCAAGGAGGTTCTGTTCTGTATGAAAAAACGTCTTCTCGCATTTTTCCTTGCCGTGACCATGGTGGTGTCCATGCTGGCAGTGCCGGCATCGGCAGCCGGCATCAATAACACGGCAGTCCAGACGGCCATCACTCTGGGGGCAATGGACCCCGGGCAGACAGGCAGTCTGGAAGCAGTGGTCACCCGGGGCGCCTTTGCCCGGATGCTGGTGGGCTTTTCTGCCTACCGGGAAAGTGCTCTGGCACAGGGCACTGTGGGCACCCTGTTTACCGATGTGCCCTCCACCTCGCCCTATGCACCCTACATCCGCATTGCGGTGCAGAATGGCTGGATGAACGGCTACACCAACGGCTCCTTCCAGCCGAATAACCCTGTCACTCTGGAAGAAGCAGCCACGGCGGTGCTGAAGATGCTGGGTTATAAGATGACCGAGCTTACCGGCGCTTTCCCGGCGGCACAGCTGAATAAGGCACAGGAGATCGGTCTGCGGAACCAGCTGACCCGGAAACAGGGCGAGACCATGACTTACGAGGACTGCGCTCTGCTGCTGTACAACGCCCTCACTGCCAACACCGCCGGCGGCGGTGCCTACGGCTCCACACTGGGCTTTACGGTGGCAAACGGGCAGGTGGATACCTCCACTGTCCTCCTCAGCAGCCTGAAGGGACCCTTTGTGGCACAGGAGGGCACCCAGCTGCCCTTTGCCCCGGTCAATGTCTACCGCAACGATAAAGTCTCCTCTTCCGGGGAACTGAACAAATACGATGTGTACTATTACAGCGAGAGCCTGCAGACCGTATGGATCTACACCCGCCGTGCTGCAGGACGCATCACCGCAGTTTCCCCCAGTGCCAGCGCTCCCACGGCGGTGACCGTGGCAGGCAGCAGCTACCAGCTGGGCAGCTCTGCCGTTGCCTCCAAGGTCTCCTCTCTCAACGGCGGCGGCGTAGGCGAGGTAGTCACCCTGCTGCTGGGCATGGACAATGAAGTGGCGGATATCGTCACCGGCGAAGAGGCAGACAGCGTGTTCTACGGGGTGGTGCAGTCCTCATCCAGGTCTCTCGTTGAGGACAACGGGGCGGATGTGCTGCAAAAGGTGTCGGTGCTGTGCACCGATGGCATCACCCGCACGGTGAACGTGGACAAAAGCCTGAACTATCCCGCCGGCTGGCTGGTGGAGATCGACGTGACCCCGGAAGGGGAAAACGTCCATGCGATCACGGTCAAAAGCGTCAGCGGCACCTTCAGCGAGGATGGCACCCGGCTGGGAGACTATGCGCTGGCAGACGATGTACAGATACTGGATACAACATCGGAGGGTGTGGCTGGGACGGTTCGTCCCAGCCGCCTATCGGGGACAAAGCTGACAGCGCTGAATGTCCGCTACTATACCCAGAATGAGGCAGGGGAGATCGACCGGCTGATCCTCAATGACGTCACCGGCGATCTGTGGAGCTACGGAGTACTGGACGATATCAAGAATCTGGCAGCAAACCTGCCCAACAAGTCTACCTCTTCCGGTGGGTCCTCTTCCGGTGGGTCCTCCTCCGGTGGGTCCTCCGGCTCCGGGGATTCCTCCGGTTCCGGGGACTCTTCCTCCGGAGATACCACCAGCACCACCGCTGCCAGCGAGCTGCGCAGCATTCTGGTCCCCACCACCAGCGAGATCCTGTGGGGCGTCATCAACGGCGATATCCTTACCACCGTGTGGAACAAGCTCACCAGCAGCACCGGCTCCCTGCTGAGTCTGGGCTTCCGGCAGGTGGCACAGATCACCGGTGAGCCTTTCCGTACCATCCTGAACTTTGTGGGCGGCGGCGCCACCTACATCTGTTACGTCAACGGCTCTCCCACCAGCTACTCCACCTCCATCAAGTACCCGGTGATCGCAGGCGGTCTTGCGGTGCGGCAGGAGGTAAACGGCTCCGTAAAGGCGATGGTGCAGCTGATGCCCGTAAAGATCGACAAGGTAGGCGCTGCCTCGGTGCTGTCCGGCTCCACCCGCTACGAGGTGGCGGATAACGCACAGGTCTACCTGTGGTACAAGGGGCAGTATTATGCCACCAAGCTGTCGGAGGTGAACTCCGAGGGCTACTATCTCACCGGCTGGTACGATAACTTTGGCTGCGCTGCAGGCAAGCGGGTCCGGGTCATCGTGGCGGTCAAGAAAGACTGATGCACTACTACAGCACCCCTCGCTGGGCGCTGCGGCAGGCAAGGGGATTGCTTTACCCCCGGCGCTGCCCCTTCTGCAACCGGGTGCTGGGCAGCGTGCCCCGGTGCCCGGACTGCGCCGGAGAGGTGGGTGCCCTGCGCCGGAAACCGGGCATCCGGCTGGATGCGTCCCAGCACTATCTGGGAGAGCTTATCGGTGCTGCGGCACCCTTCCGGTACGAGGGCTGCGTGCGCCGCGGCATCCTCCGTGCCAAGTATCAGGGTGCCCCCTGGACGGCGGTGGAACTGGGGGTCCTGCTGGCAGAGCTTGTCTTTGGCAGCGAGATCCGGATGCGGGGCACAGAGCCTCAGCCTCAGCTGGTGCAGACCGCAAAACTGGGCTACGACTGCATCGTGCCGGTGCCTGCCTCCGGCAACAAGCGAGGCTACAACGTGCCCGCTCTGCTGGCATTGCCTTTGGAACGGGCACTGGATATCCCTTTGTACCCTCAGGGGCTTTGCCGGGTCCACGCCAAACGCCGTCAGGCAGGGCTGCCGCTGGAAGAGCGTCTGGCAAACGTGGCAGGAGCGTTCCGTGCTGCAGACCCGGACCTTGTGGAAGGCAGGCGGGTGCTGCTGGTGGACGATGTGATCACCACAGGTGCCACTGCAGCGGCATGCACCCAGGCGCTGCTTGCTGCCGGGGCAGAAAGTGTCTTTGCGGTGGCAGTGGCTACGGTGGAAGAAAACCCCTAGGGAAGCGGCGGTCGATATCCGGGTGTAGCGCAGTTTTGGTAGCGCGCTTGAATGGGGTTCAAGAGGCCGTGAGTTCGATTCTCGCCACTCGGACCATTCTGATCCAGTGATCTCTGAAGAGAGATCGCTGGATTTTTTGTTATTCGGCGGAACCTTCGTGGAGAGACTCTGTACCCTGCCGGAAGGGAAGAAATGTGAAAAAATTGCCCTAAAAACGGGGCGAAACCTGCCCCGGTGCAGGAGAAAAAACGCAAAATAGAAAAGGAAACTGCCGCCTTTTTGTGAGATGTGTAGAATATCGCTGCCGGAATTGTGCACGGTTACCAAGGCGATAGGGGAGAACGTGTAGATATTGAGAAAAATTGCCTTGGCTTGTTTACAAATTGGTTACAGGCTGGTATACTTTTTACGAAGTAAAGACGTGAAAAAATATTCCAGTAAGGAGGCACACCAAACCGTGAACACCGATGCGCAGACCGCCCATACCTTTTTCCGCAAACGACTGCTGAGTTTTCTGCTCACCCTGATGGTGCTGTTCACCTGTCTGCCGGCGGCGTTTGCGGTGGACCTGAGCATTGACGCAGGCTTCTATTTCAAGCAGAGCCGGGGCGGTACCTGCACCCTTGCCTCCGCAGCCATGATGCTGCGCCGCAGGGCGTATCTGGATGGTCTCAACGACTGGACCGATGTTACCGAGAACAGCGTCCGGACCAAGGCGTGGTCCAACGGGCTTTCCCACAGCTTTACATACAAGGAGATGCAGGTGGGCTATGCCACCCTGCCTTCCGGCACGGTGGCAAAGACCGGGGTGCTGATCCAGCTTTTGGCAGAGCATCCGGAGGGTATCGTGTTGTACGACCGCACTCAGCCCCACGCTGTGCTGTTGACCGACTACACCGATGGTGTTTTCTATTGCTCGGACCCGGCGGGGAACATTTCCTCCGGGCGCATCCCGCTGACCAGCTCCAGTGTGTCTTTGTCCCGTGCCTCCTGCTACTGGTACGTTACCTCGGACCACAATTCGGCGGTGGCACAGATCGATGACCTGCGGCTGGAGGGGATGCGCTACCCGGTGAACATCCGCACCGGCAGCGGTATGGGACTTACCGGCACGGCAGCAAGCTCCAACGGTACCACCCTTACGGGGGTGCAGATCGCCATTATGGACCAGGCGGACCAGACTGTCCAGAGTGCAGAAATGCAGGTCAACGGCACCAGTTGGTCCTTTAAAGAGCTGGACAGCCAGATCCGGTTTGGGGAGCTGCCGGAGGGAGTCTACACCTATATGGTGATGGTCACTGATTCCAAGGGCGAGAGCCTGTGCTTTGCCAGCGACTTTACGGTTTCCGGCGGGGCGGCAAGTACCGCTACCTACTGGTCGGTGCAGGATACCGCCGGAGAAAAGCTGACCCAGGAAGTACAGCAGGCGGCATCCAGTGTATCCGGTGCGGCAGAAAAGACTAAAAACTGGTTTGAGAGCCTGTTTAACTGGTAAAATACAAAAAGAAGGGGGCTGTTGCAAAACAGCTCACGCTCAAACGGTTGAAAACAGCCGCATTCACCGTGCAGATCGGGCAGAATGCCGAAAGCACAAAGGCAAATCTGCAAAAATGAGAACAGCAAAGCTGAGCATCTGTGAAAAAGCAGGTGCTCAGCTTTTTCGTTTTCAATTTCGAAGAAATTTTACGCTCTGTTTTTGCGTTACCCGCCCAGATCTTCCAGCAGCAGGTCCAGCTCTCGCCGGCTATAGACCGGGACGCCCCGCTTGATGCGCAGGGCGTCGCTTTCCGGCAGAAGGTTCACGTAGATGCCGGTGAGCTGCTGCAGGGTCTCCGGCTTGCCCTCCTCATCGCAGAGGTATACCGCCACCTGTCCGCCTTTGTCGCACAGCAGGTAATGCCGGGCGGCAAGGTCCGGCACCGCCTGCGCCGCAAGGTCTGCCTCCGACACCGGGGTCTCGGACCCGGAGGAGGAGGGCAGGGGCAGGCGGGGCAGTGCCATCCAGTACAGGCTGAACAGGACGGTAAAAACGCAGAGCCCGTAAAACAGGCAGGTCCACAGTTTGCGCATGGCGGGGTCTCCTTTCCGATGCGCCCCGTTCCGGCAAGGGCAGGGGCGTCTGTCCGGCAGTATTGCCGGTTTGAGCTTTGGATAAACATTTTTTACGGATGGATGCTGTACTTTGCAGGGCAGAATGTGGTATACTGACAGTACCTGAGGGTACAGGCGGCGGAAGATTGGTTCTTGCCCGCTGTGTGTGCCCGTGCTATAATATGGTATCGTATCGAGAGATCCCGGCGGGGGGCAGCTGCTCCCGCTGAGTATGATCGTTATGGGTTAGGAGGCGATCCCTATCTCCAACAATGAGATGAGAAAGATCCATCGCAGCGCCGAGGGAAGTGGTTCTTCCCGGTCTGCGGCGGGACGTAGAGTAAATGTGAGCCAGAGCCGCCGTGAGCAGTCCCCCCGGGAGCCCGGGGAGCCCCGGAACCAAAGGCAGCCCAGAGAAAAAAGCCGGCATCCCATCCTGCGGTTCATCGGGCGCACCATTGCCACCCTGCTCTGTCTGGGCATCATGGCTGGCAGCCTGCTGAGCGTGCTGGCAGTGGTGTACGTGGTGCAGGCGACCGCAAACGATGGCGACCTGCTGGATCTGGACAACATCCAGCTGAGCCAGTCCAGCGTGGTGGTGGCAACGGACCCGGACACCGGGGCACAGGTGGAGTATGCCACCCTGCGCTCTTCCAGCAGCCACCGGGTGTGGGCGGATCTGGAGCAGATCCCGGAATATCTCCAGTATGCCTTTATCTGCACCGAGGATAAGGACTTTTACAACGAGCCGGGCGTCAACTTCAAGCGCACCATCGGTGCCATGATCAACGAGTATGTGCTGCCTATCTACAGCTCCAAGCAGGGTGCGTCCACCCTGGAGCAGCAGCTCATCAAGAACCTCACCGATGACGACAGCGCCAGCGGCGTTGAGGGCGCACTGCGGAAGCTACGGGAGATCTACCGCGCCCTCTGCCTGAGCCGCAGCTACTCCAAGCAGACCATTCTGGAAGCATACCTGAATACCATCAGCTTTACCGGCACCATTCAGGGTGTGCAGACGGCGGCAAACGAGTATTTCGACAAGGATGTCAGCCAGCTGACCCTGTGGGAGTGCGCCAGCATTGCTTCCATTACCAAAAATCCCACCAATTACAACCCCTACACCAACCCCGAAAACCTCATCAACCGCCGCAACTTCCTGATGTACAACATGTGGCAGCAGGGGGTCATCAGCGAGGAGGAGTACCGCAACGCTGCGGCACAGCCTCTGGTGCTGGCGGACAACAGCGGCAAAAAGACCACCTCTACTACCTCTTACTTCACCGATGCCCTGTTCAGCGAGCTGGTGCAGGACATCATGGAAAAAGAGGGCATCGACGAGGCTGCCGCCCAGAAGCTGCTGTACACCGGCGGCTTTACCATCGAGGCGACCGTCAACACCAAGGTGCAGTCCGCCATGGAGAACCTGATGCTGAACACCGGGGATGCTTACTTCCCGGCAGGCTGGCATGAGGAGGAGGTCACCTCTCTCTCCGACGACGATGTGCAGGTGATGAACGCCGACGGCACTCCCAAGACCCGTACCGGAGAGGACGGCACCGTCTACTACTACCGCAACGTGCGGACTCAGGCGGCAATGGTCACGCTGGACTACGACGGCAACGTGGTGGCACTGGTGGGCGGACTGGGCGAAAAGACCAAGAGTCTTTCTTTGAACCGTGCCTACGGTGTGACCCGGCAGACCGGCTCCACCATCAAGCCCATCGGCGCTTATGCTCTGGGTGTGGAGTATGGTCTGGTAAACTGGTCCACCATGCTGAACAACTCCCCCCTGTACCAGAAACAGGACATGGTGATCCGGGACGAAGACTACTGCCGCCGCAACGGCTTGATGGGTCTGTCCAACAGCCAGCTCAAAAAGTACCCCAACGCATGGCGCAGCTGGCCCCGGAACTACGGCGGCGGCTACGGCGACAGCAGCGATGTGCCTCTGTGGAACGGTCTGGCACGGTCCCTGAACACCATTGCGGTGCGGGTAGGCGACCTTGTGGGTGCGGACAACATCTTTAACTTTGTCTATAACACCCTGCAGCTGGATACGCTGGACCCCGCCAGCGATGTGGGTCTGGCACAGCTGGTCATGGGCAGCCAGACCCATGGCGTCACCCCTATGGCACTGGCAGCGGCATTCCAGATCTTCTACGACGGCGAGTACACCACCCCCCATTTGTATACCCGGGTGCTGGACCGTGACGGCAACATCTATCTGGAAAACAATGCCACCAGCTATCAGGCACTGACCCCGGATACAGCCTATGTCATGAACCGTCTGCTGAAAAATGTGCTGTACTCCAGCGTGGGTACCGCAGGCGGGCGCTACCCCAACTCCAAGGGCATGGAATCCTTTGGTAAGACCGGTACCGCCAGCGATGAAAAGGACCTGTGGTTCGTGGGCGGCACCCCCTACTACGTCACTGCGGTGTGGTGGGGCTACGATGCACCCTACGATATGACCAAGACCCTGTCCAAGCAGCAGGCAAAGACCCGCACCTGTGTCCAGGCGTGGAAGGCGCTGATGGAACAGGTGCAGGCGGACCTGCCCTACAAAGCATTCCCCACCTCCGCCGGTGTGGTGGAGCGGCGCTACTGCACCCAGAGCGGTCTGCTTGCCGGTGGTTCCTGCCCCAGCACCGCCGTGGGCTATTACCGTGCAGACGACCTGCCTGCCACCTGCAACTACTCCCACAGCGTTGCCCCCCAGAGCACTGAACAGACGGCTCCGGCTCCGGAGCAGCCTGTCATTCCTGCGGATACAAGTAATCTGGATACCGAGTGATCCTGTATCCTTGACACGAACAAAACGACAGAAAAGAACGACTTTCCCTCTCTGCGGGCAAGCAAGTCCCGCAAGGAGTGACCGCACTTTACAAGACAAAACTGGATAATCTGACAAAATCGCATCCGACCTCTTGCATTGCAGGGGGTCGGATGTTATTATATCTTCTGCAAGAACACTTGTGTTTGTGAGGTGAACAAGTTGGAACGCCGTTTTTATCTGGTAGACGCGCAGGTGCTGCCGGAAGTCTTTCTCAAGGTGGTACGCGCCAAGGAGATTCTGGCAAGCGGGGAGGCGCGCAGCATCTCTGCGGCGACCCGGGCAGTGGACCTGTCCCGCAGTGCGTTTTATAAGTATAAGGATTGTATCTTTGATTCCGAGAACAGCCGGGAAGTGGTCACCGTCATGGCGACCCTGCGAGACGAGACCGGCGCCCTGCAAAGCCTGCTGGCAGGCATCAGCGCAGCCGGTGCCAGCATCGTGACCATCAACCAGTCCACGCCGGAAAACGGGGCGGCACTGGTGGCGGTGACCATCCGCACCGATACCATGCAGATGACCCCGGAGGAGCTGACCGAGAAACTTGCCCGGCAGCAGATGGTGGTGGGTGTGCACTGCGGTTACAATCTGTGACTGCAGACCAAAACAGGAAACGAGGAGAATGACAATGGCTAAAATTGCAATTCTGGGTTTTGGCACCGTGGGCAGCGGTGTGTACGAGGTGCTGTGCCGCAACGCTGCAGGGGTCTCCCGCCGTGCCGGTGAGCCGGTGGAGGTCAAGTATATTCTGGATCCCAAGGATTTTTCTGGACATCCCGCCGCACAGCTCTTTGTCAAGAGCATTGATGTGATCCTGCAGGACCCGGAGATCCGGGTGGTGGTGGAGACCATCGGCGGCACCCGCTTTGCCTACCCTTACGTGAAGGCATGTCTGGAGAGCGGACGCAGCGTCTGCACCTCCAACAAGGAGATGGTCGCCACCTACGGCGCAGAGCTGCTGGCGCTTGCCAAGGAGCACGGCTGCGCATTCCTGTTTGAGGCATCTGTGGGCGGCGGCACCCCCATCATCACCCCCATGCACCAGTGCCTGGCTGCCAACGTCATCAGCGAGGTGGAGGGCATCGTCAACGGCACTACCAACTTTATGCTCACCAAGATGGTGCGGGAGAATCTGGGCTTTGAGGACGCCCTGCGGATCGCTCAGGAGCTGGGCTACGCCGAGACCAAGGATCCCAGTGATGACGTGGACGGACGGGACGCCTGCCGCAAGATCGCCATTCTGTCCTCCATGGTCTGCGGACACCAGATCTATCCCCAGAACATCCCCACCCGGGGCATCCGTGCCATTACCGCAGCGGATGTGGACGCAGCAGAAAAACTGGGCTGTGTTATCAAGCTCATCGCATGGATGAAGCGGGGCAAGGACGGCAGCGTTGCCGCCGGTGTGGAGCCCTGTCTGGTGCCCAAGGCAAACCAGCTTGCCAGCGTGGACGATGTGTTCAACGCTGTGCTGGTCAAGGGCGATATGCTGGGTGACGTAGTGTTCTACGGCAAGGGCGCCGGCAAGCTGCCCACCGCCAGTGCTGTGGTGGCAGACGTGGTGGACGCCCTCAAGAACGGCGCCAAGGTCCACGACAGCCTGTTCTGGCAGCCGGCACAGCCGGTGGAGGGGATGCTCACCGACCCCACTCCTGCCGCATACTATGTGCGTGTAGCAGGCATTGCTCCTGCGGTGGTGGAAGCCATCTACGGCTACGGCAAGGTGGTGGCGGAGCGCTACGACGGCTGCGCCTACTATGTGGAGCGCGCCGACGAAAAGGCGCTGAACGAAGCAGCACGGAAGGTAGAGGCAGTAGGCGGCAGCGTAAAGCTGGTGCTCCGCCGTCTGCCGGACTAAGGCGGCAGGAAAGGAAGGGCGGCAGTGAAGATCAAGGTTTCGGTCCCTGCCACCAGCGCAAACGTAGGCTCCGGCTTCGATGCGCTGGGTCTGGCGGTGACACTGTACAACACGGTCACCTTTGAGGACAGCGAGGTGCTGAACATCTCCGCTGCAGACGGCACCCGGATCCCCCGGGGCGAAAGCAACCTTGTGTACCGCTCCGCCAAGGGGCTGTTCGACAAGGTGGGCAAGCAGATCCCTCCGCTCAAGATCACCCAGACCAACCCCATCCCCATGGCACGGGGGCTGGGCTCCTCCTCGGCGTGCATCATTGCCGGGCTGCTGGGAGCAAACCGGATGCTGGGGGATGTGCTGAACACCCAGGAGCTGCTGACCCTTGCCACCTCCATCGAGGGGCACCCGGACAACGTGGCACCTGCCCTGCTGGGAGGACTTACCAGCAGCGTCTACGAGAACGGGGCGGTCTACTCGGTAAAGCGGGACGTGGATAAGAGTCTGTGCTTTGCTGCCATCGTGCCGGACTACAAGCTGCTCACCGAGGCGGCGCGGGCGGCACTGCCCAAAGAGGTGTCTCACAAGGATGCGGTGTACAACCTGTCCCGGGCGGCGTTGATCCCGGCGGCGTTCTGCGAGGGCAGACACGACCTGCTGGCAATCGCCACCGAGGATAAGCTGCACCAGCCCTACCGGATGCCCCTGATGCCCGGCTCCAAAGAGGTGTTTGACATGGCACGGCTCTGCGGCGCAAAGGCGGTGTACGTCTCCGGCGCAGGCAGCACGGTGATGGCGGTGGCAGAAAAGGCGGACGCCGAAAAATTCTACACCAAGCTGGAAAAGGGTCTGGAGCTGTTAGAAGGTCTGGACGGATGTGAAGCATTTACACTGCTGCGACTGGATGCCGATAACACCGGCGCAACAGTGGAATGATAAACGGGACAGGGAAGTGCAAGGCGCAGCCGACCGCTTCCACCCGGTGGACCCCCTGGGAAGGATCGGGGGGAGAAAAAGAGGAGAGTGACAAGATATGGCGTTGATCGTACAGAAGTTCGGCGGTTCTTCCGTGAAGGACCGTGACCGTATCTTCAACGTGGCACGCATCGTGGCAAACACCCACAATGCAGGCAATGACGTAGTGGTGGTGGTTTCCGCCCAGGGCGACACCACCGATGACCTGATCGAAAAAGCAGCCGAGATCACCCACAACCCTTCGGCACGTGAGATGGATATGCTGCTTGCCACCGGCGAGCAGATCAGCATCTCGCTGCTGGCAATGGCTCTGAACGAGCTGGGCTGCCATGCCATCAGCCTTACCGGCTGGCAGGCAGGCTTCCGCACCGACCGCGCCTATACCAAGGCACGGATCACCCGTCTGGAGACCGAGCGCATCTCTTCGGAGCTGGAGCGCAACCGTGTGGTGGTGGTGGCAGGCTTTCAGGGTCTGAACAAGCTGGACGACATCACCACTCTGGGTCGCGGCGGCTCCGACACCAGCGCTGTGGCAATCGCAGCGGCGCTGCACGCAGACCGCTGCCAGATCTACACTGACGTGGAGGGCGTCTACACCGCCGATCCCCGCAAGGTGCGGAACACCCGCAAGCTGGAAGAGATCACCTTTGACGAGATGCTGGAGCTTGCCTCTCTGGGCGCACAGGTGCTGAACAACCGCAGTGTGGAACTTGCAAAGAAGTATAACGTGGAGCTGGAGGTGCTCTCCAGCCTGAACCCTGTCCCGGGTACGCTGGTTAAGGAGGTTACAAAGGATATGGAAGGTATGCTGATCAAGGGCGTCGCAAAGGACACCGATGTTGCTGTTATCACGATTCTCAACGTTCCCGATGAGCCGGGCATGAGCTTCCGGATCTTCGGTCTGCTGGCACAGAAGAACATCAACGTGGATATCATCCTGCAGTCCACCGGTCGTGACGGCAAAAAGGACATCAGCTTTACCTGCTCTGCAGGAGAGGCAGACCTTGCCATGCGTGTGCTGAAGGACAGCGCACACTTCAGCAATGTCAGCGTGGACACCACCTGTGCCAAGGTATCCATCGTGGGTGCCGGTATGCAGAGCCACAGTGGTGTTGCTTCCAAGATGTTTGAGGCTCTGTCCAACAACAACATCAACATCAAGATGATCTCCACCAGCGAGATCAAGATCTCCTGCATCATTGATCGGGACGATGCCGACAAGGCTGTGAACGCCATCCACGATATGCTGTTCGACTAAGAGATCGGAAAAGGTTATGACCGGCAGGGGACTGCCGGTCATAATTTTTTTACACCCGGCGGCGTTTACACAAAATGCAAAGGGGTGTATAATAAGGGCTGTATCTGTGCGGCGCAGTGCGCTGCAAATCTGTAAAAGGAGCACACGCTGCACTATGGACAAACGACCCGCCGCCGCAGAAACGGCAAAAAAACAGCCCCTGACCTACCGGGAGTGGAAGCGCCGCAAGATGCTGCGCCTTGCCCGCAACTGGGTGATCTTTCTGGCGGGCTGCGGTGCGGTGATCGCCCTGCTGACCAACGGTATCCTGTGGCTGCTGCCAAAGGTCCACCGGATGATCGCAGGTCCCAAGATGTTTGCCGCCAGCGTCTACGACGGCACCGACTACGCCATGGACCCGCTGGACGGGCGGCTGGTGCTGGTAAACGCAAATCTGCCCTACGATCAGGAGCCGTCCCCCCGGCTGGACGCCGCAGACGAGGCAGGCACTCTGCTGGAGGCAGAAGCGGCAATGCAGTACCGCTGCCTTGCTGCCGCTGCAGAGGCAGACGGCATCCTCCTGACCCTTGTCACCGGGTATCAGGACCCGGAGGCGCGCACCGCCGCCTATGAGCAGCAGCGGCAGCACTACCTTGCAAGGCACAGGTCGGAGGAGGAAGCCGCCTCCCTTGCGGCATCCATTCAGCCGCAGGCAGAGGCAAACGAGCACGGTACCGGCTATGCAGCGGACATCCTCAGCGCCGACTACACCACCCCGGACACCGGTTTTGGGGAGACCCGTGCCTTTGAGTGGCTTACCGCCTACGCCGCCGAGTACGGCTTCATCCTGCGGTATCCGGAGGACCGGCAGGCGGTCACCGGTGTGGTGTATGAGCCGTGGCACTGGCGGTATGTGGGGGTGGAAAACGCCTTGGCGATCCGTGCCAGCGGGCTGTGTCTGGAAGAGTTCCTCACCCTGCAGGATGCAGGATAACATAGAGAATACAACAGCCTCCCCCGGGAGGCGAAGGAGCATCAATTGGAACGTACTCTTATTGCGCCGGGCGTCCATCTTTCCTGTGACCCGGCAGAAAAGTTCAACCGCTGCCGCATTAGCATCCACTTTGCCTTCCCGACAAAGCGGGAGACGGCGACGGCACACGCTCTGCTGCCGCTGGTGCTGGAGCGGGGCTATGCGGACTGCCCGGATATGACCCAGCTCACCAAAAAGCTGGCTAAGCTCTACGGAGCAGACCTGACCGTGGACGCCCGTCCCATGGGCTGCAGCCACAATCTCTGCGTCAGCGTCACCGGCATCAAGGACAAGTTTGCCCTGGAAGGGGAACCCCTTACCCGGGAATATGCCGCCATTGCTCTGGGAGCTGCCTTCCATCCTTATCTGGTGGAGGGGGTCTTTGACCCTCAGGCAGTGGAGATCGAAAAGCAGATGCTGAAAAAGGCACTGGAAGATGAGATCAACGAAAAGCGCATCTACTGTATGCGGCAGGCAAACCGGGAGTTCTTTGGGGACAGCCCGGCGGGGGTGCGGCAGGAAGGCTATCTGGAAGAGGTGGAGGGGCTGACCTCCCGCCAGCTCACCGAAGCATACCGGGAGATGCTGCGCACCGCCAACATTGAACTGATGGTGCTGGGCTGCGATGCACAGCAGACAGCGGCGGTGCGGGAGGCACTGCTGGCAGAGCTTGCCGCTGTGGACCGTGTCCCGGTGCCGCTGGCAGAGAACATCGCCATGCCCCGGCAGCAGCCCTTGTACAAGACCGAGACCTACGACATGGTGCAGGCAAAGCTGTGCATGCTGTTTACTCTGGGTGAGCCTATGAAGCCCGAGGAGCTGGCAGCGGTGCGGCTTGCCATGGCACTGTACGGCGGCAGCGTCACCAGCCGGCTGTTTTTGAACGTCCGGGAGCGGGACCATCTGTGCTACTACTGCTCCTCCTCCTTCCAGAGCTTTACCGGCAGCATGGCGGTGAACAGCGGCGTGGAGCACGCCGATGCCGCCCGTGCCCGGCAGGCGATCCTGAAGGAGCTGGAGGATCTGTGCACCGGGGAAATCACCGACGAGGAGCTGGAGGACTGCCGCCGGGGACTGCTCAGCGGCATGAGCGGGGTAGAGGACAGCCTTGGAGGCATCGAGAGCTGGTACTACATCGAAGTGCTGCGGGGCGGCAGGGTGCAGACCCCGGACCAGGCACGGGACGCCCTCCGTGCCGTGACCAAAGAGGAAGTCCGCAGCATCCTGCGGCGGCTGAGCCTGTCGGTAAGCTACCTGCTGACAAAGGAGGACGACCATGTTGGAGAATAAGCAGACTGTGCTGGAACAGGCAGTGGCGGACCAGTGGAAGGTGCTGCCCTCCGGGCTTACGGTCATCGTCCGCCCCATGCCGGGGTATTCCGGCACCCATGTGATCTTTGCCACCCGCTTTGGCTCCATCGACCGGGATTTCCGGCTGGAGGACCGGGAGGTGCATCTGCCTGCCGGTGTGGCACATTTTTTGGAACACAAGATGTTTGAGGATCAGGACGGGGACGCCTTTGCCAAGTATGCCAAGACCGGCGCCAACGCCAATGCCTTTACCAGTTTTGACCGCACCTGCTACCTGTTTACTGCTACCCAGCAGCTGGACGAAAGTCTGGATGTGCTGCTGGGCATGGTGACCCACCCTTACTTTACGGAGCAGACCATTGCCAAGGAACAGGGCATCATCGGGCAGGAAATCAAGATGTACGACGACAACCCGGAATGGCGGCTCATCACCGGGCTGTTTGAATGTCTGTACCACAGCCACCCCATCCGCAGCGACATTGCAGGCACGGTGGAGAGCATTGCTCGGATCACCCCGGAGATGCTTTACGACAGCTGCCGGGCGTTCTACGCCCCGGGCAACATGGTGCTTGCTGCCGCCGGCAACACCACCATGGAGCAGATCCTTGCTGCCTGTGCCCGCCATGGGCTTATGGAACCCCGCCCGGAGGGGCGGGTGCAGCGGCTGTGGGCACCGGAGCCTATGACCCTTGCCGCCACCGAAAAAACGCTGACCATGCCGGTGTCCAAGCCCTGCTTCGGGGTGGGCTTTAAAGAGGAGCCGCTGGCATCCGGCGATCTGCGGGGAGAGGCGCTGTACGACCTGATCTGCAGCTGCATCGTGGGAGGCATGTCGCCTTTGTACCGCCGCCTCTACGATGAGGGATTGGTGAACCCGGACTTTGGAGGCGAGGTGCTGCGGGTGGACGGCTGCTGCTGCATCCTGTTCACCGGCGAAAGCGATGAGCCGGACCGGGTAAAACAGCTGCTGCTGGAGGAGATCACTCGGGTCCGCACGCAGGGGGTGGACCGGGAGATCTTTACCCTCTGCAAGAACGAAAAATACGGTCAGCTCATTGAAAATCTGGAAAATGTGGAGGACTCCGCCAGTCAGATGGCAGATTTTGCCCTTTCCGGACAGACGGTAGCGCAGCAGATCACCATGCTGGCAGGCTTGACGGCGGAGGATGCCGATGCCGCCCTGCAGCGGATCCTGTCCACCGACCGTATGGCGACCATGTATATCCTGCCGGACGGCACAGCGCCTGCCGCAGAGGATGAGGAGGAAGAAGAATGACAAATCTGGTACAGTTTCCCGGTCTGGGTCTGGAATTTGAGCTGAACCGTGTGGCGTTCCACATCGGCGGCATCAGCATTTACTGGTATGGCGTGTGCATCGCAGTGGGTCTGTGCCTTGCGCTGATCTTTGCCTTCCGCCACAGCATCGAGTTCGGGGTGGACCCGGACAGCATGGTGGATGTGATCCTCATCGGCGTGGTGCTGGGCATCATCAGCGCCCGTGCCTACTATGTGGCAATGGCACCCTTTAAATATGAGAGCATCTGGGATATGATCGCCATCCGGGACGGCGGACTTGCCATCTACGGCGGCATCATCGGCGGCTTTCTGTTCGGCGGTCTGGCGTGCAAGTGGCGGGGCGTGCCGGTGCTGCCCATGTTCGACCTGACCGCCATGGGCTTTCTCATCGGACAGTGCTGCGGACGCTGGGGCAACTTTTTCAATCAGGAGGCGTTCGGCTGCAACACCACCCTGCCCTGGGGCATGTACAGCGAGGCGACCCGCACCTATCTGATGGGCAGCACCGTCACCGCCCAGAGCGGCATGGTCATCGACCCCAATCTGCCGGTGCACCCCACCTTTTTGTACGAGAGCCTGTGGTGTCTGGCAGGCTTTATCATGCTGTTCCGCTACATCAAAAAGCGCAAGTTCAACGGCGACATTGCCCTGCGGTATATGGTGTGGTACGGGGCAGGACGGTTCTGGATCGAAGCGCTGCGCACCGACAGCCTGATGCTGGTGCCCTCCATCGGGCTCCGGGTCTCCCAGCTGGTGGCAGGCATCGCCGTGGTGGCGGGTATCGCAGCGGAGATCTACTTTACCCGCAAATATAAGGGCAAGCCCCTGATGGTGCCGCTGGCGCTAAACCCGGAAAACCGGGCGGCTATGAAAAAGCTGGATGGTCCCCTCTCCTTTGCCGGGGCGGACACCCAGCTGACCGCCTCCAGCCCCCGGCAGCTGTTTGTGGAGCGCACCGAAAGCTATAACGCCCGGGTAAAACAGCGCATTGAGGAGACCGGCAGGACGGAAAAGTAAAAAAACATGCGCAAAGCGGAAATTTCCTCTTGCATTCCCGGCATTTTTTTGCTATACTGTTTTAGCCGCATGGTGTGGGCGCCCAAAATGACCCCGCAGGGGTCTGCCTTTACGACCAGCGAGTACAACGAAAAGGAATGAACAAAATGTACGCAATCATTGTTACCGGCGGTAAGCAGTACCGCGTGGAGCAGGGCGACATCGTCTACATCGAAAAGCTGGACGTTGAGGCCGACTCCGAAGTGAAGTTTGATCAGGTTCTCGCTATTGGCGAGGAGGGTTCTGTGAAGGTTGGCGCTCCCGTTGTTGAGGGTGCCACCGTTTCTGCCAAGGTCATCAAGAATGGCAAGGGCAAGAAGCTGAACATCATCACCTATCGCGCAAAGAAGCACAGTGCTCGCCGTATGGGTCATCGTCAGCCCTACACCAAGGTTGAGATCACTGCGATCAACGGCTAAGGAGGTAAATTACAATGGCACATAAAAAGGGCGTAGGCAGCACCAAGAACGGCCGCGATTCCGCAGCACAGCGTCTGGGCACCAAGCGTGCAGACGGTCAGTTCGTTCTGGCCGGCAACATCCTGGTCCGTCAGCGTGGCACCCACATCATGCCGGGTGAGAATGTTGGCAAGGGCAGCGATGATACCCTGTTTGCTCTGGTGGACGGTACCGTCCGTTTCGAGCGCGTGGGCAAGAACGGCAAGAAGTGCAGCGTCAAGCAGTAACTTCTTTCTAAAATCTGCAACCGTAGAGCCGGACCCTTTGTGGTTCGGCTCTTTTTGATGAAGAACTCTCTTTTTGATTGCCTGACAGAAACTCCTCCAGTCGCCTACGGCGCCAGCCCCCTCAAAGAGGGAGCCTTAAAGCCTCCCTCCTTGAGGGAGGTGGCATCGCACAAGCGATGACGGAAGGAGCTCCCGGCAGGGGAGAGATAAACCAACGTATAAAACCAAGGAGGGGCTGTATGGCAGCACAGACTAACTTTATCGACATCGCCACGATATGGCTCCATGCGGGCAAGGGCGGCGATGGTGCAGTGAGCTTCCACCGGGAGAAGTTCGTGGCGGCAGGCGGTCCGGACGGCGGCGACGGCGGCAGAGGCGGCGACATCATCTTTGTGGCGGACGATCACCTGTCCACCCTGATGGATTTCCGCTACAAGCGCAAGTATGTGGCACCGGAAGGTGGCAAGGGCGGCGCAAGCCTGTGCCACGGCAAGAACGCCGAGGATCTGGTGATCAAGGTGCCGCTGGGCACCGTCATCAAGGACGCCGAAAGCGGTCTGGTAATCGCAGACCTGTCGGACCACGACCCGGTCACTGTGGCAAAGGGCGGCAGAGGCGGCTACGGCAATGCCCACTTTGCCACCCCCACCCGTCAGATCCCCAAGTTTGCAAAGCCCGGTATGCCCGGTGAGGACATTCGGGTAACTCTGGAGCTGAAGCTCATTGCAGACGTGGGTCTCATCGGTTTCCCCAATGTGGGCAAGTCCACCCTCATTTCCACCATCAGTGCCGCAAAGCCCAAGATCGCCAACTATCACTTCACCACTCTGGTGCCCACCTTGGGCGTCGTGTCGGTGGGGGAGGGCGCCAGCTTTGTCTGCGCCGATATCCCCGGTCTCATTGAGGGTGCCAGCGAGGGCATCGGTCTGGGACATGACTTCCTGCGCCATGTGGAGCGCTGCCGCCTGCTGCTGCATGTGGTGGACGTTTCCGGCAGCGAGTGCCGGGACCCCAAGGAGGACCTTGAGAAGATCAACACCGAGCTGGCACGGTTCAGCCCGGAGCTGGCACAGCGTCCTCAGATCATCGTCGGCAACAAGTGCGACCTTGCCACCCCGGAGCAGATCCAGGAGTTCCGCAAGTATGTGGAGCAGAAAGGTCTCACCTTCCTCCCCATCTCCGCTGCCACCATGCAGGGTGTGCGGGAGCTGCCGGGTCTGGTGTACAACCGCCTGAAGGACATTCCCGCTGTGCCGGTGTTTGCTCCGGAGTACAAAAAGACCGAGAAGAAGGCGGGCAGCCGGGACTTTACCATCAAGCGGATGGAAGCACACGTGTGGAGCGTGGAAGCTCCCTGGCTGGAGTATATTCTGGCAGGCAGCAACGTGGACGACTACGAGAGCCTGCAGTTCTTCCAGCGTCAGCTGGGCGAGAGCGGCATTCTGGATGCTCTGGTCGCCAAGGGCGTGGAAGAGAACGATACCATCCTCATCGGCGAGTATCAGTTCGATTATATCTTCTAAGTAAGAGGTCATGATGAACGAACCCGAAAAGATCGACCCCCGGGAGCTGAGCCCGCTGGCGCTTGCCTTTGTGGGGGACAGCGTGCTGGAACTGCTGGTGCGTCAGCGGCTGGTGGAGCACCACCGGCTGTCTGCCGGCAGGCTGAACGCAGAAAAGGTCAAGTACGTCTCGGCACGGGCACAGTTCCGGGAAGAGCAGCTGCTGGAGCCGCTGTTCACCGAGGACGAACTGGCGGTATTCAAGCGGGGACGCAATGCCAGCAAGGCAAGCGTGGCAAAGCACGCCTCTCCGGAGGAGTACCGTGCTTCCACCGGCTTTGAGTGCCTGCTGGGCTGGCTGTATCTCAACGGTCAGCTGGGCAGGGTGCAGGAGCTTTTTGAGACCCTGTGGCAGCAGTTCGACCCCAACGAAAAACAACTGTAAAACGCCGGAAGCCCGCTGCTTTCCGCACTGGAAAACAGTGCCGGAGGGCAGCGGGCTTTGCTGTAAGGAGAAATGCCGGACCGGCTGGGGTCTCTCAGAGGACCGTCAGCCCGTCAGGGTCAGTTTTTGGCGCTCTTGCCGCCGGTGGAGTTCTTGGCGCTTTCGTCGTCGGCACCCTTGGTGTACTGGTTGGGGTGTTTGTGCTCGTTGGTGGCGCTGTTCCGGGCGGAATTGCTGCTGCGGCTGGTGGTCTGGTTCTTGCAATTGTTGGTGCGGTTGTCACTGCGGTTTTCCATGGTGTAGTTCTCCTTTCGGTTTCAAAACGCGGGGGCGGCTGCCCTCACAGCAGATAGTGTTGCCCCACAGGGCGGCTTTATACATCCCACAGGAGGAAATGCTGAATGCCTACTGAATATTTTGAGCGCCGGGAGCGGCAGCTGCTGGGAGACCGGTACGATACGCTCTATACAGCCCCCCGGGAAGAGGCGGCACGGGGCGTGACGGTGTCAGCGCTGCGCGCCACACCGGAACAGTTTGCCGCAAAGGCGGACCTGCCGCTGGAAGCGTCCCCTTTCTGCCGACAGGCGTTTGTGGTGCAGAACGGTCCGGAAGCGGAGTTCCGCCCCGGGCGACATCCCTATTATCACGCAGGTGTGTTCTATTCTCAGGAACCCTCGGCGTCCTCGGCGGCACCTCTGCTGGGGGTAAAGCCCGGGATGCGGGTGCTGGACCTCTGCGCTGCCCCCGGCGGCAAGAGCAGTCAGCTTGCCGCCGCCCTGCAGGGGCGGGGGGTGCTGGTGAGCAACGAGTATGTTGCCGCCCGTGCCGAGATCCTTAAAAGCAATCTGGAGCGGATGGGGGTCTCCAATGCAGTGATCCTCAACGAGACTCCCGCCCGCATTGCCGAGGCGCTGCCGGAATTCTTTGACAGGATCCTGGTGGACGCCCCCTGCTCCGGGGAGGGCATGTTCCGCAAGGAGCCGGTGGCACGGCAGCAGCACTGCGAAACGCTGGTGCAGCAGTGCGCAGAGCTGGGTGCACAGATCCTGGACTGCGCCGCCGCCGCCCTTGCCCCCGGCGGACAGCTGGTGTACTCCACCTGCACCTTTGCCCCGGAGGAGGACGAAGGACAGGTGGCGGCGTTCCTGCAGCGTCACCCGGAGTTTGAACTTGCTGACGTGCTGGGCAATGTGGACTACACCTTTGGCAGCGAAGGAGAGGCAAACCGCACCGGCGGTCTGCCGCTGGACGTGACCATGGTGCGGCGCATCTGGCCCTGTCAGGGCGGCGAGGGGCACTTTATGGCACGGTTAGTAAAAGCAGGCACCCCCCGCCCGCTGCCTGCGGGAGAAGAGTACACCCAGGAGGAGCAGCTCTGGCTTGCCGCAGCGGCAGAAAGCAGCAAAAAGGCAAAGGGCAAGGGCACAAAGGCGGCAAAAGCACCGGAGGGGCGGACTGCACGGCGGGAAAACAGCCGGGTCTGCCGGGAGGCGGTGCAGGGCGGCAGGCGCAGCCGGGAGGCGGCGGCAGGGGAGAGCACCCCGGCGCAGAGCCTGGAAGCATGGCAGGCGTTTGCGGAAAAGTACTTTCCTGTTCTGGCACACCGCCCGGCGGTGGTCCATGGCGGCGGAGTGCTGCTGCCGGTGCCCTTCCCCCACACCAACCTTCATATGCTGCGGGCAGGAGTGTTCGTGGGCAGCGTCCAGAAAGGACGTTTTGTGCCGGAACACCACCTGTTTACCGCCTTTGGCAGCCTGTGCGCAAATCAGGAGCAGCTGACCCTTGCGGACCCCCGGGTCACCGAGTACCTGTCCGGCAGGGAGATAGAGGCACGCACCGCTGCAGACGGCTGGTGCTGCGTCACCGTGGACGGCTGGGCGCTGGGCGGCGGCAAGGCGTCCGGGGGACGGGTGAAAAACCACTATCCCAAGGCGCTGCGGCTGCTGTAAAAGGCTGCGACCGGGGATTTTGCCTCGTATCCGGCGGAAAACTGCCCGGATAAGGCTTGAACCGGCACCGCGGTTGTGTTAAAATGATAGAGTTAGATTTTGTGTGCTGCCACATGCGGGCGACCACAGCCCGTCTGCCCGCAGGCGGAGATTCGATAAAATACAGGAGGCTCTTTCCATGTCCGGACATAGCAAATGGAACAACATTAAGCGCAAGAAGGAAAAGACTGACGGCGCCCGCGCCAAGGTCTTTACCAAGATCGGTCGCGAGATCAGCGTTGCCGTTCGTGATGGCGGTCCCAACCCCGCTTCCAACAGCAAGCTGGCTGACCTGATCGCCAAGGCAAAGCGCATGAGCGTGCCCAACGATAACATCCAGCGTATCATCAAGAAGGCTGAGGGCGGCGATAAGACCGAGTTTGAGGCGATTACCTACGAGGGCTACGGTCCCGGCGGCGTTGCTGTCATGGTGGAGACCCTCACCGACAACCGCAACCGTACCGCTGCAGACCTGCGCCACTACTTCGACAAGAACGGCGGCAATCTGGGCGCTATGGGCTGCGTGGCATTCCTGTTCAACCAGAAGGGCGTCATCGACATCTCTCTGGAAGACAAGGACGCCGATGAGGCAATGATGGATGCTCTGGATGCCGGTGCTGAGGACTTTGATGCAGGCGAAGAGGCTGCAGAGATCACCACCGATCCCGAGAACTACTCTGCCGTGCTGAAGGCAATGGAAGAGAAGGGCTACGAGATCCTGTCCGATGACCTCGCCATGGTGCCTATGACCACCACCCGCCTCACCGATCCCGATCAGCTCAAGCTCATGGGCAAGCTGCTGGATTCTCTGGAGGACAACGATGACGTGCAGAACGTCTGGCACAGCCTGGAGAACGAGGAGGACCTGCCGGAATAAGGCGGTCTGCGGCGGTAAGCCGGTCATATAAAAAGAAAGGGCGTCGTTTTTTGCCAAAAAGGCGGGAAACGGCGCTTTTTTGTTGCACAAGTGTAACACAGTGTGGCGGACTTATGGTATACTGTGTACAAGGAGCGCCTGCAGAAAGGCAGGAAAGGCTCCGGGGAATATGGGAATATAGGGAATAGGGAGGAATGACGGATGATCAACCGACAGTTCGTCAATGTTGCCCTGCTTTTGTGGGGCGGGTTGTTCTGTCTTATGGCAGCATTCTGTCTTTCGCTGGGCGAGGGATACAACCGCACAAAGCGCCGATGGCTCATGTGCGCCCAGCTTGCGGCAGGGGTGCTGCTGCTCAGCGATGGTCTGGGCTGGTATACCCAGGGAACGCCGGGCGTCTTAAGCCGGAATGTGATGTACATTACTAATTTTATTGTGTATGCGGGGCTGTTTCTGGTGCTGCTGATGTTCCATCGGTATATCTGCTGCTACCTTCTGGACTCCGGAACGGGAAAGGTGCCCCTATGCGCCCGGATGGTGGAGGGGATCTGTACCTGCGGCGTAGTGCTGGTGATCATCGCTCAGTTCAGCGACCTCTTCTACTACATAGACGACCAGAACATCTACCACCGCAGCGACACCTTTCCGGTGGCAATGGTGCTGCTGGCGGCGGGAATGATGCTGGAGTTCTGTTTTATTCTTTCCCGGCGGAAAAACCTGACCCGGGGACGGTTTATCGTCATCTGTGCCTGCGTGATCCTGCCGGTGGCGGCATCTGCAAGCCAGATCATCGGCAGCGAGATCTCTCTTATAGATCTGTCCATTGGAGTTATGATGATCCTGCTGTTCGTGGTTGCCACCACCACCCAGAACCGGGAACTGGCACAGGCGGAACGGACCAAAAACCAGATCCGGGAACGTCTGGAGATCGCCACCATCCTGAATCGCTGTGTGGAGAAGCTTTCTGCCGGCAACACGGTGGATGAGGGGCTGAAAAACCTGCTGGAGACTGTCAACGGCTATTTCTGCGCAGACCGTACCTATCTGTTTGAGATCGACTTTGCCCGGAATGTGCTGGTGAACACCTACGAGTGGGTCCGGGGCGGGGAAGTCAGCGCCCAAAAGGATAATCTGCAGGAGGTGCCGCTGGAGGTCATTGCAGTGTGGATGGAAAGCTTCCGCAAGGCAAGAGTCTACTACATGCCGGATCTGGAACAGGAAAAAGGTCGCCCCAGCTACGAGATGCTGAAGCAGCAGCAGGTGTGGCGTCTGCTGGCGGTGCCCCTGCTGCGGGAAGATGAGGTCATCGGCTTTCTGGGGGTGGACAACCCCACCTGTCATTACGAGGACGCCACCCTCCTTGCCTCCATCCAGTTCTTTGTCACCAACAGTCTGGAGCGCCGCAAACAGCAGCAGTATCTGCGCAGGCTCAGCTACCACGATACTCTTACAGGGCTTTACAACCGCAACCGGTACATTGAGGTGCTGGAAATGACTCGGCAGGTCAGCCCGGAGTGGGTGGGAGCCATGTATGTGGACCTGAACGGACTGAAAAAGGTCAACGACCGTCAGGGACACCGTGCGGGGGATGAGCTGATCATCCGGGCGGCACGGGTCCTGGAGGAAATGTTCGGCGAAAACGCCTATCGGGTAGGGGGCGATGAGTTTGTTGTCCTTGTACTGGATACAGAACAGCAGGCGTTTGTACAAAAAACAGAACAGCTTCATCAGAAGCTGAAGCAATGCGGGGTGGATGCATCCATCGGAGCGGTCTGGCGGCAGTATGCAGCAGACCTGGAACAGCTTTTGCGGGAAGCAGACGAACAGATGTACCGGGAAAAGAAACAATATTACGGAATAAACCGGGGAAACGAATGACTGCATGTGGTTGCATGGCATGAATTATTCGTGCAATTCCACAAAAATGTGACAGATTTTGTTCGTGTTTTACTTACATAAAGTGAATATTTTTCAACTGAATTGACAAAATACACACCTTAAACTATAATAAAAAAAGTGTTTCTCGGTTATGGACGATGGTGTTTATGCAGCCGCAAGATACCATCGTTTTATTATTGACTCAATCTGTCCGCGTGCCAAGGACAGACGTCTGCAAAGTGTGAGATGCGGATGCGGAGGGTCGTGGCTCAAGATCGGGAACATGAAAAAAGACTTCTATTGATAGGAATGGAGTGGCAGTAAAACGATGGCAAAGTACATCATCAAGCGCGTCGCAATGGGTATTTTCAGTATCTTTATTGTGGCAACTGTTACCTTTTTTGTCATGAATCTGGTCCCCGGCGGTCCGTTCGTGGCAGAAAAGTCGATCAGCGCTGCGGCACAGCAGGCACTGGCAGAAAAGTATGGTCTGGACAAGCCTCTGAGTGTGCAGTACGTCAACTACATGAAGAGCCTGTTACACGGCGATCTGGGTCTGAGCCTGCGTCAGCGGGGTCGTACCGTCAACCAGATCATCGCAAGCAAGCTGCCGGTGTCCTGCCGTCTGGCTGGCGTCGCAGTTCTGGTGGCTCTGTGCGTGGGCATCCCTCTGGGTTGTATCTCTGCATACAACCGGGGTAAGTGGCTGGATAACCTGATCATCGTGTTCGCTACCTGCGGCATTGCAATCCCCAGCTTTATCTCCAGTGTGCTGTTGCTGTATCAGTTCGGCATGAACCTGAAGATCCTGCCTACGGTGGGTCTGAACAGTGCGGCTTCCTATATCATGCCGGTGACCGCACTGGCGATCTACCCTTCTGCATATATCACCCGTCTGATGCGTTCCAGCCTGCTGGATGTTATGGGTCAGGACTACATGCGCACCGCCCGTGCCAAGGGCGTGTCCCAGTTCATGATCCTGTTCAAGCACGCTCTGCGCAACGCCATCCTGCCGGTCATCACCTACGTGGGACCCATGCTGGCAAGCCTGATGACCGGTTCCTTCGTGGTGGAAAAGATCTTCTCCGTGCCCGGTCTGGGTCGTGACTTTGTTTCCGCCATCACCAACCGTGACTACACCATGATCATGGGCACCACCATCCTGCTGTCCAGCATGGTCATCATTGCAAACGTGATCGTTGATATCCTGTACAAGATCATCGATCCCCGCATCAAGCTGCAGTAAGAGAGAGGAGCGATTTTCATGGAAAATATCAAAAAGAATCCGCTCAGCATGCAGCTGAACGCCGAAGACTTTCTGCCCGCCAGCAATGAAGAAAAGCAGAGTCTGGTGGTCATGCGGGAGAGCGTCAACTTCTGGAAGGACGGTCTGCGCCGCCTGAAGAAGAACAAGATCGCTATGGTCAGCTTTGTGTTCATCGTTGCCATTGCCATCTTTGCCTACCTGCTGCCCGCCGTCTGGCCTTACAGCTATTCCGAGCAGATGAAGGGCAGCAACAACCTGAAGCCTTTCGAGTACTCTGCTTCCGAGCAGGCACGGATCGACGCCGGCGAAAAGGTGTTCCCTCACATCCTGGGCACCGACCGTATGGGTCGTGACTTTGCGGTGCGTATCATGATGGGCACCCGTGTCAGTCTGTCTGTCGGTCTTATCGCTTCTGTGCTGGTGCTGATCATCGGCGCTACCTATGGTGCCATCTCCGCCTTTGCTGGCGGCTGGGTGGACAACATCATGATGCGTATCACCGATATTCTGTATACCATCCCGGACATCCTGCTGATCATCCTGCTGGGCATGGCACTGAAGGACCCGCTGGACAAGCTGTCTGCCCAGCCCGGCTTCAAGTGGATGCAGACGCTGGGACCCAACATGATCTCCATCTTTATCATCTTTGCTCTGCTGTACTGGGTAGGCATGGCGCGTATCGTCCGCAGCCAGATCCTGATCCTGAAAGAGAGCGAGTACGTCACCGCAGCACGCGCTCTGGGCGCATCCAGCGGTCGTATCATCAAGAAGCATCTGCTGACCAACTGCATCGGTACCCTGATCGTTACCACCACCCTGCAGATCCCTGCCTCCATCTTTACCGAGAGCTACCTGAGCTTCATCGGTCTGGGTGTTGCAGCACCGCTGCCCTCTCTGGGTTCTCTGGCTACCGACGCCGTCAAGGGCATGAATACCTATCCCCACCTGCTGATCGCTCCCGCACTGATGATCAGCGTGATGATCCTGGTGTTCAACCTGTTTGGTGACGGTCTCCGCGATGCTTTTGACCCCAAACTGAAGAATTGATGAGGTGAACGAAGATGAGCGAAAAAATTCTTGATATCAAAGAAGAGCGCCTTTCTTTCTTCACCCCTGCGGGCGAAGTAAAGGCACTGAACGGCGTTTCCTTTACCATGAATCAGGGCGATGTTCTGGGCATTGTGGGTGAGTCCGGCTCCGGTAAGTCGGTCACTGCCTACTCTGTTATGGGTCTGACCGCTTACCCCGGCAAGCTGGTGGGCGGTAATGTGTGGTTCAATGGTCACGAGATCGAGAACATGAAGGAGAAGGACTTCCGCAAGATCCGCGGCAGCGAGGTCTCCATCATCTTCCAGGACCCCATGACCAGCCTGAACCCGGTGTACACCATCGGCAACCAGATCGTGGAGGTCATCCGCCTGCACACCGATAAGAACAAGACCGATGCGTGGGCACGTGCCAAGGAGCTGCTGGAGCTGGTGGGCATCAACGAGCCCGAAAAGCGTCTGAAGCAGTACCCCCACGAGCTGTCCGGCGGTATGCGTCAGCGTGTCATGATCGCCATTGCGCTGGCATGTGAGCCCAAGCTGCTGATCGCAGACGAGCCCACCACCGCTCTGGACGTGACCATTCAGGCACAGATCCTGGAATTGATGCAGGACCTGCGCAAGAAGCTGGGCATGAGCATCATTATGATCACCCACGATCTGGGCGTGGTTGCTTCCATGTGCGAGAAGATCGCCGTCATGTACGCCGGCCACATCGTGGAATACGGCACCACCGACGAGATCTTCTACCAGCCGGGTCACGAGTACACCAAGGGTCTGATCAACTCCATCCCCAAGCTGAACACCACCGAGCACGAGCGTCTGGTTCCCATTGAGGGCACCCCTGTGGACCTGCTGAATCCTCCGGCTGGCTGCCCCTTTGCACCCCGCTGCAAGAACTGCATGAAGATCTGTCTGAGCAAGATGCCCCCGCGCACCGAGCTGAGCGATACCCATTATACCTACTGCTGGCTGCAGCAGAAGGCTGAATTCGAGAAAGGGGAAAAGGCAGAATGAGTGAAAACAAGACGCTGGTCGAAGTCCAGCACCTGCAGCAGTATTTCCCCGCCGGCGGCGTGGGCAAGAACCGCAAGTACGTTCAGGCTGTGGACGATGTGAGCTTTGCCATCCGCAAGGGTGAGACCCTGGGTCTGGTAGGCGAGTCCGGCTGTGGCAAGACCACCACCGGTCGTACCCTGCTGCGGCTTTACGAGCCCACCGGCGGCAAGATCTACTACGACGGCAACCTGCTGTTCGATAAAGAAAACAAGATCGCTGTGGATATGCTGCCCTACCGTCGTCGTATGCAGATCGTGTTCCAGGATCCCTACGCAAGTCTGGATCCCCGCATGACCATCGGTGATATCGTGGGCGAGGGTATCGACATCCATCACCTTGCCGAGAACGAAAAGGATCGCCACGACAAGATCATCGCTCTGCTGGAGCGTGTGGGTCTGAACAGCGAGCACGCCAACCGTTACTGCCACGAGTTCTCCGGCGGTCAGCGTCAGCGCGTGGGCATTGCCCGTGCACTTGCCGTGAACCCCGAGTTCATCGTCTGTGACGAGCCGGTGTCTGCACTGGACGTGTCCATTCAGGCACAGGTGGTCAACATGTTTGAGGACCTGCAGCAGGAGATGGGTCTGACCTACCTGTTCATCGCCCATGACCTGAGCGTTGTGAAGCACATTTCCAACCGCATCGGCGTCATGTACCTGGGCAAGCTGGTGGAGCTGGCCGACAGCTACGAGCTGATCGCCCACAGCATCCACCCCTACACCCGGAGCCTGATCTCTGCCATCCCGGTGGCAGACCCCATCACCGCCCGTCAGTCCAAGCGCATCGTGCTGCAGGGCGACGTGCCCAGCCCCCTGAACCCCCCCTCTGGCTGCCGTTTCCGCACCCGTTGCCCCTATGCAGATGAGCAGTGCGCCAACGAGGTGCCCGAGTTCAAGGAGGTCTCCTCCGGTCACTGGGCAGCCTGCCATCATCTGGACCGGGTGAAGTAATAACACTTCACTTTAATAAAAGATGAAAGGCTTTCACCTTACCACTGAAATGTTGTCACAAAATGGTTACAGTCCTGTTTTGTGACTTGTCATCGGCATGGAAACGTATTATAATCATTCGTGTTCCTCCGGCGTACATTTGCACCGGATCGAATATAGAGGCGGCTGGGGGAACCTGGCACACTCAAAATTTGATATAAGGGAAGGATATTATTATGAAACGCATTTCTCGTCGTAATTTCCTCAAGGTTGCAGGCGTGGGTGCCGCTGCTCTGGGTCTGGCAGCCTGTGGCGGCAGCAAGTCCGGTTCTACCGCAACCTCCGGCACTGCTTCTTCCGCTGCTGGCTCTTCTACCGGCAGTGTCAACACCGCTGGCTTCACCGTCCAGTACGGCCCCAACCCCGAGACTCTGGATCCCTCTTTGAACAGTGCTATTGATGGCGCCAACACCATCATCACCATCTTCGAGCCCCTGCTGATCATCAACGAGAACAACGAAGTTATTGGCGGTCAGGCTGAGAGCTGGACTACCAGTGAGGACGGTCTGACCTGGACCTTCACCATGCGTGACGGTCTGAAGTGGAGCGATGGCACCGACTTGACCGCTAAGGACTTTGAGTACAGCTTTAAGCGTATGGCTGATCCTGCTACCGCTGCTCCTTATGCATCGACCTGCCTGGGCATGATCGATGGTTTTGACGCAGCACAGGCCGGTGATACCGATGCTCTGAACGTCAAGGCAAGCGACGATGGCAAGACCCTGACCGTCGTGCTGTCCTACCCCTGCTCCTACTTCGACAAGATGGCTGCTTTTGCATCCATGAGCCCTGTGCAGCAGGCTACCGTTGAGGCAAACGGCGATGCATGGTGCACCTCCGCTGAGACCTTCGTCTCCAACGGTCCCTACATGATCACCGAGTGGACCCCCTCCGAGCGTATCGTCCTGACCAAGAACCCCAACTATGTTGGCGGCTGGGATAACTCCAAGATCGTTTCTGACAGCATCACCCTGCTGTTGCTGGAGGACTCTTCCGCTGCCTTCGCTGCTTACAACAGCGGCGAGGCTGTCCTGATCAAGGACGTGCCCACCGACGAGATCCCCAGCCTGACCAAGGCAGAGGACGGCGGCGACTTCTATGTTGACACCATTCTGGGCACCTATTACGTCAGCATGAATCTGCAGCGCGATGCCTTCAAGGATGCCAAGGTCCGCAAGGCTCTGGCTCTGGCTATCGACCGCGACTACGTGGCAAACACCATCATGCAGGGCACCTACTCCGCTGCTTCCAATATGGTCGGCCCCGGCATCGTGGACGAGCAGGGCTACTTCTACGACAACGCAAACGGCGGCTCTCCCTACATTGCTGATGACTACGAGGCAAATATGGCCGAGGCTAAGAAGCTGCTGGAAGAGGCTGGCTACCCCAATGGCGAGGGCTACCCCACCATCGAGTACAGCACCAACGATGCCGGCTACCATGTGCCTCTGGCAGAGTACCTGCAGCAGACTTGGGGCGATCTGGGCATCACCCTGACCATCAACAAGATGGAGTGGTCCTCCTTCACCCCCGCTCGTCGTGCAGGCGAGTACGATGTTGCCCGTAA
This sequence comes from Faecalibacterium prausnitzii, assembly GCA_004558805.1. GTDB lineage: Bacteria > Bacillota > Clostridia > Oscillospirales > Ruminococcaceae > Faecalibacterium > Faecalibacterium prausnitzii_M. The sequence continues at coordinate 22,973 of SFDE01000015.1, read as the reverse complement.
CGGCTGGGTCATGGACTACAACGATCCTTCCAACATGGTCGAGCTGTTCTGCACCGGCAACGGCAACAACGATGGTAAGTACTCCAGCGCTGATTTTGATGCTGCTGTTGAGGCTTCCAAGGTCGCTGATACCGCCGAGCACTTTGCACAGCTGCACAAGGCTGAGGACATCCTGATGGAGGATATGGGCTGCATCCCCGTTGCTTACTACAACGACTTCTGGCTGCAGAGCTCTTCTCTGAAGGGCATCTGGCACAGCCCCTACGGCTACTGGTACCTCCAGTACGGCTACATCGAGGAGTGATCTCCTCCCTGTGCCGTGCAGCGTAAGCTGAACCGTAACCATTGAGCACTGAGCACCCCGCTGACCGGAAACGGCTGGCGGGGTGCTTTTTGTTTGCCTGCGGTTAACACCGGACAACTTGCGCCCCGGGGCACACTATGATAAAATGAAAGAGCAACAAGACAAAAAAGGGGAGAAGAGAATGGTGCAAGAACGCCTGTGTCCTTACTGCATGAAGGTGCTGCCTGCACAAGTCACCAGCTGCCCCCATTGCGGCAAGGTGTTTGTGGGGCGGAACCCGGCAGGCAGCCTGCCGGTGGGCAGCATGCTGGGAGGACGGTATACCGTAGGCGAGATGCTGACCATGGACGGGGAGGGCATCCTGTACAGCGGTGTGGAGGATCTGGGGGGCTTCCGGGTCACCATCAAGGAATACCTGCCCTTCACCCTTGCGGCAGAGCGGGGGGAGGACTGCATCCTCCACCCCAAAAAGGGCAGCGAGGTGCTGTTCAAGACCACCCGCATGGACTTTGCGGACCTGTACCACGCCATCCAGCGCATTACCCCTGCTACCGGGCTGGAGGCAGTGCTGGACGTAGTGGAGGCAAACAACACGGTGTACGCAGTGCTGGAGGATCTGGGAGGCACCCCGCTGGATGAGTGGCTGGATGCACGTTCTGCCACCCTCCGTGCCGAGGAGGCGTGCGCCATGCTGCGCCCGGTGTTTGAGGGCGTGGCGGCAATGCACAAGATCGGCTTGGTGCACCGGGGCATCTGCCCGGAGAATATCCGGGTCATGGCTGACGGGCGCTGCCGCCTTGCAGGCTATGGTACGGTGGGGCTGCGCACCGCTGGCAGCGGCTTGCACGAGCAGCTGTACGAGGGGTATTCCGCCCCGGAACAGTACACCACCGCCGAGTTTGAAGGGCGCTATACCGATGAGTACAGCCTTGCAGCGGTGGTCTACCGCATGGTGTGCGGGCAGGCACCGGTGCCGGCGGCACAGCGCACCGTATCGGACGCCAACCCCCGTGCCCGGACCCTGAACCCCGGGGTCCCCGCCTATGTGTCGGACGTGCTGCAGCTGGGATTGCGGCTGCGACCCATGGAGCGGATCCAGACGGTGCCCCAGCTGTATCAGGCACTTTCTTCCAAAGAATACACTGCCGAGCTGAACCGGACCATGAAGCCGGAGAACCCGGCACATCCCGGGGAGCAGGAGGTCCGGCGGCATCTGTTCAGCGTCAAGGGCTTGCTGGCAGCCATTCTGATCCTGCTGAGCATCTTGATCCTCATGACCCTGTGGGGCATCCTTCAAAAGAGGGGAGAGGAACCGCCTGCCTCGGTGGAATCCCAGCCTGCCAGCAGTGAAGTGATGGAGCCCGAGAATCTTGTGCCCAACTTTATGGGGCTGCAATATGCACAGGTACAGAACAACCGGGAGTATATGGGGATGTACCTGTTCTATGTCACCCAGGAATACAGCGACACGGTGCCTGCAGGGCAGATCATGCAGCAGGAGCCGGAGGAGGGCACGGTGCTCAAGGCGGGGGAGACCATCCGCCTTGTGGTGAGCAAGGGTCCCCAGATGACCGAGATGCCGGATATCATCGGCTTTACCCAGGATTCTGCCATCAAGGAGCTGGAAAGCCGGGGGCTTATTGCCAGCTGCTTCATGATGGTAAACGATGGCTCCTACGCCGCAGGCTGTGTGGTGTCCACCAGCGAAAACGCCGGGGATTCGGTGGAGGTAGGCACGGTGGTCACGGTGTATATCGCCGCAGACCCCAGTGTGCAGATCACCACCACGCCGGAAGGCTCTTCCTCCTCCGAGGAGACTGCCCCGCCGGAGGTGCCTGCAGAGGGCGCTGCAGAGCCGGAACAGACTACAAACGAATAAACATAAAAGCAGAAGCGGGAGCCCTGAAAAAGGCTCCCGCTTCTGCTTGTTTAGGATAGGAAAGAGAATGGCTTGATAGGTGAGGTGCCGCTTCAGAGGTTGGTGTAACCCATCAGATAGCGGTCTACCTCAGCGGCGCAGTCGCGCCCCTCCCGCAGACCCCACACCACAAGGCTCTGTCCACGGCGCATATCGCCGCAGACGAATACCTTGTCCAGATCGGTCCGGAAGTGGTGGTCTGCCACATTGCCGCGGGGGGTCAGCCCGACGCCAAAGGCATCGGCGACGTAGCTCTCGCAGCCGGTAAAGCCTGCGGCGATCAACGCCAGCTGGCAGTTATAGGTAAATTCTTCCCCGGTGGGCACCATGTTGGTGCGTCCGGTGTCGGGATCCCGCTCCGGTTTCAGGTAGGCGATGACCGCACCGGTCAGGTTGCCGGCATCGTCCTTCAAAAATTCCTTCACGGTGGTCTGGTACACCCGGGGGTCCTTGCCAAACCGTGCCAGGCACTCGGTCTGCCCGTAGTCCACCTTCTGCACCCGGGGCCACTCCGGCCAGGGGTTGGAGGCGGCACGCTCCTTGGGAGGCTGCGGCATCATTTCCAATGCCATCAGGTCGGTGCAGCCCTGCCGCAGGGCGGTGCCCTGACAGTCGTTGCCGGTGTCGCCGCCGCCAATGACCAGCACATTCTTGCCGTTGGCGTTGATCGCCCTGCCGTCGCTAAAGCCGGAATCCAGCAGGCTCTTGGTGACGCTGGTAAGGTAGTCCACCGCAAAGTGGACGCCTGCAGCGTCCCGTCCGGGCACGTTCAGGTCCCGGGGCTTTTTGGCACCGCAGCACAGCACCACGGCGTCAAAGCCATCCAGCAGCTCCTGTGCGGCAACCGCCCCGCCGATGTCCATGTTGGTGCGGAACACCACGCCTTCTGCCTCCATGATCCGGATGCGGCGCTGGATCACCGCTTTGTCCAGCTTCATATTGGGGATGCCGTACATCAGCAGTCCGCCTACCCGGTCGGCACGCTCAAACACGGTCACCGAGTGTCCACGCTTGTTCAGGTATTCCGCCACCGCCAAGCCGGAAGGACCGCTGCCCACCACGGCAACTGCCTTGCCGGTGCGTGCCGGCGGCGGACAGGGCTGGAGCCAGCCCTTGCTGTAGGCGGTCTCCACGATGGCATGTTCGTTCTCCCGGACCGTGACGCTGCTGCCGGTCACATCTCCGCAGGTGCACGCCGCCTCACACAGAGCGGGGCACACCCGGCTGGTGAATTCCGGGAAGCGGTTGGTGCTCATGAGTCGGTGGAGCGCCAGCTCCCACTTGCCCTGATACACCAGCTCGTTCCACTCCGGGATCAGGTTGTTCAGCGGGCAGCCGGATGCCATTCCGCCAATCATCATGCCGCCTGCCTGACAGAAAGGCACACCGCAGTCCATGCACCGTGCCGCCTGCGTCTGCTGCTCCTCCCGGGAGAGCCAGACGTGAAATTCGTTAAAATTCTCCATGCGCTCCAGCGGCGGAATGTCCGTGCTGGTCTTGCGCGCATAATCCATAAATCCAGTGATCTTGCCCATGACGCTGCCCTCCTTACTTCTTCTTCTGCACCATGTAGAATGCTTCGATCTGCGCCTGTTCGCCGTCCAGACCCCGCTCTTCTACCGAGGCGATGACCCGCAGCATCCGGTCGTAATCGTAAGGCAGCACCTTTTTGAACTTGGGCAGGAACTGGCTGAAGTTGTCCAGGATCTCCTTGCCCCGGGGGGAGCCGGTAAGCTCCACGTGCTCCCGGATCAGTTCTTTCAGAGTGGCAACGTCGTATTTGTGCTCCACCGGCTCCAGACTGACCGTTTCCTTGTTCACCCGCTGGTAAAAATCCCAGTTCTCATCCAGCACATAGGCAATGCCGCCAGTCATGCCTGCTGCAAAGTTTTTGCCGGTCTGTCCCAGCACCACCACGGTGCCGCCGGTCATGTACTCACAGCCGTGGTCGCCTACGCCTTCCACCACAGCGGTGGCACCGCTGTTGCGGACGCAGAATCGTTCGCCTGCCACGCCGGAGATGAACGCCTTGCCGCTGGTGGCACCGTACAACGCCACATTGCCGGTGATGATATTCTCTTCCGGCTTGAAAGCGATGCCCTGTGGAGGACGCACTACGATCTTACCGCCGGAAAGTCCCTTGCCCATGTAGTCGTTGCAGTCGCCCACAAGATCCAGCGTAAGCCCCTTGGGGATAAAGGCTCCAAAGCTTTGTCCGCCGGCACCGACGCAGTGGGCGGTGTACACATCATCCGGCAGGGTGTTGCCGTATTTCCGGGTGATCTCGCTGCCAAAGATGGCACCAAAGGCACGGTCCACGTTGGAGACCTTCAGACTGACGCTCTGGGGAGCCTTGCTGTTGAGCTTGAACTTCTTCATCAGCACCTTCATGTCCAGTGTGTTTTCCAGATGGAAGTCGTAGGTGTCCTCCTTGACAAAGTGGACATTGCTGTTGGCAATGGCAGGGTTGTGGAGGATGCAGTCCAGATCCATTTTGGAGGCACGGCTGCCGGGGGCGGCTGCCTTTACCTGCAGCAGGTCGGTGCGACCTACCAGCTCGTCCATGGTGCGGACGCCCAGCTTTGCCATGTACTCCCGCAGCTCCTGTGCCACGAAGGTAAGGTAGTTGATAATGTACTCCGGCTTGCCCTTAAAGTTTTTGCGCAGCTCCGGGTTCTGGGTGCAGATGCCCATGGGGCAGGTGTCCAGATTGCAGACCCGCATCATGACGCAGCCCTCTGCCATCAGCAGGGTGGTGCCAAAGCCGAATTCCTCTGCGCCCAGCATACAACTGATCGCCACGTCCCGACCGGACAGCAGCTTGGAGTCGCTTTCGATCCGCACCCGGGTCCGCAGACCGTTGAGGATCAGGGTCTGGTGGGTCTCCGCAATGCCCAGCTCCCAAGGTAGACCGGCGTTCTTGATGGAGGTGCGGGGGGCAGCGCCGGTGCCGCCGTCATAGCCGGACACCAGGATCACCTGCGCACCGCCCTTTGCCACGCCGGCGGCAATGGTGCCTACGCCTGCCTCGCTTACCAGCTTCACGTTGATGTTGGCGTTGCGGTTGGCGTTCTTCAGGTCGTAGATCAGCTCTGCCAGATCCTCAATGGAGTAGATGTCGTGGTGAGGCGGGGGAGAGATAAGCCCCACGCCGGTGGTGCTGTGGCGAGTCTTGGCGATCCACGGGTACACTTTTGCACCCGGCAGGTTGCCGCCCTCGCCGGGCTTTGCGCCCTGCGCCAGCTTGATCTGGATCTCCTCGGCGGACACCAGATACTTGCTGGTGACGCCAAACCGGGCAGACGCCACCTGCTTGATCTTGGAGTTGCTTTCGCTGTGGTAACGCTCTTCCGGCTCGCCGCCCTCGCCGGTGTTGCTGCGACCGCCCAGACGGTTCAGGGCAATGGCAATGGTCTCGTGCGCCTCGCTGCTGAGGGCACCATAGCTCATGGCAGCACCCTTGAACCGCTTGACGATGGAGCTTACCGGCTCCACCTCTTCCAGCGGGATGCCTCCCTCCGGGTCAAAGCGGAAGTCCAGCAGGCTCCGCAGATGGACGCCGTCGGTGCCCATGTTGTCCACGGCGGCGGTGAACTGCTTAAAGGTATCGTAGTCCCCGGTACGGCACGCCTTCTGGAACAGATGGATGGTCTGGGGATTGAACAGATGCTCTTCCTTTCCGCTGCGGAACTTGTGGTCGCCGCCGTCGGCAAGCTCCATGTTGATGTCCAGCCCCAGCGGGTCAAAGGCGGCGTTGTGGAGCGCCTCCACGTCTGCCTGAATGTCCGCAAGGCGGATACCGCCCACCCGGCTGACGGTGCCGGTAAAATACTTGTCGATGACCTCCTTGGAAATACCCACTGCCTCAAAGATCTGGCTGCTCTGGTAGCTCTGGATGGTGGAAATACCCATCTTGGAGGCGATCTTTACGATACCGTTGAGGATGGCGTTGTTGTAGTCCTCCACGGCGGCGTAGTAGTCCTTATCCAGCAGCCCTTCGTCAATGAGCTGCCCGATGGTCTCGTGTGCCAGATAGGGGTTCACGGCGCAGGCACCATAGCCCAGCAGGGTGGCAAAATGATGGACCTCCCGGGGCTCGGCACTTTCCAGGATCAGCGCCAGAGCGGTGCTCTTTTTGGTGCGGATCAGATACTGGGACACGGCGGACACCGCCAGCAGGCTGGGGATGGTCACATGGTACTCGTCTACATCCCGATCGGACAAAATAATGATGTTCGCCCCTTCTTTGTAGGCACGATCCACTTCCAGAAAGACCCGGTCGATCGCCTCTTCCAGACTGGTATTCTTGTAGTAGTTGATGGACACGGTGGCAACCTTGAAGCCCGGCACATTCATGTACCGGATCTTCAGCAGGTCGGTGGAGGTGAGAATGGGGTTGTGGACCTTCAGCACCTTGCAGTTTTCCGGCTTGTCCTCCAGCAGGTTGCCGTGGGCGCCAATGTAGACGCTGGTGGAGGTGACTACCTTTTCCCGGATGGCGTCAATAGGAGGGTTGGTGACCTGCGCAAACCGCTGCTTGAAGTAGTTGAACAGGGGCGGGTGCTGGTTGCTCAGTACCGCAAGGGGGGTGTCGGTACCCATGGCACCGGAAGGCTCTGCCCCTGCCCGTGCCATGGCGAGGATCATGGTGTTTACTTCCTCGTACTTGTAGCCGAACACCTTCTGCAGCCGGGTGAGCCGGTCCCCGGTGTAGTTTTCTACCTTCACATTGGGGATCTTCAGCTTGGACAGCTCCACCAGATTCCGGTCGATCCACTCGCCGTAGGGTTCCCGGCTGGCGTAGAACTCCTTCAGCTTTTCGTCATCCACTACTTCGCCCTTGACGGTATCCACCAGCAGCATCTTGCCGGGTCGCAGGCGGTCCTTTACCAGAACATTCTCCGGGTCGCAGTCCAGCACGCCTACCTCAGAGGAAAGGATCATTCGTCCGTCCCGGGTGATGTAGTAGCGGCTGGGGCGCAGACCGTTGCGGTCCAGCACTGCACCCATCACATCGCCGTCCGAGAACAGGATGGCGGCGGGACCGTCCCAAGGCTCCAGCATGGTGGCGTAGTACTGGTAGAAGTCCCGCTTTTTCTGGCTGATGTTCCGGTTGTTCTCCCAAGGCTCCGGGATGGTGATCATCACGGCAAGAGGCAGGTCCATGCCGTTCATCACCATGAATTCCAGCGCGTTGTCCAGCATGGCAGAGTCAGAGCCGGAGGTGTTGATGATGGGCAGGATCTTGTTCATGTCCTCCTGCATCAGAGGACTGGCAATGCTCTCTTCCCGTGCCAGCATAGCATCGGTGTTGCCCTTGATGGTGTTGATCTCGCCGTTGTGGAGGATGAACCGATTGGGGTGAGCACGCATCCAGCTGGGATTGGTGTTGGTGGAGAACCGGCTGTGGACCATACCGATGGCGGATTCATAGTCCTCATCCTGCAGGTCTGCATAGAACCGGCGCAGGTCGTGGACCAGAAACATGCCCTTGTACACGATGGTGCGGCTGGACAGGCTGGGCACATAGGTGCCGGTGCTGGCATGCTCAAAGACCCGGCGGACGATGTAGAGCTTGCGGTCAAAGTCGATGCCCTTGCTGACCTTGGCGGGCTTCTTGATAAAGCACTGCCAGATGGCAGGCATACAGTCCCGCGCTTTCTGCCCCACGGCATCCGGGTCCACCGGCACTTCCCTCCATGCAAGGAACTCCAGCCCCTCTTTGCGGGTGACCACCTCAAAGAGCTTCATTGCCTGCGCCCGCATGTGCTCGTTCTGGGGGAAGAAGAACATGCCCACGCCGTACTCCCGCTCGTTGCCCAGACGGATGTTCAGGGCATCGGCGACCTTGGAAAAGAACTTGTGGCTGATCTGGAGCATGATGCCCACGCCGTCACCGGTCTTGCCCTCGGCGTCCTTGCCGGCACGGTGTTCCAGCCGCTCCACAATGGACAGTGCATCGTCCACGGTGCGGTGGCTCTTGCGTCCCTTGATGTCCACCACAGCGCCGATGCCGCAGGCGTCGTGCTCAAACTGTGGATCGTACAGACCAAGGGTGTTCTCTTGCTGTGTAAAGTTTTCCATAGACTTTCCCATCCTTTTGACAGTATTCCTTGCCGGTGCGGCACCCTCCGCAGCCGGGAAAAACAAAAAGACGCCCCGCAAAGGGCAGAAATAACCCTTTGCGGAACGCCTTTGTTCCATAGCATTATTATACCGGACGCTGAAAAATCTTCAAGTGACAGCTGCACCAAATATAAAAGGACCTTTGCACCCCATTCTGTGCGAAACGTCTTGAAGTATGCCCCAAAGTGGTCTCTGTGTGCGATGGAGAAACACAAAACCGCCGCATCCGGCTGCCTTGAAGGACAGCGGGTGTCAGGGGCGGCAGGGAACATTTAAAAATATGCCGGTGGGCTTGGAACGCAGTGCTTCAGCAGCCGGATCACCAGTTCCTGTGCCGGTTTTACCTGCGCAATGGGGAAGGCTTCAGTGGAAACCGTCAGCTTTGCCATACAGACCACTTTTCTGTCAATACAAAGGATGGCGGCGCAGCAAAAAAGGGGCTGCCGCACAGTCCGTGCAGCAGCCCCAGAAGGAACCGGTTTATTTTTAGTAGGTGATGCCCTGTGCCATCATGGCGGTAGCCACCTTCAGGAAGCCGGCGCAGTTTGCGCCCACCATCAGGTTGCCCTCGGAACCGGCGGCAACAGAGGCGTCGTAAGAAGCGTGGAAGATGCCCTCCATGATGCCCTTCAGCTTGGCATCCACTTCCTCAAAGGTCCAGCTCAGACGCTCGGAGTTCTGGCTCATCTCCAGACCGGAGGTTGCCACGCCGCCTGCATTGGAAGCCTTGGCAGGTCCGTACAGGATGCCGTTGGACAGGTAGACCTCAATTGCCTCGGGAGTGCTGGGCATATTGGCACCCTCGCACACCACGGTGCAGCCGCCCTTTACCAGAGCCTCAGCAGACTCCTTGTTGATCTCGTTCTGGGTAGCGCAGGGCAGGGCGATGTCGCAGGGGACAGTCCAGACCTTGGTGCAGTCCGCCACATAGGTAGCACCCTCGTGGGTCTCGGCGTACTCCTTGATGCGACCGCGGCGGACTTCCTTCAGGTCCTTGACGTAGGCCAGGTCGATGCCGTTGGGGTCGTAGACGTAGCCGTTGGAGTCGGACATGGTAACCACCTTGGCACCCAGCTGGGTAGCCTTTTCGCAGGCGTAGATAGCCACGTTGCCGGAGCCGGAGATCACCACGGTCTTGCCGGCAAAGCTGTCGTTGCGCATGCACTTCAGAGCCTCGGCGGTGAAGTAGCACAGACCGTAGCCGGTAGCCTCGGTACGAGCCAGAGAGCCGCCGAAGGTGAGTCCCTTGCCGGTGAGCATACCGCCCTGGAAGCTGTTGGTCAGGCGCTTGTACTGACCGAACATATAGCCCACTTCACGACCGCCGACACCGATATCACCGGCGGGGCAGTCCACGAACTGACCGATGTGGCGGTACAGCTCGGTCATGAAGCTCTGGCAGAAGCGCATGACTTCCATGTCGCTCTTGCCGTGGGGGTCAAAGTCGGAGCCGCCCTTGCCGCCGCCCATGGGCAGGGTGGTGAGGCTGTTCTTGAAGATCTGCTCAAAGCCCAGGAACTTCAGGATGCCCTGGTTGACAGAGGGATGGAAGCGCAGACCGCCCTTGTAGGGTCCGATGGCGCTGTTGAACTGCACACGGTAGCCGCGGTTCACCTGCACCTTGCCTGCATCGTCCACCCAAGGCACACGGAAGCTGATGATGCGCTCCGGCTCCACCAGACGCTCGATAAGACCAGCCTTCTCGTACTCGGGGTGCTTTTCCACCACGGGCTGGATGCTCTCCAGCACCTCCCGCACAGCCTGCAGGAACTCCGGCTCATTGCCGTTGCGCTTCTCCAGACCTTCGTACACGCGCTTCAGGTATTCATTGGTCAGCATAGTAGAATACTCCTTTTCCCATTTTCTCTATAGATTTTGAAAATCGAGACCGCCCCGCCTGCCCTGTAGCAGGCATGTCCGTTAAAAGGCTGGGGACGCTTTCGGCTTTCCTTCTTACACAGGCGGACCGGCGTTGCGCCGTACCACTTACGCTTTATTATTATAAAGGTTTCCGGCAGGTTTGACAATAGCAGAAAAGCAGAAAATGTTTCAAAAAAACAGAAGAAAAGTTGAAGCAGCTTCACAAAACGAAAAATACAAGCAAAATATTGCCCGGAACCTTGTTTTTTAAAGCAGAAAAGACTATCTTTATCGGGCAAAACCCGCCCCGGCGGTATCCTCCGTCCCGGGCATAATAAAAAGACTGCCGCACAGCCGTGCAGCAGTCCCGTAAAATTATTTCAGCAGCTTCTCGCAGGCGTCGGCAGCACCTTCCAGGAATTCGCCGCCGTAGGTCTCGATCATGCCGGCATCCGAAAGCTCCGCCAGCTTGGGGTCGATGGGGCACTTGGCAAGCACCGGCAGGTGATGCTTTGCTGCCACCTCGTCCACGTGGCTGTTGCCAAACACATTGATGTGCTTGCCGCAGTCGGGGCAGACGATGTAGCTCATGTTCTCCACGATGCCCAGCATGGGCACCTTCATCATCTCTGCCATATTCACGGCCTTTGCCACGATCATGCTCACCAGCTCCTGGGGGCTTGCCACCACCACGATGCCGTCCACCGGCAGGCTCTGGAACACGGTTAGGGGCACGTCACCGGTGCCCGGGGGCATATCCACGAACAGGAAGTCCACGTCCTTCCAGACCACATCGGTCCAGAACTGCTTGACGGCACCGGCGATCACCGGACCACGCCACACAACGGGGTCCTCTTCGTTTTCCACCAGCAGGTTGATGCTCATGACATCAATGCCCATGCGGCTCTGGATGGGCCAGCAGCCCTTGTCGTCTGCCATGGCACGACCATGGATGCCAAAGAGCTTGGGGATGGACGGACCGGTAATGTCTGCGTCCAGAATGCCGCAGTGGTAGCCGCGGCGTGCCATGGCGCAGGCAAGCAGGGCACTGGTCATGCTCTTGCCCACGCCGCCCTTACCGGAAACGACGCCGATGACCTTTTTTACACTGCTGTTGGGATTGGGGGCGTCGTGCTGAGGCGCGGCGTCGCGGGAAGAACAGGCTGCACTGCAATTGGAGCAGTCATGGGTGCATTCTTCGCTCATTCTCTTTACGCACACAGCATAAGGGTCGATTTCCGCCGTGTGCTTCCTCCTTGCTTAAAATAAAAGGCGGTTTGCACAGCCGCCCTGACCGTCTTTTACTATACCATAAAAGTGTGCGGGAAACAAGCACTGCACCGACCCTTGCTTCCGGAGCGGGGACCGTTCTCCGGACTCACCCCGGCGGCGGGAGATGGGGTGCACAGCCGCAGCGCACAGGGGCGGCCGGGGCAGACCGGGAGGAACAGATGCAAAATAGAAGCGATATCCGGTGATTTTGCGCCGCCGGAGGGCAAAAAAACAGAAAATCCAGAAAAATGCAAATTTGTGGTTGACAACTGCCCTTTGCTGCGGTATAATAATCAGCGTCGCCGGTAAACAACCGGCACGGACACAAAGGATATGCGGCCGTAGCTCATCTGGTAGAGCGCCACCTTGCCAAGGTGGAGGTAGCGAGTTCGAGCCTCGTCGGCCGCTCCATTTGTGTGGAAGTTTAGCTCAGCTGGGAGAGCATCTGCCTTACAAGCAGAGGGTCAGCGGTTCGAGCCCGTTAACTTCCACCATTTTGGCCCGGTAGCTCAGTTGGTTAGAGCACCAGCCTGTCACGCTGGGGGTCGTCGGTTCGAGCCCGATCCGGGTCGCCATCAGGAAAGCGAGAGCTTTCACCTACTTTGAAACTTGTTTTCAGGGCGTCAGAAATGACGGGTGCAGGGGTAAATGCACCAAGTATGCCTCTGTAGCTCAGTCGGTAGAGCAGGGGACTGAAAATCCCCGTGTCATTGGTTCGATTCCGATCGGAGGCACCAAATCGGCGTAGCAGCTGCTATGCCGTGTATGCGGCCGTAGCTCATCTGGTAGAGCGCCACCTTGCCAAGGTGGAGGTAGCGAGTTCGAGCCTCGTCGGCCGCTCCAACACAAAGCCATCGTTGATGCAGAAATGCAAAAACGATGGTTTTTTTGCTGTCCGGATGTTTCCGGGCAAAAACAAAGGAGCTGTCCTGCACAATTATGCAGGACAGCTCCGGTTTTCTGTATAGAGGCAGAGGAAATCACATCACCAGGGTGATCACCAGTGCGCACAAGGGCAGGACCACAATGCTCAGCAGGGTGGTGAGCACCACGCTGCCGGCGGCAAAGCCCTCATCGTGCCCAAACTGTACCGCAAACACGGAGGTGATGGCGGCGGCAGGGCAGCACTCCAGCAGCAGCACCACCTGTGCGGCGGTGCCCCGGAAGCCCAGCAGGGCAAACAAAAGGATGCACACCGCCGGGATCAGCACCATGCGGACGGCAGAAAGCTTCCAGATGTGTCCTCTGCACACCACGCTGCGCATATTTCCGGCGGCAAGGAGCATACCGGAAATGAGCATGGAAAGAGGAGTGTTGACGTTGGCAAGGAACTGCAGCGGCTGTACCACCAGCTCCGGCAGGGGGATCTGCAGCAGGTAGATGCAAAGTCCCACCAGAATGGCGTACAGGATGGGGGTGCGCACCAGACTGTGGACCACCGCCCTGGGGTCCGGGCTGCCGCTGACAATGCCGTAGCCTACGGTCCACAGCAGAAGGTTGAACACGGTGACATAGGCGCTGGCGTACAGCAGCCCCTCGGAGCCGAACAGTGCCGAGATCAGGGGAAAGCCCATGTATGCCGCATTGGAAAAGATGCAGGCAAACCGAAAGATGGGGGTGCGGCTGTCCTTGTGTCGGGCGGTGAGCAGCAGGGTGATGACCATGCCGGCGCAGATCGCCAGAATGCTCATGCCGAAGGCGGCAAGGAGGTTGCGCAGGATCTCCATGCTGAAGTCCATCCGGTAGGAGTTGATGATCATGGCGGGGACGATGATGTACACCAGCAGATTGGACAGTGCCTGCTTACTTTCCGGCTTGAGAACACCGGTCTTTGCCGCCACCGCACCGGTGCCGATGAGCAAAAACAGCACCGCTACCTGTTGGGCAGTAATAAGGGCGAGTTCCATAAATGATCCTCCTTTTTTGTATCTTATAAAAAATACAACATGACTATAACACAAAGCCCTGCATCTGGCAAGGCTGGATGCAGGATGGGTCAAAAGATTTCAGCTCTGGATCACAGGATCACATTTTTGATCAACAGGGAGACGCTGCCGTCTGCATCGTGGAGAAACTCCACCTCCGACTCGGACCCCAGCAGCTCGGTGGGGATCTTTACCTCGATGCCGTTGGCGGTGTGGATGCTGCGGCTCTCCATGCGGCGGATCCGGGCAGGGGTCACGGTCACCGGCTGCTGGGCAAGATCCGGCACATCGCTCTTTTCCACATAGTCGTCAAAGGGCACGGCGGCAAGGGGATACTCCTCCTGCAGCTGGCGGCGCACCTGTTCCACCGACACCTGATTGTCGTTGTCTGCCGCCTGATTGGCAATGAGCATGGCGACCTGTGCCTCTACGTGGGGCTGGTCGGTGTAGTTTTCCTGCACCGCCTGCACGGCGGCTTCCTGGATCGCCTGCAGCTTTTTCTTTTCCGGCTGGGCGGTGGTGTACTGGAACACCACTGTGGACAGGTAGAACTCCTTGTGCCCGTCGATGTCAAACTTCTTTTCCAGCAGCCGCATGGAGTAATCGGACAGGTCCACCAGTGCTCCTTCTTCCACCTTGCCGCTCTGGGTGGGCAGGCAGGCGCGCTGCTGGATGATGGAGTTTACCGGGGCACCCTCCACCGTCTCGGTGTAGTGGGTGTAGCCGTTTTTGTAGTTCAGCTTCAGGATGCCCAGCCAGGGAGCACCGTCCCGGGTAAAATCCACTACCGCCAGGTCGGCGCCGGGAATGGTGGTGTGGGCGTGCATGTAGTCAAAGAGCACTCCGGCAATGCGGCAGGACAGGTCGATGAAATCGCCGTTGTGCTCCAGCTCATTTTTGAAGGCGGAGTCCGGCAGGGGACGGCACTGCCGGATCTCGTCACTTGCCAGCAGTTTTTCGATGTGGTATTGCAGGTAGGCGGTCTTTTCGGCAGTCAGCTCCATGCAGCTGCCGCTGAGCACCGGAGCGTCCAGTGCGGTGTCCAGCACATGCAGCACCGCCTGATGAATAATGATCTCCATGGTTTAACCTCGTTTCCCAATGATGGTCTGTCTGAGCGATAGTATAGCACATCCGGCGGCAAAAGGCGAGAGTGCAGACCCTTGTAAAAACCCCGGGGGAATGCTACAATAAAGGCAGCTTACTACAGAAAGGAGAACAGATGGATGGATTTCCGGGATAAGCCCATGCAGAACCTTATGCGCATACAGGAAAAGGACGTCTGCAAAAACGCCCGCATGCTGCTTTTGGACGGCGAGCAGGTGGTGGGGGCATACAAAACCGTGCGGGATCAGGTGGTGTTCACCTCCCATCGGATCATCGCCGTGGATATGCAGGGGGTCACCGGCACAAAGCAGGAGATCTTTGTGCTGCCCTACCGCAAGGTGCAGCACTTTGGCATCAAGACGGCAGGCTTCGGGGACCCGCTGCAGACTTCGGAGATGACCATCTGCTTTGCGGACGGACATGAGACAAAGTTTGGCTTTATCGGGCAGGAGGATCTGTTCCGGGTCGCCAACGCCATCAGCCGCTGCATCCTGTGACCGCATAAAACACCCCCTGCTCCGGGGCAAAGACCGGGGCAGGGGGTGTTTTTCGTCCGGAAATCAGACCGTCGGGACCCGGTCCCGGGCGGTCTTGTGCACCAGCTGCCGGTGCATCACCGCCATAGGTACCAGCAGCGCCAGCAGGAAAAGGGGGTACAGGGCGGGAGAGACCCGGTCTGCCAGCAGCCCGAACAAAGGCGGCATAGCCAGATTGCCCACATAGGCGGTCGCCATCTGGATGCCAATGACTGCCTGAGAACGTTCCGCCCCAAAGTGGTCCGGGGTGGAGTGGACGATGCTGGGATAGATGGGAGCACAGCCCAGCCCGGCAAGGATCAGCCCTGCAAGAGCAAGGACCGGGGGACCGGGCAGCAGCAGGGCAAGAATGCCTGCCCCCAGGATCCACTGCCCCAGCCGGATCATCTGGGTATCGTTGAATTTCAAGGTCAGAAAGCCGCTTGCTGCCCGCCCGGCGGTGATGCCGATGTAGAACAGGCTGGCAAAACCGGCGGCGGTGTGGGGGGACACTCCCCGGCTCAGGGTGAGATAGCTGCTTGCCCAAAGCCCGGCGGTGGTCTCCAGCCCGCAGTAGCAGAAAAAGCAGAGCATGACCTCCTTTGCGCCGGGCAGGGCGACCACCTGCGGCAGGCGCAGCGGTCGAGGTTCCGGGTCGGTGTCCGGGCTGCTGCCGGGGCGGCTCCCCCACAGGGGCAGGCTGCAAAACAGCACGGCGCTCAGTGCTATCTGGAACAGGGCAATAAAGCGGTAGCCAGCATGCCAGCTCATGCCGCCGGACAGCGCTGCGCCCATCACTACGGGACCTACCGTGGTGCCCACACCCCACATGCAGTGGAGCCAGCTCATGTGGCAGCTCTTGTAGTGCAGCGCCACATAGTTGTTGAGGGCGGCATCCACGCTGCCGGCACCCAGACCGTAGGGCACCGCCCACAGGCAGAGGGCACCGAAACTGGGGGACACCGAAAAGCCCAGCAGGGCGGCGGCGGTAAGTCCCACGCTGAGGGCAGTGACCCTGCCGGTGCCCAGACGCCGGGTGAGGCGGTCGCTGTTCAGGCTGGAAACGATGGTGCCCAGAGAGATGATCATGGAGAGTACCCCGGCATAGGATACCGGCACTGACAGCTGAAGATACATGGAAGGCCAGGCGGAACCCAGCAGGGAGTCCGGCAGACCAAGGCTGATAAAGGCAAGGTAAATGATGGGAAGCAAAAGCTGGAACATGAAGGATCCTCCTGTGGAGATGATGGGGGACAAAGGGTCCCCTGCACAGCCTATGGGGACTGTTCTATAAGAATATCACAGTCGGGGCGGAATAAATAGGACAAAACAACCCGGTTTTAAGAATAAAACCGGCATCTTTGCTGCAAGATGCTCCGACAAACAGAATGGACCGTTGCATCCAATTTGCAGCGGTCCATTTTCCCTCTATACACAAAAACTCAGCAAACAACGGCAAGGCGCTCCACGGGAGGTACCGGTTCCACAATAGCAGGACGCATCCCTTCCCGGTAATCCAGATCCCCCTGATCCATGCCCCGCAGCAGCACCTCGGCGGTGGCAATGTTGGTGGCGATGGGGACACTGTGCATATCGCACAGACGCAGCAGGTTCTGTTCGGTGATGCTGGCAGAGTCTGCCTTGAGAGGATCCCGGAAGAAAAGCACCAGATCCACCTCATCGCAGGCGACCCGGGAAGTGATCTGCTGGATACCGCCCAGACGACCGGAGAGATAGCAATGCACGGGCAGACCGGTGGTCTGCGCCAGCAGCCGTCCGGTGGTACCGGTGGCAATGACAGTGTTTTTGGACAAAATGGCACTGTAAGCAGTACAGAACTGCAGCGCAAGTTCTTTGCGGGAATCGTGTGCAAGAATGGCAATGGTCATAACGCTCTCTCCTTTGTCCTCAATATAGTGTTGTGGGAGGCGGACAAGAATGAAAATTCTAAGTGAAACGAAGTGAAATCGATATCATAGCTTCCACTATAGTTTTACAACGTGAAAAACAGGATGTCAAGGGTTATTTTGCAAAATTTGCAAGAAAAAATGGGGAAAGTACGACTATTTATTTGTGGCAAATGTCTAGGATTGGGATACAAACATCCACACAATTCGGAATTTTACAGCCAAAAAGTGAAAACAATGCTCAGGAATTGTATACAATGAAAAAACCGTCCATCCAACGTGAACAAAAAATGCAGGTCGGCGTACAGAATGCCGACCTGCAGAGGAAAAACTTTTCAGATAAACTCCGTAGGGTGATGATCAGCGGATCTGTCCGCTGCCCTGGATGATGTACTTATAGCTGCACAGTTCCGCAAGACCCATGGGACCCCGAGCGTGGAGCTTCTGGGTAGAAATGCCCATCTCGCAGCCCAGACCGAACTCGCCGCCGTCCGTAAAGCGGGTGGAGCAGTTGACGTACACGGCGGCGCTGTCCACCGCTGCGGTAAACAGGTCGGCGTGGGCGGGGGTCTGGGTCAGGATCGCCTCGCTGTGACCGGTGGAGTGGGCGGCAATGTGGCGGACCGCCTCTTCTACGCTGTCCACCACCCGGACCGCCAGGATGTAATCCAGAAACTCGGTGTCAAAGTCCCGGGGTCCGGCGGGGGTGCCGGGGATCAGGGTTGCAGCAGCCGGGTCCAGCCGCAGCTCCACCGGCTGCAGTCCCCGGGCGGCACGGTCTGCGCCCAGACGCTGCGCCAGCCTGGGCAGAAACTCCGGGGCAATGGCGGCGTGGACAAGGCAGACCTCCTCGGCGTTGCAGACGCTGGGGCGGCTTGCCTTGGCGTTTTCGATGATATTCAGCGCCTTATCCTGATCGGCGGTGTCATCCACAAAGATGTGGCAGATGCCGGTGCCGGTCTGGATGCAGGGCACCTTGGCGTTTTCCACGCAGGCACGGATCAGTCCCGCACCGCCCCGGGGGATCAGCAGGTCCACGTAGCCCACGGCGGTCATCAGGGCGTTGGCAGAGGCGTGGGTGGTGTCCTCGATGAGGCAGACCGCCGTCTCCGGCAGACCGCTGGTGCGGATGCCCTGCCGCAGGGCGGCAACGATGGCGTTGGCACTGCGCCACGCCTCTTTGCCGCAGCGCAGGATGCAGGCGTTGCCGCTTTTCAGGGCAAGGGCGGCGGCGTCACTGGTGACGTTGGGGCGGCTCTCATAGATGATGGCAATGACGCCCATGGGCACGGCGGTCTTTTCGATCACCAGTCCGTTGGGACGCTCCACCCGGTCCAGCACTCTGCCCACCGGGTCCGGCAGGGCGGCTACTTCCCGGATGCCCTGCGCCATGGCATGGATCCGCTCCGGGGTCAGGGCAAGGCGGTCCAGCATCACATTAGTGATATGCCCCTTTGCCGCTTCCATGTCCTGAGCGTTGGCGGCAAGGATCTCCCGGATCTGCTCCGGGTCACACAGGGCGTCTGCCATGCCCAGCAGCGCCTGCTGCCGGGTCTCACCGGAGGCAAGGGCGAGGGCGCTTTTAGCGGTGCGTGCCGCTTCCAGAATCTGTTGTGTGGTCATGGTCAAACCTCCTTGGGCTGTTTCTGTGCTTTAAAGCGGGTGCCCACGGGGACACCGGCGGCGATGTCGTAGAGCAGATGGGGATGGGAACCGTTGGCGATGACCATATCCGCCCCGCTGCCGGTGACCATGCGGGCGGCACGGAGCTTGGTGGTCATGCCGCCGGTGCCAAGGGCAGAACCGGCGCCGTCAGCAAGCGCCATCACCTCCGGGGTGATCTCCTCCACCAGAGGGATCAGCCGGGCATCCGTGTGGGTGTGGGGGTTGGCGGTGTACAGACCGTCAATGTCGCTGAGCAGCACCAGCAGGTCTGCCTTGGCGCAGCAGGCAACGATGGCGGCAAGGGTGTCGTTGTCACCGATGGAGGTGATCTCATCCGTTGCCACCGTGTCGTTTTCGTTGATGATGGGCAGCGCCCCCATCTCCAGCAGCCGGGAAAGGGTGTTCTGGAAGTTTACCCGCCGCTCGGTGTGCTCCACATCCACGCCGGTAAGCAGGATCTGCGCAACCGTGTGATTGTATTCGGCAAACAGGCGGTCGTAGGTGTACATCAGCTCACACTGTCCCACAGCGGCGCACGCCTGCTTGGTGGTGGTGTCCTTGGGGCGTGCCGGCAGCGACAGCTTACCCACACCCATGCCGATGGCACCGGAGGACACCAGGATCACCTGATGCCCCTCGTTTTTCAAATCGCTCAGCACCTTCACCAGCTCCTCCGCATGGCGGATGTTCAGCCGCCCCGTGGGGTAGGCGAGGGTGGAAGTACCCACTTTCACAACGATGCGCATAGTAATATTAACCCTTTCCCATTTCCTTTGTTTTATTGTAGGCGGCGATGACAGCGTCCATCACAGCTCCCCGCAGACCCTTTTCTTCCAGCACACGGACGCCCTGGATGGTGCTGCCGCCGGGGCTGCACACGGCGTCCTTCAGGGCACCGGGGTGCATACCGCTTTCCAGCACCAGCCGGGCGCTGCCCAGCAGGGTCTGGGCAGCATATTCCTGTGCCTTGGCACGGGGCAGACCGCATGCCACACCGCCGTCGGCAAGCGCCTCGATGAACTGGTAGACCCAGGCAGGACCGCAGCCGGACACGCAGCTGGCGGCGTCCATCAAGGACTCCGGCACCGGGTCCAGACGTCCTGCCTTTGCCATCAGGCGGCAGAACTCCTGCTCTTCCTCGGCGGTGACGTTGCTGGAGCAGTACTGGATCATGCCCTCTCCCACCGAGGCAGGGGTGTTGGGCATGATGCGGATCACCGGGAAGTCCTCGCCTGCCATTTCCTGAATGCGGGCGATGGACAGTCCGGCTGCCATGCTGCACAGCACAAAGCGGTCGCTCCGCTCGTCAAAGATGAATTTGAGCGGCTCCAGCAGTGCCTACCTGAGCATTGGTGGCAGTCTTGCAGCCCAGCTCGGCGGCAAGTGCCTCTGCCTTGGCAGCGGTACGGTTGGCGAGATATACCTTTTCAGGGTCTGCTGTTTTGCACACGGCGCGGGCAATGGCTCCGCCCATGTTGCCGCAGCCCAGAAATCCGATGGTTTCCATCATAATAATACCCTCCCTTGCAGCGGCAACCTTCCGGCACCGGACGGATGCCGGTATCGCTGCTCTGTCTCCATCCATTCTAAGCATCGGCGGGGATAAAATCAAGTGCCTTGCAGCTTTTTTGTCCCGGAGACCGGGGAAAAGGGAACCACGGGGCGGGGCAGAAATGATAAAAAGACAAAAAATGTATGGCGACTTCTACAAAAAAACAGGGATGCTTTGCGGCAGCCGCCGGAGAAAGTGCATGAAAAATTCAGAAACTGTCCAAAATTAAGCCTTGAAAAAGTTCGTGGATCTGCGGTAAAATAGGAACATGGAGGGATCTTCTCACGGACATCACTGCAGACGGCAGGTGGGAGCACCGCCGGGAAAGGATGGTTTTTGTGTCACAGACAACCAAGCGGGCGCTGGAAGCTTCCCTGAAGAAGCTGCTGAACCAGAAGCCCCTCAACAAGATCACGATCAACGATATTACCGAGGACTGCGGCGTCAACCGCATGACCTTTTACTATCACTTTAAGGACATCTACGATCTGGTGGACTGGATCCTGACGGAGGACGCAATAAAGGTGATGGAGGGACGCCGCAGTTTTGATACATGGACCGAGGCGTTTCAGGATATTCTGCAGCAGGTGCAGGCAAACCGGACCCTGGTGCTGAACGTCTACCGCTCCGTAGGACGGGAGCAGGTGGAGCAGTATCTGTACCGGCTGCTGGATCCCATGCTGAAGGAGTTTGCAGACCGGGAGACCATGGATATCACGGTACAGGATGCAGACAAGCAGTTCATCATTGATTTTTACAAATATGCCCTGGTGGGTATGGTACTGGAATGGATCCGCCGGGACATGAAGACCGACCCGGCGGTGATGACCGAACGGCTGGGCAAAATGATCCACGGGGACCTGCGCCGTGCACTGTGCCGGCTCAGCAGCAACCGGAGCACCCTGCGGCTGGATGATTGAACCGGTTATCCGCCTTTTCCTTACTATAAAGAGAGACAAAATTTATCATCTGGTGCGCTGTGATGTAAAAAACATCACAGCGCATTTTCTGCCTATGGCAGCAAAAGGGGTAAGGTGGTAAAGTATGGACAAAGAAAAGAGAACGCATCCAAGGAATCTTTCGGAGGAAAAGGATATGAATACTTCTATTGAAAATCTGACTCATAAAATGCAGCGTGCTGCCGTTGGCAAGATGGCAGACGTGGTGCTTTCCCATGCAGATAAAGACCGTCAGAAGACCCTCTGCCAGCTGGTGGATGTGGCAAAGCAGTTCTATGGCAATGCCTACAGCGAAGAATCCTATGAGCACGCAAAGAAGATCCTGACCGATCCGGACAGCAAGTGGTCCAGACTCATCGACTGTGTGCTGGATCAGACCGATCCCCATGTGGCACGGACCACCGCCCTGAATCTGGGCTTTGAGGCGTTCTTCCGGGGTACCAAGATGATCCGGGAAAACCGTGTGAAGTACCAGTGCAACATTCCCTGGCTGATCCTGTTTGACCCCACCTCTGCCTGCAATATGCACTGCGTGGGCTGCTGGGCCGGCGAGTACGGTCACAAGAACAACCTGAGCTTTGAGGACATGGACAAGATCGTCACCCAAGGCAAGGAGCTGGGCGTGTACCTGTATATGCTCACCGGCGGCGAGCCTCTGGTGCGCAAGAAGGACGTGCTGAAACTGGCAGAAAAGCACAACGATGTGGAGTTTGCCATCTACACCAACTCCACCCTCATCGATGAGCCTTTCTGTCAGGAAGTGCAGCGTCTGGGCAACATCGCCTTTATGCTGTCCATCGAGGGTACCCCGGAGACCAACGACGCCCGCCGCGGCGAAGGACACTATGCCGCCGTCATGAACGCCATGGACCTGCTCAAGAAGTACGGCATCCTCTTTGGTACCTCCATCTGCTACACTCGCCAGAATATCGAGGCGGTCACCAACGATGCGTTCATGCGGTTCCTTTGTGACAAGGGCGCACACTTTGGCTTCTACTTCCACTACATGCCGGTGGGCAACGAGGCAGCACCGGAGCTGATGCCCACCCCGGAGCAGCGCAAGTACATGATCGAACGCATCCGCTATCTGCGCTCCTCTGAGTGCGACATCCCCTTCTACCCCATGGATTTCCAGAACGACGGCGAGTTCGTGGGCGGCTGCATCGCCGGCGGTCGCAACTACTTCCACATCAACTCTGCCGGCGATGCCGAGCCCTGTGTGTTCATCCACTACTCCAACGCCAATATCCACGACCAGTCTATTCTGGAGATCCTCCACAGCCCTCTGTTCATGGCGTACCACAATGGGCAGCCCTTCAATAAGAACCACCTCCGTCCCTGCCCCATGCTGGAAAACCCGGAGCTGCTGGAAAAGATGGTCCACGAGACCGGTGCTCACAGCACCGATCTGCAGTCCCCGGAAAGCGTCGAGCACCTGTGCGAGAAGTGTAAGGCATACGCTGCCGACTGGCAGCCCACCGCAGACGAAGTGTGGTCCCACCACAAGGTCCGCGAGAGTCGGTACGAGAACTATAAGGATTGGAAGCCCTCTCAGCCGCTGGACTGAGCTGAAATCTGAATCAAAGCAATAAACGACCCCCGCCCTGTGTTCCTTCCCGGAACATAAGGCGGGGGTCTTGCTGTGTAAACTGGAATTTATTTTAATAAATATTTTTCAAATGCTTTGTGCGTGTCAAAGTGAACCTCTTTGAAAAATAAAACGAGCCAAATAATAAAAGCCGGAATAGCCATATATGGTGTTAGAAAATAAGACAACACTGCTCCTACTAACATTATGCCAGCCCATGTAAAACACTGATTTTTTATATCACGAGAAATATGAGCTTTATCATACAATGCCTG
>SFDE01000014.1 GCA_004558805.1 Faecalibacterium prausnitzii | reverse complement strand
AATGATATTTATCACTTAAAAGTGTTAAATCTTGTTCGCTCAGCACGCAATCGCTTGCGTCCTGTGTGAATTACTTTTGGAATTGTTTTAAGTGTTTTTTCCAAACACATAAAGGTTCCGTTACAAGTTTTTCGATATTGTTCAATTTTCAAGGTCCTGTGCGCCTCAGTCTTTCGACCGGCGACCTGTTTATTTTACCACCGAAGTGGTTTTTTGTCAAGCACTTTTTTGAAAGATCTTTTTTGAAGTTCTTGTGGAGCTTCATGCAATTCTTTGCGTTAGGACGTCCGTTTCGAAGCATTTCGTTTATTTGGATGTCCGCCTGACAGTAATGTATTTTAGCACAGCCCTCTACAAAAAGCAAGCCCTTTTCTGACATTTTTTCACTTCTTTTCTGCTTTTGCCTTTTTTCACAGTTTTTTTCTTCGATTTTAGCGATCCAGTCTCTTATTCTTCCAACAAACGGCTCCGTAGCAGCACCAGAAGCTTCCGTTCCCGCCGGGAGATCTGCACCTGCGTGGTGTGGAGAATCTTTGCAGTCTCGGTCTGGGTACGGTTTGCGAAGAAACGCAGTCGGATCAGCTGCCGGTCCTGTTCCGGCAATGCTTCGATCTCCTCTGCGAGACTGATCTTTTCCGCCAGTTCCTCTTCCGGGGATTCCACCGGGATGTCGATCTGGTGTTTTCCCTCTCCCTCTCCGGTGGGAGTAAGACTAAGCGCCGGCTGTGCTGCACAGATCGCAAGGGTGATGTTCTCCACCGGCTCCTCCAGTTCCTGCGACAATTGAGAAAGGGTCGGCTCTGTGCCACAGAGCTTCATATGGTGTTCCCGTGCCGCCTGGATCCTCATTCCTATCTCCTTGAGAGAACGCCCCACCTTGACGGTCCCCCCATCCCGGAACAGCTTTTTGATCTCTCCCAGGATCACCGGCACCGCATAGGTAGAAAAGCAGACCCCCCGGCTCTGGTCAAAATTGTCGTATGCCTTGATAAGCCCTACACAGGCAGCACTGTAGAGGTCATCGTATTCCATGCCCCTGCCCCTGAAGCGTCCTGCACAGGCATGTGCCAGCCCCAGATTCTCTTCAATGAATGCTGCCCGCCGGGTCTTGTCCCCCGTCATACTGCCACCGTCCTTCTGTATCTTTTATATTATGTAGCAGACTGCCGGGAAGTAAGCCGTTTGATCAGCAGCACCCGTGTGCCCTTGCCGGGTTTGGAAGTCACCTTTACTTTATCCATAAAGCTCTGCATCACCGCAAAGCCCAACCCGGAACGCTCTTCCGGGTTGCCGGTGGTAAAGAGCGGTTCCATTGCCCGGGGGATGTCCGGAATACCGATACCTTTATCTGCCACCGTGATGTGGACTTCCCGCCCCGGATAGACCGCCACCGTCAGGATCACCGGACCGATGCGGTCCGGGTAAGCGTGGACGATGCAGTTGGTCACCGCCTCGGATACGGCAGTTTTCAGGTCTGCCAACTGGGGCACGGTGGGGTCATACCGTGCCAGAAAGGCGGCTGCAGCACCCCGGGCGTACGCCTCGTTGATACTGAGGGAATCGAACTGGATGCGTGTGGTGTTTTCTGCCTTCATGGGTCATTCCTCCTTCTGCCCCTCATCGCAGGGGATCTGTGCCAGCCGCAGCACCCGCAGCAGCTGGGGTGGTGTGTGGCGGATCTGCAGGGTGGTACCCAATGTGGCGGCGACCCGCTTTCTGCCCAGGATCAGCCCCACTCCGGAGGAATCCATAAACCCTACACCGCCAAAATCCAGCACCAGCGTCCCGGGGGAGCGGCTGACCAGTGCATCGTCCAGCTGCATCCGCAGGCTCTGGGCGGCATCGTGGTCGATCTCCCCGGCGAGGTAGGCGTAAAGCACCTCTCCCGCCCCGTTTAACGTTACCGTTGCCATGGCTTGTCCATCTCCTTTATAAAAAAAAGATCCCGTACACATAGTCTCAGTGTACGGGATCTCTCCATTATTTTTTAGGGAAGGCTGTCGGCTCAGACCTTTTCCAGCAGCTTTGCCGCTTCCAGCACCGCTGCCTCACCGCCGCAGACCAGCAGCCCACGGCGGGTGTTGGCACGTGCAAGTTCCATTGCCTCTGCCATGGTGCCGCACAGCTGGGCGTCAAAGTGGAACTTTGCCTTCTCGGTGAGCCGCCGGGTCAGCTCTTCATCTCCGCCCTCCGGGGTCACCAGATAGACCCGGTCGAAGGGGTTGTCGTTCATGCCGGGCATGGTGCACTTATCCTTCTTCTGCTCCTCCGGGGTCAGACCGCTTTCCAGCACCGAGAAGAACGCCTCGGCACCCTCCTCCTCTGCCAGACCGATGACGGCGCTCATGTGGCGCACCTTTGCCATGTTGAGCACCCGCAGCAGTGCTGCTGCCTGCTGGGGGGTGCGGCAGGCGTCCAGAATGATCAGCGGACGCTGGGACACCACCCGGATGCTGCTGCGGTTCTCCACCGCTGCAAGCCCTTCCAGGATCGCCTCATCGGTGATGTCAAAGTCCTTCCGGCAGAGTGCCAGTGCCAGCTCCACCGCCATGGCGGCGTTGCCTGCGGCGTGGCGGCCCAGAAATGCCAGCGGCACGGTGTAGCCGCCGTAGTCCACCCGGCTGGCAAACTTTTCCGCTTCCAAGAAGGTGATGTCCTCCGGGTCCGGCACCACCAGTTCACAGTCGCACTTGCCTGCCGCCACAATGAGCTCGCTGAGCACCGCCTTGGGCTGCTCCGGTGCGGTGACACAGATGGAGCCCTTGCGCATGACCCCTGCCGACAGGGCGGCAAGGCGTTCCACCGAGCGGCTGACCCCATCGGCGCCCACCGAGGTGACAGCGCACACCGGCATGGAGGGCAGCGCCGCTGCAAGACCTGCATCCGGCAGTTCCACCACCGCCAAAGTGCAGCCGACTGCGCCAAAGCAGGATGCCGCCGCCGCCAGCTCTGCCGCCCCCTGGGGCAGCTCCGGGGCTGCGGACAGGGCATCCGCTGCAGAGCACAGCAAAATCTCCTCCACCGGCTGCTGGTCCACAAGGACCCGCTGGGACAGCGGCTGGACCCCTGCAAGGTAGACACCGGCATGGATGCCCTGCGCCTGCAGGACCGCCGCCAGCAGACGTGCCACTGTGGTCCTGCCTGCAGTGCCGGCAATGCCCACGAACTGCACCTTCTTTGCTGCAGAAGACAGCGCCGCCTCCAGCTCCCGGGTGGTCGCAAAGCCTTCCGGCAGCTGTGCGAAATACTGATTTGCCTGTTGGATGGTCATTGGTTACTCCTTATTATGATGATGAAACAGCAGCCTGCACAGCGCCAGCAGCACCAACGCCGCAAGGATGCCTGCCAGTACCCCGGCAAAGTCCAGCCACACATCGGTGACCTGACTGCTGCGCCCGGAACTGAACAGCTGGATGGTCTCATCGGTCAGTGCCGTGAGCACTCCGCCCAGCACCGGCACACTGATGTGCCGCAGGGGGTGGCGGCTGTACACCCGCATACAGAGCATGAGCAGGAAACCTTCCAGCCCGTACTCACAGAAGTGCGCCAGCTTGCGCACGATGTGCATGGTGAGCCGGTTGGCGGCACCGGGCATTCCCAGACGCCGCAGCACCCGCTGCATCAGCACCAGCACCCTGCCGCTGGCACCGGAGGAAGCCTCCGCCACCTGCATGGAGTTTGAGAAGATGAAGGCGATGCAGCCCACCAGCGCAAGGGTAAAGACCACCCGCGCCGCTATGAGCCACGGCGAAAGACTCTTGCCTTCCCCGCTGTATTCTTTCATGGGCAGGAAGTCCCTCAGCCCAGAGCCTTGATGCTCTGCTCAATGTTTGCCAGCTTGTCCTGACTCTTGGCAAACTTGTTGCGGATGTCCTCCACCAGTGCGGCGGGAGCACGCTCCACGAACTTGGGGTTGTTCAGCTGGTTGCCGAACATTGCCATTTCCTTTTCTGCCTTTGCCTTTTCTTTGTTCAGGCGTGCCAGCTCCTTGTCCCGGTCGATAAGCTCCATCATGGGGATAAAGCCACGGGCGGCGTGGGTGGACACCTGCACCATGCCGTCGGTTCTGCCCTCGTACTTCTCGGTAAAGGTCACATCGGTGGCAAAGGCAAACTTTGCCAGATAGACCTGTGCCTTCTGGAAGGGAGCGGCATCGGCGGTCTCGATGACCATGCTGGTCTTCTTGGCGGGGTGGACGTTCATCTCGGTGCGCATGGTACGCACAGCCTTGATGTAGTCCATGACCTTTTCAAATGCCTCTTCTTCCTCTGCCCAGTTGTGTGCCTCGTCAAAGGTGGGGAACTGCTGGATCATGATGCTCTCCCCGGAGCCGGGCAGTGCCTGATACAGCTCCTCGGTGATGAAGGGCATAAAGGGGTGCAGCAGCTTCAGCGCCTTGTCCAGCACATACACCAGCACACGGCGGGCGGTGTCTGCCTGCAGGGCGTCGCCGGAGTTCAGGCGGGGCTTTGCGATCTCGATGAACCAGTCGCAGTAGACGTCCCAGATAAAGCTGTTGATCTTGGCAGCCGCCAGACCCATCTCGAAGTGGTCCAGATTCTCGTTGACGGCACCTGCCACCTGATTCAGCTTGGTGAGCACCCACTTGTCGCTCATGTCCAGCTTGTCCTCGCTGGGCAGACCCGGCTCAAAGTCCTCGGGCAGGTTCATCAGCACAAAGCGGGTGGCGTTCCACAGCTTGTTGGCAAAGTTGCGGGCTGCCTCCACCTTCTTTTCGATGTAGCGCATATCGTTGCCCGGGGTGGAGCCATCCACCAGCATGAACCGCAGGGCGTCGGCGCCGTACTGGGCAATGACTTCCAGCGGGTCGATGCCGTTGCCAAGGCTCTTGGACATCTTGCGACCCTGACTGTCACGGACGATGCCGTGGATGCAGACGGTGTCAAAGGGTGCCTTGCCGGTGTAGGCAAGACCGGAGAAGATCATGCGGCTGACCCAGAAACCGATGATGTCGTAGCCGGTGACCAAGGTGTTCGTGGGGTAGAAATACTTCAGGTCAGCGCTGTCCTCGTTGGGCCAGCCCAGAGTGCTGAAGGGCCATAGAGCGGAGGAGAACCAGGTGTCCAGAGTGTCCGGATCCCGGGTCAGCTTTGCGCCGCCGCACTTGGGGCAGCTGCAGGGAGCGGACTTTGCCACCACGGTCTCGCCGCAGTCATCGCAGTACCATGCGGGGATCTGATGACCCCACCACAGCTGACGGCTGATGCACCAGTCCCGGGTGTTCTTCATCCAGTTCATGTAGTTCTTGGTAAAGCGCTCGGGCACAAACTTGATCTCGCCCTTTTCCACGCTCTCGATGGCAGGCTTTGCCAGAGGCTCCATCTTGACGAACCACTGCTTGGACACCATGGGCTCGATGGTGGAGTGGCAGCGGTAGCAGGTGCCCACCTCGTGCTTCAGGGGCTCGATCTCCTTCAGGAAACCGCCTGCCTCCAGATCTGCAAGGATCGCCTTCCGTGCTTCCAGAGTGGTCATGCCGGCATACTTGCCGCAGTCCAGCACCTCCGGCTCGTTGACGGTGTTCTTGCCGGCGGCAAACAGGGCATCGGCGGCAGCCTTGTCGGCAGCGCCGGTCATGTGACCGTCGTAAGTGAACACCCGGACGATGGGCAGGTCGTGACGCAGACCCACCTCAAAATCGTTGGGGTCGTGGGCAGGGGTGATCTTGACCACGCCGGTGCCCTTGGTCATGTCGGCGTGCTCATCGCAGACGATGGGGATCTCCTTGTTCAGCAGAGGCAGCACCACATGGCAGCCGTGGAGATGGGCGTAGCGGGGATCTTCCCCGTTGATCGCCACGGCGGTATCGCCCAGCATGGTCTCGGGACGGGTAGTGGCAAGCTCCAGCATCTCGCCGGTCTCCTTGACCGGGTACAGCAGGTGCCAGAAATTGCCGTCCTTTTCCTCGTACTCCACCTCGGCGTCGGAGATGGAGGTGTTGCAGTGGGGACACCAGTTGACCATCCGGTTGCCCCGGTAGATCAGACCCTGATCGTACAGCCGCACGAACACTTCCTTAACAGCCTCCGAGCAGCCCTCGTCCATGGTAAACCGCTCCCGGTCCCAGTCACAGCTGCTGCCCAGCTTTTTCAGCTGGCTGACGATGCGGTTGCCGTACTTGGTCTTCCATGCCCAGGCACGCTCCAGAAAACCGTCACGACCCACCATTTCCTTGGTCAGACCCTCGGCACGCATTGCCTCCACCACCTTAGCTTCGGTGGCAATGGAAGCGTGGTCGGTGCCGGGCACCCACAGGGCAGCGTAGCCCTGCATCCGCTTGGTACGGATCAGGATATCCTGCATGGTGTTGTCCACTGCGTGACCCATGTGCAGCTGCCCGGTAACGTTGGGGGGCGGCATGACGATGGTGTAGGGCTTCTTGTCGGGGTCGGCTTCCGTATGGAAATAGCCGCCGTCCAGCCAGAACTGGTAGATCCGGTCTTCCACCTGACTGGGGTCGTACTGTTTTGCGAGTTCTTTCATAGTATCCTCCCAAAAATGTGATGAGTGGGACGAAAAAAGCCGTCCCACGGAACGTTCCATGGGACGGCTGTAATGCTTACATGACCGCGGTACCACCCAAATTGCACAGCCCCTGTCGGCAGCCGTGCCCCTTGATGCCCCGATAACGTGGGGCAGCTCCGAGAACGGCTAACGCACGCTGCGCTCACCGCTCCTGCTCAAAAGCGACAGCACACCGCGCCGGACCATACCGGGTTCCCAGCAAACCCCGGCTCTCTGGATGGCAGCTGCGGTGCGCACTCTTTTTCAACGCATTTATAAAAAGAATATAGCGGTTTTTGTGCCATTTGTCAATGGTTTTTTGCGAATACCGTCAGCATCCTCGCCCTCTCCGTCATTGCTTACGCAATACCACCTCTCCCAAAGGGAGAGGCTTTGGCAGTCCATACAAAGTTTGCGGTTTTGCCAAGGGCTCCCCCTTTGAGGAAAGACTTCCCCCACGCCGGGGGAAGATGTCACATAAGCGACAACGGGGGAATCTGGCGAGCACATACGAGACTGAGAGGACGAGCCCGTTAATCTTTTATAACATCCTCTTTCAGTCGGGCAATGAGCCGCTCCATCAGCGCCACCCGGTTGAAGGGGGTCATGAGATAAAATCCGTCTGCGTAGGGGGCGGCGGCGGCGGCAAACTGCAGCGAGATCTCCAGCCCCAGCTCTTCTCCGGCGACACGGTCCAGTCCCTCAAAGCGGTCAATGATCGCAGGGTCTACGTGGATGCCGTTGACCTCGTTTTCCATAAAGATGGCGTTGCGCTGGCTTACCACCGGCAGGATGCCCGCCAGGATCTTTGCCCCGGTGCCAAGGCTCTCCCGGGCGTGGCGCAGATTTTCCACCGCCTGCGCCGACAGCACCGGCTGGGTCAGAAAGCCGGTCATGCCGTTTTCCAGCTTTTCCCGGGCACGGCGCAGCTCCACCTCAAAGTTCCGGGCGTTCAGGTTCAGTGCTCCAAAGACCGTCATGGGGGAGGGCATCTCCCGGTCCTCTCCTGCCAGTGACACAATGAACTGCGCCAGCTTCCGGGAGTTGAACTGGTACACATTCTTCACCTCGTCCCGCTCCGCCGTGGGGATAGGGTCTCCGGTGATCGCCAGCACCTCCCGGACCCCCTCGGCGTAAAGCCCCAGCAGCAGTGCCTTGGTGGCGTTGAGGTTCCGGTCCCGGCAGGTCATGTGTGGCAGCACGCTCATACCCAGCTCCTGGTGCACCCGGCACGCCACCAGAGAGGAGTCCATCCGTGCCCGAGCAATGGGGCAGTCTGCAATGGTCAGCAGGTCTGCCCCCGCCTTCTGCAGGCGGCTTGCCCCTTCCAGATAGGCGGTGAGGTCCGCATCCTTAGGGGAGTCCAGTTCTACGGCAATGACCCGGTGTCCGGCGTTGAGCTTGCACAGGAAAGCGTCCTCTTTTTCCACCGGACGCCGTGCCACGGTGGAAACTTTTGCCGCCGGGGCAGCAGGCAATGACTCCGGCAGGGCGTCCAGTGCCTGCCGCAGGGCGGCGATGTGCTCCGGGGTAGTGCCGCAGCAGCCGCCCAGGATCCGCACTCCCGCTTTTGCCAGCCCTGCCATCTCCCGGGCAAAGTACTCTGGCTTGCCCTGATACATCACCTGCGTCCGGGTCACCACCGGATACCCGGCGTTGGGCATCGCCGAAAGGGGCAGCCCCGCCTCTCCCAGCATCTGCATCAGCTTTCCCATTGCTCCCGGGGCGGAAACGCAGTTGAGACCTACGGCGTCCACTGCTCCGCTTTCCGCCATGCGGCGCACCAGCGCCCTGCAATGCTGACCCTCCCGGGTGTAGCCGTCGGGCAGCACCGCAAAGGACACCAGCACAAAGGCGTCCGGCACCGCCGCCTTGATATACTTTGCGGCTTCCACCACACCGGTGTCGGTGCTGAGGGTCTCCAGCAGGTAGTTCTTAGCCCCCTGCGCCGCAAACCGCTCAGCCACAGCGGTGTACAGCTGCGCCGCCGGCAGCACCTCGGTGTCCGGGGCAGGACCCAGGTCCGCAAACACCGCCGCACCGGTCTGTGCCGCCGCCTTTACCGCCAGCTTCCAGCCTGCATCCACCAGCTTTTCCCAGCCGGGGGTGCTTGCCGCCGCCATCCGGGTCACCCCAAAGGTGTTGGTCTTGATGGCGTCTGCCCCCGCTGCCAGATAGGCACGGTGCACCGCCAGTACTCCCGCCGGGTCGGTGAGGTTTGCGTTCTCGCATTCCTGTCCCGGCGCTGCTTTATAATATGTACCCATGCCGCCATCAAAGAGCAGCGGGCGTTTTTTCAGGATCCCATGCACGTCTTTCATGTTGAAGTTCTCCTTTTTTCACGGATCATTCGGACTTTAGTTTAATGCACAACAGCAGTGCGGTCAAGCATTTTTTGTCCGCCGCTTGCAGGAACGCAGGATTTGTGCTATCCTATGAGTAACTTTTAAAATAAGGAGCGTGAACGAAATGCGTCATGCCGGGACCCGTGTCATCGAGACAGAGCGGCTGGTACTGCGTCCTCTGACCCCGGAGGATGCACCCATGATGTATGCCAACTGGGCATCCGACCCGGCAGTGACCCGCTTTTTGCGGTGGGAGCCCCATACGGATGAAGCTGCGACCCGGGAGCTGCTGAGCGCATGGGCGGAGCTGTACCCAAACCCGGACTACTACCAGTGGGCGATGGTGGAAAAAGCCACCGGGCAGGTGTTTGGCAGCATCGGCATCTTTACCACCTCCAGTGTGGAGCCGGACCAGGACCCCTGGACCGGCTTTGACCACACCGGCGGCGTGTGGGAAGTGGGCTACTGCATCGGGAAAAACTGGTGGAACAAAGGCTTTACCACCGAGGCGCTGAAAGCCGTGGTGGACTACTGGTTCCGGAATACCGACGGCAGCTGGCTTGCCTGCAGC
This sequence comes from Faecalibacterium prausnitzii, assembly GCA_004558805.1. Classification (GTDB taxonomy): domain Bacteria; phylum Bacillota; class Clostridia; order Oscillospirales; family Ruminococcaceae; genus Faecalibacterium; species Faecalibacterium prausnitzii_M. The sequence goes on along the minus strand of SFDE01000014.1, from coordinate 38,183 downwards.
CATGCAGCGGCAAACCCTGCCAGTGGTCGGGTCATGGAAAAAGCAGGCTTTGTGTACGATCACGATTCCGTATACCACAGATTTGACGGCACGGCAGTCCCCTGCCGGTGCTACGCATTGAAAAGAGAGGTTTTATATTGAGCGAACTGTATGACATCCTGACCGAGACTCCCCCCGCCAAAGTGGTGCTGCTGGCATTGGATCAGGGTCTTTGGGACTGCGACCGCAGTCTTGCAGAGCTTTCTGCCCTGTGCGAAGCGAACCACATGGAGGCGGTGGCGCAGATCACCCAGAAGCGCCAGACCCCGGAGACCGGCACTGTGCTGGGCAGCGGCAAGCTGGAGGAGGCATCCCTTGCCGCCGACACTCTGGGGGCGCAGTGCGCCGTCTTTGACGGAGAGCTTACCGGCAGCCAGATCCGCAACATCTCCAACGCACTGGGCGGACTGGAGGTCATCGACCGCACCATGCTGATCTTAGAGATCTTCCGCAGCCGTGCCGTCACCAACGAAGGCAAGCTGCAGACCGAGCTGGCGCTGCTGCGCTACCGTCTGCCCCGACTGCAGGGCATGGGCGAGGCGCTGAGCCGGCAGGGCGGCGGCGGTGGCGGCGGTGGCGGTGCCCGCCGCGGTGCCGGTGAGACCAAGCTGGAACTGGACCGCCGTCACGTCCATGCCCGCATCGACGCACTGGCGGAAAAGTTGGCGGAGATGGAAAAGCGCCGGGGCGAGAGCCGCAAGGCACGTGCCAAGACCGGTATGCCGGTGGTAAGCCTTGTGGGCTACACCAACGTGGGCAAATCCAGCCTGATGAACGCCCTGTGTGGTCCCAGTGTGGCAGAAGCGGATATGCTGTTTGCCACTCTGGACCCCACCAGCCGGAAACTGGTGCTGCCCAGCGGCATGGCGGTGCTGCTGGTGGACACCGTAGGCTTTGTATCCCGGCTGCCCCACAATCTGGTGGAGGCGTTCAAGTCCACTCTGGAGGAAGCCGCCTGGTCCGATGTGATCATCCGGGTGGCGGACGCCGGGGACGACCAGCGGGAGGAGCAGCTGGCGGTCACCGATGAGGTGCTGGATGGTCTGGACTGCGCCGACATCCCCCGGCTGACGGTGTACAATAAGTGCGACAAGTCCAACGCCCTGAACTTCGATCCGGACATCCTGCTCACCAGCGCAAAGACCGGCTACGGGCTGGACAAGCTGCTGCAAAAGCTGGACCAGGTGCTCAGCCACCGGGTCCACACCATCCGGGTGCTGCTGCCCTACGACAAATTGGGGCTTGCCTCCCCCATGCGGGAGCGGGGCAGCGTGCAGGTAGAGGAATACCGGGAGGACGGACTGTATCTGGAAGGCATCGTCAAGACCGAGGACCTGCACTGCTTTGAGGGCTATCTGGTATAAAAATATAAAGGGGAGAACGGACAGCCTCTGGTGCTGCCGTCCTCCCCTTTTTTGCAAAAAGCCCCTCTATACACAAAAACCCGCCTGGCAGCGGGTTTTTGTGTATAGAGGGGTGGGAAAGTATATAAAGTGGTGAATCTCAATTTCAGGGGGCAGCGTTTCTCACGATTGCGCCGCCTTGCATGATGTATTATACCCTTTTTTGTTTTCTTGTCAAACAAAATTTTTCTGTTTCGCTTTAAATTTATACTTTACTTTTCCGGCAAAACTTTATATAATTAACAGGAAACTCAAGAAAATCATTTTTTTGCGTCATTTGTGCGTTTGCTACAACAATAAAACTTTACTTTCAGAAAATTTTATACATTCCAACATATTTTAAAAGGAGTACTTTCCATGGACGATCTGGACCGCAAAATCCTCGCTCTTCTCGCCAAAAATGCGCGTATGCCCGTCAAAGAGATCGCAGAGCAGGTCTCCCTTACCAGCCCCGCCGTTTCCAGCCGCATCCACAAGCTGGAGACCGATGGCATCATCAGCGGCTACACAGTGACCCTGAACCGTCCCAAGGACCGGGTCTATGTGGACGCCCTCATCAGCCTGTCGGTGGCGCCCTCCAAACAGGACGCCTTTGTGGAGCTGCTGCAGAACAGCAAGGAGGTGCTGCAGTGCTACCACGTCACCGGCGCCTATACCTTCTTAGTCAAGGTGAGCTGCGGCAGTATGCCCCAGTTGGAGCACCTGATCCTGCAGTTCCAGAAGCTGGGCACCACCAGCACCCAGATCATCCTTTCCACCCCGGTGAACCACGGAGATCTGGAATCCCTCATGCTGTGACCCGCCGCCCGTTCACAATTTTGTTACACACCCCTGCAATTTCTGCTGCCGGTGAACCGTATACTGTATACCAGCCGCAAAACGGCGCATACTGTTGCTGACCCAGCGGCTGCCCACACGAAGTTTGAGACAACGAAAGGAAACGACATTTTATGAAACGTATCATTGCCGCCCTGCTTGCTGCTCTTAGCATTTTTACCCTTGTGGGCTGCTCTGCCGGCAGCAAGGCAGACTCCGCCACCCCCAAAGACTACGCCCAGATCATCCACGACGCCCGCAGCGATGAGGACAACGAGTACGATATGATCTTTACCAAGGGCGAGGATGGAAAGTTCACCGCCATAGATGGCTTCAGCGCCGAGTACGAGGCAGACCAGCTGGAAGAGGAGATCCGGGATATCCTGATGCCCCCGCTGAATCTGGAGGACGACATGTACACCAGCTTTGCCGCCTCCATCTCCTCTATGATGGTGCGCAGCTACGCCGTGGCGATCGTCAAGCCCGCCGAGGGCAAGACCGATGAGGTCAAAAAGGCTCTGGAGGCATATGTACTCAGCGAGCAGCAGTCCATGGAGCACTATCTGGAGGACCAGTATCAGATCGCCCTTGCCGCCACCGTCACCACCGCCCCCACCGGCGAGGTGATCCTTGTCTGCGCCAAGGACCACGACACCCTGCTGGCAAACATCGAAAAGGCACTTGCCGCCTGATCCTGTCAAAACCTGCCGCACTCTCCGGAGTGCGGTTTCTTTTTGCCCCGAACTGTGCTATACTGCTAGGGTGATCGAATTTTCTGCAAACATCTCTCCATTGCTACAGGAGCAGTCTTTATGTATAAAGCAACCGTTATCATTCCCAACATCAACGGCAAGGGTTGGCTGAAGGATTCCATCCAGTCGGTCTACGCCCAGACCGAACAGGACTTTCAGCTCATCGTGGTGGACAACGGCTCCACCGACGAAAGCCTTGCTCAGGCGCGGAGCTATTGCAGCCGCCCCAACTTCACCCTCATCGAAAACGGCACCAACACCGGTTTTTCCCACGCTGTGAATCAGGGCATCGCCCGGGCGGACAGCGAGTATGTAGTGCTGTTCAACAACGACGCCTTTGCAGAGCCTCAGTGGCTGGCGGAACTGATCCGCACCGCCGACACCGACCCCAAGATCTTTGCGGTCCAGAGCCTGATGATCCGGCATTTTGACCGGGAGCTGGCAGACGACGCCGGGGACTACGTGACCTGGATGGGCTTTGCCTGCAAGACCGGCGACGGACGCCGTGCCAGCCGGTACACAAAGCAGAAGCGCATCTTTTCTGCCTGCGGCGGTGCAGCGCTGTACCGCAAAAGCATTCTGGATGAGATCGGCACCTTTGACGAAAACTTTTTTGCCTACTTTGAGGACGTGGACCTGAGCTGGCGTGCCAACAATGCCGGCTACAAAAATGTGCTCTGCCCCACCGCCAAGTGCTACCACATCTGCGGCGCAAGCACCGGCGCCGTGCGGTACAATGCCTTCAAGAGCCAGCAGAGCGGACGCAACAGCATCCTGCTGCCCCTGAAAAATGAGCCGCTGCTGATGCTGCTACTGAACATCGTCCCCCTTGGTCTGGGCTACCTGCTCAAATGCTACAAGTTCCACAAACAGGGCTTTGGCGAGGCGTGGGACAAGGGCATGAAGGAGGCATTTGCCCTGCTCAAAAGCGGCAGACTGGGCAAGCGCCCCTTCCGCCTGAAAGACCTGCCCAACTACCTGCTGATGGAGGTATGGATGATCTGGAACATGATCCCCTACCTGTGGTACCGGCTGGTGGTGGTACGGTTTGACCTGAAGTAAATGCAAAAATCCCACTCTCTGTTCATCGGGCACGTAAACGCCCGGAACAGCGGGTGGGATTTTTTTATTCGGTTTAGTAGCCGATGGACGCCGCAGTCTGGTTCCAGTAGCGGTTCATAATATCAGTGGTCAGATATTTGTTGCCGTTCTCATAATCGTCTGCGATCACAACCTGCTTCCATAGTTCTTCGCTTCCGCCAAAATAAACTTTATTCAGGTTCCTACAAGCATAAAATGCACTTGTGCCAACAGTCTTTACAGTAGCTGGGATATAAATTTCTTGCAGAGAAACGCATTTCCAGAAAGTACTGCTCTCAATAGAAGCAATCCCTTCCGGTAGTGCAATTTTCCTCAAAGAAGTACAGCAACTAAACGTACCGCTTCCGATTTTGCTCATCTGCATCGGAAGTTTTATTTTTGTAAGCGAGGTACAATTTGTAAAAGCGTTGGAACCAATCGTCCTTACGCCTTCTGGAATGGATACCTCTGAAAGAGTTTCGCATCCATAGAACGTTCCACCAGAAATTTCCGTCACACCTTTTGGAATCGCAACAACTCGCAGAGACACACAGTCATCGAAAGCATTTCCACCTATTTCCGTTACTGTGTCAGGAATAGTGATATCACTCAGCAATTTACATCCCCAGAAGATGCCACTTCCCAGCGTCTTTATGTTTGTTGGGAATTGTACTGTCTGAAGTTTTTCGCATTCACGGAACATCGCACTCGGCAGTTCTCGAATGCTATTCTTAAAGCTAACTGCAACAAGATTCCTGCATTCCCTAAAAGTCCCCGAATCAAACTCCGTTTTGCCCAAGATTACGGCATCAGTCAAGGATATATTCTCCGCAAAAGCATCTGCTCCAACTTTCGTCAGGCTCACTGGAAGTGTTAGACCATCCAGATTACAGCCAGCAAATGCACTTGTTTCAATCTTCTTCAATCCATTTGTCAAGGATACACTTGTCAGATTCTTACATTGGTAAAAGGTCTGTTGTCCAATTGTCTGAATACAATTGGGAACAATCACACTTTCGATATCATTGTTTTTGTACAAACATTGATACCCAATCGCACTGACCGTGTACCCATCATACTTTTCCGGAATGATCAATTCTCCGGCGGGCACCTTTTCAGCGTTCTTATCATAGCCTTTCAGCGTAATCGTTCCATCAGAGTTTTTGCTGTATGTCCATTTGATGCCGTCCGCTTCCTCCGGCTTACTGGAAGAAGCACTCTCCGATTCCGAAGAACTGGACGAGCTGGAAGAACTGCTGTTCGATTCCGCAGGCTTTTCTGAAGTGCCGGGCTTTTCCGAGTTGTCGGGAGCCGACGGTCCCTCTCCGCCGCTGCAGCCTGCCAGCATACCGGATGCCGCAACAATAGCCGCTCCTTTCATAAAATCCCGGCGCGTAACTTTCCATCTCATGGCTTTCTCCTCCTTTTGCAAAACCAATTGATTCTGTGCCTAAAAATCCACAAAATATCCTGTGGATCCTGATTTCATTATAGTATTATTGTTCTATTAAGTCAAGTTAATCCATTAGATTATCATTCTTCCAGTTTAATCCTGTATTGTCAGTATAAGATATTTACTGGAGGTCCATGACATGATCGACTATGCTCTCATCGGCAAACGCATCCAGACGCAGCGGCTGGAAAAAGGCATCACACAGGAAAAGCTGGCGGAACAGGTCGGCATCTCGGTGGTGTATCTCTCCAAAATTGAGAATGGGCGGGTCTACCCTACGTTGGAAACACTCTCCAACATCTGTACCGAGCTGGATACCGAGTTGGCTGCGATTCTGACCAATACAGAAGTTGCCCGCAAGGATTATGCAAACGATCGGGTGGTGGAGTTGTTCAACGCCTGTTCTATGCGTGTCAAACCCATTGCTCTGGCTCTGCTGGAAGATCTCTCAAAGCTGTAACAGATACAAAAAACTCCCCGCCGTGAGGTTCACTCACAGTGGGGAGTCTGTTTTGATAGCTTTTCTCTTTTACGCTGCCGGGCTGGCGGTGCTTTCCTCTGCGGCTTCAGCAGTGTCGGCGGTGTCTGCCGCTTCCTGCTCTGCCCCGGCGGCTTCGCTGGAAGCCTCGCCCGAATCCACGGCGGCGAGGATGGCATCCTGTACTTCACTTTCTGCCATGGGCACCGACTGGTCGCTGACGGCGGAGCTGGCAATGCTGGATTCCGGCTTGGTCTCGCTTTCGGTCAGACCGGTGAGGTACCAGCTGCCGCTCTGGCGCTCAAAGATATAGTCCATATACTTGGTGGGCGTATCCGACGAGACATTGATGATGCTGTCGTCGATGCTGGCAGTGGGGATGTAGCCCACCGTCACATGGAGCTTGCCGCTGCGCTTGAAGAGCCGTGTGACCGTAGCACGGTAGTAGCCCACCGAGCCGGTGACCGGGATCTTATAGCGCTGAGTGGTCTCGTCGTACTCCACCGTCATGTCTTCCATCTCAAAGCTCTTGTGGGTCAGCTTGAAGCCGGGTCCCACCAGCTTTGCCAGGTAGGCGTCCACATCCACCGAGGGCAGCAGCAGCTGCTCGGTGTCCGGGTCGGTGGGATAGTTGTCAAAACCGCCCTGGGTCTCCTGAATATTGTAGATGCAGCCCCACACCGCCGCTTCCCGCAAGGTCAGGTCGTCGATATTGCCGATGCCGTCAAAGGGCATGGGGTCAAACAGCACCAGACCTTCCAGCCGGTCCTCGTAGTCCTGCTTCTGCTCTGTATCGTCAAAAAGATCTGCCACAAAGCCCACACCGGCACGGAGCACCGTGATAAAACCGATGAGCACCAGCACCACGATGAGAAAGCCCAGCGCCTGCCGACCTCGGCGGCGCTGTACCCGGGCGTGTTCTTCGGGGGTGATATAATGTTTCATAGTAATGTCATTCTCCCAAGGTTTCAATTGCTCTACTGCTCAGTATACCACAGACCGGACAGGAGTGCAAAACCTCTCCGGTGGTTTTTTTGTGAAAGTGTGTAAAAAAGCGCTTATTCCCAGCTTTTCCACACCTCCGGCTGGTAGCCTACCGTTGCCTGTCTGCCGTTGCGGACGATGGGGGTCCGCAGCAGCTGCTGATTTTCAAAGAGCTTGTCCTCTTTCTGCCAGTCGATGAGGGCATCCAGCAGCGCAAGGGTCTGCTTATCCTTTGCCGCCGGGTCGACCATCTTTTCCCAGCCTCCCAGCGCCCGTGCCACGTTGTCAAATTCTCCCCGGCTCATGCCCTTTTCTTTCAGGTCGATCATCTGGAACTTTACGCCCCGCTCCTTGAAGTAGCGCTGCGCCTTTTTGGTATCAAAGCACTTGTTGGTGCCAAAGATCTGAATATTCATAGCATTTCCTCCTGCAGGCTATTGTACCACACCCCGGAGCAAAATCCCAGAGTCGCTCCCATATTTTTGCCTGCTGCATAATCCGGGGCAGAACGGGCAAAGCTCCTTTTATAAAAAGGAGGTAGGTTTTATGATCGCATTCGTTGACCCGGACCTGTGCATCGGCTGCACCCAGTGTGCATCCCTGTGCCCCGAGGTGTTCCGCATGGAGGGGGTCCTTGCGGTGGCGCAGCCCGGTGCCATTCCGCCGGAACAGGTGCCGCAGGCGGTGACCGCCGCCGAAAGCTGCCCCGTCAGCGCCATCCGCATGGAGGAGTGATCCTCCCGCCTCAGAATGCTTCCCGCAAAAACAGCTGTGCCGTTCTGGAACCGCACAGCTGTTTTTTGATATGTTCTGCAAAAGGTCCACCCCTTACAGCATCTTAACTGCCAGCGCCTCGGTGGTGCGCTCCTGCGCTTTCCCGGCTGCCTCGGAATCGCTGAGGATGTAGCGCAGCAGCAGCACCTCCCCAACATACAGCACCGCCACCTTGATGGGGATGCTGCCGGAATCCAGCGGGCTCTCCTGCGCACCGCACAGCAGCACCACGTCCGCCAGCTTTGCGCCGGGGGAATCCTCGTAGTGGGTGATGAGGATGATCTTTGCGCCGGAGGTCTTTGCGGCACGGAGGGTCTCCAGCATATCCCGGGTGGCACCGGAATAGGAGATGAACAGCACCACATCCGCCTCGGTCATAAGCCCCGCCGCCATGATCTGCAAATGGTTGTCTCCGGCGGTGCGGAACTTATTGCTGATGCCCGCAAACCGGGCGCAGAGGTCATTTGCCAGCAGCATACTGCCGCCCTGTCCCAGACAGAACACCTGATGCGCCTCGTGAAGCATCTTTGCCGCCCGGTCCACTGCCTCCGGGGAAAGGGCGTTCTGGGTGCCGTTGATGGCGGTCATAAACAGTCCGCTGGCGTGCTCGCAGAGGGTGGCAGTGCTTGCCTCCGGGTCCAGCTCCCGCTGGTTCACCATAGCGCCGGTGGCGTTTGCCTGTGCCAGCGCAATGCGCATCTCGTGGTATCCCTCAAAGCCCAGAGACCGGCAGAACCGGAACACCGTCGCTTCCGCCACATTGCATTCCCGTGCGAGGGAGGAAATGGACAGGTACTGCGCTTCCGCCGCATGCTGGACCAGATACTCTGCCACCGTGCGCCCGGACCTCGTCAGGTCGCCCTGATGCTGCTGCAGCAGCTCCCAAAAATTTGTAGACATTCTCCTTCTCCTGACCCGCCGGGTAAGATTCCGGCGTTTTTGTACTGCTTTTCGTACACCTCTATAAAGAGTATAAGAAAAACCCCCGTCCTGCGCAAGAGGCGCATTGCCCACATTTTTGGTTCTGGTTCTGTGCAGAGCGACCAAAAGCGGAGGAAAAGTCTTTCTTTTTATGAAAAAGCATTTCAAAACAGTTACAAACGACCAGAAAATCCTTTTCACGGCCCTCTTGGCGTTTTTCCGCAAACTGTACCATTTTGTAACCTTTATTGTTGAGAAAAATTGGTATTTTATTGTGTTTCTTCTAATATCCCACACATTTGTGCAGTTTGTATAGTTTGAAAATGAAAATTTATGAAAACAAGAAATGGACAAAATGAAAAATATTTTCTATAATTAAGTTACAATCTACGGCTGAGACACGACAGCCGCCAAACATGTGGCTCTGATAATGAGCAAGGAGAGACTATCATGAAAAACTGCATTTCCCGCCGTTCCTTCCTGAAGGCTGCCGGTATCCTCGGCGCCGCAGGCGCACTTGCCGCTTGCGGCGGTTCTTCTTCCAGCTCCACCGCTGCCTCCACCGCCAGCTCCGCTGCTGCCAGCGCTGCTGCTACCGGTGCCAGCATCAAGCTGTGGACCTACCCCATCGGCGGCTGGGGCAACGACGATACCGTCCAGAACCTGATCTCCAGCTTCAACGCCAAGTACCCTGACATCAAGGTCACCGTGGAGTATCTGGACTACACCAACGGCGACGACCAGGTGAACACCGCCATCGAGGGCGGCAGCGCACCGGATCTGGTCATGGAAGGACCCGAGCGTCTGGTGGCAAACTGGGGCGCAAAGGGCGTCATGGCTCCCCTGAACGACCTGTGGACCGACGACGCCAAGAAGGACATCTACGAGTCCGTTGAGTCTGCCTGCCGCAACGACAAGGGCGACTACTACGAGTATCCCCTGTGCATGACCGCTCACTGCATGGCTGTCAACATGACCAAGGTCAAGGAAGTGGGCGCCGATAAGTACATCGACACCGACAAGCACACCTGGAGCACAGAGGGCTTCCTGAACACCGTGGATGCTCTGTACGGCGCAGGCTACGAGAACGTGGCAGCCATCTACTGCAGCGGTCAGGGCGGCGACCAGGGCACCCGTGCCATCATCAACAACATGTACGGCGGCACCTTTACCGATGCAGCCCACACCAAGTACACCGCCGACTCCCCCGAGAACATCAAGGCGATCCAGGCTCTGTACGATGCAAAGGGCATCAACTTTGACCCCTCCATCAACGGCGGCGAGGAGATCACCCTGTTCCGCAACGGCACCCTGCAGATGGCTTTCTGCTGGAACATCGCTCAGCAGCTGAATGCCGATACCGCTGCTGCCGGTCAGACCATCAGCGGCGACGAGATCTTCCCCATGGCATTCCCCACCGAAAGCGGCGATCCCAAGCTGTGCGGCGGCATCTGGGGCTTTGGCATCTTTGACAACGGCGACGAGGCTAAGATCGAGGCTGCCAAGACCTTTATCAACTTCATCGCTGCTGACCCCGATCAGGTCAAGGACAGCGTTCTTGCCTCCACCTACTTCCCCGTCCGTACCAGCGCGGGCGACATCTACGCCGGCAACGAGGTCATGAGCGAGTACAGCAAGTTCATGGGCTACCTGGGCGACTACTACCAGATCACTCCGGGTTGGGCAACTGCTCGTACCGAGTGGTGGAACATGCTGCAGCGCGTAGGCTCCGGCGAGGCTGTTGACACCGCCGTCAAGACCTTTGTGGACAATGCAAACGCTGCCGCTGCTGCCGAGGCATAAATCCAGTCTCTTCTGAATTCATATCACCCCCAGACCGATTGTCCCTTCCTCCGGGCGAGGGAGGGGCTTTCTTATGAAAAAACACTATCATCGAAAGGATTGGTGATTCTCTTGGCTGCTAAAACGGCGATCAAGGAGCCAAAGCGCAGCAGTGCGCTGGTCCGGCGCGAGACCTTTGCCTCCTATTGCTTCCTGCTGCCCAGCCTGATCTTCTTCCTGGGCTTTGTCATCTACCCCATGGTGCTGTGCGTGGTTACCAGCTTTTTTGACTCCACCATGAACCGTGCCGACATCTTCGTGGGTCTGGCGAACTACAAAGCCCTGTTTGCCGACCCCATCTTCCTGGGCGCACTGAAAAACACCTTTGTCATCGTCATCGTGTCGGTGCCCGTTACCTGCATCTTCTCCCTGTGGGTGTCCTCCGCCATCGTAGATCTGCCGGAGTGGGCGACCAGCCTGTTCCGCTGCGTGTTCTACCTGCCTGTGGTCACCGGATCGGTCGCCGTCACCGTGGTGTGGAAGTGGATGTACAACAACTACTACGGTATCTTCAACTACCTGGGCAAGACCTTTGGCATTCTGGACAAGAACATCAACTGGCTGGGCGACGAGCGGTTTGCGCTGGGCTGCATCATCCTGATTCTGCTCACCACCTCGGTGGGTCAGCCCATCGTGCTGTATGTGTCCGCTCTGGGTAACGTGGACCAGTCCATCGTGGAGGCTGCAGAAGTGGACGGCGCCACCGATTTCCAGTGCTTCTGGAAGATCAAGTGGCCTGCCATCATGCCCACCACCCTGTACATTCTGGTGATCACCACCATCAACTCCTTCCAGTGCTTTGCGCTGATCCAGCTGCTGACTTCCGGCGGTCCCAACCACCGCACCGATACCATCATGTACTACATCTACTACACCGCCTTTAAGCTGTACCAGTACGGCTACGGCAACGCCATGGGTGTGGTACTGGCAGTGATCATCGCCATTCTGTCGGCTGTCCAGTTCAAGCTGGGCAACCAGGATAATTAAGGAGGTGCGGAACAATGAGTGCAACTGCTGCAAAAAAGCAAAAACCGTTGAAGCGCCATCCCAGTAAGCTCAAGAAGATGAGCGCCTATACCATTCTGGCGCTGATCCTCATCAGCATCATGGCGGTGCTCTTCGCCTTTCCCCTGTACTGGATCATCACCGGCTCCTTCAAGACCGGTGCTGCCATCAACGCTACCACCCCCGAGTGGTGGCCCAGCCAGTGGGTGCTGACCAACTACCAGAAGCTGTTTGCCGGCAAGCGTGCCCCCCTGTGGCAGCTGGCTGTGCCCTTCGGCTCCAAGTTCAGCGCCGACGGCGAGCCCATCTACTTCTCCGTAGGTCCCATGGCACCCGCTGCCATCCGCTGGATGATCAACACTGTGTTCATGGCAGTCATGTCCATGATCCTCACCTGCCTCACCGCCGCCATGGCCGGTTATGCGCTTGCCAAGAAGCGCTTTGTAGGGCGCAAGCTGCTGTTCACCCTCATCGTCTGCGCCATGGCGCTGCCCAAGCAGGTCATCCTGATCCCCCTGCTGCGTGAGATGAGTGCCCTGAACCTGTATAACACCATCTGGGCGGTGATCTTCCCCATCGTAGGCTGGCCCTTTGGCGTGTTCCTGATGAAGCAGTTCAGTGAGGGCATCCCCACCGAAATGCTGGAGGCGGCACGCATCGACGGTGCCAGCGAGGCACGCACCTTTGTCAAGATCGTGCTGCCCATGGTCAAACCCGGCATCGGCGCTCTTGCCATCTTTACCTTCATCAACAGCTGGAACGACTACTTCATGCAGTTGATCATGCTGTCCAGCACCAGCAACCTGACCATCTCTCTGGGCATTGCAAAGCTGCAGGCTGAGAACAGCACCGACTTTGGTCTGATCATGGCAGGTGCCGCCCTTGCCGCTGTGCCTATTATCATCATCTTCCTCATCTTCCAGAAGTACTTCACCAAGGGCATCGCAATGGGTGCGGTCAAAGGCTAAAATTGCGACCGCTGCCTGCGGCAGAAACAGGGAGCAATTTTAGGCGCAGCGGTCTGCAAGACGCGAGTGCCGCCCAAGGCACGAAGCGGATGCAGGGCACCGCAAGAGGGCACTGAAGCCGCTGCCCGGACAAAAAGGCTGCATCGCCTGCTGCTCCGGGAGCAATTTTAGGCGCAGCGGTCTGCAAGACGCGAGTGCCGCCCAAGGCACGAAGCGGATGCAGGGCACCGCAAGAGGGCGCTGAAGCCGCTGCCCGGACAAAAAAGGCTGCACCGCCTGCTGCTCCGGGAGCACCTTTGGGCGCAGCGGTCTGCAAGACGCGAGTGCCGCCCAAGGCACGAAGCGGATGCAGGGCACCGCAAGAGGGCGCTGAAGCCGCTGCCCGGACAAAAAAAGGCTGCATCGCCTGCTGCTCCGGGAGCGCCTTTTGGCAAAAGACAAATCACTGATCCGTTTATACTACAGAAAGAAGGATATGGACCCATGAAAGACATCAAGAAATATCAGGGTGTCATCCCTGCCTTTTACGCCTGCTACGACGCAGAGGGCAATATCTCCATCGAGGGCGTCAAGGCTCTTACCCGCCACCTGATCGCCAAGGGCGTCAAGGGCGTATATGTGGGCGGCTCCTCCGGCGAGTGCATCTACCAGCACGTGGATGAGCGCAAGGCAGTTCTGGAAGCCGTGATGAGCGAGGCAAAGGGCAAGCTCACCGTCATTGCCCATGTGGGTTGCAACAACACCGCCGACAGCATGGAGCTGGCACGGCACGCAGAGAGCGTAGGCGTGGACGCCATTGCATCCATTCCTCCCATCTACTTCCACCTGCCGGAGTACGCCATTGCCAAGTACTGGAACGATATGTCCGCAGCGGCACCCAACACCGAGTTTGTCATCTACAACATTCCCCAGCTGGCTGGCACCGCTCTTACCATGAGCCTGCTGAAGGAGATGCTGAAGAACCCCAACGTGGTGGCGGTCAAGAACAGCTCCATGCCCACCCAGGACATCCAGATGTTCAAGGATGCAGGCATCGCCGCACGGGGCGAGGATGGCTTTGTGGTGTTCAACGGTCCCGATGAGCAGTTTGTTGCCGGACGTGCCATTGGCGCAGACGGCGGCATCGGCGGCACCTACGCCGTGATGCCGGAGCTGTACCTTGCTATGAACAAGTACATTGAGGCAGGCGATCTTGCCCAGGCACGTGCCATCCAGTACGACGCCAACCGCATCATCTACAAGATGTGCTCCGCCCACGGCAACCTGTACGCCGTGCAGAAGGAGATCCTGCGCCGGATGTATGGTCTGGAGCTGGGCGGGGTCCGGGAGCCCATGCCCTCTCTCATCCCCGAGGACGAGGCAGTGATCGTGGAAGCACAGGCAATGATCGAAGCCGCCATCGCCAAGCTGTAATAACCATAAGCGCCCCTTTCCGTCTCTTTCAAGAGGGGAGGCGGGCGCTTCTCTTTTGTGGGAGGCATTTTTATGATCTGCGATACTCTTGCACATCTGGGACGGTATAAGGGACTGCACAAAAACCTTGATACCGCCATCGACTATCTGCTGAGCCACGACCTTTCTCAGCTGCCGCTGGGACGCACCGAGGTGGAGGGAGAAGAAGTCTTTATCAACGTCATGGAGGCACAGCTCAAACCGGCAGAAGACTCCTGCCCGGAATATCACCGCCGGTATGCAGACCTGCAGCTGGACCTCACCGGCGGCGAGGGCTGGGGCTACGCCACCGACCCGGGCGCCGAGACAAAGCCCTTTACCGGAGACATTGGTTTTCAGGATGCGCCCTGCGTGGTCAACGGCACCATGGGTGGGGGACGCTTTGTATTGTTCTTCCCGCTGGAGCTCCACAAACCCGGGGTAGCACGCCCGGAGTGCACCAGCGTCCGCAAGGCAATTGTAAAGATCAGAATGGAGGATTTTTGATATGGATAAGGAAAAACTGTTTGCCCAGATCAAGGGCGGTCTTATCGTCTCCTGTCAGGCACTGGAGCATGAGCCTCTGTATACCAAGGAGGGCGGCGTCATGCCCCTGATGGCAAAGGCTGCCGCCATGAGCGGTGCCGTGGGCATCCGTGCCAACACCGTCCGGGACATCACCCAGATCAAGGCTGTGGTGGACCTGCCGGTCATCGGCATCATCAAAAAGGACTATCCCGGCACCCCCATGTATATCACCGTCACTATGAAGGAAGTGGACGAGCTGGTGGCGTGCGGCGTGGACATCCTTGCAGTGCAGGGCACCGGCGCTCTGCGCCCCGACGGCTCCACCTCCGCCGATTTCATCCGTGCCATCAAGGCAAAGTACCCCCAGCAGCTGGTAATGGCAGACTGCGACAACTTTGAAAACGCCATGCTCTGCGCCCATGCCGGTGCCGACTTTGTGGGCACCACCATGCGGGGCTACACTCCGGAGACCACCGGCATCAACGACATCGACTTTGATTTTATCCGCAAGCTGGCAGCGGAGTGCCCGGCAAAGATCATTGCCGAGGGTCATATCCACTACCCGGAGCAGGCGGTAAAGGCTCTGGAAGCAGGTGCCTTTGCCCTGGTGGTAGGCGGTGCCATTACCCGCCCTGCGGAGATCACCGCCCGCTTTACCGGTGCCATCCACGCCATGAACCAATAACCACAAACGGAGAACTGCCATGAAACAGTATCTGGGTATCGATATCGGCGGCACCGCCGTCAAACTGGGCATTGTGGACCAGAACGGCACTGTCCACGCCAAGGCGGAGCAGAGCGTCTGCTTTGACGGCTACCGCACCCCCATCCTCACCACGGTGGTCAAGGCTGCACAGGAGTTTCTTGCCGGAAATCACATCCCGGCAGCAAACCTTGCCGGCGTCGGCGTATCTGCCACCGGACAGATCGACAGCCGTGCCGGCACGGTGGCAGGCACCTGCGGCAGCCTGCCCAACTACATCGGTTCCCCCATCAAGGCGGAGCTGGAAAAGACCTTTGGGCTGCCGGTGACGGTGGCAAACGACGCCAACTGCATGACCCTTGGGGAAGTGTGGGTAGGCGGCGCAAAGGGCTATACCGACGTCATCGGCGTGACTCTGGGCACCGGCGTAGGCGGCGGCATCCTGACCGGAGGGCGCCTGCTGGAAGGCGCACGGGGTCTGGGAGGCGAGCTGGGACACTACCGCACCCATGCGCTGGACGGTGTGGAGTGCACCTGCGGCGCAAGGGGCTGCTGGGAGCGCTACGCCGCCACCACCGCTCTGGTCCGTGCCGCCAAGGGAAAAGACCCGGCGTGGCAGGATGGTCGTGCCATCTTTGCCGCTGCCGAGGCAGGCAACGAGACGGTGCTGGCACTGCTGGACGCATGGACCGATGAGATCGCACAGGGTCTGGCGGGCATGGTCCATATCTTCAACCCCCAGCTGATCCTCATTGGCGGCGGGGTATCCGCCCAGCAGAAGCTGCTCATCGACCCCATTGCCGCAAAGGTAAAAGCCGCTGTGATGCCTGCCTTTGCTCAGGGGCTGGAGATCCGTGCCGCCCAGCTCCACAACGACGCCGGCATGGTGGGCGCTGTGTACTACTTCCGTCAGACCTACGAAAAGGAGTAATTCTGTATTAAAACGCATATCCTCTGTCTGGGCGATTCCAACACCCACGGCTACTGCGCCGACCCCAACGACTGCGCCGACCACGGCATCCGCTTTAACGAAGAGGAGCGCTGGACCTGCCGCCTGCAGAAGGCGCTGGGAGACCAGTACCTTGTCACCGAGGAAGGGCTTTCCGGACGCACCACTGTGTTCGCAGACCCCCTCCACGAGTCCATGGACGCTTTGAGCGTCCTCTATTCCCTGCTGAAGAGCCACGAGGTCATCGACCTGCTGATCATCATGCTGGGTACCAACGACGTAAAGGAACGCTTTGGCGCCAACGCCGCCTGCATCGGTGCCGGTATGGAGCGGCTGCTGCTGAAGGCAAAAAGCGTGGACTGCTGGGGCGGCAAGACCCCCAACATCCTTGTGGTGGCACCTCCCCGCATCAAGGAGGGCTTCCATGATGCCGTCATGGGTGCCGGCTGTGTGGAAAAGTCTGCCGGTGTGGCAGAGCAGCTCCGCATCGTGGCACAGCGGCAGGGGGTCCATTTCCTGGACGCTGCCCAGTGCCAGTTCAACGATGTGGACTTCATGCACCTGACCCGTCATGGTCACGCCCAGCTTGCCGACCTGCTTACCGCAGCGGTGCCCACTCTGGTGTAATACCCCTCAGACGCACTCCGTGTGCCAGCTCCCCTTTCAGGGGAGCCTTTGGCGGTGCGGTAAAGCCGGCGGTTTTGCCAAGGCTGACTTGCCTTTCTTTCCCCCTCTCCGGAGGGGGATTTTTTGTTGCCGCCGCCTCTTTGCCTCCGGCACTTTCAAGGGTGTTTTGCCCTCCCGCTGGCAGCTTTGACGCCGGTAATGGACCGGGGCAAACCGCCCGGTTTTTCCCCTGCCGTTTCCTGCAAACCGGGTTTTTGTGCTCCTCTTGTTTCTGCCGGTTTTCTGCCTGCCTGTGACTGTTCCTCCGCCCCGGACCCGGCTTTCCGGGGCAGAAACAGTTTATCCGGACGTTTCTTTTCGGTTTTCCGGTCTTTTTTTCAAAAAAGGCTTTACAAATGAATCATAAAAATCTATTATATAACTAATTGGTCCCCGTAATTCCACAGGGTAAAGAAGTCACTCTTTGTGCCACAGGCACGATCTAAAATATAGAAAGAAGGTTTGTGTACTATGCCCGAAAAGAAGATCGACGCTGCCGTCCCCGCAACCGAGACCCCCGCAGCCGAAGCCAAGACCCGCAAGTCCGTAAAAGCTCCCGCCCGCCGCGGACGTCCGCCCCTTGCTCCGGAGCTGTATGTAGAGATCGGCGACAAGCAGTATAACATCACCGATATCATCGACCGCGCCAAGGCAGATTACCGCACCACCCACAAGGTGGGCGTCCAGTCCTGCAAGGTCTATGTCAAGCCGGAAGAAGCAGCTGCTTACTACGTCATCAACAAGGTCTCCGGCAAGCTGGAGCTGTAAGATCCTTTCGTCCTGTGCGCCGCACCGCACAGCCCTCCCACACAAACGATAAAAGTACTGCCCCGCAGAGGTCTCTCTGCAGGGCAGTACTTTTTTGTTTTACGGGTCTATATTTTTCCAGAAAAAGCCGTATTTTTTGTCGGGGTCCGGATCCGGCACCTCAAACACATAGCGCTCGGTGGCGTTGATCACGGTGGTGGCACCCCGTGTGCACACCCTGGGCAGCTTGGGGTCGTAATTCAGGTGCATATGCCCGTGGACGAACCATCCGGGCTGGTACTCATCCATGATATCGTTAAAGCACTCAAAGCCTGTGTGGGCACGGTCGGTGCCATCGTTGAGCCCGCTTGCGGGAGCGTGGGTCAGCAGGATGTCAATGCCCCCCGCCTTGTGCGCCCGAAACCACAGCTTCCGCGCCCGGCGGCGCATTGCCGCCTCGGTGTACTGGTAGGTATCCTCCCGGTTGTACCGGTAGCAGCCTCCCAGTCCCATGATCCGCAGCCCTTTCCACACATAGACACTGTCGTCCACACAGATGCAGCCGCCGGGTTCGTCGTTCTCATAGCTGCCATCGTGGTTGCCGTGGACATACAGGATAGGTGCCACCGTAAAGTTGGTCAGGTATTCCAGATATCGCTTGGGCAGGTCCCCGCAGGAAAGGATCAGGTCGATCCCCTCCAGATGCTCCCGTGTGCCATAGTCCCACAACGCCTTGGACGGGACATCGGATATTGCAAGAATCTTCACGTCCGGTTTGCTCCATTCTCCGCCTGTCGTTCCAGCCGGTTATTTTTTCAGTCCCTTCAGATTGTCCAGCCCGTTGATCTCAATGATGGTACGGGTCTTTACATCCAGCTCGTCAAAGTGGGGCAGATGCCCTTCCACGCATTCGTCCAGCCAGTCCATCTCCATCAGTTCCTTGGGAGTATACACCAGCTTTTCCGGCGAATGGAGCACGTGCCCCCGGGAATACAGCTCTTCCGGGAAGATCCGCAGCTCGCCTTCACCCAGCAGCTTTTCCATCAGGTCCAGCATCTGCAACGTGCCGGTCGCCAATCCCTCACGGTAGTTGATCTCCTCTGCGTCGCTGTGCATGCCCCACCAGTAGTTGATGGCACGTGCCCCGGCTGCGCCGTTGTTCCATGTACCGTCCAGAATAGAGCGAACGATCTCGACATAGAACGTCTCCCACTTCCACACCGGCAGCCCCAGGGGTTCCAGCGTGCCGTCGGGCAGACGGCGGCACAGCCCGTAATCTCTGTGGGCATCTTCCGGCTCCGCATTGCTGCGGGCGTAGAAGATATCCACCTCCGGTCGGTCAGAAAAGTCCAGCGGATGTGCCGGGTCCGGCAGACATGCCCACCGCAGCACCACCCGGGCGTCGGGGCGCACAGTCTTGAGACCCTGAGCAAAGGCGTTTACCGCCGCCGGGATACCGTATACCGGGTTTGCCGCCACATAACCCACGCAGTCGCTCTTGGTAAGGGTGCCTGCAAGAGCGCCCAGCAGATAGGTCACCTCGTAGGTGCGGGGGTAGTAGGTGCGCACCAGCGGATGGGGCGCGTTCAGGGAGCAGTTCAGGATACGGGTCTTGGGATGCTGCGCCGCCACCTTCAGGCAAGCGTTGTACATCCGCACGCTGCTGGTGAACACCACATCGGCGTTGTCGTGCGCCACCTCTTCCAGCACCTGTTCTGCGTCCACCTCCGGGTTCACATTTTCCCGGCTGGTGATGATCAGCCGGTCCGGGAACTCTTTTTCCAGCGCTGCCCGTCCCTTTTCGTGCCCCCGCACCCAGGCGCTGTTGCCGGTGTTGTACTCGTGGAGGAACACTACCCGCAGCTCACTGGGCTTGGACGCAAAGATATTCAACTTGGACAGCAGCGGCTCCCCGGCAGTGGGTGCCGGTTCCAGCGAAAGTTCCACCGCCTGCGGCTCCGCAAGCACCTTCACCTCGTTCCACAGCTTTTCCAGATTTTCCTTCACCTGAGCAGGGGTCGCATCGCAGGCATCGGAGTACCGGTACACCGACAGGTATACCAGCAGCCCGTCTCCGGTGGTCAGCTTCAGCTCATGCCCGCCCAGAGCAATGAACTGCTGCCGGAACACTGTATAGAACGCCGAAAAATTCAGTCGGTCGTCTTCGGTCCAGCTTTCTCCGGTGGCTTTGCACACCAGAGTCTGCAGCTTGGCATAGCCCCCGGTCCGACTGAAGTGCACATAGTTGATCTGGGACAACCTGTAAAAATCCAGAAACTCGTAATAGATCCGGTTCTCCAGACTGTCATTGCGCTCCGGGACAAGCCGGGTTACGGTGCCGGGGATCTTTACTGCCCCATAATATTTGAGCACTGACACCCGCTTGTTGCCTTCCTGCACATAAAAACGATTCATAAACTCATAGGCAAGGATGGGATTCTGGATACCTTCCTCCAGATGGGCATCGCAAAGGTTGGACCACTTGGTGGAAAACTCGGTGCCCGGCTCCAGAAGAGGCATAAAGTTGGAGGCAAAAGCGGTATGCCGACCGCTGGTCTTGGTGCCCACAATGCTCTCGGCAGGAATATCCACCAGCCCCAGCGGCTCCTGCGCCACGATATTTACGTTTACCAGGATATCATCCAGCACTGCCAGATACGGCGGCAGACCTCGTGCCACACGGGCACGGTAGGCACGCTGACCCAGTTTCAACGCACTCCTGTAATCTTCCAGCATAATAACTCCTTACTTTATCCTGCAGGTACGGCAACCTGTCTACCCGCACCTTATACTATGGACAGTATAACACGAAATTTGATTTTATGGGAGGATTTTCTCCACAAAAGTGTTGATTTATCCGATATTTTAGGGTACGATAAGAGAAATAACAGATGGATCGGAGCTTTTGCAATGCAGACTGAACATTTGCCCCTGCTAAAGGCAGATGAATACCCCGGTGGTTTGTGGTATTACGAACCCCATACATATCAGCCCTACCGCTATGTTCTGGGACGGGTGGGACACCGTCCTCTGGTGTGCATCGGCATCAATCCCAGCACCGCCCAGCCCGGTGCACTGGACCCCACTTTAAAAAGCGTAGAGCGGCTTGCCAACGCCAACGGCTTTGACAGCTGGATCATGTTCAACGTCTATCCCCAGCGTGCCACCGACCCCAACGACATGGACCGCAGCCCGGACCGTGCCCTGTGTGACGAAAATCTTTTGTGGCTCCGTGCCGTGCTGGCACAGACCCAGCCCACCATGTGGGCGGCATGGGGCACCCTTATCGAAAAGCGGGACTACCTGCCCGGACTGATGCGGGAGATGGTGGCGCTGACCCGGGAAAAGGATATCCCCTGGGTCACCTTTGGCAAGCGCAGCAAAAAGGGACACCCCCACCACCCGCTATACCTGCGCAAGGATTCCACCCCGGAGCCTTTTGATGTGGAAAACTATCTGGACAGCTGCTTCTGAGCCGTCCGGGGTCGCTGCAAGGGAGGTATGATCTTGTCTGCCCAACAATACGCAGTCCTGCGCCGCTGGTTCGATGCACACCCCGCCGTCCGCCGATGGGTGATCCTGCTGGACCGCTGGCTGCCGCTGGTGCCCTTTGTGTGCTACCCGGTGCTGCTGGTGCTGCTCAATGTACGCCTTGCGCACCTGTTTGCGGTGCGGGAGTCTGCCGCTCTGGATTTTATGCGGGAGATCGCCCGGTCCATTCTGGTGCCCGGGATCACCTTCTGGGTCTGCACGGTGCTCCGTGCCAAACTGAACTTTCCCCGCCCCTATGAGCAGCCCGGCTTTGTGCCCCTTGTAGCAAAGGAGACCTGTGGGCACTCCTTCCCTTCCCGCCACGCAGTCAGCGCCGCCGTCCTTGCGGCAGTTTGGCTGTATTTCTATCCTGTCGTGGGTGGAGTCATGGTGTGCCTTGCGGTGCTCATTGCTGCTTTGCGGGTGCTCACCGGGGTACACTTTCTCCGGGACGTGGTGTGGGGCTTTGCACTGGGTCTTGCACTGGGTCTTGCCGGTATGTGGCTGTTATAAGACAGCGCAGCATCGCACAGAAAAAAGAATTTAAAAAAGTCACAAACTTTTTTCCGATTTTTCTTGACAGAAGGGTCCCGGTATGGTATTATACTTCTCGCAGCGTGCTTCGACTCACGACTGCCGCCATAAAGGAACCCAATGGGATAACAACGTGCGCCCGTAGCTCAGGTGGATAGAGCAACTGCCTTCTAAGCAGTGGGCCGGGGGTTCGAGTCCCTTCGGGCGCATCTATGTGGTGCCCATAGCGTAGTCGGTTAACGCGCCAGATTGTGGATCTGGAGACCGTGGGTTCGAGTCCCACTGGGCACCCCACTAAAAAATCCGCTATTGCATTCGCAACGGCGGATTTTTTCTTTTGTAAAATGCCCAGTGGGACTCGAACAGCAACGACGACCGCAGCCTGCGGCTGAAGCAGGGAGGAGTTGTTGGGGCAGCGTTCGGATTTTTCCAAGCCCTGCCAAGGGGCTGCAGAAAAATCCGCAAACGCAACCCGTAGGACCTTGAATGTTCCGGCTGCTGATTCAACACTTTTCAAATCTGTCTACCCGGGAATTGCCTGCCCCGCTGTTTTTAACAGCGGACTTTTTCTTTTGTAAAGTGCCCAGTGGGACTCGAGCTTCCCATATAAAACCAGACCTCCGCCCTATCCTTCCTGTAACGGAATGGATAAAGCGGAGGTCTTTTTATTTATCCTGCCTCAGCGGGATGTTCCAAGGTCAGCGCAGCTGCCGCAGGATCTCCCCGATCTCGCTGGCAGAATAGCCTTCTTTCCGCAGGGCGTCTGCGATCGCCACATCGCTCTTGCCCCGGCTGCGCATGTAGGTTGCGGTAAAGGGCATCGTCCCCACCCCCACCTTTTTACCGGAGCCGCTGCTGCCGGCTGCGGCGGTAGTGTCCGGGGCAGACTGTTCCGCCCCGGCGGCAGCACGGCTCGCCTTCTGCTTTGCATCGGACTTCTTCAGTGCCCACTGCCCCTTGGCAATGTTCAGTTTCTCGGCGGCAATGTTGTTGTTGAACGCCTGCTGCCGCAGGGCGTCCTCATAGGCACGCTGGCTGCTCTCGTTCTCGTAGCGCTGCTGGTCCAGTTTGTCCTGCCGCTGCTTTTCCTGCATCTGCTGGTTCCACTGGGCATCCGCACGGTCCGCCTCGTAGGCACGGTTTCCGGCGTAGATGTTGTAACCGGCGTTTGCCAGCCCTGCAAAGGTGGAGCCCAAACCGGTGGTGCCGCTGATGCCCAGCTGGATCATATCTCCCAGCACACCCAATACCGCCAGTGCATTATTGAACCGCTGCTGACGCTGTGCCGCCTGTGCCTGCTCCTGCCCGGAATAGTAGTTGTACAGGGTATCCAGCCGGGTCAGGTAATCCTGATACTGCCCGTAGTCCCGGTCGTAGGCGCTGTTGTACGCCTGTCCCTTCTGGTCCAGCTGGGTGTAGTAATCCGCCAGCTCCTTGTCGTACCGGGTCTGGTCGTTCTGCTCCTGAGCATTCAGCTGGTCCAGCCGGTTCAGCAGGGCATCGCCGCCGCTGTTGTAGGTATCCAGTGCCAGATCGTACAGGGTGGGGATGACACCGGACAGCAGGTTCATCTGCTGCTGGTACGCCTGCTGCGCCGCACTGGTGGCGTAGCTGGATCCGTAGCCCCCAGTAAGCGCCGCTGCCTGTGCCGCCGCATCTGCCCCGGCGTTGTAGGCGTTCTGGGTGTAGGTGTTCTCGTACTGCCGGTACAGGGGGTCCTGCCGGTGGTCGTACCGGAAGCTTTCCCGGTCCAGCAGCTGCCCCAGCAGCCGGTCGATCTGGTCCCGGTAGTTGCTGCGGTACTCCTCCGGGCGCATGGTCTGCCACTGCTGCAGCTCCTCCTGTGCCTTGTTCACCTGTGCGCCGGGGGTGTAGTCCGCCCCCGCCAGCGCCTGTTCCACCTTTTCCCGGCTGTCCAGCCCGGTGGTGGAATACCCGGACTGCTCCGCCGGGTCCCGGTCCTTTTTTCTGGTTGCCATAGAGTCTTTCTCCTTTCCTTACAGGGTCTGCAGCTTTGTGCGCAGCTCCTCCGACATATTTTCCACATCCAGATTGGTCAGCACATATTGCAGCTGTTCCTGCATCTGGTACAGGTACCCCCTCAGGGCACGGGCGTCCTGGGGATCCATATTGTCACTGAGCTTGGGCAGACCGATCTTATTCAGTCCCGTGATGTTTGCCATAGTCTTACACCTCCTGTTCCACGATGCCGCCCTTTGCGGCGGCAAGGGTCTTTGCCACGCTGCGCAGGGTGAGCTGCCCGGTGCCCCGGAGCCGCAGACGCAGTGTGCCGTACCGCCGGGGCACAAAGGGCAGGTCGTAGCAGCGGCACCGTTCCTGGACTGCCAGATCTGCCAGTTTTTCCCAGCCGTTGCCATCGTAGCTCACCGCCACCTCCACCGTGGTGGGACTTTCGGCGTCCATCCGCAGGGTCAGCCGGGACAGATACCGCTGCTCCGCCGCCTCCATGCCCATGTCGCCGGTGACCAGCTCAAAGGGGATGTCCTTTTCCACTCCTTTGGTGTTCTGCCAGTCCGGTTCCCGGCTGGGGTCTGCTGCCCACAGCGCCTGCCCGTCCCACAGGTAAAGCTGCCCGCCGGTGCTGGTCATGTCGCAGCTGGTCACATCCTCTTCGTGCCAGAGCCGCCGCTCGGTGTCGTAGACCAGCAGCCTTTGCTCCTGCCGGGAGGTGCTCTGTGCCCGGCGCCGGATGTACAGGTAATAGCGTCCATCCAGAGCACCGCCTACGGCGCACTGGACATTTGCCAGACGGCTGGACTCCAGCACCGCCGACACCTTGGCGGGGATGCTGCCGTCCCACTCCATGACCCCATCCGGAGACAGGTAATACAACGTCTCGTTCAGCACGCATAAGCTGCGCCCTGCGTTGTTTGCCACGCCCCGGCACCGCAGGGAGGTAAGCTGGAAGTCCGAAGGCTTGGAGCCGTAGACCTTGTGGAGGGTGTTCTCCTTAAAGAACAGCGCATAGCCCATGCAGGTCGCCGCACCGGTAAACGCCCCGTCACTGCCCACCGTCACCGCATAGCTGTCCGCTGCGATGCCCCGGTAGGAGAACCAGTTGGTGGGGTCGCCCAGCTTGCAGGCGTAGATCACGTTCTGTTTGCTATTGCAGCCCCACACCCGGTTGTCGCATTCGGTGACAAAATCCAGATCCGGGATCTTCCGTTCCAGCACCGCCGGTGCGCTCAGGTCCACCTCCCGGGTGACCGTCCCGTCTCCGCTGGTCCACACCGCTTTGTTTCCGGTCTGGGTCAGGGAGCCAAAAAAGTATTCCCCTCCGGAGACGGCTTTCACCCGCAGCCAGTTGGTGCCGGTGTCGTAGAGGATCAGGTCTCCCTCAAGGTTGTCCCACTGCCCCATCTCTTTGGCGGCACAACCGCTAAGGTGCACCGTATCCCACCGGGCAAAGGTAAGGTCCAGCTCCGCACCAAAGATGCGGCAGTACTCCAGAGGGATGGCGGTCCAGCTGCCGGAGGCGGTGCTGTACACCTCCAGCGTACCTCCGTACCGCCAGGGATGGGCGGGGTCCTCCACCTTCCAGAACAGCTCTCCATCCGCCGGAGCTGTGGGTTCGGTCTTGCCAAAGCTCTTGGCACGGTACACTTTGCCCTCCCCGTCACAGGGCTCAAACCGCAGCTGCCGCCCGGTGCCGTCCCACACCGCCCCCAGACTGCTCAGGGTACCTTGTGCTGTGTCAAAGCTCAGCTTATCCGGAAAGATCAGGACCTTGGTGCCGATGCCTACCATGGACTTCCGGTCATTGGTGACCTTTTTGCTGCAGGTGATGGTCTCCTGCCCGGGGTCGTCCGGGATATACACAAGGTCCGTGCCGCACGCCGCCAGCAGACCGTTCAGGTGATACATGCCGTTGAGGTCCTTCATCTCCCGGAGACGGCGGCGGGGCTTCCGGGTACTCAGCGCCGGGAAATTCCGGGAAGAAAAATTGATCCCGGCGCTGTACTCCGCCTC
Source organism: Faecalibacterium prausnitzii (assembly GCA_004558805.1). Lineage (GTDB taxonomy): Bacteria > Bacillota > Clostridia > Oscillospirales > Ruminococcaceae > Faecalibacterium > Faecalibacterium prausnitzii_M. The sequence goes on along the minus strand of SFDE01000014.1, from coordinate 12,589 downwards.
CGAACAGGCATAGGTCTCGTTGAGCCCTCCAAAGGCACGCAGCTGTTCCCGGGTGTTGGTCAGCCTTGCCCGGTCATACAGTGTCATGGTTTTTCCCTCCTTTCACCAGCGCCACTGCGCCGCACGCCGGACGGGATAGCTGCGCCGCAGCCACCCTGCCAGCTCTGCACAGATGCCGTTATACTGCGCCTGCTCCCCGGCGTAGCGGTCGGTCTCTCCCAGTGCGGCGTCGGTCCTTGCGCACAGATAGTGGACATACAGCCCATCAAAGGGTTCCGGCACCAGCAGCCGGTCCTGATCCTGCAAGCCCTCTGCCCACGCCCGATCCGCCCCGGCATGGTCAAACTCTTTGGTATCGCACCGGGCAAAAAACCGGAGGCGCAGCAGCCCGTCCAGCTCCCGCAGCCACTGCTGCCGGGTCTGCAGGCTGATACGGCTGCCGGGACGCAGCTCCTCTGCCCGTTCCAGTGCCTGTCCTACCGTCATAAAACTCCCTCCTTTTACAAAAAAGCCCGGCGGGCTGTCCTTTCCCGCCGGGCACCGGTTTACTGTGCCGCGTTTTCGGCGGCGGCAATGCGGGCGGCGGTGTATTCATCCTGCCGCTGGCTGTGTTCCAGCACCTCTGCCACCTCCGGCGGCACCTCCACTTCCACGCCCCGGCGGATCTTGTAGTTCACTCCGTTGACGCTGACGAACAGGTCCCCCTTGTAGCGGCTGTTGTCCTTGAACAGCCGGATCCGCACGTTCTTTTTTTCTGCCATAGCTTCTCCTTTCCGTTTCCGGGACAGCGGCATCAGTTTGCCGCTGCGTTGTCCGAATAGCTGGATGCGCTCTCGATGCGCACCATGTACTGCTCCACCAGACGTTCGGCGGCACGCATGCCCTTCCAACCCACCGATGCACGCTGGTTCAGGGGGTCGTCGCCGTAGCCCAGCTGCTTCACGATGTGCTCCAGACCGCCCCCTTCCAGCTCGGTGACACCGTAGGCGTGGGCGCCCAGCACCAGCGTGCCGAACACCGCCAGCCCCGTGGGACAGGTATCGTCCTTCCAGATCTTTGCTTCGCTGGTCTCAATAAAGCGGATGTTGCCCAGCTTGCCGATCTCGCCCCGGAACATGGCGTCCGGGTCTGCGTACTTGTGCACCTCGATGAACTCCTTGCTGGTCTTCAGGTCGTAGGCGGCGTAGGGGTGGATGATAGCAATATAGCTGTCACCGATGGGGTCCGCATTCATTGCCCCCAGCTGCGCCGCCGCCCGGAAGAACAGCTTGGGGGTCAGGGTGCAGCTCCGGTCCAGAGACTTCCGGCTGGTCACCGCCGTCTCGGTGCCGTCTGCCGCCAGCTTGGGAGCATAGAGCACATTGGTGCCGCCTGCCAGCACATCCCGGGTGATGCTGTCCATGGTGCGTCCCGCCTGACTTGCCAGCACCCGGGTCGCCTGCACCACGTTGTTGTCGATGGCGGTCATCTGCAGTACATCGGTAAGGGGGGTCCAGCCGCCGTACTGGTGCAGGTCGCTGGTGATGGTGGTGACGTTCAGTGCCTGACCGTCGGGGGTCACGCCCTCGGTGAGGGGAGTGCTTGCCTTGGGCAGGCTGTCGTACTTGCGGAACTCGATGGTCTTGCCGCCGTTCTGAGGCACCGGGTAGTAATCCGCAAACTGGTCGTGGATCAGCCGGGGCTCCGCCTGGTCAATGAGACGCTTCTCGTAGAAAGTCTTCATCTCCGGGGACATGGTGGCGGTGGTGTTCTGGAGGTTGTCAGCAAAAAGCTGAAGGTCAAAACGATTCATCATGGCATTTCCTTTCTCTTACAAGGTGTGTAAAACTTACAGACGGATCTGTGCACCCTGCATCACCCGGCGTTCCAGCGCTTCCCGCTGGGCACGGGTCATGGAGGACACATCCGGATGCACCGTGGCAGCGCCGCCGGGGCGGATGCCGTTTTCGGTAGGGCGTGCTGCACGCTGTCGGACCCGCTCCATCACCCCCTGTTCCACGGTCCGTGCGGTGCGGTCCAGCGTCTCCTGATAGTGAGTCAGCCGGTAGGCGTCCTGCACCCGCATCCCCGGCATCTGCATCAGACGGCGCATCTCCGGGTCCCGCAGCTCCTTTTGCAGGGCAAACTCCGGCACGCTGCGGCGCAGCTGCGCCTCCTCTGCCGCCCAGCGCCGGTGCAGCTGTTCCACTGCATTCCGCAGCCCCCGGGGCAGCGGCTGCGCCGGCTGGGGGCAGGGTTCCTTCGGCGGCTCCGGTTCCTTTGTCGCAGCCGGTTCCGGAGCGGCGATCTCCGCCGGCTGTGCCGGCTGCGCCGCTTCCGCCTTCAGGGTGCCGGACGCCACCGCCTGCTGTGTCTGCGCTGCACTGAGGGCGGGGGCTGCATCTGCGGCAAACATCTGCAGATTTACCATGCTGTCCTCTGCCCGGCGGCTCACGTCTGCAAACCGCACATGGTCCGGGTACCGCTCCGCCAGCAGGCAGAACCCCGCCTTTGCCAGCTCAAAGGCACCCCGCACCCACTCCTCACAGGGGGCTTCCACGGTGACTGCCATCCGGGGACCTTCCGGCTCGTCCCACGCTTCGGTGGAGGCGTTCTCCTCCCCGGCAAACAGGTACACCAGCGCCTGCATCAGGGTGCTTGCCCCGGCGCAGACGATGTCCTGCCCGGCAGGGGCGTAGCCTGCGTGTCCGGCGGCTTCCATCCGGCAGCTCAGACCCTTGGGACCATCCATCTCGCTGTAACATACTTTCATCATCTTCTTCACCTCCTTACTGCTGTGAGTTCATGGCACGTGCGGCAGCAGCCACCGGCAGGTCCTTTGTCAGTGCCCCCGCCACCGTTGCCCCGCCGGTGCCCGGAGCGCCGTGCACCGCTGCCAGCCGGGCGTATTGCTGCTGCAGCTGCAGCAGCTGACCGGCAAGGGTACCGTTCCGGCGCACCCGCTGACGTACCTTCTCGATGCCCTCAAAGTCCATCATCTCCAGCGCTGCCAGAGCAGCGTCGGCGTTTCTGGGGTCAAAAAATCCCAGCTGATAGCACTCCTTGGCGGTCTCGTTCTGGGACAGGCGGCTGAAGGTGCTTTTCTTGGCGGCATTGACCACGATATCAAAGATGGGTTCCCGGCTGCCCAGTTCCACCCCACCCACCGCCTGCCGGGGCTGAGGGCGCAGCGACTGAGCGGAGAAGGGCAGAAACTCCGTCTCCCCGCCGGCGCCCACGATGCGGAACACCCGCTGCTCGTCGTAGAACTGCCGCATCAGCTCCAGGATCAGGTAGCACTCCTTGGCAAAGGCACGGTAGGCGCTTTTGAGCATATCCCGGCTCAGCTTGGACCCTGCCTCCTGCAGGGCGGCAATGGCACTTGCCGCCGTCACGCCGCCGGTGGTGCCGCCCTGGGTCATATCCCGGTTGCCGCTGATCTCCTTCAGCTCATCAATGCGGCTGTTGCGGTAGCTCAGGCTGTTGCCCTGCAGCCCCGCCGTCTGCAGCGGACGGAAGCTGTCCTCGTTCAGCCTGCCTGCCACATGGACGATGTCCCGCCCAAGGTCCGCCAGCTCCTCCTCGTTGACCCCGGCGGTATCGCTGAGGATGTAGCGCTGCTTTGCAGCAAGGAGAACGTTCTCGTCCATGGCATGGTTCATCTTGTCGATGGCGGTCTGACAGTCCTTCATAACATCGATGTACCCAAAGCCTGCGGGGGAATCCTCCTCCACAAACAGCGGGTCAAAGACAAAGGGATACTGCCCGTGGTCGTAGAGTCCCCGCTGCGCCCACCGTGGGTCGTTCTGGGTGGCATAGAGCACCACTCCGTTGCAGAACTTGCAGTAGTGCAGCACCATCCGCCCGTTCTGGTCCGGGCGTTTATAGTACCAGTCCACCACTACGCTTTTGGTTCCGGTGTCCAGCCCTTCTTCGTGGATATAACGGGGCACGTCCAGCACCCCGGCGGTGTGCCCCTCCAGCTGGGGATACTGCGCCGTGAGCCGGGCAGTGTCCTCCATGCTGAGGCTGAAGAAGTCCGGAGAGGACTGGATGTCCTCCACCCCCGGCTCCCAGTACAGCATCAGCAGGTTGACGCTGCGGATGGCAATATCCCCGGCACCGCCCCGCTTTTCGGGGTCCCAGAAGATGCCGGTGACTCCGGTGCCCTGCTTGAGTTTCCGCCACCAGCTGTCGCTGTACACCTGCTCGTAGTCCGCCTGCTCCAGCACCACCGGCAGCACGCTGGAAAGGGTCTGCGCCGTTTCCTGGTCGTCCGCCGCCCGGGGCAGCACCATAGGCTCCGGGTAGTTGTCCATGGCATCGGCGTGCTTGTTGGCGATGGAGTTGAACAGCCAGCCGCTGGATGGCTGGGGCTTGCCGGTCATCATGGGGTTGCGGTAATTTTTCCAGTGTCCCATGCGGAACCACAGCTCGTTGTCCACCAGACGCCGGTCCAGCGCCGCCTTGCCTGCCTTGTACCGCTGCAGGGTCTGCGCTGCCTGCGCTACCTCCGCCTCTCCCACCGGCAGGGTCCTGTTCTCGTATTCGTCCATATGCGTTTCTCCTTTTCTTTTTAAAATGTACCTGCCGGGTCAGATCCGGTAAAATCTCGCCTGCCGATGCAGCTCCAGCGGGTCATCCGGCACAAAGACCGCCCCCTTTTGCACCGGAGGGCTGATGGGGTTTTCCATCAGCACATAGCGGCACTCGTCGTAGATGTGGTCCTCCTGCCGGGTGTCGATGTCCTCCACATCGCTCTCGTCGTACACAAGGTTGGGGATGGTCCGAATGAAATGCCGGCAACTGCTGAACACCTGAAACATGGGTCGCCCTTCCGGGTCAAAGGCAAGGCGGTAGTGGAACTGCATCTTGCCTGCCAGTCGGGTGTTGTCCCCGGGCTGCCAGTGCAGAAAGTTGGGTGCCCGCTCCATCATAGCCGCTATGCTCTCTCCCCGGCTCTCGTCAAAGATCGCCGGGTCTGCCACGCTGTGGATCACCCGCCCCCGCAGAAGGGGGTCGTTCTGCTCCACCTCCCGGATCCGCCTTGCCTGCTCCACCGGGTCGATACGCAGCCCCTCGTTGGGTCGTCCGGTGCAGCCGTACAGCTCCCGGATCCGATACAGCCGCCCCTCTTCATCTACCGCATACCACCCCACAGAAAAAGGCTTGGAATAGCCAAAATCAAAGCCCCGCCAGATCTGCCAGTGCCTTGGGATGGTAAAGGGAGCGATGACGTGGGTCCACCGCTGGTCGGCATAATGTCCGGGGTCGTTGCGCCACTCGGTGAACACCTGCCCGGAAAAGCTGTCCCAGCTGCCGTAGAGCAGCGCCTGCTTTTCCGCCTCCGGCATTGCCGCCAGACTTGCCAGATACCCGGGGTCGTTCCGCAGCAGGGCGGGGTTGTCAAAGATGCTGGATGGGATGAACACCCGGGAGCGCCGCAGGGTCTGGGTGGAGCCGTCCGGCAGCTTTACCTCGTACTCCTCGGTGATGGGAGTGCCGGGCGGGGCGGGGGTGATGAACCGTGCCTTCACCCAGCCATGCCCGATGCCCCCGGGGTTGGTGGTGGCACGCATATACACCCGGGTGCCGGGACCGGTGGGGCGGTTGCGGCTCATCATATAGCTGTACTCTTCCCACTCAAAATGGGTCAGTTCGTCAAAGCCGATAAAGTCGTATGCCTTGCCCTGATAGTTGGTGCGGTCCTTGGTGTACTGCATGGACCCAAACCAGATCTTTGCCCCGCTGGGGAAGGTCCACACATGGGAGGTGGCGTTATACTGTGCCTGAGGGAACGCCCGGCGGTAGTAGCTCTGGCTTTTGTCCACCAGATCTGATAACTGCGGGTAGGTTTTGCGCAGGATCAACCCTCTGTAATGCGGGATATGGACCTGCCGCAGCGCCTCGATGATCAGCGCATCGCTTTTGCCTCCTCCAGCCGCCCCGCCGTAGAGTACCTCCGGCTCCCTCCGCCGCATAAATTCCGCCTGCCGGGGCTGGGGTCTCCAGATCACCGGGGTCCGTGTCTTTGCCATGGTCATGGTTCTTCCTCCTCCACACAGGGCAGCACCACCACGCCGGTTTCGGTACCCTGATCACTCATGCCCTGATCGTTCAGGGTCTTTGCCACGGCGGCAAGGTCCTTGAGCACTGCCGTTGCCTCCTTCAGTCCCTTCATGGTGCCGGGGTCGCTTTCGCCTTCCCGGCGTGCCGCCCGCTGCCGGCTGTTCAGCTCCCGGACCTGCTGCGCCAGCAGGGTGCTGAGGATGTCGGTGGCACGATTCAGGCTTTCCAGCCCTTTGGATGCTTTTGTCTGCCCCATGGGGTCCCTTTCACTCCTTTCTGTTGGTTTTGCTTGCCATGGCAAAAGGATACCACCCTTTTCCCCTTTCCGACAGTGTGTACTTTTGCAGGGTCGCAGAGTATTTCTGGTATCGTATTATCCAGTTTGTATAGATTTTTTCCGTTTTTTCCGGCGTGTCTGCGTCCATTTTACAAAACGCCGGATTTTTCCATCAAAAAAACTGCGTTGTACTTCCGCCGCCGGGTCTGCCCTTTCCGGGGCAGTTTTCTGTCTGCTGCCGCAGACAGTTCCGGAGCCCCCGTTTTGCGTAAAAAGTCATACTCTTTCGTGAATTTTCCACGAAACAAGAAGAATTTATGTCAAAACTATGGACAAACTGTTGTTCCCTGTGCTACAATTGCTTTTGTTCTTTCTTCTGCCGCACGCAACCGGCAGAAGCTACACACAACACTGGAGGTTTTTTCATGTTAGAAAATGTCTTTCATCTGAAGGAAAATCACACCGATGTAAAGACCGAGATCATGGCAGGTATCACCACCTTCATGACCATGGCATACATCCTTGCGGTCAATCCCAGCATCCTGTCTGCTTCGGGCATGGACGCCAACGCTGTGCTGATCGCCACTTCTCTGGCATCCTTTGTGGGCACCGCTCTCATGGCTCTGCTTGCCAACTATCCCTTTGCCCTTGCTCCCGGCATGGGTCTGAACGCCTACTTCTCCTACACCGTGGTTCTGACCATGGGCTACAGCTGGCAGCTTGCCCTGATGGCTGTCTTTGTAGAAGGCATCATCTTCATCGTGCTGTCTCTCACCAACGTCCGTGAGGGCATCTTCAACGCCATCCCCATGACCCTGAAGAGCGCCGTCAGCGTGGGCATCGGTCTGTTTGTGGCATTCGTTGGTCTGCAGAACGCCAAGCTCATCGTCAACAGCGACTCCACTCTGGTGACCTACCAGCACTTCAAGGGCGAGACCTTCCACAGCGTGGGCATGGGTGCCATCCTTGCCCTCATCGGCGTGGTCATCACCGCCATCCTGCTGGTAAAGAAGGTCAAGGGCGGCATCCTCTACGGCATCCTCATCACCTGGCTGCTGGGCATCGTCTGCGAGCTCACCGGTCTCTATGTCCCCGATGTGGAAGCCGGCATGTTCTCCGTCATCCCCACCAGCTTTGTCAGCTTTGACTTCTCCGCTTTGGGCAAGACCTTTGGTCAGGTGTTCAAGACCGACTTCTCCGGCGTGGGTCTGCTGAACTTCTTTGCCGTCATGTTCTCCTTCCTCTTCGTTGACCTGTTCGACACCCTGGGCACCCTCATCGGCGTTGCCTCCAAGGCGGACATGCTGGACGAAGATGGCAAGCTGCCCCACATCAAGGGCGCTCTGATGGCAGACTCCATCGCCACCTGCGCCGGCGCTGTGCTGGGCACTTCCACCACCACCACCTTTGTGGAGAGCGCTTCCGGCGTCACCGAGGGCGGTCGTACCGGTCTGACCTCCATGACCACCGGCGTGCTGTTCCTGCTTGCTGTGGTGTTCAGCCCCCTGTTCCTCACCATCCCCAGCTTTGCCACCGCTCCCGCCCTGATCATTGTGGGCTTCTACATGATGGGCTCCGCTCTGAAGATCGACTTCAGCGACCCCAGCGAGGGCATCCCCGCCTTCCTGACCATCCTTGCCATGCCCACTGCCTACAGCATCTCTGAGGGCATTGCCATCGGTGTCATCTCCTGGACCCTCATCAATCTGTTCACCGGCAAGGCAAAGGAAAAGAAGATCAGCCCCCTGATGTACGTGCTGACTCTTCTGTTCATCCTGAAGTATGTCTTCCTCTGATCCTTTGAGAAGATAAGATAACAGCACCCCCTGCAGCCGCCCGTATGGCTGCAGGGGGTGTATTTTTGTGGTCTCGCCGCTACGGGACATAAATATAAATGCAAAAAGACCCTCCCGGTACCGCCCTGAGGCTGTGACCGGGAGGGTCCTGCTTTACTTTTGTTTTTTGGGATGGATGTGGACTTCCGGAATCGCCACATTGTCGTAGTGGATGGACTTATCTGCTGCAGGGGTGGTCTGCTCCTCCGGGTGCCGCACCTTTCCGGTGTGGACCTCCGGCAGCGCCACCGTCTGCTGCTTCTCCCCGGACCCGCCGGTCTCCTTTTGCCGGAACCACCGGTCCAGCTGCGCCTTCAGTGACATTTTCCTTCTCCTTTCCCGGCAGCGGTATCCCGCCCCGAAACACCAGAACAAGATCAGATAAAGTTGATAAACAGGGTGATAGTGAGACTATTGAGGAAGTCCGCAAACAGACTGCCCACCAGCGGGATCAGCAGATACGCCTTAACCGAGGGGGAATACTTGTCGCACACCGCCTGCATATTTGCCATGGCGTTGGGGGTGGCGCCCATGCCGAAGCCGCAGGTGCCGGAGACGATGACTGCCGCATCATAGTCACGCCCCATGACGTTGTACACCACCACTGCAGCGTACAGGATCATAAACAGGGTCTGTCCTGCCAGCAGCACCACCAGAGGCAGTGCCAGCTCCGCCAGCTGCCAGATCTTCAGGGTGATCATTGCCATGCCCAGAAAAAGGGACAGGCAGATGCCGCCGAGATCGTTGATCTCGCCCATATAGACCGTAAAGCTGCCGCCGTACTCTCCCAGATTGCGGATGCAGGCAGCGGCGATCATTGCCCCGATATACACCGGGAAGGTCATGCCGGTCAGGCTCAGCAGCCGGGAAAGCACCGTGCCGATGCCCATGGCGATAATGAGCTGAAAGCTGGCCGCCGGGTACATGCTGCTGTGCCGCTCGTGCTTGATCTCTTCCTCCACCAGCAGGCTGTCGTCCTCCGGCACGATGGTATCCAGCAGACGGTGCCGCTCAATGAGCATCTTGCCCAGAGGTCCGCCCATCACGCTGCCCGCAATGAGTCCATAGGTCGCCGCCGCCGTGCACAGAGTGGTGGCTCCTCGGATGCCAAAATCCTCCAGCACCGGACCAAAGGCGCCTGCGGTTCCGTGTCCGCCTACCATAGGGATGGAGCCGGTGCAAAGCCCCACCAGCGGGCTGACCCCCACCAGCTTTGCCAGCCCCACCGCAAGGAAGTTCTGACCGAGGATCAAAACGATGACCACTCCCAGAAACACCGCCATTGCCCTGCCGCCGCCTTTCAGCACCTTCAGGTTCGCCTGAAAGCCCACCGAGGTAAAGAACATGACCATACACACCTCTTTGAGGGTGTCGTCAAAGGCAAACTCCGCCGCCCCGGTCACATAGCACACGCAGGTAAAGATGGCAAAAAGCACGCCGCCGATCACCGGAGCCGGGATGCAGAACCGCTCCAGCAGACGCACCCTCTCCCGCAAAAATTTACCCAGCATCAGCACCAGCACCGCAAGGGCAAGGGTCTGATACATATCCAATTCTATCTTCATAGATCCTTTCCTTCTGTCTCCCTCCGCTCACTCTATCGTGAGTCCTTTTTCTTTGTAATAGGCAGCAGCCCCGGGGTGGAAGGGGATCCCCACGCCCTCTACAGCGTCCGCCTCCCGGTCCAGCCGGATGCCCAGCTCCTGCTCCAGCTCTTCCTGCCGGGCAAACAGCAGCCCGGTCAGCTGCTGCACCTGCTTTGCCGGCAGCCGGTCCGCCGCCAGCAGCACCGCTTTGACCCCTACGGTACGCACTTCCCCGGTCTGCCCGGGATAGGTGCCTGCCGGCAGGGTAATGGCGCTGTAGGCGCTGTAAGCGGCGGTGAGACGCTGTGCCGCCGTGCCGTCCACATTCAGCCACCGCAGCTCACACTCCCCTGCCAGCTCGGTAAGCACCGGGCTGGGAACGCCTGCCGTAATAAACAGCCCGTCGATCTTTCCCGCCTTCAGCTGGGCGGCAGCGTCCTCGTAGTTCAGGTTCACCGTGGACACCAGCTTTTCGTTCAAGCCATAGGCGGCAAGGATCTGCAGGGCGTTCTGCTCGGTGCCGGAATCCTCCGCTCCCAAACTGACGGTCCTGCCCTGCAGCTGCTCCACCGACTCAATGCCGGAATCCGCCCGGACGACGACCTGACACGCCTCGGTGTACAGTGCTGCCACCGCCCCAAAGCCGCTGCCTTCCTCCTCATCCCGGAAGATGCCGGTGTGCTGGTATGCCTCCTGCACCAAGTCTGCCTGCGCAATTGCCAGCTGCAGATATTCCCCGGACAGCAGCCGCAGGTTTGCCGCAGAGCCGGCGGTGGTCTTTATCTGAATGCTGCCCACATCCTCTGCCCGGGCGGCATACGCCTGCCCCAGTTCGTAGTACACGCCGCCTTCTCCCGCAACGCCCATTCGCAGCCGCTGCACCGGTTTTTCTGCCCGGCAGCCGGTAAGCACCAGCGCCGCCAGCAGACAGGCTGCCAGCAGCAACGCCATTCCTTTCTGTTTCATGGTTACACCCCTTTCCGCCGGAACTGCCGGCGGGTCTTTCCGTTTTGGCGGTCTCAGCCCCCAAACAACCCAAAAAAGCTGGTGTGGGTCACCCCCAGCACAAGGAAGAGCACAATAAGCCCCAGCAGCACCCCGATGATGATATCCATCTGATGTACCGTCAGGGGGAACTTGTCGTACATCTTTTCCTTGGCGTTGACAAAGTTCTTATCCCCGTTGTTCAACAGGCTTTTCTTGCCTTCTTCCAGTTCCGCCTTCTGCCCCGCAAGCTCTGCCTGCTCTCGTGCCAGCTGCTGTTCCTGGGCGGCAAGTGCTGCCTCCCGCCGTGCCAGCTCCTGTTCCCGCTGCTGCGGGGTCTGATCCTGCTGTGCCATAACGCACCTCCTGTGACCGTTTTCAATATTGTACCATAAATCTGCCGACAAAAAAAGTGGGCCGCCTGCCGCAAGGCAGACAGCCCACAATAGGGTTCTTACTTCTTTGCCAGGTACTTGCGGATATCGATGGCAACAGCCACGATGATGACCAGACCCTGAACGATGTAAGTGTAGGAAGAGTTGACGTTCATGAACTGCAGAGCAACCTTCATCAGCTCAAAGACCAGAACGCCCACCAGAACGCCGGGAACAGTACCAACGCCGCCGGTGGTGGAAACGCCGCCGATGGTGCAGGCTGCGATGGCGTCCAGCTCATAGCCCATTGCAGTGTTGACGGATGCGCCGCCGGACTTTGCAGCCAGCAGGCAGCCTGCCAGACCGAACATGCAGGAGGCCAGGATGTAGATGCGGATCTTGGTGGCGATGACGTTGACGCCTGCCACCTCAGCAGCAGCTTCGTTGCCGCCGATGGCGTACATGTACTTGCCGTGACGGGTCTTGTTGTACAGGAACCAGAAGCAGACAGCCACGATCAGGGCGATCCAGATCAGCACGGGAACCTTCAGGATGGTGTTGGAGGCCAGAGAGGTGAAGTTTTTGTTCAAAGAGCCGATGGGGGTACCGCCGGTGTACACAAGGCAGATACCGTAGACCACCTGCTGCATACCCAAGGTAGCAATGAAGGGCTGCACCTTCAGGTAGCTGACCACCAGTCCGTTGCACAGACCCACGATGGCGCAGATGGCAATGACCAGCAGGAACACCACAGGGGTGGGCAGGGTGGGCAGGTTGGCGTAGAACTTGCCGGCTGCGCCCTCGGTCTGCGCAAAGATGCAGGCGAGGCAGGCTGCAAAACCGGCAAGACGACCGGCAGACAGGTCGTTACCGGTGGTGATCAGGCAGCCGGAAATGCCCAGTGCGATGATGTAGCGGATGGACACGTTCTTGAACAGGTTGATCATGTTCGTGCCGGAGAAGAAGTTGGGGTGAATGATGCCAACGACCAGAGTGATGGCCAGCATCATCATGATAATGGCGTTGTTGCTGAGCCACTTGCCCACAGCCTTGCCATTCAATTTCTTGGTAGCTTCCACGATAGACAGCCTCCTTAATTACTGATTTGCCGCAGCTGTGTCAGGTGCGGTCTCAAACTGAGTAGCAAGAGCCATGATATTCTCCTGGGTGGCGTCCTTGCCGTCGATAAAGCCGGTGATACGGCCATCGCACATGACCATGACCCGGTTGGACATACCGATGATCTCGCTCATTTCAGAGGAGATCATGATAATGCTCTTGCCCTGCTTTGCCAGATCGGCGATGATGCAGTAAATTTCATACTTTGCACCGACGTCGATGCCGCGGGTGGGCTCGTCCAGGATCAGCACGTCTGGGTTGTTTGCCAGCCAGCGGGCGATCAGCACCTTCTGCTGGTTGCCGCCGGAAAGGCTCTTGATCTGGGTCTTGGGGCTGGGTACCTTGATGGCCATCTTTTCCTTGTTG
>SFDE01000031.1 GCA_004558805.1 Faecalibacterium prausnitzii | reverse complement strand
ACACAGAAGCTGCAAACCTTCTTGCGACCGCGACGCATGGGGCGTGCGGGGCGAGAGCCTTCGGTTCTTTCAAAAGCCATTGCTTATTACCTCCTATTGGATTTTTTACGGTCAGACCGTTTCGTGTCAGAACGGCAGGTCATCGCTGTCATCAATGACAGCAAAATCGTCTGCACTGCCGGCGGAATAGCTGGGAGCTGCCTCCACGGCTGCCGGACGGGCAGGGGCTGCGTTCTGGTAGGACGGAGCAGAATTCTGATACCCTGCTCCGCCGCCTGCATTGCTGTTCTTGGACCCTGCAAAGTTGATGTTGTTTGCCACGATCTCAAAAGCGGTGCGGTTGTTGCCGTTCTTATCCTGATACTGGCGGGTCTGGATGCTGCCATCGATGGCGATCAGACTGCCCTTCTGGAAATACTTGCAGACAAACTCTGCCTGAGAACGCCATGCCACGATATCAATGAAATCGGCCTGACGCTGCTCGCCCTGACGCGCAAAATTGCGGTCGCAGGCAATGCGGAAGCTGGCGACATTCACTCCGTTGGGGGTGGTGCGCAGTTCCGGGTCCGCCACAAGGCGACCCATGATGGCAACAACATTCAACATAACACGGACTCCTTTTCCGTCACGAAAGGATCACTCCTCGTGAGCAATGATCAGGCTGCGCATAACGCCTTCGGTAATCTTGTACACACGGTCCAGCTCAGCGGGGAAGCTGGGCTCGCTGGTGAAGTTGATCACAGTGTAGACGCCTTCCACCTCGTCGTTGATGGGATACGCCAGACGGCGCTTGCCCCACTCGTCGATGGAATCGATCGTACCGTTAGCCTCGATCAGGGACTTGAACTTGCCCACCAGAGCGGCGGAAGCCTCCTCGTCGAGAGCGGCGCTGGTAATCAGCATGGTTTCGTACTTTGCCATTTTGTAGCACCTCCTTTTGGACTTAAGGGTCTTGCGGTCGCAAGACCAAGGGTACACAGAACGCAGCATCGCGCTCTGTGCGGCGTGTCTGTTCAGACAGCAATTTATTATAGCAAGTCTTTTTGGCTCTGTCAAGCGTTCTGCGCAAATTATTCTATAAAAAATATTTTGATTTTCTTGTGCAAAAGGACTATAATAAAGTCGATTTTCCGGTGCATGTACGGAATGCAGGAGTGTGCCGCACCGGAGATACAGGTTATTAAAAGGTTTATAAAGTATAATGTATTGGAAGGAAGGATGACGGATGTATTCAATTTTCCGCAACCTGGCGATCATTATCCTCAGCGCAAAGTTCTTTGGGCTGGTAGCACGCAAGTGCAAGGCACCCCAGGTGGTCGGCGAGATCATCGCCGGTCTGTTGATCGGTCCCTGCCTGCTGAGTCTGGTGCAGACCGATGACGCCATCGCCACTTTTGCAGAGATCGGCGTGGTGCTGCTGATGTTCTCCACCGGTCTGGGCACCAACCTCAAGGAACTGATCAAGGCGGGACCCATTGCCACCCTCATCGCCTGTGTAGGCGTGGCGGTGCCGCTGGCAGGAGGCACCCTGCTGTACAGCCTGTTCTACGGCTTCTCTGCAGTGGGCAGTCCGGAGTTTTACCGTGCCCTCTTCATTGGCACCATCATGACCGCTACCAGTGTGTCCATCACCGTCGCCACCCTGCAGGAGCTGGGACACCTGAAGAGCTTTCTGGGCACCACCATCGTCAGCGCCGCTATCATTGATGATGTCATTGGCATCGTGGTGCTTACCTGCGTGCTGGGCGCAAGCTCCGGCACCGGCACGGGTCTGGGCAAGGTCCTTGTCAATACGGTGCTGTTCTTTGCCACTGCCATCGGTGTGGGTCTCATCGTGCACTACGCCATGAAGTGGCTGGATAAGCGGAACCCCCACACCCAGCGCATCACCATCGTCAGCATGGCGTTCTGCTTTGCCATGGCGTACATCGCCGAGGCATACTTCGGCATTGCAGATATCACCGGCGCCTACATTGCAGGCATCGTGCTGTGCACCATGGCGGATGCCCCCTATGTGGAGCGCCGGGTGGATATCAGCAACTATGTGATCTTTGCCCCCATTTTCTTTGCCTCCATCGGCTTAAAGACCGATATCAGCGGACTGACCCCGGAGATCCTGCTGTTCAGCATTTGCTTTGTGCTGGTGGCGCTGGTCACCAAGATCATCGGCTGCGGTCTTGCCGCTAAGGTCTGCCGTTTCAGCTGGGCAGACTCCTTAAAGGTAGGTGTAGGCATGATGACCCGGGGCGAGGTGGCACTGATCGTGGCACAGAAGGGTCTGGATATCGGCGTGGTGGACCCGGTGTATTTCACCGCAGTCATCCTGCTGATCGTGGTATCCAGTGTGGCTACTCCGCTGGTGCTCAAGGCGCTGTTTGCCAAGCACCCGCCGGTGCCCCATCCCAGTCAGGCACAGTAAATGACCCCATAGAAAAGGAGGCACCGCCGCTGCATAGGCGATGCCTCCTTTTTCTGTGCCGTTACTGCATTTTAAAATCGCTGCCGGTAAGCCCGTCCAGATTCAGCATCCCCTCCAGAGCGGACACGTCCGAGGAGATATCCAGTGCATCGGATTGATACAGCTTGTCCAGCTGGTTTTCAAAGGCGGTCACCAGCAGGTCCATGCTGCGCTCGATGTTCTGCTTTGCTTCGGTGACGTTCTCGCCCTGCACATCCTGCGCCGGCAGTGCGGCGTAGGTGTTCAGCAGCTTCAGGGAGGTGGGCAGGTAGTAGCTCATAAACTTCTGCAGCTGCGCCTGCTTGGCAGGGTCCTTTTGTGCCAGCGCAAAGATCCGGGCACTGAGCTGCTCCAGCCGGGTGATCTTCTGGCTCATCACCGGGTCGGGGATGGCGTCGTTTACCTCCCGCAGCTGCCGCAGCAGGGCGGAGTACTGGTCCTCCGGGGCAGGTGCAGGCTGCGGCTGCCGGGGCTGCCGCGGCGTTTCCGGCTGGGGCGCTGCCCCCCGCACCACCAGCGTGCCGGTGCGGTTGTCGATGTAGGCACCAGCTCCGAAATAGCCGTGGTCGATGGCGCTTTTCACCGCCGACAGTCCCTTTGCCTCAGGGATGCCGGCAGCGGCAAACAGCTCGTCCAGCAAGATGTTGTCCCGGTCTCCTACGATGCGGTCCAGCTGCTTTTCCAGCTTCCGGGTGCGGTCCATCTGCAGACCGGTCAGCAGGGCACCGCCGCCGCCGATGATGGTGACGATATCCGAGAACAGCTCCCCAGGAGCGGGCAGGGTCTGCCATGCGCCGATAAGGCCTACGGCATCCATAATGCCAGTAAATAGGAAGACTGCCCCCAGGATCGTGCAGAGAGTACCCAGGGTCTCGTTCCACTTTTTGGCGTTCTTCTGCTCCGTGGTAGGCAGGTCCCCGGACTGCACCGGTGCCCCTTCTGCGGCGGCGGGAAAAGGAGGCACGCAGGGAGCGGTGCCGGTGCGGCGTGCAGTCTCCGGAAAAGGCGGCGGCGCAGCAGTGCCAAAGCGTGCCTGCTCCTCCTTTTCCAGACTTTTATCGATCGCCTTCAGGATAAACAGCCCCAGCCCGATGGGGGTGGAAAGGGCAAAGGCGATAAAGATCGCTATGGTGGGAATCCGGGCAAAGTAATGCTTTCTGGGGCGTTCCATAGGGCTTCCTCCTCGGTGGTCCCGGCAGGGACCTGCGTGTCATTCTCCGACTGCTGTGCAACAGCAAAAGACCGGGTTCCACCTTATTATAGCGGAACCCGGTCTTTTTGTTAAGGGGCAAATACTTTATCAAAGGAAAGAACAGGGGAGTAAACTGCCCTTTCCGGGGAAGTTACTTCATCAGGCTGCAGACTGCCTCGGCGTAGGCGGTGGGATCGTCCACCGGCAGACCCTCGATGAGCTGTGCCTGTGCGTACAGCAGAGCGCTGTACTTATTGATCTTATCGGAGTCGCCTGCCTCCTGTGCAGCCTTCAGCACGGCGAACACAGGGTGGTTCACGTTCAGCTCCAGCACTTTGTCGCTCTTGACGCCTTCGCTGCCGGGCTGCTTGGACAGCACCTTCTCCATCTCGATGGACAGGGGACCGTCAGCGCTGAGGCAGACCGGGTGATCCTTCAGGCGAGTGGATACCTTGACCTCCTTTACCTTGCCGTTCAAAGCGTCCTTCATGGCGTCAAACAGGGGCTTGTTCTCGGCGGTGGCATCCTCGGCTGCCTTCTTTTCCTCGTCGCTCTCCAGACCCAGATCGCCGCTGTTGATGTTCTTGAACTCCACCGTGCCGTCCTTGCCCTCGGCATCCTTCCGGGGATAGCTGCGCAGGATCTGCAGGCAGAACTCATCCACGTCTTCGGTAAGCAGCAGCACATCGTAGCCCTTATCCATTACCAACTCGGCAGCAGGCAGCTTTGCAAGGCGGTCGGTGGAATCACCGGCGGCAAAGTAGATGTACTTCTGCTCAGCGGGCATCTTGTCCACATACTCCTGCAGGGTCACCATCTTCTGCTCCTTGGCAGACCAGAACAGCAGCAGGTCCCGCAGCAGCTCGGCGTGCATCCCGTAGTCGGAGTAGGCGCCAAACTTGATCTGGCGACCAAACTCCTTCCAGAATGCCTCGTACTTCTCCCGATCGTTGGTGAGCATGGCGTGGAGCTCGTTCTTGATCTTCTTTTCCAGAGCGTTGTGGATCAGCTTCAGCTGGTTGTCCTTTTGCAGCATCTCACGGCTGATGTTCAGGCTCAGGTCCTGACTGTCCACGATGCCTTTCACAAAACTGAAGTAATCCGGCAGCAGGTCAGCGCACTTTTCCATGATCAGCACGCCGGAAGCATACAGTGCCAAGCCCTTCTCATAGTCCTTGGTGTAGAAGTCGTAGGGGCGGTGGCTGGGCACAAACAGCAGGGCGTTGTAGTTGGCAGTGCCCTCGGTGCGGCTCACGATGACTCGGGCAGGGTCAGAGTAGTCGTTGAACTTATCCTTATAGAAGGTATTGTACTCATCGTCGGTGACTTCACTCTTCTGCTTTTTCCAGATGGGGATCATGCTGTTCAGGGTCTCCAGCTCGGTGTAGGTCTCCCACTCCGGTTTGTAGTCCTCGGGCTTGGGATCCGGTTCCGGCTTCTGACGGCTCTTCTCCCGCTCCATCTGGATGGGGTAGCGCACATAGTCGCTGTACTTCTTGACGATCGCTACAATGCCGTACTCGTCCAGGAAGTTGTCGTAGTGGTCGGTGTCGGTGTCCGGCTTGATGTGCAGGATGATCTGGGTACCGGCGGTGTCCTTCTGGGCGGGGGTCATTTCGTAGCCGTCTACGCCGGAAGATTCCCACTGCCATGCTTCATCGGAGCCGTAAGCCTTGGAGATGACGGTGACCTTGTCTGCTACCATAAAGGAGGAATAGAAGCCCACGCCAAACTGACCGATGATGTCGATGTTTTCGTCCTTGTTGTCCTTTTTGAAGTCCAGAGAACCGGAGTGAGCGATGGTGCCCAGGTTCTCCTCCAACTCAGCTTTGGTCATGCCGATGCCGTTATCCTCCACAGTGAGGATGCGGTTTTCCTTATCCCGGGTGATGAGGATACGGAAATCCTCTTTGTTCATGCCCACAGCAGGATCGGTAAGGCTCTTATAGTAAAGCTTGTCGATGGCGTCCGAAGCGTTGGAGATCAGCTCCCGCAGGAAAATTTCCTTGTTGGTGTAGATGGAGTTGATCATCATGTCCATCAGCTTTTTGCTTTCAGCCTGAAATTCTTTTTTCGCCATAATGCAAAACCTCTTTTTATCTTATTAGGCGCCGGCACTCCGGCAGCAAAGCTGCTGAATGCTTAGCACTCATATATTTCGAGTGCTAATATACACCCCGCCGGGGGAAAAATCAAGGGCTTTCATAAAAAGTTTAAAAATGCTTTGTGCCCCTTTGCCCCATGGCACGATGCAGTGTGAAAATTGTCGGTGAGCTTCTGGCAGGCAAGCTTTACTTCCCTTTGCAGAACTGCTATAATGAGCCGAAAGGATGTGAAAAGCTGTGTCAAAACAGGGAGATGCCGCCTACGGCTATTTTTTAAAGGGGTACAATTGCAGCCAGAGTGTGGTGGCGGCATTTGCGCCGCAGCTGGGGCTTACAGAGGAGATGGCGCTGCGGTTGTCCTCCGGTTTTGGTGCCGGCATCGGACGGATGCGGGAGGTCTGCGGCGTGTTCTGCGGCATGGTCACGGTGCTCAGTCTGGTGTATGCAGACCCGGCGGACCCCCAGGATAAATCTCGGATGTACGCACTGGTGCAGCAGGCAGCGGAGCTTTACCGCAGCCGCAACGGCGGCGGGTCCATCGTCTGCCGGGAGCTGCTGGCAAAGGCAGGGGCAAAGACCACCACCGGCACGGCTGCCGAAGCACGGACCGAGGACTATTATAAAAAGCGTCCTTGCCCGGAGCTGGTACGTCTGGGGGCGGACCTGTGCAGAGAGTTCATTGCTGCCCATCCGGAAGGACGGCACGGCATCTACCGGGAGGAGGACTGAGCCATGGAGCTGAAAACACTGGAGCTTATAGGCGACGGAAAGCTGACGATCTACCTGCGGGATGCGGTGGAACGTATGCCGGCTGCAATGGTACGCCCGCTGGTGCTGGTGGTGCCCGGCGGCGGCTACACCCACGTCAGCGCCCGGGAAGGGGACCCGGTGGCGCTGCAGTTTGCAGCGGCAGGCTACCACACGGCGGTGCTGGACTACGGCATCGGCGAAAAGGCAAAAGATCACCTGCCCCTGCGGCAGCTGGCACAGGCACTGGAGATCCTCCGGCAGAACGCAGAGCTGTGGCACATCCTGCCGGATAAGATCGCCGTCTGCGGTTTTTCCGCCGGCGGACATCTGGCACTTTCCAGCGCTGTGCTGGACATCCCCGGGGCACAGCAGCAGCCCCGCCCCAATGCGGTGATCCTTGCCTATCCGGTGGTCACGGCAGGGCAGTACGCCCACCGGGGCAGCTTTGTGCAGCTGGCAGGCAGCGAAAACATCGCCGCCCAGCTGCCCTTTGCATTGGAAGATAAGATCACCTCCCGGACACCGCCGGTGTTTGTCTGGCATACTATGGAGGACCAGACCGTGCCGGTGGAAAACAGCCTGCTGCTCCTTGCCGCCCTGCGCAAAGCAGGGGTGCCCTGTGAGGCGCATCTGTTCCAGAAGGGAGCGCACGGCAGCAGCATCAGCACCCCGGAGGTGGACCGTCCCAGCGTCCACCGGAACCACTGGGTGGCGCTGGCGATAGAGTGGCTCAACGATACTTTCGGGATCTGGCTGTAAAAGCTGCGATTTGAGCGTAGCTACAAAATATTCACAAAAAAACTGTTGACTTGTATGGGGCTTTGCCGTATACTTATCGGCGGGAATAAACAGGAAGAAGGAAAAAACCAATGGTTATGGATCCGACACTGCCCCGTATCACGGTGCGGGACCTGCTGATGCAGGCATTTCTTACAGGCTGGGAACGCTCGGAGAAAAAGGTCTCTCAGGACGAGTACCTGCAGAGCTCCATTCAGGTCATCGAGATGCTTCAGGTAGAACCGGAAAACCTCTATGCAGAGGAAGGTCTGGGTCTGCCGGACGGCGAAGAGGTGGACCATCTGGACGACTGGCTCCGTGCCGACGGCGTGTGGCTGTACTACGGGGTGGAGGCAGAAAACTTTTTCCTGATCCAGTGGTACCCGGACCTTGCCGCCGCAAATGCCAAGCTGGCACAGCTGAAAGAGTTGGGAGACGGCAAGCAGTATCTGGTGGACCTGACCCTGGCAAGACAGAACCCTTCCGAGGCGGAGAACTTTGGCAACTCCAACCCGGTGCAGCTCCGCTCCTGAAAACAGCTCAACGGATGCCTTTTAAAAAGGCGAAAGGGAATTTGCACGATGCAGCTTTCTGATACTGAACGCGCACAACTTTATGCTCTGGTGGAAAAGTACGACCAGAACCCGGAGGTGCAGCGTATGCGGGAGTTCATCCAGCATGGCTCTGTCACCACCTACCAGCACTGCAAAAATGTAGTGATGGTCAGTTTCTGGCTGAACCGCCGCCTGCATCTCCATGCAGACGAGACCTCTCTTGCCGTGGGTGCCTTTCTCCATGATTTCTATCTGTATGACTGGCACAAAAAGGGCACCTTTCACGGGCTGCGCCGCCTGTTTGAGATGCACGGCTTTTCTCATCCGTCCTATGCCTGCATCAACGCCAGCAAGGTGTTTCACATCACCAAGAAGGAACAGAGCATCATTTCCAGCCATATGTGGCCTCTGACCTTCCGCCATGTGCCCAGCTGCCGGGAGGCGATCATCGTCTGTCTGGCAGATAAGTACTGCGCTGTGGTAGAAAGCATGTTCCAGCGCAGCCGCACCGGGGCAGCAAAGGACGGGGACGACACCGGCGAGTGGTAAAAAGAACACAGCAACGCAAATGAGGGATGACCGGCAGGTCATCCCTCATTTTTGTTTACAGCTTTTTAAAGCCTGCCGGTTCGTCGTCTCCGGCACGGCGCTCCATCAGGTAGGTGTCCAGCCAGTTGCCGTGGCAGTCCCGGGCGATGCGCTCCCGCCGCCCCACCAGCCGGAACCCGCATTTGGTGTGCAAAGCACGGCTGGCAGCGTTGTCCTGCAGCACGGTGGACTGCAGGGTCCAGTAACCGGCATCTTCTGCCTGAGCGCACAGGGCGCTGAGCAGACGGTAGCCCAGCCCGTGTCCCCGGAACCGTTCGCCCACATAGATGCTTACTTCCGCCACGCCCCGGTAGCACCACCGGGGGTCCACCCGGTGCAGCGCCGTCCACCCGGCGACCTTGTCCCCCACAAGGATCACCAGACGGCATTCCCTGATATGAGAGGCGTCCCACGCCGCATAGGGCGGGCAGTCGGTCTGAAAGGTGGCGTACTCGGTGGCAATGCCCTCCAGATAGATCCGGGAAACTGCGTCCCAGTCTTCCGGCTCCATCTGCCGGATCGTTATTTCATTCATCTTTCCATCCCCAACCCGGGCAAAACAGTCCCCGGTCTCTATAAAACCACATAGCAAAAGTATAGCAGAATTCCGTCCCTGTCACAAGCGCCGTACTGCACAGAATATCCGGGGTCCTGCGCCGGAAGATTTTGATATTTAGGCAAATCCGGGGGCATACTGCTGATAGAACGTCGGAAAAAGGGGAGGGTGTGCTATGAAAGACCGCAGGCGGCGCAGGCTGGGCATTGCTGCCGTGTATCTGGCAGCAGCGTTTTTTACGGCGCTGGGCTGGCTGTGGAGCAGCCTGCCTGCCGAGATCTGGCTGGAACCGGAGCAGCCGCTGACCCTGCCCCGGTTTGGCTGGGTGGAACCTCTGCGGGGTGTAGGCAGCCGGAATGTGGCAAGCACCCGTGCCGTGGGCAGCTACCAGACTACCCTTGCACTGGGAGGCTGGCTGCCGGTCCGCAGGGTCCGGGCGGTGGTGACTCCCCGCCCGGAGGTCAAGGTCTGCGGCACCCCCTTTGGAGTAAAAATGTTTTCGGAGGGTGCGCTGATCGTGGGTTTTTCCGACCTGCACACCGGGCAGGACACCGTAAACCCCGCCAAACAGGCGGGACTTCATCTGGGAGACCGGGTGGTGCGCATGGGCGGCACCTCCACCCAAAGCAACGAAGAGGTCTCCGCCGCTCTGGCAGCAGCACAGGGCGGGGCGGTGGAGGTGATCTTTGTCCGCCACGGAGAGCAGCGCCGCACCGTCATGACCCCTGCATGGGACAGCGCCGCCGGGCAGTGGCGTGCCGGTATGTGGGTGCGGGATTCCTCGGCGGGGGTGGGCACCCTGACCTTTGTGGACGAAAAGGCAGGGGTGTTTGCGGGGCTGGGACACCCCATCAGCGACAGCGACACCGGCGAAAGCGTGGCGCTGCGCCGTGGTGAGATCGTGGCGTGCAGCATCGTGGGCTGCACCGGCGGTACAGCGGGCAGCCCCGGGGAGCTGAAAGGGAAATTTCTTGGCAGCCATGCGCTGGGCAGCATCTGCATCAATGGAGAAAACGGTGTCTACGGCACCACCCGCACCGCCTTTGAAGGCAGGACCCTTCCCGTTGCCTTTGCACAGGAGGTGGAGACCGGGGAGGCGGAGATCTGGACCACCACCCAGGGCGAGACACCCCGCACCTACCGGGTGCGCATCGAAAAAGTGCGGGATGCAGACCCCTGCCGCAACATGGTGGTACGGGTGACCGACCCGGAGCTGCTGGCAAAGACCGGCGGCATCGTGCAGGGCATGAGCGGCAGCCCCATCCTGCAAAACGGCAGACTGGTGGGAGCGGTGACCCATGTGCTGGTCAATGACCCTGCCCGGGGCTACGGCATCTTTGCTCAGACCATGCTGAAACAGGCGGCAAATGTGTCCGAAACCCCCACTGCCGCCGGATAAAAAGCGGAATGCCGAAAAAATAACCGAAGGATTCGACACGAATTGCCAAAATATGGCGGATTTCACCGTTGAAACGAATGGCAAAATATGGTAAAATCCATGGTGTTAAGGGAACAGCACACATTGGAGGGAACAACCATGGACAAGATCAGATTTTTGATGTCGGATACCGATGCAGCGGTCACTGCAGCCTGCCGGGATGCACTGGAACAGAAAGGCGTAGAGGTGACTGTGGTAGAAAAGGACGGCAACAAGGTGTTGCAGAAGATGCTTTCGGTCCGCCCGCAGGTGGTTTTGCTGGACGCTTTTATGCCCGGACTGGACGCACTGGCGATAAAACAGCGCTACAACGCCGCCGGGGAACGCCACACTTCGTTTTTTGTCACCGGGGCATTCCAGAGCGAGGAAATGGAGCAGGAGCTGTTGGACGAAGGCTTTGCCTACTATTTTGTAAAGCCCTTTGACGAAAGCGTCCTTGCCGCCCGGGTGCTCAAGGCGGCGCAGGGGCAGGAAAAGCGGGTGCTGTATACCAGCGTGGACAGTGACGAGCTTACCGTTACCGAGATCCTGCACCAGATCGGCGTCCCTGCCCACATCAAGGGCTACCAGTTCCTGCGGGACGCCATCCTCCTCACCATGAACGAGCCGGACTACATCAACGCCGTCACTAAGCGCCTGTATCCGGAAATCGCCAAGCGCAACGGCACCACCGCCAGCCGGGTGGAGCGTGCCATCCGCCACGCCATCGAGGTGGCGTGGGACCGGGGCGATGTGGACACCCTCAACAGCTACTTTGGCTACACCATCCATAACCTCCGGGGCAAGCCCACCAACTCGGAGTTCATTGCGATG
>SFDE01000013.1 GCA_004558805.1 Faecalibacterium prausnitzii | reverse complement strand
CCACCGGCATAAAAAGGAAGCCCTCCAGCTTGTCTGGGGGGCTTTCTTTTTATCTGCGGCGTGTGAGCGGGTCGAACAGCACGACCCTGCACAGCAGGGGGAGCAATCAGCCCTGCGGGCTGTTGCTCAGTGCGCGGGAGACCCCCACCACCGGCATAAAAAGGAACTGGCTGATTTTGGCTACGCCGGACTTTTTGGCAAAGGTCAAACGAAAGTTACCACCGAGATCATTGAGCTTTGACGCTTCCCATCTCGGGGCCCCTAATTTGATCTCCCGCAACACAAAAGCCCTGCCGCTCGGATGCGAGCAGCAGGGCTTTGTTATGCGGTTATTTCTGGCTGCAAACCGTGATAAAATGCTGCCCCGCAAGCTCTGCGGAGCAGCCCGTTGGACAAAGACTTATTCTGCAATGGGCATGGTCTGGTAGAACCAGTCTGCCACGTTCTTTTTTGCCTTGGCAAAGAACCGCTTTACCGGGCAGGCGGCATCCCGTGCTTCCTTTTCCAGATCCGTGCCCTCCGCAAAGTTCCGGATGACGGTGTAGGCGGTGGACTGGGGCGGCAGGGACATCATCACGGCAGAGTCGTGGACCACGCAGATCTTCTCCCCTACGGCGAGGGTGGCGGGGTCCGAGGTAGTCTTGCCATCGTGGTCCTTCCACTTGGTGATGCGGGTAATGAGCATCCGGTAGTCCTCCTGCTCCTCCGAGGAGACCAGAATGGACTCCACAGAACCATCTTCATCCCAGCCGATCTCCTCTACAGTGCCATAGTAGTAGAGCCGGTTCGAAAACAGCGCCGAAGCAGAAGGCAGGATGCTGATGCTCAGCAGCAGCACTGCAAACAGGCAGAAAAGCGACCGATGATTCTTTTTCATAACGTTAGCCTCCATATGCTAAGAAGTGTGAGCACTCTCCGCATGGTGCTCCGGATGCCTTATTGTACCACAACTACCGTTGGATTTCTATATCCGGGATTAACCGTGAAAAAATATTGCAAAAGGCGGGCAGACGATTTTGAATGCGCTCCGCATTGCTTTGCGCATCTTCAGCGGAAAGATTATTTTATATTTTGCGTTTGTTGCGGTCTGCGGACCGCTCCAAACGCCACTTTCACAAGAGGGGTCGTAGCGGCAAACGGCATTTACAGTGCCTGTTTCTTACGGAAACAGCGGCACTGCTCTCAGGCTGTCCCACAGACGCAAAAAGTGGATCAGAAGCGCCCACAGACGTTTCTGACCCACAAATAGAACTATATTTTCCGTTTTACAGCTGGCAGGCGGTATCGTAGCCGGTACGGATGGCATTGGAGATATCCGCTGCCTTGCCGGCGGCGTCGCCGATGGAGTACACCGGGATGCCGGCTTCTTCCAGAGCGGAGGCGTCAAACTGGTTGGACCGTGCACCCATGGCAAGAACGATGTAGTCGCAGGGGATGGTCACCTCTGCACCGTCCTTGTTCTCGCAGACCACGGCGTCCATGCGGAACTCCTTGACCTTGTGGCTGGGATACTGCTCCACACCGTAGGTCTTGTAGTTCTCCAGCAGGGTGGGCAGGATGGTGGTGCTCTCGCCTGCAGCGATCTTGTCCATCATCTCGATGACCGACACCTTGCAGCCCCGTGCTGCCAGATACTCGGCGGTCTCGCAGCCTACCATGCCGCCGCCAATGACGGCAACCGTACCGTAGACCTGCTGCTCACCTGCCAGCACCTTCCAGGCGTCTGCCACGTTCACGCTGTCAATGCCGGGGATGCGGGGTGCGGCGCTGTGTGCACCCACAGCGTTGATGACGGCATCGAAACCGGCATCCTTCAGCTGCTGGGCAGTGCGGGTCTGTGCCATGCACAGGTGGACACCGGCGTTGCAGACAGCGTGGATCAGGTCCTGTGCGGCGCGGCGCATCTCCTCTTTGCGAGGAGGCACGCAGGCAATGTTCAGCTGACCGCCCAGAGAGGTGGTCTTTTCGAACAGGGTCACGTCATGTCCCCGCAGTGCCGCCACACGGGCAGCTTCCAGACCGGCAGGACCGCCGCCCAGCACAGCCACCTTCTTTTTCTGCTCTGCAGGCTGGATGCTGCGGCTGTTCTCATAGCCGTTCTCGGCGTTGAGGACGCAGGAGAGGAACTGACGGTTCTGGATGGCATCGGTGCAGCCCTTGTTGCAGCTGATGCAGCGGCGGATGTCGCAGCTCTTGCCGGCGGCGATCTTCACGCCCCAGTCCGGGTCTGCCAGCAGGGGGCGACCCATCGCCACCATGTCTGCCATGCCGCTCTCAATGACCCGCTCTGCCATGTCGGCATCCAGAATACGACCCACGGCGCTTACCGGCACGTTGACCGCCTTCTTGATGTCCCCGGCGATCTGCACAAAGAAGCCGTAGGGCTGGACACCCATGGGAGGGATGGTATCTGCCATGTTGCCGGTGTGGTTTGCCTGAGCAACGTGGAACATATCCACGCCGTCCTCCGCCAGCCACTGGGCAAACTGCACGGCGTCTGCCTGATCGATGCCGCCCTTGCCCCGCTGGGGGGTGACGATGGACAGCTTGTAGTCGATGACCATATCCGGCACAGCCTTGCGGATGGCACGGGTCAGCATCCGGGCAAAACGGCAGCGGTTCTCCAGACTGCCGCCGAACTTGTCGGTGCGGTGGTTCATGCGAGTGGAGCACAGACAGCCGTTGAGACGGTCGCCGTGGATCTGGATCACGTCCACCCCTGCCTTCTGGGCACGGACGGCGCAGGCGCACATCTTGTCGATGATGGACAGCAGCATCTCCTCGCTTGCCTCATCGGTAAAGAACATCATGTCGTGATGCAGGCGCTGACGCATCTCGTCAAACTTCTTCTGGGCAAACAGGCTGTTGATGGCGTCCACATCGTATTCCGGGTGGAAGATCTGGACACCCAGCTTGGTGCCGTAGGCGTGGACGCTGTCTGCCAGCGCCTTGAATGCCGGGATCTGGCTGTCGTCAAAGAGCTTGGGGGTAGGCGAGAAGCTGTTGATGGGTGCCACGTCACCCAGAACGATGTAGCCCACGCCGCCCTTTGCCAGACGGGTGTAGAAGCCCATGTCCTGCTCGCTGATCATGCCGTTGCGCTCGTAGCCGGTGGTCAGCGGGGGGAACATGATGCGGTTTTTAAAAACCTGTCCGCCCACCTCGATGGGCTGCAGAATACGATCATTCATAAGTAAACCCTCCCTGCTATATGTCAGGTAAAATTACAGATGTGCTTTGATAAAGGCGGCGGTCTTTTCCTCCACCTCTGCACGGGCGGTAATGGTGGCGAAGTTGTGTCCGCCCCCGGCGATGGTGCCCACCTCCGGGTCCTTGTACACCTGTGCATAGCGGCTGCAGGTGCCATCGTCCACCAGACGGTCATCGTCCGCCCGGAGGATCAGCACAGGACCGTTGTAGCCCACTGCCTCGGTAAAGGGGTCCGGATGCTTTGCCATCTGGTAGTTGAAGGACATCTTGTAGCACAGACCTTCCATGTCTGCGTAGTCCTTGCCGGTCTGCATCACCCCGTCAGCACGCTGTGCGCAGCCGAACCACATGCCGGCACCGGGGCACAGCAGCACCAGACCATGGGGCTGGATCTTGGGGGCGCAGGAGGCGGCGATGTAGCCGCCCATGCTCTGCCCGGAGAGGAACAGCTTTTCGCTGTCCACATAGGGCTGCTCCGATGCCCATGCAAAGATATCTGCTGCGTCGGTGTGGAGACCGTCAAAGCACATATCCTCGAACTCGCCGTCGCTCTCCCCGTTGCCGTAGAAGTCGAACCGGGCGCTGCCGATGCCCTGTGCTGCCAGTGCACGGGACAGGTGGGTGTACATGGACTTGTAGCCGCTGCAGCTGCCGGCAAAGCCGTGGAGATGTACCACAAAGGGTACCTTGCCCTCGGTGTCCGGCAGGGTCACGATGCCCCGGAGGGTGTGACCGGCGCGGTTTTTAAACTGAACTTGCAGGATCTTCATTGCAAATCACTCCTTTACCTTAGCGGCGCGGCGTGCCTTCAGCTCTTCCAGCATCTCAGCGGTCTTCTTCTTGCTCAGGGGGTAGACGAAGAACAGGATCGCCACAGCAACGCCGTAGCCCAGGAAATAGATACCGGTGTAGCTCTTCCAGATGGAGTTGACCACCCCTGCGGTCTGGACGGCACCGGCGGTGACGTTGTAGCCGATGATGCCCAGAACGAAGCTGGACAGACTGCCGGAGATGGCGCTGGCAAGCTTGCGGAAGAAGGAGTAGGTGGAGTACACGATACCCTCATTGCGCTCGCCGGTCTGCAGCTCGTGGTAGTCGATGGCGTCGTTGACCATTGCCCAGATCAGCACCTGCATACCGGAAGCACCCAGATAGCAGATACCGTTGATGACGATGAAGGCGACGGGGTTATGGATGGGGAAGAAGAACAGCACACCAAAGACGATGGCGGCAAAGCCGGCACCCATGCAGCACCATTCCTTCTTACCAAACTTGTTGGCAAGGGGCTGGGTGATGGCAAAGGACAGCACGGCGTACAGCACGCTGAGCATACCGGAGACAGCCTGGATCTTCACGTTGCCAAAGAAGTCCTTGTACAGGTAGGTGTTCAGACCGTTGACCACGGAAGCACCGATCATGCCGGTGAGGCTGAAGAACATGACGCCCAGCAGCGCCTTGTTGTGGGAGATCTCCTTGAGGACGTGGAGGTAGTTGAGCTTCTCGCCCTGAGGACGCTCAGGCACTGCCACACGTTCCTTGCACCACACACAGGTGATCTGGAGGCACAGCAGACCCAGCATGGCGCAGATACATGCCAGCATCAGGAAACGACCAGCCACAGGCTTGTTGTCCACATAGAGGAACAGGGGTCCCACCATGACCATGACGGTCATGAAAATGGTGCCGCCCAGGCTGCGGTAGCGGGACAGGGCGGTGCGCTGGCTCACGTCATCGGTCATGACGCTGGACAGGGTGCCGAAGGGCACGTTGACACAGGTGTACAGAGCCTCGTACAGCACGTAGGTGACGAACATATATGCCAGACGCAGACCGTAGTTGATGTTGCCCACGTTGGCAAAGCCCAGCACACACAGCACAGCCATGGGGAAAGAGAACACACGGATCCAGGGGATGAACTTGCCACCCTTGGTTGCCTTGCGGGAGTCCACGATGGCGCCGATGATGGGGTCGTTGACGGCGTCCCAGATCTTGGTGACCAGCAGCAGGATACCTACGTGGAAGGGGTTCACCTGCAGGATCAGGGTGTAGAGGATCGACAGGTACATGGCACGGTACTGCTCGGTGAAGCAGCAGCCAAGATCGCCAAGGGTGTAGCCGATCTTATCCTTCATTGAGAATGGGCGGACAGTCTTTTTTTCGTCCATCTGATTTTTCCTCCTTTATTGAAACCGGACGGCATTGCGAGACTTTTTTGCCTAAGTCTCCGCTCTTCCTCTGCATTATACGTTAATTTTGCGTCAATGCATATCCAAAAAATGATTGAAAACTAGCGTAAATTGATGTATTATGCAATTGTAACAGTTGTCTTTTTCTGTTGTGTACAACAGGCTGTCACACCTGACGGTTTCCGGGAGGGATTTTTGGTGAAATATACAGTGACAGATTATTTTTTTGAGACCAGCACTGTCCGGGAATTCTTCTCCGGAGACTATTACGACCTGTTTCTGGTGATCCGAGGCAGCGGAGTGCTCCGGTGCAGTACGGTGAATCTGCCTGCCAAGCAGCAGAATCTGCTGATCTCCAAGCCCGGAGAGGGTGGCAGGCTGGAATACTCCGGTGCTTACGGTCCATTGGAGATCATCCGGGTGCAGCTTTCTTCTCAGATGCTGGCGGAGCTGTCGGATGATGTGACAGATCTGGAAAAGAGCTTTAACGTGGTACCCTTCCGGCAGGTAGCGGTGCGCCCGGACAGTCAGCTCTATATGCTGCTGAAGAACCTTGCCCGGAAAATGCTGGTGCTGCCGCAGGAAAAAAGCCAGTTTGGGGCGGCGGTGTTTGAGCACGGCATTTTGCAGATGTTCGTGGTGCTGGCATTGCGTGCCTGCATCCATGCGGAGTTCCACACCGCCGCCGGGAGCCGCCACCACCTGATGCTGGACGAGGTATTTCTGTTCATTCAGGCGCACCTTACCGAGGAACTGACGCTGGAACGTCTGGAAAAAGAATTTTTCGTTTCCCGGGAACACATTGCCCGGGAATTCAAGCGGCAGACCGGGCAGACGGTGCACCGGTACATCGTAAAGGCACGGCTGGACCGCTGCTGCACCCTCATCGAGCAGGGGCTGCCTCTTACCGAGGTGTACAAGACCAGCGGCTTTGGGGGCTACAACCACTTTTTCCGCGCCTTTAAAAAGGAATACGGCATGACCCCCAAGGAGTACTTCCGCACCACCCGGCAGGACGCCCGGGGACAAAGGACACCTTTGTAACAGGGCAGCTCCGTCAAGGTCCGGCAGCAGACAAAAATGCAGTACCTTCCACGCAGAAAGCGCAGAGAAGGTACTGCATTTTTGGACTTTTGGGGAATACACGCAACGCAAAACCATCCGGCAGGGGATCCTGTTCAGGGTGCAAACACGTCCATAACATCGGTACACCACTTCAGCTGCCGGGCAAACTTTTCCCGCAGGGCATCGTCACTGCCGCTGCCTTTGAAAAGACCCTTGTTGTTTTCTACGGCAAAATACAGGGTGCCGTCCCGGTGCAGGCTCCCGCTGAAGCTGCCCTCGGCTGTCCCCGCAAGAGCCAGCAATTTCCGGCATTTTTCCTCCGTCAGGCAGACTTTCAGAGCAGCGTCATCGTCCGCCGTCAGCTTGAACTGCTGTTCAAAGCCCTCCACGGCGTTCTGCACCGATGCACTCCGCACAAGCTGTCCCAGCCTGCCCCGGGGGGTAAAGGTCAGGTCCACCGGCATCGGCGTGCCAAAACGGCAGATGCCCCACAGCCCGGCGTAGACCGTGTCGTAGGAGGGTGCATTGACTTTCGTGGGGTCGTCCGGGTCGGTGTAGCTGACGTCCCGGTCCAGTTCGATGCTGCACAGCTCCACCTCATAGCCCCGGTACCTTGCCCGGACGTGTTCTCCACCGGTCATGCGGTCGTACTGGGGCAGCGGAAGCCCGGACTCGCCAAAGCAGGTGATCCTGCCGTTGGGTGCAAACTGCACCTGCTGGAGTGCAGCGTCCAGCACCGCCGGGACAATGCGGCGGTCCACATCCTGCCGGGCAGCTTCCTTCCGGCTGCCGTGCAGCCACCCCAAAAGAAGCACCACCACTATTGCCAGGATCATTCCATAGGACATAGCGACCATCCTTTCTCTGTCCGGCTCAGCCGCAGATGTTGAAGTACAGGCTGGCGTAGGGGTCCAGCGGGGAAAGGTCCATGATATTGCCCTCGGGGCTGACATTTTCCAGATCGTCCAGCGCCATGGCATCGGTATAGTTGTCCGGCTGCGCCTGTGCAGCAAAAACCAGCCCATCGTAATCTTCGGGCAGGTAGACCACATAGCTCTTGGTAAAGATCTTGTCATCGCTGTTGCTGCTCATGTTCCAGTCGGTGGAGAAAAAGAACTCGATGTCGTAGGCATTGTCGTTCCAGTACACCGTGTGATAATAGTGATGGTCCGCCCGGCTCGTATCCCCTCTGGCGGTGGATGCCGTGAGCCATGTGCCGGTATAGGCGTCGTAGAGTTCGCTGGATATGTAGGTTTCGTAGGTCTGCCCAAAGTAGGGGATGGAGGAATCCGGGATGTAGCACACCGCATCAAACTGGAGCTCCCGGATGCCGTCGTGGATCACATCGTCGTACTTTGTCACCTGCCAGTAACACACATCGGTGTTGTAGCCGCTGCCCTTTCCGGTAAAGCTGCACACGCCGCTGTTCAGACCGATGGGGTCGGAGGAATCCACGGCGGCATTGATCTCCAGCCCGTTTTTCTCAAAGCAGCTCACCCGGGAAACAATGGCGTCCACCGGGTGCAGCGCATCCGAGGAGCCTTCCTCCAGCAGGTCGCCGCTGACCGAAAGGTCCAGCCGCATCTGGGGGTTGCCATCGTCAAAGAAAAGGTCCATGCCGTACTGGTCCGCATCTGCGGTACCGGTGTAGATGGTCTCATCCTGAGAGTTGACGAATTCAAAGGTGCTGTCCTCATGGACACGGAGCCAGAGCTCTATGTCGTAATAGCCCCACAGACCCACATAGTCGTTGATGTAGTCGTAGCCGTCCATGGCATCCACCTCCTCCACGGCGGAGGAGGTGCTGACGGCAGCCGGAATACTGCTGACCGGGGCATCGCCGCCGCAGCCGGTGCAGAGGATGCCTCCTGCCATCAGGATGCCCGCAAGGGACAGCAGATGGGTTTTGGTTTTCATGGTCGTTTTCTCCTGTTCTTCAAAATTTCTGCCCTGCTGCCCAGACCAGCAGCAGCGTCAGCAGACTATAAACTGCGCTGAGCAGTGCCGCCGCCCCGCACAGGACCCGCAGCCCCCGGCACAGCCGGGGCTTCCGGGGCAAAAGCCGGGGCAGCCCGCACAGCCCGGTCAGGGCAAGGGCAAACAGCAGGACCGATCCTTCCAGTGTCATAGCCTCACCCCTCAATCCACCAGCTCAAGGTTCCCGCAGATGTTGAAAAACACATCCTGCATATCGTCTGCCTCATCGGCAATGGTGCCAAAGGCGTACAGGTAGGTGTAGTCCTCCGTATCCACCGTGTAGACCATCCACTGCCGCTGGTCCTCCCCGGAGCCGGTGGTGTACCAGACGATGTACACCGGGTAGGAAAGGTTCCGGGTGTAGTCCTCATCCTGGAAGCAGGTGATGTCGTAGGGCTCTCCCTCGCCGGTATCCAGAGCGGCAAACCGGGCGGCGTATTCTGCGTATTCCTCCACTGTCTCGTTGGTCCGCAGCGACTGGAACGCCATATCCACCACCAGCACCGAGCCGTCCTGGGTCATGTCCTCGTAGGTGTAGGTGCCGTCCTCGTAGTTTGTGTTCATCAGGTTTTCCATGCCGGTAAAGGGCAGTCCCCCACCCACCAGCACTGGGATGGTCGCCACATCCGAAGATGCCGGGATCAGGTCTCCCCTGCCGTCCTCCGGCGGGATGACCTCGTAGGTCCCCGCCTTGTCGGCATCCGGAGCCTCACTTGAGGCTTCGGAGCTGCTGCATCCGGTCAGGGAAAACGCCAGCAGGGCGGCAAGAAAAAGTGCAATGCGTTTCATTTTTGGTTCCTCCTGCTTCAGAAAAGCTCTGTATTCTGCGCCACCGCTTCCATCCGGTCTTTCATCCAGTCCGAATCCTGAAAGCTGCGGCGGTACTGGTCAATGACCTTGGGGTCCCCTCAGCATCCCACGGTGCTGCTGACTTTTTTGCCCATTTTGTCCGCCTTATCATAGCCGTTGTACTCCGGGACAAAAAAGGTCTTTGCCATCACGTTGTTGTAGTTGCTGTCCCAGTAGATCACCGTCCACATATAGGCGTCCATCTCATCGTTCCAGATGTAGCCCCGCATGGTGGCAACACGGTTGGAGGCGCTGCTCTCATCCACCACTTCCCAGGAGGTGTCGGGCCACTGACCGCCGTAGAGCTGCTGGAAATCATATTCCAGATATCCCACTGCGTAGTCCAGAACAAAGTCGTCGTCGGAGCCGGTGTAGTCCATGTATTCGTCGGTGACCCTGCGGCAGACCGCAAAGCCGCAGTCGTCCCATTCGGGGTTTGCCACCACAAGGGCGTCGTCCAGCACATCCAGCACATAATACTCGTAGGGGTAGTAGGTCTGCACATGGACCGTCTTGTCCTTGACGTGCATCCGGTCGCCCTTATCGGTATAGCTCAGGTTGTGACCGGACGCATAGACGCTGAGTGCCAGGGTCATGGTCAGCAGGGCAGCCGCAAACAGACCCAGAGTGCGTTTCATCGTGTTTTTCATAAAAATGCCTCCTTATTTTTGGATTTGGCTATGACGGAACAGACTGGAAGGTCCCGGTGTCCGGGTCCCAGCAGAACAGCAGTTCCAGCGTTTTTTCTTTTTGCGAAAAGCGCAGCAGCACATCGCTGCTGCCGTCGCCGGTCCGGTCGGCGGTCTCCATGCCAAGGTAGCGCTGCTCTGCATTTTCCACCGGTGCCGGGTAGACCAGCTCTGCCAGCAGCACCTGACTTTCGGTGTCATAGTAGAGGGTGGTGTCCTCTGTATGGACGCAGGCGCAGAAGGCGATGGTCTCCCCGCCCTGCAGCAGGGTGCCGTAGTCATCGATGATGCCCCAGGTGCGCCAGTCGCTGCCGGCAATGTCCTCCTCCGGCAGGTCCTGCCCCCTTGCCGGAGCCGGGCGGAAGGTCCACCCCAGCAGCAGGAGCAGACACACCGCCAGCAGGATGCCCATGGTTTTTTTCATTTTTTCACCACCGGTTGTTGAAAATCAGATCGGTGCCGTTAAGGCTCAGGGTGCTGACATCCTCCCCCACATCCCCCGGATGCTCATTGGGGATCAGTACAGCGGTATCTTCGGTGCCGTCGTCCCAGAAAAGGCTTACGGCATCCCCCTCCACCATCCACCGACCGGTGTACACGCTGTCGGCATCAAAGCCGTAAACGCTGTCCCCCAGATCCTTCTGGGCATACAGGATGAAGCCGTGGTTGGGGTAGAAGTTGAGGTACAGGTGTTCTTCGTCCAGCCGCCACTGCCGGTACATCAACACACAGGCGTTGTGCAGGTCCACATCATCGGTACAGTCAGAGCGGATGTAGTAGCTCGGGAAGGAACTTGCATTTCCGGTCAGAAAAGCCCGTCCCTCCTCGATGATCTCCACGCTGTTAAAGGCGTTTTCTTCCATCTGAAGGCTCAAAAACGGCACATCGTCGGGACCGATGTCAAAGCCCTCCATGTTGTAGACCGTTCCCTTCATGGGGTAGGCGATGTAGGTGTCCTCGGTGGAGCCGTATTCGCCGTGCATCTCCACTGTGCCGTCGGCAAAGATCTGATACCAGTTTTCCGAGGTGTAGTCCCCACGCTCATACCACAGCCAGTCATCCAGCACTTCGCTCTGTTCATCGCTCAGCCCGGTGGCAGCGGTGGTGTCCGTGTCCTGTACCGAATCGGACACTTCCTCCGCCGCCGAGCCGGAGGAAGGCTCCGCCGTGTCTCCTCCGCAGGCAGAAAGGCAGATGCTCAGCGCCAGCAGCAGGCTCAGCACAGCCGCTGTTTTTCTCCTTTTCATCTCGTTTTTCTCCTTTTCTGTTTGGATCCGCAAAGCGTTTCCCCGGCAGTGAAGCAGCCGAGAAAAAGCCCCATGTCCGCATCCCAGGGTGCCGGACATGGGGCTCGCTGTTTTAAAAGCGGAAACGCATTTGACCCAAGCCGTTTCAGCCGCCCATCACTGCTGCAGTGCCGCGGCATGCTTCCAGACCCGGATCACGCCGTACTTCGTGACCTTCTGTTCCGGGTGGAATGCGCCGTCCTCTGCCGTCAGCAGGCCCTGTTCGGTGCACCACTGGGCGGCATTTGCCGTCTCAGCATCTGCCGTATCCGCAAAGGCAGGCAGTGCAGCAGGTTCCGGCTTCCCGGCGTTCTGCCACAGCAGCAGTGCCAGCTCGCCGCGGGTCGCGGGGATCGCCGCACCCTTGGGCAGCAGGTCTTTCAGGATGGTGCGGGTGACCAGTTCGTAGACGCCAAAGCCTGCGGCTCCCACCACAGCAGCGCCGCCTGCCACGGTCAGCACGGTGCCGAACCCGGAGCCATCTCCGCCGTCGATCACCGGTCCATCCGGGTCAGGGGCGGGACCCTCGCCGTTCCACTGCCAGTGGGCGTAGAGGGTGATATTCTCTGTGATCGGCTCCAGATGCTGATTACTTGCATAATAGGTCTGGTCTTCCACCGGCTCACCGCCGCCGGCAGCGGTGTACCAGCCGACAAACTCGTAGTCTTTCCGCTTAGGAGCCATACCCTTCATCAGCGGGACGGACAGACACTCGCCCTTGTCTCCGGTCTG
Organism: Faecalibacterium prausnitzii; assembly: GCA_004558805.1. Taxonomy (GTDB): domain Bacteria; phylum Bacillota; class Clostridia; order Oscillospirales; family Ruminococcaceae; genus Faecalibacterium; species Faecalibacterium prausnitzii_M. Next base: position 37,679 of record SFDE01000013.1, on the reverse strand, counting down.
TGTGGTAAAGCTCACCTGATCGTGGTCGTCATTCCATCTGCCGCCAGCCTGACTGGTCCAGTCATACGTACCCCAGGAATTGCTGCCGTTGAGGTCGAAGGTGACGGTGTAGTGTGTGACGGTGGGGTCCTCCGTGGTGATCTCAAAGTATGCAACGTCGGAAGGCTGCGTCCAGCTGCCGCCCGTCACTTTGGTCCATGTGCCGTCCTTTGCCGTGCGGTACCAGAAATCCGCTGCATTCACGGTCAGCTTGCTCAGGGCAATTGCCTCATTGTCAGTGGAATCCAGTTTCAGGGTCCCGCCGGTGAAGGTCACGGCACCGTTGCCAATGCAGGTCCTGGCGCTCACCGAAAGGCTGCCGCCGTTTACCGCAGACCCGCCGTTCAAGCCGCTGTCTGCCCCGGTGATGGTCACCACGCCGCCCTCATACACAGCGACCCCGCCGTCGTTGACGGCTGCGGCTGCACCATCGATCTCCAGTGTGCCATAAACTTTTGCACCGCCGCCGGAAACGGCATTGTCCACATTCCGGATGATCAGCCTGCCGCCGCTTTTGATGGTGGCACCCTGTCCGCCGACGCCATAGTTTCCATCACGAATGGTCAGGACGCCAAAAACATCCACGCCGTAGGCGGATGTTCCGTACTTGAATTTTTCCAGTGTGATATCCGCCCCGGCGGCGATCTCTGCCTTGTCCGCCTGGGGGAAGATCCCATACCCGGTCTTTTCTGTGCCGGTCAGGGTTCCCCTTCCATCAATGGTAATGGAGCGGATCGGCATGATGCCAGCTTCGTTTTGCGGCACCGGGATCTCTCCCTTCAGGGTCAGCACAGAACCTTCATACTTTGCGGTGCCATTTCCCAGAATGTCTGCTGCATTGTCCGAGGTCACCGACTTTCCGGCAACGCTCAGATCACTGATTATTCCGTCCGCCGCAAATGCAGCCGCAGGGAACAGGGTCAAGACCATGACCGTTGCCAGAAAGGCACTGAGCAGCCGCAGCTTGGGGGTGTGTCGGAGTTCATTTGTCATAATAGCTTCCTCCTTCCGTCTTTCCGCTGCCCTGTGCACTGCTTTTTTCAGCCTGTATCCGGGCGCAGAAAAACCGACCTGTTATTCCTCTAATGAAAGAGTACAACGGGTCGGTGAAAAAAGCTATTAACCTGAGGTTAGTATTTTTTTGCAAACAATTCTGCCAGCTGGGCACGCTTTGTGCGCACCCCGCCGCCAATGCCCAGCTTGGAATAAAGCTGGTTTGTGTACTGCTTCACAGTGCCCTCGGAGAGGAACAGCCGGGCAGCGATCTCCTTGTTGGTGCAGCGGTCGGCAATGAGTCTTGCCAGAACAAGTTCCCTCTCTGTCAGCCGGGCGGCAGCTTCCGGCAGCGCCTCGCTGCGGTTTATTGCCTTGCAGCGCTCCTCCTGGTCTCTGCCCAGCGCAAGGATGCGCCGGACCGTGTCGGCATAGGTTCCCTCCTGCTCCGCCTCCAGCAAAGGTTCCAGATATCGGAAGTTTTCTGCAAAGGGGATCACAAAACCATCCGGGGCAGCCTGTGCCAGAGCCTGCTCCAGCAGGCTGCGCCCTTCGTCCTGTCTGCCCAGCCGGGCACAGGCAGCCGCCATCTGGATCCGCAGATGCAGTGCCACCAGGTCGTAGTGAAGCGTCTGACACAAAGCCAGCAGCCCCGGGCTGCGCCCCAGCACCCGCACCCACTCTCCCTGTGCCAGATACACCTGATTTTCGATCATTTCGATCATGGGCTTGCCGGGAGCCAGCGTGTTGACGGTGTTCATACGGTGGGCAGCGTACACCTCCGGGACGCTGTCCGTCTGCCCCCGCAGGGCGTAGTAATAGGCACAGATAGCGTTGAACAGATTCCGCCACGCCATGTTGTGCTGCCGGAGCATCTCTTCCCGCCGCACTTCCAGCGGGACCCGGGGCGTGCAGGACCCGCAAAGGGACAGCCGCCACGCCAAAAAATCACAGCAGAGGGTCATATTGGTCTGACCGTTGCCCTCGATCTGTGCATAGGCACGCTCCAGCAGGATCTGCGCATCGTCAAAGCGCCCCTGCTGCAGATATGCTTCGGCACTCATGATGGTCTCTGCCCCCATGCCGTGCCCGTTGGTGATCTTATAATAGTGGGGCATACACTCGTCCATCTCCGCCAGCTCCCGGTCCAGCTGCCCGGGCTGACGGTGGAACATCATCAGCACCGAGGGTGAGCCAAAGGTCCATCCGCCGCTGTTCTGGATGCTGATCGCCGGGCGGCACATCTGTGCACTGGCGCTGCGGTGCAGCCGGCTCATGGCAGAGATATCGTTGTACATAAGAAAGCTCAGGATCAGGTCGCACTCTCCCATCAGGTTGCCTTTTTCTTCCCGGGACCACTCCGGGTGCTCTGCCACTGTGTCCAGCAGCAGCTGCTTCAGCTCCATCATTTTGGGGATCTGTCGCCAGTTGAACATACAGCGCATCAGCACCAGAATGGCAAAGGGATGCTGCTTGAGGGTCTCCACTGGGCAGTGTCCCAGCCGTTCCAGCAGTTCCGCCGGGTCAAGAGCGGTCAGCAGGATCCCCGCATCCCGTTCGATGACCTGCAGCGCTGCATCGTAGTCTTTGCACGCCTCGTAGGCAGTCAGGGCATGGAGATACTGTCCATTTGCCTCATACCACCCCCCGTACCGCTGCCGGCAGGCGTCCCGGGTTTCCGGTGCCAGCCGGGCAAACAGCCGCTCGGCACACTCCTTGAGCATGTGATGGAACCGGAAGGTCCTCCCATCCGGCAGACGGGTCACAAAGGCGTTCTGCTCGGTGAGGGTCAACAGGATCTCCTCTGCCTCCGGCATCCCGGTCACGACCTGTGCCATTTCCACCGTGAACTCATCCGCCAGCCCCATCATGGCAAGGAACTCCTGCTTTTGGAGCGGCAGGTCTTCCAGCATCGCCGCCGTGAACATGGAGTAGATGTCCGCATCCTCTCCCAGCAGGATGCCCCGCTCCGCCAGGGAGTGGAGGTTCAGGTATATGGCGGAGAACCAGCCCTCGCAGGAGCGCAGCAGGCTTTCCACCTGCGCCTCGGTCAGGTCCATGCCGCAGCGGTGGGCGTAGTGGGCAAGCTCCGTATGATTGAGCCGCAGCTGCTCCTTGCCAATGCGGTGCAGCCGGTGCCCCAGCCGCAGGATCTCCTCCTTGGGCACAAAATTGTTCCGGCTTGCCACGATCAGATGGACGTTCCCCGGCAGGCGGTTTGCCAGCCCGCACAAAAATTTTGCCGTTTTTTCGTCCTTTAGCAGGTGGAAATCATCCAGAAACAGGTAGCAGGGCGTGTCCCCTGCCAGCACCGTGCACAGGTCGTCCATCAGCTGTGCCGCACTGCTGGCATCTTCCGGGTACTCGCAGTCTGCCAGCGCCGTCAGCCCCGCTGCCCCAAAGGCGTTCTGGACACTTTTCCAGAAAATGGAGCGATTGTCGGAATAGATATTCACCCGCAGGATGACCGCCGTTTCCGTCTGCCTGCGCTGGTTCAAAAACCAGTTGACCGCCGTGGTCTTGCCGTAGCCCATGGGAGCCACCACCGCCGTCAGTGTGCTGACCGAAACAGGGCGCAGGGTCTCCTGCACCCGCTCGGAAATATAGATCGCATTCAGGTCCAGTTTCCGCATCGTTTTTGCTCCTTCTCACCATCCGGAGGATCTTGTGATCCGCTGGGTCAAGTATAGCATAAATGCAGAAAGGCTGCATCTTGTTTTTTTATTTGTCAGAGCGGCATCGTTCAGGAATGTTCGTGGGACCGGAAGACCCCTTTGACCTTTTCCCAGCAAGCCACGACCCGCTCCCGCCTTACAGCTCGGTCTCCACTGCAAGCTGCTCCTGCTTTTCTTTTTCGTCTGCGATCTGGATATCAACGTCTGTGCGCATCTTTTTCAGCAGTGCAAGGACCCGCTTGATTTGGTCCCTGGTATTTTCCACTCTGCTCTGCGCCTGATTGATGTGGTCCAGCACCGCCCAGTCTGCGAACAGCCCGTCAAAGAAGTAATCCGCAAATTTCAAAAAGCCGTCCACCGTGATCTGGAGGTCTGTGGTGATCTCGACATCGGCAAGCTCGGTCTTGAACCGACGCAGTTCCACCTGAAGCTGCTCGATCTTTTCCTGCGCTGCATCCAGCTCCCCATACTTGGCAAGGTCCGCTGCCAGACCGCCGCCCAGCACGTCCCATGTGCTCCAGCCCTCGGCACTGTTGAGACTCTCCAGAACCTCGTTGACCGTGTGCAGGGCGGTCTGTCCGGCATCGATTGCCTCCAGCAGCTCCCGCCTCTGCGCTTTCAGCGCAACAACGCAGCTTTCGCTTCTGGCGACCTGCTGGGCGGCAGGATGTGCCGAGACCTTGATGGTTTTGATCTTTTCCGAAAGCGCCGTCTGATACTGCCGCTGGCAGTCGGACAGCTGTGCCAGCCGGTTTTGGATCCGCTCCAGGTCGGCGTCAACGGAAGCAAGGTCCATGCGTGCCGCATCATACTTCACACAGGCCGCGTATGCCTCCTGCCGTTCCTTGTCCAGCTTTTCGTCCATCTTCCCGATGACCTGATAGAAAAAGGCGGCAAGGCTGTGTCCTTCCAGACGGTCCACATCCGCCTGCTCTGCCAGCTTGGATCTTTCCAGCTTTTTCAGCCGGTCCGCCAGCGTGTTTCGCTGGGCGGTCAGCTCCTTCTGTTTTGCTTCACAGCTTTTCTTTTCTGCCACCTGCTGCCAAAGCTCTTTTAAGGTAGGATCACTCATAGGTACCGTCCTTTCCCGGCGTCCGGTTTTTCGGCTGCCGATCGTCTGCAAGGGTCTTGCGTATGTATCATTTTGAGGGCAGGTCCTTTTGCAGCACCGCCCCTTGGGTCCTCAGATCATATCCAGCCCCACCTTGTGTCCCGGTGCCGTCCGGCAGTTGAATGGTATTCATGAAACTTTCCCTCCCGTGCTTTTTGCGGCGCTGCGCTCATTCTTCGATCCGGGCAAACCGGGGTTGGATCTTGCCGTCCCGCTCCACGGTCTCGCACCACATGGCGGCGGGACGCACCCACAACCCGCTGTCGTTGTACAGGGGACGGTACACTACCAGTTCTTCTTCGGTCTCGCTGTGGTGTGCCATGCCCAGCACCTCGTATTCTCCACCCTTGAAGTGGCGGTAGCGCCCGGGGCGGACGTCGTACTGAAACGCCTTCATCTGCAATTCCTCTTTTCTTCCGTTTTTTCTTATTATAGCATATCCTGCCGGGGATTTCTTCTTGCAGGACGCAAAAACCCGATGTTCCGGCAGAGTGTTCAACCCCGGCGCAAAGGCTTTGTGCACAGTCCCCAAAATGTTCTGGAGAGCTTGTTTTTTTCCTGCAGAAAGTGTACAATGAGCGTAGAAATTGTTTGCACAGAGCAGGAGAGTGACAGACAAAGCAAAACAGCTTTGTTTGGTGCGCTCTCCTTTTGTTTTGTGATCATCTTCAGAAAAAGGAGAATTGCTATGAGCCAGACCAAGTACATCCTCTCTTTGGATCAGGGTACCACCAGCAGCCGCGCCATTCTGTTTGACAACGAGCAGAACATCCTCTGTGTCCAGCAGCGGGAGTTTGAGCAGATCTACCCTCATCAGGGCTGGGTGGAGCACAACCCCATGGAGATCTGGTCCAGCCAGTACGGCGTGATGAATGAGGTCATTGCCCAGAGCGGCGTGGACCCCCGGGACATTGCCGGCATCGGCATCACCAACCAGCGGGAAACCACCATCCTGTGGGACAAGAACACCGGTCGTCCGGTGTACAACGCCATCGTCTGGCAGTGCCGCCGCACCGCCTCTCTGGTGGATGAGCTGTTAAAGACCCCCGGCATGGCGGACTACATCCGGGAGAACACCGGTCTTGTGCCCGACGCCTACTTCTCTGCCACCAAGATCCAGTGGATCCTGAACAACGTGCCCGGGGCACGGGAAAAGGCAGAAGCCGGGGAGCTGCTCTTTGGCACCGTGGATACCTGGCTGGTGTGGAAGCTCACCGGCGGCAAAGTCCATGTCACCGACCGCACCAACGCCAGCCGCACCATGCTGTACAACATCCGCACCCTGGACTGGGACGACACCCTGCTGAAGGCAATGGACATCCCCCGCTCCATCCTGCCCAGCGTGAAGGACTCCAGCGAGGTCTACGGCTACACCAACATTCAGGGCGTGGATGTGCCGGTGGCAGGCATTGCCGGCGACCAGCAGGCGGCGCTGTTCGGACAGGGCTGCTTTGCTCCCGGTGACGTAAAGAACACCTACGGCACCGGCTGTTTCCTGTTGATGAACACCGGCAAGGAGATCTATCAGAGCAAGAACGGTCTGGTGACCACCATTGCCATCAGCCTCAACGGCGAAGTAGAGTATGCGCTGGAGGGCTCGGTGTTCGTGGGCGGCGCTGTGATCCAGTGGATCCGGGACGGCATGCACATGATCCAGGAGAGCTGCGATTCCGAGTACTACGCCAAAAAGGTGCCGGACAACGGCGGCGTGTACATCGTGCCTGCCTTTACCGGTCTGGGCGCTCCCTACTGGGATATGTACGCCCGGGGCGCCATTCTGGGCATCACCCGTGGCACCACCCAGAACCACATCATCCGGGCGGCGGAGGAGTCCATCGCCTACCAGAGCGCCGACCTGATGTGGGCAATGGAAAAGGACACCGGCATCACCATCAACACCCTGAAAGTGGACGGCGGCGCCAGCCGGGACCAGTTCCTGATGCAGTTCCAGTCCGACATCCTGAACAAAGAGGTGCTGCGCCCGGCGATCCGGGAGACCACCGCTCTGGGTGCCGCCTATCTGGCAGGTCTTGCCACCGGCGTCTGGAAGAGCCGGGAGGAGATCAGCCACCTGTGGAACTGCAACCAGCTCTTTGAGCCCAAGATGGAAGCAGCCCAGCGGGACAAGCTGGTAAAGGGCTGGCACAAGGCTGTGGGTCGCAGTCAGGACTGGGCAGACCACGAGGCATAATACGCCTAGAATGCAGCATCAATAATCATGCCCCGCCGGGTTCTACAAAACCTGGCGGGGCATTTTTCTGGTGCAGCTGATACCCCTCAGTCGCACTCCGTGCGCCAGCTCCCCTTTCAGGGGAGCCTTGGGCGGTGCGGCGGATAGCGTCCTCGCCCTCTCAGTCCCCTGCGGTGACAGCTCTCCCAAGGGGAGAGCCCTTGGCAAGACCAAGAGCTTTTGCAGATGCTTTTTTATAAGCTCTCACCACGCATAGAAAAACCGGGGCACCAAGTAAGGTGCCCCGGTCCTTCTGACTATCTTCTAATGGAAAGGAAAGAGATCCATTAAAAAGCTCCGGTGATCAGTCCATGTTCCGGCAGGTGACGATATCCGCACCGGTGCCGCAGACGTTCCGGATCACCACATCGCCCACATGGATGGGGGTGTGGAGCACCACGCTGTCCAGCGCTGCCACCACCTGTGCCATCTGTCCCTTGGGCACAGGCTGAGAGGTCTTGACGGGGCAGCGGGAGTGGATGCCGCCCTCGGCACGGACGGTGCTGGTGATGATGCGGGTGGGATGGGTCAGCTCCTCTTTGCCGTAGGCGATGCCGTTGGGGCAGCCGTTGCCGGTTACCTTGTAGTCGTTTGCCTCATCCACCTGCAGATGGCAGCCCTGAGGGCAGCAGGTGCAAATTACTTCTTTCATATGACTCATGCCTCCTCGATCTCAATGGTCACTTCGTCCACCGGTGCCCGGTCCAGCAGAACTCTGGGCAGGGCGATGTGCTCCATCTCGCCGGGAGCAAGGCGGTCCCGCTTGAACCGGGCGATGACCGTATCCCCGCTCTTTACCAGAATGGTGCTCTTGCCGCAGATGCGGCGGACACGGAAGGAAACGTTGGTGCTCTTTTCCACGCCTTCCAGACGGATGCGCTGGGGCAGGGTGTAGCCAAGGTCTGCACCGGGCTTCACGTTCAGCACACGACCCTGAGCAACGGGACCGTTCTGGACGTAGTTTGCCGCTGCCACGCCTGCCAGCTCACTTTCGCCGGAAACAAAGTCCACCAGATCGTGGACCTGCACCACGTTGCCGCAGGCAAAGACGCCGGGGATGCTGGTCTCCATGTTCTCATAGACCACAGCGCCCTTGGTGCGGGGGTCCATCTCGATGCCTGCCTGCTTGGTCAGCTCGTTTTCCGGGATCAGACCCACGCTCAGCAGGATGGTGTCCACGTCAAACTCCATCTCGGTGCCGGGGATGGGCTTGCGGTCGGGACCGATTTCTGCCACGATCGCCTTTTCCACCCGGTTCTTGCCCTGAATGTCCACGATGGTGTGGGAGAGGTACAGGGGGATATCAAAGTCGTTGAGGCACTGGACGATGTTGCGGGTCAAGCCGCCGGAGTAGGGCATCACCTCTACGCATGCCAGCACCTTTGCGCCTTCCAGAGTCATGCGGCGTGCCATGATCAAGCCGATATCGCCGCTGCCCAGGATCAGCACACGCTTGCCCACCATGTAGCCTTCCATGTTCACATACCGCTGGGCGGCACCGGCGGTGTAGACGCCGGCAGGGCGGGTGCCCGGGGTACCGATGGCGCCGCGGGTGCGCTCCCGGCAGCCCATGCCCAGAACGATGCTCTTTGCCTCGATGATCTGGTAACCGTATTCCTTGGACACGCAGTGGACCTTCTTGTCCGGAGTCACTTCCAGCACCATGGTGTCCAGCTGCACCTTTACGCCGGTGTCCTTCAGCATATCAATGAACCGTCCGGCGTACTCGGGACCGGTGAGCTGCTCGCCGAACCGGTGGAGACCGAAGCCGTTGTGGATGCACTGGTTCAGGATGCCGCCCAGCTCCTTATCACGCTCCAGGATCAGGATGTCCCGGAGACCACTTTCCCATGCTTTGCAGGCGGCTGCAAGACCAGCAGGACCGCCGCCGATAATCACCAGATCAACCATTGTTCTTTCCTCCTACCTTCGTTTCGCTGACCAGAACATTGGAACCGTTCTTGTCCTGCAGGATGTCCAGCGGGCTCATGCCCAGTTCCCGGCTGATGAGCTCCAGCACACGGGGACCGCAGAAGCCGCCCTGGCAGCGACCCATGCCGGCACCGGCACGGCGCTTGACGCCGTCGATGGTGTTGGCAGGTACCTCGCTGTGGAGGGCTGCAAGGATCTCGCCCTCGGTGATGGTCTCGCAGCGGCAGATGACTCTGCCGTAGGCGGGCTGCTCCTTGACCAGAGCTGCCTTTTCCTCAGCGGAAAGCTCCTTGAACCGGATGTGACGGCGACCGTCCTTGTAGTCCGGCTTTTCTGCGCCCAGAACGCCACGGTCCTTCAGGATGGCGATTGCCTCTTCTGCCACAGCGGGAGCGGCGGACAGACCGGGGCTCTTCATGCCGGCAAGATCGATCCAGCCCGGTGCTTCCGGCTCTTCTCCGATGATAAAGTCGTCCACGTCCAGGTTGGCACGGACACCGGCAAAGCTGCGGATGGACTCGCCAAAGTTGATGCCGGGAACGCTGCGCTGTGCGGTGGTCTTGACAAATTCCAGACCGCTGCTGGTGCAGGAGGTGTCGTTGCCTTCCACCGGCACTGCGTTGGGACCCACCAGCAGATTGCCGTGGACGGTGGGTGCCACCAGAACGCCCTTGCCCAGCTCGTTGGGGCACTGGAAGATCACGTGGCTCACCCGGGTACCCTCGCTCTTGTCCAGCAGGTAGTACTCGCCACGGGTGGGGATGATGTGGAAGTTTGCCGGCTCCACCATGGAGTGGACCTTATCCGCCCAGATGCCGGCAGCGTTGATGACGCAGCGTGTTTCCACCGTGCCGCCGGGCACGGTCAGGCGATAGCCGCCCTCGATGGCTTCGGCGTCGGTGACCTTGCAGTTCCGGCGCAGCTCCACGCCGTTGCGGACCGCCACTTCGGTCATGGCAAGGGCATACTCCCAGGGGTTCACGATGGCGGCGCTGGGTGCCCACAGAGCACCGCAGACCTTATCGGACAGACCCGGCTCCATGGCAAGGGTCTCTTCCTTGGAGAGGATCTTCATGCCCGGCACACCGTTGGCAGTGCCGTTCTCAAACAGGTGCTGCAGGTGGGGCAGTTCCTTCTCGTCCAGCGCCAGCACCAGAGAGCCGCACTGCTTGTAGGCAACGTCCAGCTTGGCGCAGATCTCCTTTGCCAGCGCCACGCCCCGCACGTTCAGCTTTGCCATGCGGGTGCCGGGGGCGGGGTCGTAGCCCGCATGAAGAATGGCGCTGTTCGCCTTGGTGGTGCAGTCTGCCACGTCGTTCTCCGCCTCAAGGATGACCACCTTGTTGTCGTAGCGGGACAGTGCGTAGGCTGCGGCGGCACCGATGACACCACAGCCGATGATTGCTACATCATACATTGTTCTTTTCCTCCTGTCAGTTCCTCCCTGACCCATGGGGACCCGGGTGTCCTTGTTTGTACAAAAAAAGAGCGAACCGAACCAAAGGCAACTGCCCTTGTCCGTTTCGCTCATATCTCTTGAAACAAACAGCATTTGTTGTGTTTATCATACCCTGTCTTTCGCAAAAAAGCAAGTACCTTTGGGCTTTTTGGTGAAAGGCACAAAAACCTTTCCCCTCTTTTGCACAGATTGCCAGAGCCGGGTCACCGGGGCTCTGCGCCATCCTTGGCGATGTGGGTCCGGGTCAGGCGGCGCAGGGTGTCCTCGTAGTTGCGGCTGGCATAGGCGGTGTACAGGATATCCATGACGTTGAGCTGGGACATCCGGGAGGACATGGCGCCGTTGCGGAACAGCGACTCGTTTGCCGCCACATACAGCACATGGTCTGCCAGCTGCGCCACCTCGCTGGGATAGTAGCGGGTGACGGCGATCACCGGCACCCCGTTTGCCTTCATCTCCCGGATGCACTGGATCATCTCGGCGGTCTGCCCGGAGTAGGAAAACACGATGCTCACATCCTCCGGCTTGGCGTTCCGTGCCTGCAAAAGCTGGGAGTGGGAGTCCTCGTTGACCACACAGGGCTTGTCCAGCCGCAGGAATTTTAAATAGGTGTCCTTTGCCACGCACAGGGAGGATCCGATGCCAAACAGCAGCACCGTCCGTGCCTGCGCCACCAGATCCACGCACTGTTCCAGCTGGTCCAACAGCAGCAGCTGCCGGGTGTCCTGCAGGCACTGGATGTTGTTCCGGGTCACCTTGTCCACGATCTCCTGCAGGCTGTCCTGCGGGCTGATGTCCTGCTCCCGGTGGCTGCCGGTTTCTCCCAGTGCTGCGATCTCCCGCGTCAGGGCGTGGCGCAGCTCCTTGTAGCCCCCAAAGCCGATGGCACGGCAGACCCGCACCACGCTGGAAGGGGAAGAAAAGGTCCGCTGCGCCAGCTGCCGGATGGTGAGCAGGGTGGTCTCGTTGGGGTTTGCAAGGATGTACCGGGCGATCTGCCGCTCGGTACTGCTGAGGGAAGGGACGACCTCCCGGAGCCGTAAAAGAACATTCTGCATCTGGAATACCTCGCTGATCTCTGTGGTAGTTTATACAATGTATACAAATTTTTCAATATCTGCGGAAAAATTTTCAAAAAGAACTCCCGCTATGAAACATTGTACCACAAACACGTCCAAATGTAGACATTTTGTTCTGAAAAGTTTATAGTTTAGTTACATTCAGCAGGTTCCGCACCTGCTGCGGACAAGAATCGAGGTGTAACATACAAAATGGGAGTAGACTTAAAGGGCATGACCACCGAGACCCGCAATCCCCGGACCATGCAGCTGGACCAGATGAGTGAGCTGGAGATCGTAACGGTCATGAACGAGGAGGACGCCCGGGTACCGTTGGCGATCGCCAAGTGCCTGCCCCAGATCGCTCAGGCGGCAGCCTGGGCGGTGGAGGCGTTTGAGCAGGGGGGACGGCTGTTCTACATGGGCGCCGGTACCTCCGGACGTCTGGGGGTGCTGGACGCCGCCGAGTGTCCCCCCACCTTCGGCGTACCGCAGGGCATGGTGGTAGGGCTGATCGCCGGCGGCGAAAAAGCATTCATCGTTGCGGTGGAAGGTGCCGAGGACAGCCGGGAGCTGGCGGTACAGGACCTGCAGAGCCACCACCTTACCGCCAAAGACTTTGTGGTGGGCATTGCCGCCTCCGGGCGGACCCCCTATGTGCTGGGGGGACTGGACTACGCCCGCAGCGTGGGCTGCCACACCGCCGCTATTGCCTGCAACCCCGGCAGTGCCGTGGGTAAGGCGGCAGACCTTGCCATTGAGGTGAACTGCGGTCCGGAGGTGCTTACCGGCTCCACCCGGCTCAAATCCGGCACCGCCCAGAAACTGATCCTGAACATGATCTCCACCGCCTCCATGGTGCGCATCGGCAAGGCGTACCAGAACCTGATGGTGGACGTGATGCAGACCAACGAAAAGCTCCACACCCGTGCCGAGAACATCGTCATGGACGCCACCGGGGTGGAGCGCAGTGTGGCACGCCACGCCATCGACGAGGCAAAGGGCAGCGTAAAGACCGCCATCACCATGCTGCTGGCAGACTGCGATGCCGCCGAAGCCGCCCGGCGGCTGGAAGCTTCCCACGGACACGTGCGGGAAGCCATCCGGCTGGGCTGATCTCTATGGTTCCCTGCGGCACAGCGCCGCATACAATATTCATTCACAGCAAAGGAGGCTATCCATTATGACGAACGAAGAACTGGTTCGTGCCGCATTGGAAAAGGTGGGCGGAAAGGACAACGTTCTCACCGCCACCAACTGCATGACCCGCCTGCGCATCCGGGTCAAAGAGGATGCAAAGGTAGATGACGAGGGGCTCAAGACCATCGAGGGCGTGATGGGTGTGGTCCACGACCGCACCAACTACGTGGAGATCGTGGTAGGTCCCGGCAAGTGCCGCAAGTGTGCGGACATCTGCCGTGACATGGGCATCCCCGCCAGCGCCGAGACTTCCACCCAGAACGACTGGAAGGCAAACAAGGCAGCCGTAAAGGCAGGACAGAAGCAGAGCCCCGTCAAGGAGCTGTTCAAGACCTTTGGCGACATCTTTATCCCCCTGATCCCCGGTGTTGTGGCATCCGGTCTGTGCGCCGGCATCAACTCTCTCATCGGGCAGGTGGTGCCGGGCTACGCCGACATCCCCGCTCTGGCACTCATCAGCACCCTGCTGGGTCTCATGAACACCTGCTTCCTGGGCTACCTCACCGCATGGGTGGGCTACCGTGCCGCAGAGAAGTTTGGGGGCACCCCCATTCTGGGCGGTATGCTGGGCATGATCACCGGTCTGGACGGCATCAACAAGATCTCCGGCATTCTGGGTCTGTACAACGACGCTGTGCCGCTGGATTCCATTCTCCGTGCCGGTCGCGGCGGCGTGCTGGCGGTGGTGCTGGGCGCATGGTGTCTGGTAAAGATCGAAAAGTGGGTCCGCAGCTGGATGCCCGAGTCTCTGGACATCGTGTTCACCCCGCTGATCACCATGATCTTCTGCCTGGTACCCTACATCCTGCTGATCATGCCTGCCACCGGCTACGTTTCCACTGCCCTGTGCTGGGTGGTCGAAAAGCTGTGCATGAGCGATATCCTGATCGTCCGCATCCTTGCCGGTTACATTTCCACCGCTCTGTTCCTGCCCATGGTCGCTATGGGTATGCACCACGGTCTGGTGGCACTGTACTCCGTGCAGCTGGAGACCTTTGGCTACGTTACCCTGTACCCCGCCCTTGCCATGGCTGGCGCAGGTCAGGTGGGCGCTGCCCTTGCCATCTACCGCAAGGCTAAAAAGTGCGGCAACATCCGCCTCAAGAATGTCATCACCGGCGCTCTGCCTGCAGGTCTGCTGGGCATTGGCGAACCCCTGATCTACGGCGTCACCCTGCCTATGGGCAAGCCCTTTATCAGCGCCGGTCTGGGCGCAGGCTTTGGCGGTGCCTTTGTCATGGCAATGCAGGTGGCTGCTACTGCCTGGGGTCCCTCCGGTCTGCTGGCTCTGTTCGTCATGACCGCCGGTCCTCACGGTGCGGCTGCCTCCGTGGGCTGCTATGCAGTGGGTCTGGTGATCTGCTACATCATGGGCTTTATCGTGACCAACGCAATGGTCTCTGTTGAGGACGTGGCAAATGCTTAAAACTCTCGGACGGTCGGTGTATCTGACCCAGTTTGAGGAGCAGCGTGCGTCGCTTTCCGCTTTTGCGGCAGGCGGCGCACCTGTTTTTATCTCTCTGCACATCAGCGAAGAATTTGACGCCGACTACTGCGCCCGGGTGCAGCAGATGTGTCATTTTCTGGCAGAAAAGGGCTGGCGTATCCTTGCGGACGTGTCCGAAAAGACGGTGCGGCAGTTTGGCTGCTCCGACCTTGCGGCTCTGGCACAGCAGCTGCATCTGTGGGGGCTACGGCTGGACTACGGCTTCTCGCTGGACGAGATGTGTGCACTGGCGCAAAAGATGCCCATTGCGGTAAACGCCTCCACCACCACCCCGGAGACCGCACGGCAGCTGGCAGCAGGCGGCGGCACCGTTATTGCCATGCACAACTTCTACCCTCGCCCGGAGACCGGGCTGGACCCGGAGTTTCTCCGGGACAGCACCGCCGCCCTGCAGGCAGAGGGGCTGAAGGTCTACGGCTTCATCCCCGGAGATGAGCTGCTGCGGGGACCTTTGTACCGGGGTCTGCCCACGCTGGAGGATCACCGCACCGCCGCCCCCTCCGCCGCTTTTGTGGATCTGGCGGTGGGCTACGGGCTGGACGGAATCTTTGCCGGGGACCCGGGGGTCAGCCAAAAAGAGCAACAGCGGATCCACCATTTCTGCACCACCGGAGAGATCTGTCTGCCGGTGGCGCTGCGTCCGGGTTACCAGACCCTCTACGACCGCACCTTCACCTGCCGCCCGGACTCCCCCAGATCCCTGGTGCGGTATCAGGAATCCCGGCTCTACTCCTGCTTTGGCACCACCGTGGAGCCGGAAAACTGCGTTCCCCGCCGCCGGGGCTGCGTCACCATGGATAACGTGGGCTACGGACGCTATTCCGGCGAGATCCAGCTGATGCGGCAGGACTTTCCCGCTGACGAAAAGGTAAACGTCATCGGTGAGGTACCCCCGGCATACCATCTGCTGCTGGACTGCATCCGCCGGGGCAGTACCTTCCGGATGGTGGAGGTCTGAAACTCTCTTACATTCTGTTGTCCCATTCAAAGCACCCACAGCAGTCTTTCCGGACCGGCAAAGTCCCGGGGAGCTGTTGCGGGTGCTTTTCTTTTTGGGTCAGGTCCCCCGTCAAAGCCTTGCCCTCCTATGGAGAGCCGTTTTCACGGAAAGCCTTTAGTGTGAACCGGTAGAGTAGACCGTACCAAAAGCCTTCACCCCTTGGGGGGAAGGTGGCACGAAGTGCCGGATGAGGGGTGGGCAGCCGTTAGCGCCCTCTAGCGGCATCAGCCCTCTTTTTATCTCCCGCCCCTGCCTTTTTGCGCAAAACCTCCCCGCTGTCCCCGGTTTTGTGCTATACTATAGGGTGTGATATTATGGAACGGAGGACAACACGCCATGCGTTTACTGGTCATTGACGGCAACAGCATCGCCAACCGTGCATTTTTTGGCATCAAACTGCTGACCACCAAGGACGGACAATATACCAATGCCATCTACGGCTTTTTGAACATCCTGCTCTCCCTGCTGAAGGAGTGCCAGCCCGACGAGGTGGCGGTGGCATTTGACCTGAAGGCACCCACCTTCCGCCACCAGATGTACGAGGGCTACAAGGCAAACCGCCACGGGATGCCCCCGGAGCTGGCACAGCAGATGCCGGTGCTCAAGCAGCTGCTGGCAGACCTGGGCTACCGCACGGTCACCGCCGAGGGCTGGGAGGCAGACGACATTCTGGGCACCCTTGCCGCCGCCTGTGCCGCCCGCCGGGACGACTGCTTCCTTGCCACCGGAGACCGGGACAGCCTACAGCTGGTCAGCGAAAGCACCACGGTGCTCCTTGCCTCCACCGTCATGGGACGCAGCAAGACCGTCACCATGGACGTGGACGCCATCCGGGAGAAGTACGGCATCGCCCCCAAGCAGCTCATCGAGGTTAAGAGCCTGATGGGCGACACCTCCGACAACATCCCCGGTGTGCGGGGCATCGGCGAAAAGACCGCCCTGAGCCTTGTGCAGAACTTTGGCTCCATGGAGGGGGTCTACCAGCACATCGAGGACAAGCTCATCAAGCCCAAGCAGCGGGAGCACCTTTTGGAGGACCGTGCCATGGCGCAGCTGAGCCACACCCTGGGCACCATCCGCACCGACGCACCCATCGACACCGCCGAGGGCGCCTACGCCGTAGGCGAGGGAGACAAGGCTGCCGCCGTGCGGCTTTTGCAGGAACTGGAGATTCATTCCCTGATCCCCCGGTTCGGGCTGGAGGGGGTCGCCCCTGCCGCCCCGGAGGAAGAGGCGGTGGAGCTGCCGGAGGCAGAGCTTGACTCCCTGCCCCTGACCCCTGCCGGGCACTATCTGGTGGCAAGCCGTCCCGCCGTCATGGGCAAGCAGGGCAGCCGCAATGTGGAACTGCAGCCGGAGAGCTGGTACGCCGTGCAGGGCACCACCGTCTACCCTCTGGAACAGGGGGAGCTGGTGCGGCTGCTGGACGATGCCGCCGTGACGCTGGATGTGTTCAACGCTGCTCCCCTCTACGCCATGGCTATGGCTGCCGGGGGCTGGGGCAGCAGCATCGTCTGGGACGGCAAGCTTGCCGCCTATCTGCTGGACGCCTCCGCCTCCAAATATCAGGTGGCGGAGCTTGCGGCAAGCTACCGTGCCGCCGCCGCCTTTACCTGCGCTGACTACCCCGATGCCGGACGGCTGGCAGACCTCTTTGCCCAGCTGAAGGCAGAGATCACCGCCCGGGACGAGGACCGGCTCTACAACGACATCGAGTTCCCTCTGGCGCAGGTGCTGGCAGACATGACCCGCACCGGCGTGCTGGTGGACCGGGCAGGCATCGAACAGTTTGGCGAAAAGCTGCGGCAGGAGCTGGCGCAGGTGCTGGACCGGATCCACATGGAGACCGGCAGCGACAGCTTTAACCCCAACAGCCCCAAGCAGCTGGGAGAGATGCTCTTTGACACCATGGGTCTGCCCCACGGCAAAAAGACCCAGCGGGGCTGGTCCACCGATGCGGAGACCCTGGAAAGCCTCCGGGACTACCCGCTGGTGGAGGACGTGCTGGAATACCGCGCCTACCAGAAGCTCAACTCCACCTATGTGGAGGGGCTGCTGAAGGTCATCGGGGAGGACGGACGGATCCATTCCACCTTCAACCAGACCGAGGCACGGACCGGGCGGCTCTCCTCCGACAACCCCAACCTGCAGAATATCCCCATCCGCACCGAGCTGGGCAGCCAGCTCCGTGCCTACTTTATCGCCAAGCCCGGCTGCGTGCTGGTGGATGCGGACTACAGCCAGATCGAGCTGCGGATCCTGGCACACATCACCGGGGATGAGCATATGCAGCAGGCGTTTTTGAACGGGGAGGACATCCACCGCAGCACCGCCGCCAAGATCTACGGCATCCCCCAGAGCGAGGTGACCCCCCGGCTGCGCTCCTCTGCCAAGGCGATCAACTTTGGCATCATGTACGGCAAAGGCGCCTACAGCCTGTCCAAGGACATCGGGGTCACGGTGAAGGAGGCAGACGCCTTTTTAAAGAACTATCTGGATGCCTTCCCCAAGGTCAGCGGCTATATGGACAAGACCATTGCAGACGCTAAGGAGCGGGGCTATGTGTCCACCCTTTTCGGACGCCGCCGTGCCCTGCCGGAGCTTGCCAGCTCCAACTTCAACGTCCGGTCCAGCGGGGAGCGGATGGCACGGAACACCCCCATTCAGGGCACCGCCGCCGATGTGATCAAGCTTGCCATGGTGCGGGTGTGGAAGCGGCTGCGTGCCGAAAAGCTGGACAGCCGCCTGATCCTTACGGTCCACGACGAACTCATCGTGGAGGCACCGGAGGCAGAGGCGGAGTACGCCGCCCGGATCCTGCGGGAGGAGATGGAAGGCTGCGTGGCATACGCCGTACCCCTGAGCACCGACGTCCACGCAGGCAAAAACTGGCTGGAGGCACACTGATATGATCATTTTAGGCATTGAATCCACCTGCGACGAGACCGCCGCCGCCCTGGTAGAGGACGGGCGGCATCTGCTGAGCAATGTTATTTCCACCAGCGTCAAGGAACAGGCGCTGTACGGCGGCGTGGTACCGGAGATCGCCAGCCGCCGCCACTGCGAGTTCATCAGCGCCACGGTCAAAAAGGCGCTGCTGGATGCAGGCAAGACCATAGAGGATGTGGACGCCGTGGCAGTCACCTTTGCCCCCGGGCTTATCGGCGCTGTGCTGGTGGGGGTCAACTTTGCCAAGGGGCTTGCCTACTCCGCCAACAAGCCCCTTGTACCGGTGCACCATCTGCGGGGGCACATTGCCGCCCTGTACCTGACCCACCCGGAGCTGAAGCCCCCCTTCCTCTGCCTTGTGGCGTCCGGCGGACACAGCCACATCGTGGAGGTGCAGGACTACACCCACTACCACATTCTGGGTCACACGGTGGACGACGCCGCCGGCGAGGCGTTTGACAAGGTGGCACGGACCCTTGGTCTGCCCTATCCCGGCGGACCCAGCGTGGCAAACGCCGCCAAGACCGGCGACCCCAAGGCGTACCGGCTGCCGGTACCCCATGTGGAGGGCAGATACAACGTGAGCTTTTCCGGCTTAAAGACTGCCGTCCTCAACGAGGTGAACAAGGCGCAGATGAAGGGCGAGGAAGTGAATGTTCCGGACCTTGCCGCCAGCTTTCAGGAGCGCATCGCAGGCATTCTGGCAGAAAAGCTGCTGCTTGCCGCCGCCGACACCGGGGCAAAGCAGGTATGTCTTGCCGGCGGCGTTGCCGCCAACGGACGGCTGCGGCAGCTGGTAAACGACGGAGCACAGAAGCTGGGAGCAAAGGTCTACCTGCCGGAGCTGAAGTTCTGCGGAGACAACGGCGCCATGATCGCTGCGCAGGGCTATTACCAGTACATTGCCGGACACACCGCCGGGCTGGAACTGAACGGTCTGCCCACCCTGCCCATCGACTACGAATAAAAGGTCTGTCACTTTATAAGCCTTCACCCCTTGGGGGGAAGGTGGCGCGTAGCGCCGGATGAGGGGTAATTTCCCGCAAGCAGCTGCTTGCCTGCGCCCTCATCAGTCACCTGCGGTGACAGCTTCCCCCGTCCGGGGGAAGCCTTTTGCGTGCCAATTTCATGAGATAATTCAACTACGATGCTAATGCTTTCGCCACCAAGAAGTATTGTATTGTGCACAAGATAGGAGGCACAAAAATGACCGAACGCAATCCCATCCTCCAGAGCCTGTACGACCGCAAGTCGGTGCGAGTCTATGAGGACCGCCCCATCCCCCCTGAGGCAAAGCAGGCTATTCTGGAAGCTGCTGCTCAGGCGCCCACCGCCGGCTGCCAGCAGCTGTACACCATTCTGGACATCACCGACCCGGCGCTGAAGCAGGCACTGGCGGAAAGCTGCGACCATCAGCCCTTTATCGCCGCCGCCCCGCTGGTGCTGGTGTTCTGCGCCGACTGCAAAAAGTGGTACGACGCCTACCTTGAAGCAGGCTGCACCCCCCGGAAGCCCGGGGTAGGAGACCTGATGCTGGCAGTCACCGACGCCGCCATTGCCGCCCAGAATGCGGTGGTGGCAGCCCAGAGCCTTGGCATCGGCTCCTGCTACATCGGAGATGTTATGGAAAACTGCGCCACCCAGCGGCAGCTGCTCCATCTGCCGGACTACGTTTTCCCCGCCGCCATGCTGGTGGCAGGCTACCCCACCCAGCAGCAGATGGACCGGGAAAAGCCCCGGCGCTGCGCCATGGAGCACATCGTCCACGAAAACGGCTACCGCTCCATGGACGGGGCAGAGCTGCGGGACTGCTTTGGCTACAAGGGCGGCAGGGCAGCCTTTGAGCAGTGGTGCTCCGCCTTCTGCAACCGCAAATACGACTCGGACTTTGCCCGGGAGATGAGCCGCTCGGTGGCGGAGTATCTGGAACAGTACCGGTAAACTACCAGAAATCGGTAAACCGCCAAAATTCATAGGTGTCATAGGGAATATTGGCGGTCTCCGCTGAAGCCTTCACCCCTTGGGGGGAAGACTCCCCCGCTCCGGGGGAGGTGGCACGAAGTGCCAGAAGGGGAACAGGTGTCGAGGAACGCAGTGACGAGACGGATGAGGGGTGAGTAACCGTTAGCACCATCTAGCGGTGCGCCCTCATCAGTCACCTGCGGTGACAACTTCCCTTTCAGCGGAGCCTTGGGGTCCGTCCGGCAAACAAAAAGGCTGCTGCACATCTCGTGCAGCAGCCTTTGCTGTTTTTAGCGGAAATATTCCTGTGCCCGTCGGGCGGCATTGTTGATGCAGTCCCGCAGCTGATCCAGATCTTCAAACTTCTTACTGGGGCTCAGGTAGGCGTGGAACTCCACCACCGGGTCGGTGCCGTAGAGATCCCCTTTAAAGCCGGGGATAAAGGTCTCGCAGGTCACCTTGGTGTCGTCGTCGTTGACGGTGGGGCGGCTGCCCAGACCGGTGGCAGAGGGGTACCACACCCCGTCGATGCAGGTGCGGGTGATGTAGATGCCCCGCCGTGGCATCTGGAAGCCCTGGGGGTACAGCTGGTTGATGGTGGGCACTCCCAGAGTGTGTCCCAGCCCTGCCCCGTGCTGCACCGCAAAGCGGATGGCGTAGGGCATCCCCAGCATGGCGTTTGCCGCCGGGATGTCTCCCCCTTCCAGTGCGGCACGGATGCGGGTGGAGGACACCGTCTTTTCCTCAAACTGTGCCATGGGCACCACCACCACTTCCACCCCCAGCGGGGCGCACAGCTGCCGCAGCAGCTCCGGGGTCCCTGCCGCCTTAGCGCCAAAGGTAAAGTTCTCGCCGCAGAACAGCGCCCGGGCGTGGCAATCCCGCACGATGCCCAGCACGAACTGCTCCGGGGTCAGGTCCCGTATCTCCTCAAAGTCCGGGGTCAGGTAGTACTCCACCCCCAGACTGGCAATAAGGGCGTGCTTATCCTCAGTGGACAGCAGCCGCTTGCCCTTCATCTTATTTTCCACCGGCAGTCTGAAGGTGAACACTGCCGGGGCGGCATCGTGAGCCTTTGCCCACTGCACCGCACCGTTGATGACGGCACGGTGTCCCCTATGGATGCCGTCAAAGTAGCCCATTGCCACGGCGGTGCCTTTTTCCGGTCGTGCCAGAGGCAGAGGAGCAAACTGAGAAATGATCTGCATGGGTCTTGTTTCCTTTACTGCTCAATTGCGTTCCACAAAGAGTTTTTCCACCCGGAGCACCCCGTCGGTGACCTTTGCCAGCCCCAAGAACTGTCCGGCGGCATTGCGCACCCGGTAGCGTCCCTCTGCCGCCGGGTAGCGGCTGGTGGGGCAGCCGTTGTACAGGTGCTGCTCTACCCGGGGGTCTACCACCAGCAGCGGCAGGGAGGTGAACACGCTTTCCACCGGAAGCATCAGTGCTTCCAGTGCAGCGGCGCCCTGCTCTCTGGCGGCAAGGATCTGGTCCAGGGTGCGGGCGTCTGCCTCGGTGTACACCCCGGCGCTGGTGCGGCGCAAAGCGCTCATGGTGCCCTTCTGCCCCATGGCGGCGGCAATGTCCTCCAGCAAGGTGCGGATGTAGGTGCCCTTGGAGCACTTTACCTCCAGCAGGTACTCGTTCTCTGCCGGGCTGCCTGCGTAGGTGATGCTGTAGATCTCGATGGGGCGGGGCTTGCGCTCCACGGTGATGCCTTCCCGTGCCATCTTGTACAGGGGCTGTCCGTTGATCTTCACCGCCGAATACATAGGCGGTACCTGCATCTGTTTGCCCACAAACCGGGGCAGCACCGCCAGCAGCTCCTTCTCCCCGGCAGTCACCTGGGCGGTCTCCAGCACCGTGCCGGTGATGTCCCCGGTGTCGGTGCGTGCCCCCAGCCGCAGGGTGGCACGGTAGCTCTTGTCGTGGTCCAGCTGCAGATCCACCGCCTTGCTGGCACCGCCGCAGAACACCGGCAGCACCCCCGTTGCCATGGGGTCCAGCGTGCCGCTGTGCCCCAGTTTCCGGGTGCCCAGCACCCCCCGGAGCTTTGCCACCACGTCAAAACTGGTCCAGTCCATGGGCTTATCTACGATCAGGATCCCCTGCATCATACTTCCTCCTGCGGTGCGTCCAGCTCTGCCGCCACCTCGGCAAGGATCGCATTCTTGGCGTTTTCCAGATTTCCCAGCAGTTCGCAGCCGGCGGCACGGTTGTGTCCGCCGCCCCCCAGACGCCGGGCGATGGCGCAGGCATCCACCCCTTTTACGGTGCGGACGCTGATGCGGTAGCTGCCCCCGGGCTGCTGGCGTAGGGTGATGCCCACTTTGACCCCCTCGATGCTCACCGGCAGGCTGGTCAGTTCCTCCAGATCCGCCGGGTCCACACCGCTTTGCCGGATCTCGTCCCGGGTCAGGTAGATCAGGGCGCAGCGACCCTCCAGATGGTACTCCAGATGGTTCCGGGCGATGCGTTCCGCCTCCATGCGGGCACGGGGCTTGGTGTCGAACAGCAGGGTGTTCAGCTCCTCCACATGGCAGCCCGCCTCAATGAGCTTTGCTGCCGTAAGGTGGGTGTTGGCAGTGGTGGAAGAGAACCGGAAGCAGCCGGTGTCGGTGGCGACGCCGGTGTACAGGCAGTCTGCGATGTGCGGGGTCACCGGCACACCCATTGCCACGATGACCTGATACAGCAGCTCTGCCGCCGCAGCAGCGGTGCTGTCCACCAGCGTAAAATCCGCAAAGCCGCTGTTGCCTGCGTGGTGGTCGATGCACAGGTCCACGTGGCGGCTGTACCGGGGCAGGTCGTTGTTCTCCCCAAACAGCTGCACGCTTGCCACGTCCACCGCCACGATGGTCTCCGGCTCAAACTCTCCCCGGAACTGCCGGGCGTTGGTAAAGGCGTAGCGGGAGGGGATCTCATCAGAGCAGAGCACCGCCGCATTTTTGTCCAGTTCTTTCAGGGCGTAGTACAGGGCGCTGCCGCTGCCGATGGTGTCACCGTCCGGGTTTTTGTGGCACAGGATCAAAATGTTGTCCGAAGACCGCAGACGCTGCGCCATTTGCTGAACATTCAACTGTTCTGTCATGCCATGGTCCATCCTTTCCGCAGAAGGGTCAGTGTTTATTCCTCGGTCTCGGCGGCTTCCGGCTGCTGATCCCCGCTGACGTTCAGGGAACGCAGCAGCTCGTTGATGTGAGCGGCGTATGCCGCACCGTCGTCCTCCACAAAGATAAAGCGGGGAGCCTTGCGGATGTGCATCTTTTTGCTCACCTCCGTGCGCACATGACCGGAGGCACGGTTCAGCGCCTCAATGGCGGGCTTTGCGCCGTCCTCCCGTCCCATGACGCTGACGTACACCTTTGCCACATCCAGATCCGGCGTCACGTCCAGACGGGTAACGGTAAGCAGACCGCCCTCCAGACGGGGGTCCTTCAGCCGTCCGATGATGGCAATGACCTCGCGCTTCATATCCTGCGCCAGACGACCCATATTTTTCTGAGACATAGTTTACTCCAAATTCTGTCCGGCAGTCTTCCCAAAGCATCGCCTCGTTCCGTGAACGGCGGCATTGCCTGCCAAAACGACGGATGAGGGCGCACGTTCCACACCTGCGAAAGATACGCCCTCATCAGTCTCACTTCGTTCGACAGCTTCCCCCGTCCGGGGGAAGCCTTTTCTGCCGGGAAGCTGTTATATATTCGTTTTTCTTAGTCGCGGTATTCTTCCATCTTAAAGGCTTCGTACACGTCGCCTTCCTTCACATCGGCAAACTTGGCAAGGGTGACACCGCATTCGTAACCCTCGGCAACTTCCTTTGCATCGTCCTTGAAACGCTTCAGGGATGCGATCTCGTCCTCGGTGATGACGATGCCGTCACGGACCACACGGACCTTGCTGTCACGGGTGATCTTGCCGCTGGTAACACGGCAGCCTGCAACGGTGCCCACGTTGGAGATCTTGTACACCTGACGGACCTGCAGCTCGCCCAGAGCCACCTCACGGAACTTGGGAGCCAGCATACCCTTCATAGCGTCGGTGACGTCGTTGATGGCATCGTAGATGACACGGTACATCCGCATTTCCACCTTGGTGGCGGCAGCTTCTTCCTTAGCCACGTTGTCGGGGCGGACGTTGAAGCCGATGATGATGGCGTTGGAAGCATCGGCAAGGTCCACGTCAGACTTGCTGATGGCGCCTACGCCTGCGTGGATGACCCGGACACGGACCTCGTCGTTGGAGATCTTTTCCAGACTCTGCTTCACAGCCTCGGCGGAGCCCTGCACGTCAGCCTTGACGATGATCGCCAGTTCCTTCATGTCGTTCTCTGCCATCTGGGTGAACAGGTTATCCAGCGTCACCTTCTGGAAGGAGGAGAACTGCTTCTCCTTGGCGGCGGTGATGCGCTGCTCGGCAAGCTCACGTGCCAGACGCTCGTCCTCGACTGCCTCAAACAGGTCGCCTGCCTCCGGCACAGCGGTAAGACCGGTGATCTCCACAGGGGTGGAGGGACCGGCATCGCTCAGCAGCACGCCCTTGTCGTTGCGCATGGTACGCACACGACCCACGGCGGTGCCGGCAATGATGACGTCGCCGGAGTGGAGGGTACCGTTCTGCACCAGAATGGTGGCGATGGGTCCCTGACCCTTATCCAGACGTGCCTCCACCACAGCACCCTTGGCACGGCGGTTGGGGTTAGCCTTCAGTTCCATGACCTCTGCTTCCAGAGCCACCCGCTCCAGCAGGTCGTTGATGCCCATGCCGGTGACGGCGGACACGGGGATGCAAGCCACATCTCCGCCCCAGTCCTCAGCGATCAGACCGTACTTGGTCAGGCTCTCCTTGACCCGCTCGGGGTTGGCGGTGGGCTTATCCATCTTGTTGATCGCCACGATGACCTTGACGTTTGCAGCCTTGGCGTGGTTGATGGACTCGATGGTCTGGGGCATGATGCCGTCGTCTGCTGCCACCACCAGAATGGCGATGTCGGTCATGTTGGCACCACGGGCACGCATGGAGGTAAACGCCTCGTGACCCGGGGTATCCAGGAAGGTGATGAGGCTGTCGTTGATCTTGACCTGGTAAGCGCCGATCGCCTGAGTGATGCCGCCGGCTTCCCCTGCGGTGACGTTGGTCTTGCGGATGGCGTCCAGAATACTGGTCTTGCCGTGGTCCACGTGACCCATGACACAGACCACCGGGGGACGCTCCACCAGATCCTCCTGGGCATCCTCTTCCTGGGTGAACAGACGCTCCTCGATGGTCACATGGACCTCGTGCTCCACCTTGGCGTGGAACTCTTCTGCCAGCAGGGCGGCGGTGTCAAAGTCGATGACGTCGTTGATGGCGTGCATCTCGCCCATCTGCATGAACTTGGCAATGACCTTGCCCGCCTGCTGCTTCAGACGGGTGGCAAGCTCGCCCACGGTGATCTCATCGGGGATCATCACCTTCAGCTGGGCGTTGCGTGCCTTTTCCAGCTGGATCCGCTGGAGACGCTCAAACTCGGTCTCCCGCTTGCCCTTCTGGAACTGCTGACGCTGCCGCTGACCACGCTGGGTGAACTTCTGCTTGTTGCCCTGCGGGGTGGGCTTGCGGCGGTTCTCGGTGTTCTTGGTGGAGGCAAGGTCATCGTAGCGGGCGTCAAAGCGGTCCACGTTCATATCCACAGTGCGGGTATCCACGGTGACCTGATTGTCCTCCCGACGCACAGACACGGACTGTGCGGGGGCGGCAGTTGCCTTTGCGCCGGTCTGCCGTGCCAGCTCGCTGAAGGAAACGGTCTTTTCCTCCCGCTTCTTGTGCTGCTCCGGCTTTTTGTTGTTGGCGTTTGCCTTGGGCTTTGCCTGCTCTTCCTTCTTTTCTGCCTTGGGAGCCTCGGGCTTCTTATCTGCCTTCTTCTCCACCGGCTTCTTCTCAGCGGGCTTAGGCTCCTCCTTGGGTGCCTTGGCACTGTTCAGAAACTCGTTCAGGTCTGCCACGCTGTTATCCCTGCTGAACTTTTCCAGCAGGTAGTTCAGCTCGTTCTCCTCCAGATTGGAGCTGTTCTTCTTGCCGGTGCTGCCCATGGCAGCCAGCTCATCCAGAACCTTCTTTGCAGACAGGTTCAGGTCTTTTGCAAAATCACTTACCTTATATTTTACGATCATTCGGTCATTTCCTCCTCATTTTGGATTGCTCCGCAGTCCGACAGACGGTCAAAGCAGAGCTTTGCGAGGTTGCGGTCGGTGACCGCATAAACAGCCACAGGCTTGCGGCTGATATCAGCAAGCTTATCCTGGGTCAGGGGCATGGTGATCACGTCCACCAGATCACCCACTGCATAGTTCAGGCGCTGCAGGGTCTTGGGGCTGATGTCGGATGCCACCATCACCAGCCATGCCTTGCCCTTGACACACGCCTCTTCCACCGGGTCAAAGCCCATGGTCAGCGCCCCTGCCTTCCGGCACAGGCTCACTGCCTGAAACAGCGCTTCCTCCGGCTGGAGCTTGGGCTTTGCGGGGGTATTATTCTTTTTCGCCACGGGCTGCCGCCTCCTTTGCCGCTTCGGTAAGCTGGGCTTCCAAAGCATCGTATACCTCGGCGGGAACCGGCTGCTCAAAGCAGCGCTCCAGCGCCTTTTTCTTTTTTGCCTTGGCAAGGCAGGCGGGGTCCGGGCAGAGGTATGCGCCGCGACCGGGCTTTTTGCCCACCAGATCAATGCTGATCTCTCCGCTGGGTGCACGCACCACACGCACCAGCTCCTTTTTGGGGCGGCTGGTCATGCAGCCGATACACTGCCGTGCCGGGATCTTTTTTTGTGCCATCCGGTATTCCCTCCTTTGGCAGGCTGTGCCGGGATCACTCGGCAGCAGTCTCGCTCTCCTTCTTGGGCTCTTCCTCGCCGTAATAGCCGCTCTCGGGGCGGATATCAATGTTATAGCCGGTGAGGCGTGCGCACAGGCGGGCGTTCTGACCCTTGTTGCCAATGGCAAGGCTCAGCTGCTGATCCGGCACGGTAACACGGCAGGAACGGGTGTCCCCGGGCAGCAGCTCCACCTTGACCACCTTGGCGGGGCTGAGGGCTGCGGAGATGAACTCAGAGATATCCTCGCTCCACTTGACGATGTCGATCTTTTCACCGCCCAGCTTTTCCACCACGGCGGCAACACGGCTGCCGTGCTCGCCGATGCAGGCGGAAACAGGGTTCACGTTGGGGTCCTTGGACCAGACTGCCATCTTGGTGCGGGCGCCTGCCTCACGGCTGATCGCCTTGACCTCCACGGTGCCGTCAAAGATCTCCGGCACTTCCAGCTCAAACAGACGCTTTACCAGACCCGGGTGGGTGCGGCTGATCATGACACGGGCGCCACGCTCGCCGCTGACCACGTCCACCACGTAGACCTGCAGGGTCTGACCCTCGGTGTACACCTCGCCGGGCACCTGCTCGTTGCGGGGCAGGATCGCCTCGCCGCCCTTGCCCAGATCCACCGCCACGATGCCCTTTTCCGGGTCCACACGGGTGACCGTTGCCTGCACGATGTCGTGGGCACGGGACTGGATCTCGCTGAGCTGCTGGCTCCGCTCTGCCTCCCGGATGCCCTGACGGATCACGTGCTTTGCGGTCTGGGCGGCAATACGACCAAACTCCTTGGTCTTGAGGGGGGTCACCAGACGGTCGCCTGCCTTGTAGGACTTGCGGATGTGCTGTGCCTCGGTCTCGCCGATCTGGGTGTGCTCATCGTACCAGTCCTCGTCTGCCACGATGTCCTGCACCAGTGCCACGTTGAAGCTGCCGGTGGCGGGGTCGATCTCCACCATCACGTTGTCATCTTCCACTTCGTAGTTCTTCTTTACGGCGATCACGATCGCAGCCTTGATCTTGTCGATCAGGTACTCGGCGGTGATCCCACGCTCGTGCTCCAGCATGGAGAGAGCTTCAAAAAATTCGTTGTTCGCTGCTGCCATTTTTCGGGTTCCTCCTGTAATTTTCTCTCTATTTGTATAAGGATCAGTCAAACAGATCTTCGTCATCGCACAGCTGTACGCTGGATGCGGCGTTCACCTCAAAGCTCACGGCACCCTTATCGGTGTCCAGCGTCACGGTGCTGCCCTGCCGTCCGGCAAGGATGCCGGCAAGCTCCCGGCTGCCGTCTGCACCGGGACGGATGAGCTTTGCCCGGATCTTCTGCCCCTTGAGCAGCTCGTAGTGCTCCGGACGGGTCAGTTTCCGTCCCAGACCGGGGCTGCCCACTTCCAGATAGTAGCTCTGGTCGATGGGGTCCGCCTCATCCAGAATGGGGTCCAGTGCGTGGGACACATCGGCACAGGTATCGGTGTCCATCGTACCGTCCCGGTCGATGAGGATGCGAAGATACCAGTCCGGTCCTTCCTTCTCAAAAACCACATCCCACAGGCGCAGACCCATGCCCTCCACCGTGGGGCGGACAAGCGCTTCTACTCTCTGGGCGGTGTTGCCGCCAGACTGCTTCGCCATAAAAACCTCCAGACAAACAAGAAACGCGGACCTTGCGGCCCACGTTTCAGGTTAACTATTTCGTACTACTAGAATATAGCATACTCTTGCGATTTATGCAAGCTTTTTTCAGGATTTTTTCGCTTTTGCGGGAATTTACAGCACCCATACACCGTTTTTGAACAGTTCCACGGTCCTGCCGTCCCGGCATTTTCCGGTGATCTCGGTGTCCTCGGCGCCCACCATCACGTCCTCATGGAGAGAAGAATGGTTCATGCCCCGGGCTGCCAGCTCCTCCTTGGAAAGGCTGGTGCCTCCCACGGTGGTGCCGGGGTAGCTGTCGCCAAAGGCGATGTGGCAGGCGGCGTTCTCGTCAAAGAGGGTGTTGTAGAACAGCTTGCCGCTGCGGTTGATGGGGCTGGATGCAGGCACCAGCGCCACCTCACCGATGTGCCGTGCGCCCTCGTCGGTGTCCAGCAGCTGTCCCAGCAGCTCTGCTCCCTCCTCTGCGCCGTGCTCCACCACCTTGCCGTCCTTAAAGGTCACATGGAAGCCCTTGATGAGCTGCCCGTTGAACACATAGGGCTTGGTGCCATAGACGATGCCGTCCACCCGGTCCTTGTGGGGAGCGGTGAACACCTCTTCGGTGGGGATATTGGGCAGGAAGGAGACCCCCCGCTCGTTTTTGCTGCCGGCGCTCTCCCACACTGCCTGCTCTGCAAGCCCTACCGTCAGGTCGGTGCCGTTGCCGCTGCGGAAATGGACGCTTTCCAGATCCAGAGCATTCATCTTTGTGCCCAGCTCATCCAGCCGTGCCAGATGCTGCCTCCACTCCCCTACGGGGTCGCCGCCGCTGACCCGGCAGACGTCAAAGATCAGCTTCCACAGCGCTTCCACAGCGGCGTCTGCATCCAGCTCCGGGAACATCTTGGTAGCCCAGGGCTTTGCCGGCAGGGCGGCAATGGACCACTGGACCCGGTCGTTCATGGTGTACTCCCGCCAGGGCTGCATAAAGCTGCGGTTGGAGTTGTTCACCCGGCTGATCTTTGCCCCGTCCAGCCCGGCAAACAGCTCCGGGTCGTCGGCGATGAGGTGCAGCACGCAGACGCTGCCCTCGCTCTCGGCGTAATCCAGATACCGGCGCAGCTGCCAGCCCTTGTGGTCGGTCAGTGCCTCCTCGCTGCCCAGCTCCATCCGGATACGGGTGGTCTGGTCATCGGTCCAGTTCACCTGCACATCCCGTGCCCCTGCCTCGTAGGCGCTGCGGACGCACAGCCGTGCCAGCGGCGCACCATCCAGCGGGCAGTTGATGATCAGCACCTGCCCGGGCTGGGGGTTCACCCCCACCCGGACGATAAAGTCAGCGTATTTCTGCAGCAGTTCGTTGAAGTTTTCCACGGTAAAGCCTCCTGTGGTGTAAATTTTGTATGATTCCGGTCCCAGTATACCGCAATCCCGGCTCCTGCACAAGCAAAAGGAGCCACTCCCGGCGGGAATGGCTCCTGAAAAAACGATCAGAACTCGATCTTGCTCTCGATGTAGCTCTTCAGCTCGCTGATGGGCATACGGACCTGCTCCATGGTGTCACGGTCACGGACGGTGACGCAGTTGTCGGCAGCAATGCCCTTTGCCTCGTCGCCCACGGTGTCAAAGTCCACAGTGATGCAGAAGGGGGTGCCGATCTCGTCCTCACGGCGGTAACGCTTGCCGATGGAACCGGTGTCGTCGTAGTCCACCATAAAGTACTTGCTGAGCTGGTTGCGGATCTCCATTGCCTTTTCGCCCAGCTTCTTGCTCAGGGGCAGCACAGCGCACTTGTAGGGAGCCAGAGCCGGATGGAGACGCAGCACGGTGCGCACGTCCTCCTTGCCCTTGCTGTCCACCAGATGCTCCTCGTCGTATGCCTCGCACAGGAAGGCGAGAGCCACACGGTCGCAGCCCAGAGAAGGCTCGATGACGTAGGGGATGTAGTGCTCGTTGGTCTCGCTGTCAAAGTACTCCAGGCTCTTGCCGGAAGCCTCCTGATGGCGGGTCAGATCGTAGTTGGTACGGTCTGCAATGCCCCACAGCTCGCCCCAGTCGGTAAACGGGAAGGCGTACTCGATATCGGTGGTGGCACGGCTGTAGAAGGCAAGCTCTGCAGGCTCATGGTCACGCAGACGCAGGTGCTCCTTCTTGATGCCCAGGCTCAGCAGCCAGTTCTCGCAGTAGTCCTTCCAGTAAGCAAACCAGTCCAGATCGGTGCCGGGCTTGCAGAAGAACTCGCACTCCATCTGCTCAAACTCACGGGTGCGGAAGGTAAAGTTGCCCGGGGTGATCTCGTTGCGGAATGCCTTGCCCACCTGACACACACCAAAGGGCAGCTTACGGCGGGTGGTGCGCTGGATGTTGGCAAAGTTCACAAAGATGCCCTGTGCAGTCTCGGGACGCAGGTAGCAGGTGGAAGAGCTGTCCTCGGTGACGCCGATGGCAGTCTTGAACATCAGGTTGAACTTACGGATGGGGGTAAAGTCGTGCTTGCCGCAGACGGGGCAGACGATGTCCTGATGCTCTGCAATAAAAGCATCCATCTCGTCAAAGCTCATGGCGTCCACGTTGACTTCCGGGTGCTCCTCCCCGATGAGCTTGTCCGCACGGTGACGTGCCTTGCAGGCACGGCAGTCCAGCAGGGGGTCCGAGAAGCTGGAAACGTGACCGGTGGTCACCCAGGTCTGGGGGTTCATGATGATAGCTGCATCCAGACCCACATTGTAGGGGCTTTCCTGCACGAATTTCTTCAGCCATGCCTTTTTGACGTTGTTCTTGAACTCAACGCCCAGAGGACCGTAGTCCCAGCTGTTGGCGAGACCGCCGTAGATCTCGGAACCGGGGAACACATAACCACGGTTCTTGCAGAGATTGACGATCATGTCAAGGGTCTTTTCGCTCTGTTCCATTGTAAGTACATCCTTTCCGTCCGCGGCTGGTTTGCCGTGTCGTGTTGTAGTTTCTGCCGGCGGCTTTCCCCACCGCCGGGCGGTGCTGCGCCTTTTGCAGCGCAGCACCTCTACTTTATCATGTTTTGCCCGGGTTGTAAAGGGCAGTGCCCCTTTCCGGTGTCATTTGTGGTACTTCATGCCGGCATTGATGGTACAGGCACGGTAGATCTGTTCGGTCAGCACCAGCCGTGCCAGCTGATGGGGCATAGTGATGCGCCCCATGCTGAACTTCAGCGCCGCCGCCTTCTTTACCTCATCGGACAGCCCGTGAGAGGAACCGATGACAAACGCCACATCCCCCGCCCCGCTGCCGGCACGGTCCGCCAGAAACTGCGCCAGCTCGTCGGAGGAGATCTGTTTGCCCTCGATGCACATCGCTACGATGGCGGCACCCTTGCGGACACTGGCAAGGATGGCTCTGCCCTCCTTGTCCAGCGCCTTTTTTACCACCGCCTCGGAGGCGTTCTTCTCCTCGATCTTCTCCTCCGGCAGCTCGATGATGCGGAAGGAGGCAAAGGCGGCAAGGCGTTTCTGGTACTCCGCCACCCCCTCCGCAAAGTATTTTGCGTTCAGTTTTCCCACGCAGATCAGGTCGATGTTTTGCATTGCAGCTTCCTCTTTTCAAGGCAAACGATTTAGAATTGTCTCCGCTTCGCTCTGACAATAACAGCGGAAATTTCATTTTTATTTTCGTGTTTGTCGCAGCCTGCGGGCTGCGACAAACACATTTTCACAGGTGGGGTCGCTGCCGGAAAATGCATTTTTCCGCTGCGTGACGGCTGCAAGCCGACAGCAGCAAGATGCTGTTTGCCGTTGCGACCTTTCTTGTGAAAAGGCAAATTGGAAAAATCCGCAGATTTTTCCAATTTGCGATCCTTAAAATCAACTTCCGCTAAGAATGGCAGAGCGAAGCGGAGCCATTTTTATAAAAACATTTTACAGCAGGCTCATCTGCTCCCCTTTGTCCTCGGCACGGATCAGTGCGCCGGTGGCAGGCAGAGTCCGCACCCGGTACCGGTGGGGATCTGCCAGTTCCAGCGTATCCGCCGGCACCACCGAGGTGATGGTCTGGTTCTTTTTCAGGGTCACCACTGCCACGCCCTGACTGTCCCGGGTGGTCTTGGCAGCGATCTGTGCCGCACCCACCAGCAGCATCCGTCCCGCACTGGTGCGGATGGCGATCTCGGTGTCCTCCGGCAGGAACAGCAGAGCGGCAAGAGGCTCCTTGTCGGAATATGCTTTCAGCAGCTTCCGCCGGTTCTGTTTGGTAGCGTAGGAGGCAAGGGGGATCCGGGCGCACTTGCCCCCGGCAAAGAAGAACAGCATATGACCGCTGTAATCTCTGGTGATGACCATGGACAGGATGTTCTCCCCTTCTTCCATGCCCAGCCGTCCGGGCACATAAATGCCCATCTGTGCCACCTTGCCGTCCTCCAGCTCTGCCAGACGCACCTTGTACACCTGCTGCTTGTCCGTAAAGAACAGCGCTTCCAGATCGTTCCTGGTCTCCACCTGCTGGATGATCTCGTCCCCTTCCTTCAGCTTGTGGGCGCCGGCGGTGCGCAGGCTCTGGGGCGGGATCTTTTTCAGGTAGCCCTCCCGGGTGTAGAACACCGTCACCGGGTAGTCCGGCACGGTCTGCTCCTCTGCCCCGCTATCCTCCTCCGGCAGATCGTAAAGGATCTCGGTGCGCCGGGGCTTGGCATACTTTTTGGATACCTCTGCCAGCTCCTTCATGATGATGCGGCGGATCCGGGCAGGCTTGGCAAGAATGTCCTGCAGGTCCGCAATGTCCGTTTCCAGCTGCTGGATCTCACTGGTGCGCTTGAGGATATATTCCCGGTTCAGGTGCCGCAGCTTGATCTCTGCCACATAGTCCGCCTGCACCTCGTCGATGCCAAAGCCGATCATCAGGTTGGGCACCACTTCCTCTTCTTCTTCGGTGGTGCGGATGATCCGGATCGCCTTGTCGATGTCCAGCAGGATGGCGGCAAGACCCTGCAGCAGGTGCAGCCGCTTTTCTTTGCCGTGGAGGTCGTAGTAGGTACGGCGGCGCACGCACTCCATCCGGAAGGCGGTCCACTCCCGCAGGATCTCCCGGACTCCCATGACCCGGGGCTGCCCGGACACCAGAATGTTAAAGTTGGCGCTGAAGCTGTCCTCCAGCGGAGTCGTCCGGAACAGCTTGGACATGAGCTTTTCGGCGTCCACGCCCCGCTTCAGGTCCAGAGTCAGCTTGAGACCGTTCAGGTCGGTCTCGTCCCGCATGTCGCTGATCTCCTTTACCTTGCCGGTCTTTACCAGCTCGGCGATCCTGTCCATGATCGCCTCCACCGTGGTGGTGGGCGGGATCTGGGTGATCTCGATCATATTCTCCCCGGGCACAAAGTTGTACCGGGCACGGACTTTTACACTGCCCCGTCCATTTTCGTAGATCTGCCGCATCTGCTCCTCATCGTAGAGGATCTGTCCTCCGCCCACAAAGTCCGGGGCGGGCATGGTGGAGGCAATGTCGTGGTGCTCGTCCTTCATCAGTGCCACGGTGGTGGCGCACAGCTCTGCCAGATTGAAGGAGCAGATGTTGCACGCCATACCCACGGCGATACCCAGGGTGTTGTTTGCCAGGATGGTGGGGAAGGTCACCGGCAGCAGGGTGGGCTCGGTGGTGGTGCCGTCGTAGTTGGGCACAAAGTCCACGGTCTCCCGGTCGATGTCCCGGAACAGCTCCTCGCACACCGGCTCCAGCTTTGCCTCGGTGTAACGGGCGGCAGCGCAGGACATATCCCGGCTGTACGCCTTGCCAAAGTTGCCCTTGCTGTCCACAAAGGGCATCAGCAGGCTCTCGTTGCCCCTGCCCATGCGCACCATGGTGTCATAGATGGCGGCGTCACCGTGGGGGTTCAGGTGCATGGTGCTGCCCACGATGTTGGCAGACTTGGTCCGTGCCCCCTTCAGCAGCCCCATCTCATACATGGTGTACAGCAGCTTCCGGTGCGCCGGTTTAAAGCCGTCGATCTCCGGCAGCGCACGGCTGACGATGACGCTCATGGCGTAGGGCATATAGTTTACTTCCAGCGTCCGGGTAATGGGATCCTCCAGCACACTGCCGGCGTTCAGGATCTCCACCCCGTCTCCCAGCTGCGGGCGGACGGGTTTTATGGTTTTCT
Source organism: Faecalibacterium prausnitzii (assembly GCA_004558805.1). Classification (GTDB taxonomy): domain Bacteria; phylum Bacillota; class Clostridia; order Oscillospirales; family Ruminococcaceae; genus Faecalibacterium; species Faecalibacterium prausnitzii_M. The sequence goes on along the minus strand of SFDE01000013.1, from coordinate 2,961 downwards.
TGGTCGATTTTTTTGCCATTGTAAATCCTCTTTATCGGGAACAAACTCCTTCCGTCATTGCTGACGCAATGCCGCCTTCCTCTATGAGGGAGGTTTTGGCAGGGCATAAAGCTTCATCTCTTCGCCAGAGGCTCCCTCTCCGAGGGGGCTGTCTGCGAAGCAGACTGGGGGAGTCCGTTCATCAGCTTACATCCAGATCGTCCAGATATTCTGCGCCGTGAAGGGCGATGTGTTCCTTGCGTCCTGCCAGATTGTCTCCCAGCAGCAGGTCAAAGACCCGGGCGGTCTCCTCCACATCTGCAGACTGCACCTTGATCAGGCGGCGGCTCTCCGGGTTCATGGTGGTGAGCCACATCATCTCCGGGTCGTTTTCGCCCAGACCTTTGGAACGCTGGATGGTGTACTTTTTGTCTCCGATCTCCTTCAGGAATGCCGCCTTTTCCGGCTCGGTGTAGGCAAAATAGGTGCGGTCCTTGGTGGTGATCTCGTACAGGGGGGATTCTGCGATATACACATAGCCCTCGTTGATAAGGGTGGGGGTGAGCCGGTACAGCATGGTCAGCACAAGGGTGCGGATCTGATAGCCGTCCACATCCGCATCGGTACAGATGACGATCTTGTTATACCGGAGGTTGTCCAGATTGAATGTGGCAAGCTCCTTGTTGTGCTTGCCGCCCAGCTCTACTCCGCAGCCCATGACCTTTACAAGATCCACAATGACATCGGACTTGAAGATCCGGGCATAGTCCGCCTTCAGGCAGTTGAGGATCTTGCCGCGGATGGGCATGATCGCCTGATAATCGCTGTCCCGGCTCTGCTTGACTGCGCCCATAGCCGAGTCGCCCTCCACGATGTAGAGTTCCCGGCGGGAGGCGTCCTTGGTGCGGCAGTCCACGAACTTCTGCACCCGGTTGGCAAGATCGATCTGGGTGGACAGGGTCTTTTTGATGCTCTGGCGGGTCTTTTCGGCGTGCTCCCGGCTCTGCTTGTTCACCAGCACCTGCTGGCAGATCTTCTGTGCCTCCTCGGGCTTTTCCAGAAAATACACTTCCAGATAATGTTTCAGGAAGTCGGTCATTGCCTGAGACACAAACTTGTTGGTGATCGCCTTTTTGGTCTGGTTCTCGTAGCTGGTGCGGGTGGAGAAGCTGGAGGACACGTACACCAGACAGTCCTGTACGTCCTGAAAGCTGATGGCACTTTCGCCCTTCTTGTAGAGGTTCTTGTCCTTCAGGTACTTGTTGATCTGGTACACAAAGGCGGTGCGCACTGCGTGTTCCGGGCTGCCGCCGTGCTCCAGCCAGGAGGAGTTGTGATAGTATTCCAGCAGCTGCACCTTATTAGAGAAGCAGAATGCGGCGCTCATCCGCACCTTATAGTCCGGCTGGTCCTCACGGTCCCGTCCCATCGCCTCACTTTCGCAGCTGAACACCGGGGTCAGGCTGTCCTGCCCTGCCTGTTCCGCCACATAGTCTGCAATGCCGTGCTCATAGCACCAGCTTTCCTTCCAGGGCTTGCCGGTGGCAGGGTCCTTTTCCTTTTCGTCCGTAAAGTTCAGGGTCAGCCCTGCGTTTACCACCGCCTGCCGGCGGAGGGTATCCTTATAGTAGCTGCCGGGGACGTCGATGTCGGTAAACACCTCGTCATCGGGCTTCCAGTGGATGATACTGCCGGTGCGGCGTCCCTTGTAGGGCTCCTTCTGCAAGCCCCCCACGTTTTCGCCCTTCTGGAAATCCAGATGGTAGTGGAAGCCGTCCCGGTAGATGTCGGCGGTCATCCATGCAGAGGCGTACTGGGTGGCACACAGACCCAGACCGTTGAGACCCAGACTGAACTCGTAGTTATCCTCGCCCTCGCCGTACTTGCCGCCGGCATACATCTCGCAGAACAGCAGCTCCCAGTTGTACCGCTCCTCACCCTTGTTCCAATCCACCGGCATACCACGACCAAAGTCCTCCACCATAACGCTGCCGTCCTTGCAGCGGGTGACGTTGATGGTGTCGCCGTGTCCGTCCCGTGCCTCGTCGATGGAGTTGGATACGATCTCAAAAATAGAGTGGGCGCAGCCCTCCACGCCGTCGGAGCCAAAGATCACCGCCGGACGCTTGCGCACACGGTCGGCGCCCTTCAGGGACGTAATGCTCTCGTTGCCATATTCCTGTTTCTTTGCCATGCTGATCCTCCCGGGAAATACTATAAACGATGCCTTTGGCGTCATTTATAAAGCGCTTTCACTTTTTCTATATATAGGTATGCCCCACAGCAGAAAAGCAAAAGCGCCTGTTTTTGTTTCTTTTATTAAACCATAGGTTGTTTTTAAAGTCAAATATTCTTTTCGATCCCCCGGCTCATCCTTTTGAGTCAAAAAAGTCATTCTTATTTTGTGCGCTGCATCGTCTAGTTTTGAAAATTTCGCAAATTTTTTTAAAAAGTTTGCATTTACCCCTTTACAAAATCGAAATTTCAGGTATAATAATCATCGTCCGGTGCGCCTCTGTAGCTCAGTCGGTAGAGCAGGGGACTGAAAATCCCCGTGTCATTGGTTCGATTCCGATCGGAGGCACCAGTCAGGGAACCCCGCAGGGTTTCCAATATGCGGCCGTAGCTCATCTGGTAGAGCGCCACCTTGCCAAGGTGGAGGTAGCGAGTTCGAGCCTCGTCGGCCGCTCCATTAAGGAGCAGCAACAGTTGCTCCGGTATGGCCCGGTAGCTCAGTTGGTTAGAGCACCAGCCTGTCACGCTGGGGGTCGTCGGTTCGAGCCCGATCCGGGTCGCCATCACGAAGGCGAAAGTCTTCACCTACTTTGAAACTTGTTTTCAGGGCGTCAGCAATGACGGGTGCAAGGGTAAATGCACCGATATGCGGCCGTAGCTCATCTGGTAGAGCGCCACCTTGCCAAGGTGGAGGTAGCGAGTTCGAGCCTCGTCGGCCGCTCCAATGGAGTGGTATTCATCACTCCC